>NZ_BJNO01000002.1 GCF_006539725.1 Klebsiella terrigena | reverse complement strand
TATTGAGCAGCCAGTCGCGGTTAATCAGATAGTCCAGACCTACCTGCCCGGCGGCGCCCCACGAATCCTTGAGGCTCAGATCGGAGAGCCCGGCGTCTTTGCCGGTGTCGTTAAAGTCTTCGTTAAAGAAGGTGGTGTAGTTAATACCGGCGCCGATATAAGGGCGCACCTTGCTTTGCGCATCGCCAAAATACCACTGCGCCATCAGGGTTGGCGGCAGCTGGTGTACCGTGGCGATAGTGCCCGTCGGGCCGGTGCCGACCTTATGGCGGAACGGCGTGGCCGCCAGCAGCTCGATGCCGATATTATCCGTCGCCATATAGGTGAAGGTTAATCCCAGCTGCGTGTTATTGCTGACGTTAAAGCTGCCCAGACTATTTAACACGTTGTCAGAACCTTCCGTCGGACGCACGGTGGCCGAACCTGCGCGAATGAAAAACTCTCCGGCTTCGTGCGCCCAGACGCCCCCGGAAAGCGTACTCAAAATTAATCCTACCGCTGCTAACTTCTTCATATCCACTTCCTCATTATGGTTATTCAGCGCGGAGAATATACCCACAATGAGTTAGGTTTGATCCAACATAGATCACACAAAATCATTAGTTTTAACATTTGTTGATCCAGATTAATTTTTACAGCAGGATGCAATAAGCGAATGATTAAGCAGATCAATTTTCGCCATATTTCGTCGCCGACGCACCGGCGCCCCGCTTTTACGGCGACAGCGCCCGCGGCAAAAGCCATACTCAGCGGGATACGGCGCTCACTCCTCTTTACAAAGATATACTTAGCCTGGCGTGAGCAGAGGCTGCTACGCTGAAGCGATTTGCGGTACAATCGCCGGCTAGTTAACACCTGCAATACTCAAGGAGAGTGCATGTCTATCACGGCGAAGTCCGTCTACCGTGACACGGGAAATTTTTTTCGTAATCAGTTCATTACCATTTTGCTGGTTGCGTTGTTGTGCGCGCTAATAACGGTAGTCCTTGGTCACGCGTTTTCACCCAGCGAAGAGCAGCTCTCGATTCTGAGCGAAGGCGATAATCTGGCGGGTAGCGCAGGCTTGTTTGAGCTGGTACAGAACATGACGCCGGAGCAGCAGCAGGTTCTGCTGCGCGCCTCTGCGGCCTCAACCTTCTCCGGACTGGTGGGTAACGCCATCCTTGCAGGCGGCGTGCTGCTGATGATTCAGCTGGTCTCTGCCGGGCAGCGCGTCAGCGCTCTGCGCGCGATTGGCGCCGCGGCGCCGGTTCTGCCAAAGCTGCTGCTGCTGATCCTGTTCACCACCTTCCTGGTGCAGATCGGGATGATGCTGGTGCTGGTGCCGGGCGTGCTGTTAGCCATCGTGCTGGCCTTTGCCCCGATTATGCTGGTGCAGGATAAGCTGGGGATCCTCAGCGCTATGCGCGGCAGCATCCGCCTGGCGTGGGCAAATATGCGCCTGGTGGCGCCGGCGGTGCTCGGCTGGCTGCTGGCCAAAACCGCGCTGCTGCTGCTGGCTTCCAGCTTTGCAGTGCTGACGCCAAACGTCGGCGCGGTGGTTATCAATACCATCAGCAACCTGATTTCCGCACTGTTGCTGATCTATTTATTCCGCCTGTATATGCTTATCCGCAACTAAATTTAACCAGGGTCGGGAAACCTCCCGACCCGCTCTGAACTACGGAACCTATGCATGAAGCAGTTTCTGGATTTTTTACCGCTGGTCGTCTTCTTCGCATTCTATAAGCTCTACGATATCTACGCCGCCACCACGGCGCTGATTGTCGCCACCGCGGTGGTGCTGATCTACACCTGGGTGCGCTATCGCAAAATTGAGAAAATGGCGCTGATCACCTTCGTGCTGGTCGCCGTTTTTGGCGGCCTGACGATCTTCTTCCATAACGACGAGTTTATTAAATGGAAGGTGACCGTTATCTACGTGCTGTTCGCCGGCGCCCTGCTGTTCAGCCAGTGGGTCATGAAAAAGCCGCTGATTCAGCGCATGCTCGGCAAAGAGCTGACGCTGCCGCAGCACGTGTGGTCACGTTTAAACCTCGCCTGGGCGGTGTTTTTCATCCTCTGCGGGCTGGCGAATATCTACATTGCATTCTGGCTGCCGCAGAATATTTGGGTCAACTTCAAGGTCTTTGGCCTGACCGCCCTGACCCTGGTCTTCACCCTGCTGAGCGGCGTCTATATCTACCGCCATATGCCGCAGGATGACAAGTAATCGATAAAGGCCCGTCGCGCTGATTGCGTGTTTAACGCTAAAAAGCACGCCTGCGGATTCAAAAAACGCAAAGCGTGCTTTTTTTTCGCCGCAGCGCAGGGTTTGCGGCAATATCCGGCCTAGGGTTTGCTCCTGCTGAGGGCGGCAAACCAGTCATACTTCTGCCGCGTGCCGATCTCTTTTTCTCCCTCATCTAACTTGATGAGAAATCTGCGCTTATTGATGTCATCCAGGTTAAAGAAGTAAGGCGCCAGGCGCTGCGATAAGGCCACGTACATTGCCTGGGCGATCCCTTCCCCGGCCTCTTCCCCGTGCTTCTCGAATTCATCTTTTATCGCCTGGAAATCGTCGTTCATGCCCGCGTCCTCAACTTATACAGAGGAAGTGAGTATGATTTAGCCGCCATACATTTTCCATACCCCTTAATTTTTTAGCCGGCCCGGCGCTGGCTAACGGCCAGAGCAGCAACGGCTATTCTCACGCGGCGGTTTTCATAGTAGCATCGCGCCAAATCTTCATTGACCCTGACAGAGTACAGAATGACAACAACGGATCTCGTCCCGAAGGGCGAAATGGTTTTACGCACCCTGGCAATGCCGGCAGATACCAATGCGAATGGCGATATTTTTGGCGGCTGGCTGATGTCGCAGATGGATATCGGCGGCGCGATTATGGCCAAAGAGATTGCCCACGGCCGCGTGGTTACCGTCCGCGTGGACGGCATGACCTTTTTGCGCCCGGTGGCCGTCGGCGACGTGGTGTGCTGCTACGCTCGCTGCGTAAAACGCGGCAATACTTCTATCACCATTAATATCGAAGTGTGGGTGAAAAAGGTCTCATCTGAGCCTATTGGCCAGCGCTACAAGGCAACGGAAGCGCTATTTATTTACGTGGCGGTGGATAACCAGGGCAAACCGCGCGCCATTCCCGGCGAGTGACACATTGCCCGGCGTGCCGGGCAATTTATCGCTTACAGGAAGCCGAGCAGAGAAAAGCAGAAGTAGCCGATAATAATGATCACCACCGGCAGAACGTACAGCGGGAAATACTGCACCAGGATGGTGTGGCGCGGCACCACGATACGTTCGGCGATTTGCTCCCGCGTCAGACCTTCCGCACCTTTGGCCTGTTCCAGAATCAGCTGATCCTCAACCCCTTCACGAAGGAACTTCGCCTGGCGGCTCATGCGCGCGCCGGATGCCTGCAGCGCCATCCCAACAAAGACCAGAATATAGATTATCCAGAAGCCAACGTTGAGGCCGTGCTTAAAGTCCGGCAGCGGCGAGTTGTACCAGAAAAAGTTAAGAAACGGCGTATTAAAACGCATCATTTCAATCATGACGTGCGCAAAATCCATCATCACCGCGTCAATACCCGGCTTCTTCTCGCTGTGCTCATACATAAACTTCAGTACGGAAATCAGCGTCGATAGTATCGCCGGAATAAAGATGACCCACCCCAAAATACGTTTAAGTACTGCAATGCGTCCAGCTTGTTGATACGTCATGGGTTCCCCTTGTTTAAGACGCCTTCACTGCCAAGAACCAACCGGTCAGGTTCTAAGTCTACCTTCACTGGCGAATTTCGCCCAATAAAGCGCGGTATGATATACCATGAACGCAAATTGGTTATCGACTTACGCTACAGGAGAGGGACATATGTCAGCCAGGCGCCAAATTCATGCCGCAATCTTCGATATGGATGGATTACTGATTGATTCTGAGCCGCTATGGGATCAGGCGGAGCTGGAGGTGATAGCCAGCCTCGGGGTAGATACCAGCCGTCGCGGCGAACTGCCCGATATTCTCGGGTTACGCATCGATTTAGTGGTGGACCTGTGGTTTGCACAGCAGCCGTGGACCGGGCCGGATCGCGCCGACGTCACCGCGCGTATCATCAGCCGGGCCATTGAGCTGGTGGAAGCCTCGCGCCCGCTGCTGCCGGGCGTGCGCGAAGCCGTGGCGCTGTGCAAGGCCCAGGGGCTGAAGATCGGCCTCGCCTCCGCCTCGCCGCTGCGGATGCTGGAAAAAGTGCTCACCATGTTTGAGCTGCGCGACCAGTTTGACGCCCTGGCCTCCGCCGAACTGCTGACCTACAGCAAACCGCATCCGCAGGTCTATCTCGACTGCGCGGCAAAGCTCGGCGTCGACCCGATGCACTGCGTGGCGCTGGAGGACTCGATTAACGGCATGATCGCCTGTAAAGCAGCGCGCATGCGCTCAATCGTGATTCCCGCCGAGGAGCATAGCCACGACCGTCGCTTTGCCCTCGCCGACGTTCAGCTAACGACGCTGGCGGCGCTTAGCGTCAGCGACCTGCGCGGCTAACATGCCGGCGTGATGAGGGAGCAGCGGCTGCCTCATCACATAAAATAAAACACCGTTTCATTTTTAATTGTATTTTCCCGCAGGTGCCTCTATGCTGGCTGTAACGGCGTGTACTCACGCATACATCAGCATACGGAGGGACATATGGGACTTAACGCCTTCGATCTTACGGGTAAGGTCGCGATCGTGACGGGATGTGACACTGGACTGGGTCAGGGAATGGCCGTCGGGCTTGCCGAAGCCGGGTGCGATATCGTCAGCGTCAACCGTAAGGTCCCGCACGAAACCGCAGAAAAAGTCCGGGCGCTGGGCCGCCGCTTCAGCGCGATTCAGGCGGATCTCAGCCGCCAGGACGAGATCCGCCAAATCGTGGCGACAGCCGTTGCCGCCATGGGGCGGATAGATATCCTGGTCAACAATGCCGGAACAATTCGTCGCGCCGACGCGCTCGAGTTTAGCGAGCGCGACTGGGATAATGTCATGAACCTCAACCTGAAGTCGGTGTTCTTTTTATCCCAGGCGGTCGCCCGGCAGTTTATTCAGCAGGGCGGCGGCGGCAAGATCGTTAACATCGCCTCGATGCTCTCCTTCCAGGGCGGAATTCGCGTCCCCTCCTATACCGCCTCAAAGAGCGGCGTGCTCGGCCTGACCCGCCTGATGGCCAACGAATGGGCGGAACATAGAATTAACGTTAACGCTATCGCGCCGGGCTATATGGCGACCAATAATACCCGGCAGCTGCGTGACGATAGCGAGCGCAGTAAAGAGATTCTCGACCGCATCCCCGCCGGGCGCTGGGGGCGACCGGACGATTTGCAGGGACCGGTGGTGTTCCTCGCCTCCGCCGCGGCGGATTACGTGAACGGCTACACCCTGGCGGTGGACGGCGGGTGGCTGGCACGCTGACAATTTTGTGACAAAGAGTTACACCGTCACCTCTTTCACACACTGTATAAAAACCCTATACTGTATGAATTGACAGTTTAGGGTTTTTATCATGACGGCGGAAGGCCATCTCTTCTTTTCTATCGCCTGTGCGGTATTTGCTAAAAATGCGGAACTCACGCCCGTGCTGGCACAGGGCGACTGGTGGCATATCGTCCCGTCCGCGGTACTGACCTGCCTGCTGCCCGATATCGATCACCCTAAATCATTTCTCGGCCAGCGGCTGAGCTGGGTCTCCAGGCCGGTGGCGCGCGCGTTTGGCCATCGGGGATTCACCCACAGCCTGCTGGCGGTATTCGCGGCGATCACCCTGTTCTATCTGAAAGTCCCGGAAAGCTGGTTTGTGCCCGCCGACGCGCTGCAGGGGCTGGTGCTCGGCTACCTCAGCCATATTCTTGCCGATATGCTGACCCCCGCCGGGGTGCCGCTGCTGTGGCCCTGCCGCTGGCGTTTTCGCCTGCCCATCCTGGCGCCGCGCAAGGGCAACCAGCTGGAGCGCGCACTGTGCATGGCGCTGTTTGTCTACGCGGTGTGGATGCCGCAGACTTTCGCCGATAATAGCGCCGTTCGCTGGTCGTCCGGCATGATTAATACGCTGCAGATAACCTTCAATCGCTTTATTAGTCAGCAGACCGGGCGATAAATAAACGAAATATCAAATTAGTTATAATCAATTCCATTTGAATATAAGGAATGAATTCCGCTTCTGCTAACCTTGCGCCATAAGAGCTGGTCCACAGGCCAGCCCAGGTAATAAAAAGATATCAGGAGAACGGGGATGAACTTTCCACTTATAGCGAACGTTATCGTGTTCGCGATTTTGCTGTTTGCGCTGGCCCAAACCCGCCACAAACAGTGGAGCCTTGCCAAAAAAGTACTGGTCGGTCTGGTCATTGGCGTGGTATTCGGTCTTGCGCTACAGCTGATTTACGGCTCCGACAGCCAGGTACTGAAAGATTCCATTCAATGGTTCAATATCGTTGGCAACGGCTACGTACAGCTGCTGCAGATGATCGTCATGCCGCTGGTGTTCGCGTCTATTCTGAGCGCCGTCGCGCGCCTGCACAACGCTTCGCAGCTGGGTAAAATCAGCTTCCTGAGCATTGGCACCCTGCTGTTCACCACCCTTATTGCTGCCCTGGTGGGCGTGCTGGTGACCAACCTGTTTGGCCTGACCGCCGAAGGACTGGTACAGGGGAGCGCGGAAACCGCCCGCCTGAACGCTATTCAGAGCAACTACGTCGGTAAGGTCGCGGACCTCAGCGTTCCGCAGCTGATCCTTTCCTTCGTGCCGAAGAACCCGTTTGCCGACCTGACGGGCGCTAACCCGACCTCCATCATCAGTATCGTTATCTTTGCCGCCTTCCTCGGCGTCGCTTCTCTGAAGCTGCTGAAGGATGACGTCGCCAAAGGCCAGCGCGTTCTGACCGCCATCGATACCCTGCAGGCCTGGGTGATGAAGCTGGTGCGCCTGGTGATGCAGCTGACGCCGTACGGCGTACTGGCGCTGATGACCAAAGTCGTGGCGGGCTCCAACCTGCAGGACATCATCAAGCTCGGCAGCTTCGTTGTCGCCTCCTACCTCGGCCTTGGCATCATGTTCGTGGTCCACGGGCTGCTGCTGGCGGTGAACGGCGTGAGCCCGCTGAAATACTTCCGTAAAGTGTGGCCGGTGCTGACCTTTGCCTTCACCAGCCGCTCCAGCGCCGCGTCTATTCCGCTGAACGTGGAAGCGCAGACCCGTCGTCTGGGCGTCCCGGAATCTATCGCCAGCTTCTCCGCCTCCTTTGGCGCCACGATTGGTCAGAACGGCTGTGCCGGCCTCTATCCGGCCATGCTGGCGGTGATGGTCGCCCCCACCGTCGGGATCAACCCGCTCGATCCGCTGTGGATTGCCACCCTCGTCGGCATTGTGACCGTGAGCTCCGCCGGTGTCGCCGGCGTTGGCGGTGGCGCAACCTTCGCCGCGCTGATCGTCCTGCCGGCGATGGGCCTGCCGGTAACGCTGGTCGCGCTGTTAATTTCGGTTGAACCGCTGATCGATATGGGCCGCACCGCGCTGAACGTCAACGGCTCAATGACCGCCGGGACCCTGACCAGCCAGTGGCTGCGTCAGACCGATAAAACCATTCTTGAGAGCGAAGACAACGCCGAACTGGCGCATCGCTAGCCTCAGGCCGGGATAAAAAAAACCGCAGATAGCGCGCGCTACCTGCGGTTTTTTTATTGCTCAATTCTGCGCTCAGGGAGCCAGTTCGTTTTCCTGCCGGGTTTGCATCGCCCAGCGCTGAGCCGATTCCGGCACGCTAAACGGCGGAGAACGACGAAAATGCTCTCCGAGCAAAATAAAGGCAACGTACTTCCCCCGCAGCAGCCACACATCGCGAAAACCGTCCATTTTGACGGCGTGTTCCGGCGGCGCTGGCTCCGCTCGAGGCACGTAGCTAATGACAGGGCGATTTTGTTGGCGAAGTGTTTTCATAGCTCATGGATTCACTAAACAAAGCGGGAACAGAACCGCCATCATAGCCGAAAATCCCCCTTTGCGTCGCCCCCCTCTTGCCGCTCGTTTTGCTCCAGCAAGGCACGATGGCCGTAATGTTCTATAGTTAGAAGGGTTTTGGTTCAGCAACGACCATTTTCAGTAATGGAAACAGGAGACGAGCAATGTCTGATAAACACCATAACCCGCAGTACCCCCTACCGTCTGTAGACGATGACCGCGAAGCGAAACCCGGTCTTGACTCGCTGGCCCCTGATGACCAGCAGTGGCGGCCAACCCCGCACCCCACCGCCCCTGGCGAAGAGCCAACCGCCCCCGGCAGCCTGAAAGCGCCCGATACGCACAGCGACAAGCTTGACGCCCTGCAGAGCCAGCGTAAAGGCGGGGAAAATTTCCCGCTCACCACCAACCAGGGCGTCCGCATCGCCGACGATCAGAACTCCCTGCGCGCGGGAAACCGCGGCCCGACGCTGCTGGAAGATTTTATCCTGCGCGAAAAAATTACCCACTTTGACCACGAACGCATACCGGAGAGGATCGTCCACGCCCGCGGTTCGGCCGCACACGGCTATTTTCAGGCCTATCGCAGCCTGAGCGACGTCACCAAAGCCGATTTTCTCGCCGACCCGGCAAAGAAAACGCCGGTATTTGTCCGCTTCTCTACCGTGCAGGGCGGCGCCGGCTCCGCCGATACGGTGCGCGATATCCGCGGATTCGCCACCAAGTTCTATACCGACGAGGGGATTTTCGACCTCGTGGGCAACAATACGCCGATCTTCTTTATCCAGGACGCGCTGAAATTTCCTGACTTCGTCCACGCCGTGAAGCCCGAACCGCACTGCGCCATGCCGCAGGGGCAAAGCGCTCACGACACCTTCTGGGACTACGTCTCCCTGCAGCCCGAAACGCTGCATAACGTCATGTGGGCGATGTCCGATCGCGGGCTGCCGCGCAGCTACCGGACGATGGAGGGCTTTGGGATCCATACCTTCCGCCTGATAAACGCCCAGGGTAAGGCCACCTTCGTCCGTTTCCACTGGAAGCCGGTGGCGGGCAAAGCCTCGCTGATTTGGGACGAGTCGCAAAAGCTGACCGGGCGCGATCCCGACTTCCACCGCCGCGATCTGTGGGAAGCCATTGAAGCCGGTGACTTTCCCGAGTATGAGCTCGGCCTGCAGCTGATCCCCGAAGAGGATGAGTTTGCCTTCGACTTCGATCTGCTGGACCCAACCAAGCTGATCCCCGAGGCGCTGGTGCCGGTGCAGCGGGTGGGCAAAATGGTCCTCAACCGCAACCCGGATAACTTCTTTGCCGAAAACGAACAGGCGGCGTTCCATCCAGGCCATATTGTGCCGGGGATCGATTTCAGCAACGACCCGCTCCTGCAGGGGCGGCTGTTCTCCTATACCGACACGCAAATTAGCCGCCTTGGCGGGCCCAATTTCCATGAAATCCCGATCAACAAGCCCACCTGCCCGTACCACAACTTCCAGCGGGATGGCATGCACCGGATGGATATCGACACCAATCCCGCCAACTATGAGCCAAATTCGATCGGCGATAACTGGCCGCGCGAAACGCCACCCGCTCCCCGGCGCGGCGGCTTTGAATCCTACGCCGAGCGCGTGGATGGCGAAAAAATTCGCCAGCGCAGCCGCTCCTTCGGCGAATACTATTCGCATCCGCTGCTCTTCTGGCGCAGCCAGACCCCGTTTGAGCAGCAGCACATTATCGACGGCTTCAGCTTTGAGCTGAGTAAGGTGGTCAGAACCTGGATCCGTGAGCGGATGGTCGATCAGCTGGCCCATATCGATATCCGGCTGGCCGAGGCGGTAGGGAAAAATCTCGGTATTGCGCTTAGCGACGCCCAGCGCGCCATCACGCCGCCGGCGGACGTCAACGGCCTGAAAAAAGATCCTTCTCTGAGCCTGTACGCCATTCCCGACGGGGAGATCAAAGGCCGCGTGGTGGCGGTATTGCTCAACGACCGTCCGCTTGCCCAGGAAATACTCACTCTCCTACAGGCCCTGCAGGCGAAAGGCGTCCATGCTAAGCTACTTTTCTCACGGATGGGGGAAGTCAGCGCCGATGACGGGACCCTGCTACCCGTTGCCGGAACCTATGCCGGCTCGCCTTCGCTAACGGTGGATGCGGTGATTGTTCCCGGCGGCAACGCGGCCAGCCTCAGCGCCAGCGGCGACGCGCAGTACTATCTGCTGGAGGCCTACAAACACCTGAAGCCCATTCTACTGGCCGGCGATGCGCGACAGTTCAAGTCGCTGCTTCAGGTTGCCAGCCAGGGCGAAGAAGGGATTGTCGAGACCGACGCCGTCGACTCACCGGCGATGGATAATCTGTTAACCCTGATGAAGGCGCATCGGGTGTGGTCCAGAAGCGGGAAAACGGCGACGATCCCGGCATAGTAAAAGGCCCGGCGGCGTCACCGCCGTCGGGCCCTTATCACCGGCAAACCCATTGTTTAGACGTCGCGGTAGGTACCGAGACGATAGCCGCGTTCGGCAACCGCATATTTCAGCGCCTCGGAGGTCAGCACCTCCAGCTCCGCCAGCCGCGGGTGGCAGTAGGCGCTGCTCATGATGGCGTGGTCAATAAACGCCGGATGGCACATCACCTCCAGCGACGCCTCTTCCCGCTGGATTGAATCATCCAGGATCTGCAGCAACAGCGCTTCAGAAATCGCCTCCCCGTAGAACTCGCTGGCAAAACCCTCGCTGCTGCGCGCCGCATCCTGATCCAGGCCGTCGCGCTGCGCCAGCTGGCGGTCAATACGCAGCGCCACGCCCTTCTCGCGGGCAAACGCCGCCACGATGGGGTACACCGGCGCGATCATATGCACATGGTGATGGCTGTCAATATGCGTCGGTTCACAGCCAAACAGCTCGATAAACCGGCGATACTGGCACTCCAGCTCGTGCGCGATCTCATCCAGCGGCAGGCTACCCTCTTCCGCCATCTGCCAGATCCACTTCCCCAGACGCCCTTCACGGACGAGACCCGGCATCGCGGAGAGCGGCTCGCCCAGCGTCAGGACAAAGTGCATCCCGACGCCCAGCTCGGGCACGCAGCGGCTGAGCTGGGCCGCGTGGCCGATCGCCGCACCGTTAACCAGCGCCGTGGTGGAGGTCACCAGCCCGTTTTTGCAGGCTTCAATAATGCCGTAGTTCTGCCCCTTGCTGAGGCCAAAATCATCGGCATTAACGATTAACACGCGTTCCATCAGCCGCTCCCGTTACTGTTTCAGTTTCGCAATCGTCGCCGCAAAGTTGGGCAGCCACTTTTCATGCGCGAGGATCATTTCACGCGCCAGCATTTCGGCATCGCGGTCGGAGTGAATCAGCGGGCTCAGATTGAGCGCCAGCAGAACATCGTTCAGCTCACCGCTTATCGCCGCCTGGCTCGCCGCCACTTCAAAGCCCTTGATGGTGTAAATAAGCCCCTGGACTTTCTCATCGAAATGGGTGATGCGCGGCGTCGGCTTCGCCCCATCGCGGCCGAGCGTACAGGTCATCTCCACCGCCCAGTCGGCCGGAATATTATCGATGTGCCCATTGTGCGGGATATTCACGTAGTGCTCGGTCTGCTTATCGTTGTAGATAGCGTTGATCACTTCGCAGGCCGCGTCGGAGTAATAGGCTCCGCCGCGCAGCTCCAGCTCCTTCGGCTTAACGTTGAGATCCGGGTTTTTATACAGCTCGAAGAGCTGTTTTTCCACCTTCTGCACCACCTGAGCGCGCGCGCCGCCCTTATAGTACTCGCCCATTTCAATCGCCAGCATCTCTTTTGGCTTGAAGTAGTACAGCAGATAGGAGCACGGGATCAGGCGCAGGGAGCGGATCAGCCCTTCGCTGAACGGCAAGTCGAAGATGTTTTTCACCGAGTTGGCGCTCAGGCTGCCGGAGGCGACGCCGTCCAGCAGTTCGTCAAAGCGCGATACGCCGTTCACCAGCACGTCGCGGACAAACACGAGGTGGTTGAGGCCAAACAGGTCGATATTCAGCTCATCGCTCGGGCTCAGGCGCAGCACGTCGGTGATAAACATTTTCATGCCGATCGGAATGTTGCACACGCCGATAAAGCGCCGGAAGCCCGTGTGGCGATACACGGCTTCGGTCACCATTCCCGCCGGGTTGGTAAAGTTAATCACCCACGCGTCCGGGCAGATCTCCTGCACATCTTTAACGATATCAAAAATCACCGGAATGGTGCGCAGGCCTTTGAACAGGCCGCCGGCGCCGTTCGTTTCCTGGCCAAGATAGCCGTGGCTAAGCGGGATACTCTCGTCTTTCTCACGCGCCTTCAGCTGGCCAACGCGCAGCTGAGTGGTGACGAAGTCCGCGCCTTCCAGCGCCGCGCGGCGATCCAGGGTTTTGTAGACTTTCAGCGGAACGCCGGCTTTTTCGACCATCCGCTCGCAGAGAGCGTAGATAATATCGAGCTTCTCCTGCCCTTCCGCCACGTCCACCAGCCACAGCTCCGTAACCGGCAGCTCGTGATAACGCTTGAGAAATCCTTCGAGGAGTTCAGGGGTATAGCTGCTGCCGCCGCCGATAGTAACGATTTTTAATTTCTGGCTCATCATATTCTCCCTTGTGGCGCCACGAATTGCGCGTAGCCCACTCGCCGTATCAATACGGAGAGTTAACTTGAATATTTTCCAGCGCGGAAGGTTCCGCTCCGGTTAATTAAGGATGGTAAGCTTTTTACGATAATTGCTTGGCGTAAATGAGGTCAGCTTTTTGAATGTTTTAATAAACAAACTGGGGCTGCTGTATCCTGATTCGTAAGCAATATCGGTTACCGAGTAGTTGGTAATTTCCAGCTGTTTCTTAGCGAAGTTGATGCGAATGTCATTAATAATCTGCATCGGCGTTTTACCATAATAGCGTTGGGTCGCTCGGGTTAAATATTCCTGAGTTTTCCCGGAGAGCTCAACCATCTGTTCAAGCGCCCCTTCGCCAAATTTATGTTTATCGTGCATATCCTCGACGGTATTTTTTAGCCACTGCGGAATAACATCCTGCACCGGCTCCTCGCGGTAGTGCCGTAAACGGTTAATGGTATAAAACGAGACCAGCTCAATAAATTCGTCAAATTCAGTTTCGCGAAAGTTCAGCGAAGCAATCACCGATTCGATGTAGCTGAGAAAGGTGCTTTTGACCGCGTAGACCTGAGAAGCAACCAGACCAAACGGCAGCAGCGGCAGATAGTGTTTCTCAAAGAAACTGCGGCTGATGCCGACGTTAAGAATGCGCGTCGCGCCAAACTCGTAAAAGCTTTGATGGTGCGACCCCATTGGGATGAAGACAAAATCCCCGCGCTCCAGCAGCACCCGTTTGCCGTTAATCTCCTGATAATAGCGCCCGGTTAAAACGATGGTGTATTCGTAATAGTCATGCTGGTGAAGCCCGCTCACGCTCTCGGTCTTGTTATAGATAACCACATGAAAATTATTGCCGTTGAAGAGCTGCTGTTCGCGGGCGGTACTAATTTCTGTGGTCATCATCTTTGGCTGCCTCATCGTGTAGATGGCCTATTGTACCTTCTCATGGAGTTCAATCAATTCGGCAACCAGTTCGCGGGCCAGCATTGAGGTCATCAGATGATCCTGCGCATGAACCAGCACCAGGCTGACCTTCATTTTTCCTTCGCCCTCATCGCTCTCAATCAGCTGAGTCTGTACGCGGTGGGCTTCGCTCAGCGCCATCCGCGACTGCTCCATCATCGCTTTCGCGGCGGCGAAGTCGCCCTGTTTCGCCTGCTTCAGCGCGGCATAGGCCAGGCTGCGTGCCTGTCCGGAGTTGATAATCAGCCCCATCACCACCTCTTCGAGGTCATTCTCAGGCATCTCTGTTGCTTCAATATGGTCCAGATCAAACATAATATTCCCTCATTTCTCAGGCGGTACGGGAAGCCTCCCGTACCGCTCGACATCAGAATTTCAGTGCGTTAGCGATATCTTCTTCACTCTCTTCCTGCTCGATGGTGCTTTGCGCTTTATTAGAAATCGCGACAAACGGCAGGTAGACCAGGGTCGAGATACCCAGGTTGAACAGCGCCACCAGCAGAGCAGCGACGCTGCCGTTACTGTTAAAGAAGGCGCCGAGGCCGGTCGGCATGGTCCACGGAGCCAGGTTGGTCACCGGTGGAATAATCCCCATGCTGTAGGCCGCCAGGGTGATGGCTGCCAGAATCGGCTGCACCAGCACGAACGGGATAAACATCACCGGGTTCATGATAATCGGCAGGCCGAACAGGATCGGTTCGTTAATCTGGAAGATGCCTGACGGCAGCGCCAGCTTAGCAACCTGACGATGGTCAGCGCGGCGTGAGCCGATAAAGATGGCGATAATCAGACCCAGAGTCGCACCGGAACCGCCCAGCAGGATGTAGGAGTCGAGCATCGGCTTGGCCCAGAAGTGGAACTGTTTGCCCGCCTCAATGGCCGCTTCAACGGAGCCATACTGGTTATACAGCGCGATGTTTTCCAACGCCCATGGGGTCATGATGCCGTTATCCAGCGCGGTCAGCGCCAGCGAACCGTGTACGCCAAAGAACCACAGCAGGGAGTTGAAAATAACGTACGCCCAGCCGACAACGCTACCCATCGCCGCCAGCGGCGTGGAGATGGAGTCCATAATAATCTGGTGGAAGTTGCTGCCATACGAGGCCAGCAGCCAGGAGACGATGCCGAAGATCGACAGGATCAGGAAGCCCGGGATCAGCGCCGAGAAGGAACGCGATACCGATGACGGCACGCTCTCCGGCAGGGTAATGACCCAGTTGCGGCGAATAACGAAGGTGAACAGCTCCGCCACCACCAGACCAATAATCATCCCCGATATAATGTTTTGCCCGCCCAGCCAGTTGGCGCCCACGGCGTAGGCGTCGCCGACGCTATAGGGGGTGACGGTCATAAATGCCGCGACGGCTAACAGCCCGGCGGCCATCGGGTCGACCTTGCGCTCTTCCGCCAGCGCCGCGCCGATGAAGAACGGCGCCATCAGCGACATAATGCCGAGCGTACCGTTATAAACGTTACCGCCGATAGCCTTAAAGCTGTTTAAGGTTTCAATGGTTGAGGCATCCAGGCGGATCCCCATTGAATAGAAGAACGAGCCTTCACCAAAGCTAAGAAATACGTTGTTAATTAATACGAACATGGCCCCGGCGAGGGTCAGCGGCATTAATTTAATAAAGCCGTTTTTAATCGCATTAATATGCGGTTGCTTTCCTATTTTAACAGCAAAAGGAAGGAGTACCTTTTCAAGCGAGTCAATCACTTTACTCATAGTCAATACCCTTTAAAAGCCGTAACCGTGCAATTACGGCATAATGATGAAATTACTCTTTGACGGGAAATAAACTCTTTAATATTCGGTTAGCCGGCAGTGTACATATTTCATGAAAGCGAAATTGACTTTACCCGTTACCCGAAAAGTGAGTTTTAAAATTAAATTATTGTGCAGCAGCTTTCTTAATGGCCGCAACGGCCGCTTTCAGAACACCTAAACCATCAACCTTGCCGTACAGCGCAGAGTCGATCACTTCCACCGGCTTATTGGACAGCAGCCGCTGAATCTCGGGAAGCATATATGCAATCTGTGGGCCTAATAAAATCACGTCGGCTTCCGGCCCCTTTTCCCCGGCGAGGGTCTCAGGAAATGCTTCAATAATGACCGGCACCTCATATTTTTCAGCTTGGGCACGCATTTTGGATACCAGCAGCGAAGTGGACATTCCAGCCGAGCAGAACAAATAGATATGTTTCTTTTCCATGAACGCTTCCTCAATTTGTAGAACCTGGCGGCCTCCTGGCAGAATATTATGCCGAAGAACCGGGTAAGGCCTGACACTGTTCAATTGATATTGTTTATGCATTGAGTATACGGCATCCCCTGGCACCTGGATAATTCCTGGTTAAACAAAATTGTCTCTCATTGACCTCGCGTTTTGACTACCTTCACATTTCCCTCAAATAATTCGCGCAATTAAATAAGCATCAGCACGCATAAAAAAGCCCGACCAGGGGTCGGGCATTCGTAGAGCTCAGTATCACGTACTACTTGCTGTTGCGCGGGTCCGTATCGTACTCCGAGCAGGTCTGGTAGCCGGAGTTCATGACGTGACCGGTCTCGTCAAGCGCCACAAAATAGGTTTCCATTTTACCATCCCGTTGACCCAGGATGTAGGTCTGGCAGGTGCCGCGGGCGTGGATCATCGTCACCTCAGATGACGGTTTGCCCGCCACCTGCAGTACCTGGGAGCGCGACATCCCTTTTTTGACATCTTTAACAACCGGCTGTGTGAACTGGTCTGCAGTACGATCGTAGGCTGTACAACCAGCCAGCATGGTCAGTACTGCCGCTGCGCCCATAAGTCCTGCTAAATTCTTATTCATATTCCGTCCTCTTTTATTTGGCGTGTGAATAAGCCTGGAATAAATATCGTTATTTTTCAAGCCGAAGGTCGATTTAAGCGAAATTTCAGTGCGATATGCCGGATTAGCCCGCCGCAGCGTGCCGTCAGCCGGCCGCCGCGCGTACCATAAAAAAATCGTATGTCATTGATTGCCTTCTTTTGCAGCACTCAAAACGACGATCCTTGTCGTTTCAACGGCAAAGAGGTAGCTTTAAGCCATGCTGGTTGCCAAACAGATTCACTTTCCGGAGGGCGCGATGACGCTACAACAAGAAATTATTCAGGCGCTGGGTGCCAGTCCCCAGATCGATACAGACGGTGAGATCCGCCGCAGCGTAGATTTTTTGAAGTCCTATTTGCAGACCTATCCCTTTATTAAGGCGCTGGTTCTGGGCATCAGCGGCGGCCAGGATTCAACCCTGACCGGTAAACTGTGCCAGCAGGCTATTAATGAGCTGCGGGCAGAGGGTGACGATAGCCGCCAGTTTATCGCCGTGCGCCTGCCTTACGGCGTGCAGGCGGATGAGCAGGATTGCCAGGATGCCATCGCCTTCATCCAGCCGGATCGCGTGCTGACGGTCAATATTAAGGGCGCGGTGCTGGCCAGCGAGCAGGCGCTGCGGGAAGCCGGGATTGAGCTCAGCGACTTTGTTCGCGGCAATGAAAAAGCGCGCGAGCGCATGAAGGCGCAGTACAGCATCGCCGGCATGACTCACGGCGTGGTGGTCGGCACCGACCATGCGGCGGAAGCAATCACCGGATTCTTTACCAAATACGGCGACGGCGGCACCGATATCAACCCGATTTTCCGCCTCAACAAGCGTCAGGGTAAACAGCTGCTGGCGCGCCTGGGCTGCCCGGAGCATCTGTACAAGAAGCTGCCGACCGCCGATCTGGAAGACGATCGCCCGTCCCTGCCGGATGAAGCCGCGCTGGGCGTCACCTACGATAATATTGACGACTATCTGGAAGGCAAAACCCTCGACGAGAAGACGGCCAAAATTATCGAAGGCTGGTACCTGAAAACGGAACACAAGCGTCGGACGCCGATTACCGTCTTCGACGACTTCTGGAAGAGATAGTCCTGCCCCATCGCCCCGGCGCCGGCCGGGGTTATTTTTTGTCCTTTTCGCCCTCTCCCCTGGCTGCTATACTGGTTAAATAAACAGCATCAGGAGCCATTGTGGTCAGAAGGCAATCCGCCCCGCGTCTGGAGTTTGAAGCGGCGGCAATTTATGCATATCCCGAACATCTGCGTCCCTGGCTGGCGTCTTTGCCCAGCCTGCCGGGCGTCTATCTGTTTCACGGCGAAAGCGACACCCTGCCGCTCTATATCGGTAAAAGCGTCAACATTCGCAGCCGGGTGCTGTCGCATCTGCGCACCCCGGACGAAGCCGCCATGCTGCGCCAGGCTCGGCGCATTAGCTGGCATCGTACCGCGGGCGAACTCGGCGCGCTGCTGCTCGAAGCGCAGCTGATTAAGCAGCAGCAGCCGCTGTTCAACAAGCGGCTACGGCGCACGAAACAGCTCTGCTCGCTGCTGCTGAGCGACGCCCGCCCGCAGGTGGCGTATGCCCGTGAGCTGGACTTTTCCCGCCAGGAGCATCTTTACGGCCTGTTCGCCAACCGCCGCGCGGCCCTGCAGGCGCTGACCAGCCTCGCCGATGAACACCGGCTGTGCTACGGGCTATTGGGGTTGGAACCGCTCAGCCGCGGCCGGGCCTGCTTTCGTTCCGCGCTGGGGCGCTGTGCCGGCGCCTGCTGCGGTAAAGAGAGCGTTGAAGCCCACAACACGCGGCTGCACGCCAGTATGGCGCAGATGCGGCTGGTGTGCTGGCCCTGGCCGGGCCCGGTCGCGCTGGAAGAGAAAGGGCCCGATATGACCCGCTATCATGTGATTCATAACTGGCTGTGGTTGGGGGCGGTCGAGACGCTAGCGCAGGCGCAAACGCTGACGCAGCTGCCGGCGGGCTTCGATCATGACGGCTACAAAATTCTCTGCAAGCCGCTGCTGCGCGGCGATTTTACGCTCCACCCTCTCCAGCCAGGGCTCTAACAAACGAAAAAACCGCCGGTCCTGCCCAAAGCCTGACGGCGTATGTTGGGCAGAACCGGCGGTCTTCATTCCGCGGGCTGAATTACTCAGCAGATGGAGGCATTTTACCTTCCGGCGCTTTACGATCTGTCAGATGCTTCTCAAAATTAGCATTGAACTGTTTTTTCTGTTCCGGCGTCAGAATGTTGTAAATCTTGTTCTGGGTTTCGATACGAGAGAGCGCCATATCTTTATGCTGCGCTTCCATCTTGTCGATTTGCGCTTCCGCTTTCGCCTTATCGAAGGTATCGCTGGCAATCAGCGCATGCATCGCGCGGCGCTCGTCGAGAGACGGACGTTTCATATTTTCGCGCTGGCTCTTCATGATGTCGCGGATCTGCTGTTTCTGCGCATCGGTTAGGTTCAGACCTTTAAACATCATATCGTGCTGGCCGCCAGGCATACCTTTATGGTGCATCATAGGTTTGCTGTCGGTCGGGGCCGCGGTGGTGTCCGCAGCGTGAGCAAGGTTAGCGGCACCCAGGGCCAGAGTAGAGGCAACAAACAGAGCAGTAATCTTCTTCATATTCAGTCCTTACTTTAAGTTATTCTTACGGCCTGATGCCGTGTTGACGAGATAAACTTTACGACGTTTATCGTCAATTAGTCAGAGCAAGCGTAAAACAATGAAAGTGTAAAAAACATTTTCTCACCAATTGTGGAGAAAATAAGGAAAATGAGGAGATAATTGCAACGAAAAATAATTAAGAAGCTGTTTTATAAAGAAATCGTGGAGATTATAAAGCAGCAGAGATTAAAAACAAAGCGGTTAGCCAGGAATAATCTGTAATCAAACGTCAGAGCACGAAAAAATAAGATTATACAAGACGACCGACGGTGAGAATTTACGCCGCCGCGGTCAGGCAGCGGGCGTATTTATGTTCAGGGCAGCCGCTCCAGCATCAGCCCGGCGCGCAGGCCCAGCGCGACCGAAGGGTTCGGGAACAGCACGTACTCCTCGGCCTTTTCCACCACGTAGCGAGTCTCACCGTCCTCCGCCAGCAGCGTCCCGGCGCTAAACGGCGTAAAGTTAAGCGTCTGCGCCGACATATGCAGCTGAAAACATTCGCTGGCGCGGGTGATCTGCTGTACCACCCGATAGCGCAGCGCTTCGTGCCCCTCTTCTACCGCCAGGTCGCCGACCAGTAAACGCATCAGCGCGCGCTGGGTCACGGCAAACTGCGTCAGATCGTTCGTGCCAAACGGCAGCGCCTTGCCCAGCTCAAGGGTACAGGCGAGCGCCGTAAAGCGGTCGCTGCTGAAGTGGGTAAACGTGCCCGCCGGCTGCTGATGAAAGACCAGCGCCTCCAGCCCCGCTGCGCCCAGCCAGCTAAGGAAGGCGTCATCCCACGGCGCCGGTCGCGCCGGAAGCACCCCAAAACGAACGTGATGCGATCCGCGGATGGCGGTATGCAGATCGAGATGCCAGCGCGCGCCGCTGGCGTCGGCATAAAACCGCGTCAGCACCGTTTCCAGCCGCCGCGCCCGCCTCGTTTCATCGCTGGCGGGGAAGCTCTGCCAGCGTCCGCTAAACATGCGGTTGATGTCGCTATCGAGATAGCGCCTGTCGGCCCGCAGCGCCGGAGGATTACCCAACACCACCAGCAGCCGCCAGCGCAGCGGCAGCTCGCCGCTGAACAGCTGCCGCAGCAGGATGTCGGTCATCTCTACCGGCGCGGTTTCATTACCGTGAAGTCCGGAAGAGAGCACCAGCGCCCGCTCGCAGCGCGCATGCGGCGTGAGCTGAAGCACGCCGTGGTCCAGCCAGTGCCAGCGGAAGTGCGCCGTTTCACCGTGAAAATGATGGGGCAAACGCCCCGCGAGGGTTAATGCCAGAAAGTCGTCCACTGCGCCACCTCTATTGCTGGAACGGGTAAACGGAACCGAGCTGCATAATCTGCGTCAGCCGGTCAAGGGCCTCGCGTCCTTCGCTCAGCAGCTGCGGGTCAGCCAGATCCGCCTGCGTCAGACGATCGCGGTAGTAGCGCTCGACCCAATCGTTAAGGGCGATGAACAGGCGATCGTTCATCAGCACCGCCGGGTTGACCGCCCGCAGCTCCTCTTCCGTTAGCACCACCCGCAGACGCAGGCAGGCCGGGCCGCCGCCGTTGGCCATGCTCTCGCGCAGATCGTAGACCTGCAGCTCATCGATGGGGTTGTCCTGCTCCAGCAGCCGGTTCAGATAGCGCCAGACGCCGGCGTGCTCCTGCGCCTCCTGGGGCAAAATAAGCCGCATCGCGCCGCCGGGTTTACTCAGCAGCTGGCTGTTAAACAGGTAGGTCGCCACCGCCTCTTCAACCGTCACCGCGCTGGTCGGCACCACCACCGGCGTAAATCCGGCCACCTGTCCGGCCAGCCGATGCAGCAGCTGCGGCTGATCGACAAACGCTTCTTCATGGCAAAACAGCACCTGCTGATTGCTCACCGCAATGACATCGTTATGAAAAACGCCTTTATCGATAACCGCCGGGTTCTGCCGGGCGAAGACGATCTGCCGGGGGTTAACCTGATTGAGCCGCGCGACGGCCTGGCTGGCCTCCAGCGCCTGGCGCGCCGGATAGCGCGTGGGCAGGCCGTCGCCTCCCTGCTCGCGGCCATAGACAAACAGCTGCAGGCCGGGCGCGCCGTACTCGCCGCCGAGGCGGTTATGGTTCGCCGCGCCTTCATCGCCAAACAGCGCCACCTGCGGAAGCGCCGGATGTACGGCAAACCGCCGCTCATCCGGCAAAATGGCGCGCAACAGCGCCTCGGTGGTCGGCGCCTCGCTGGCGCGGTGGAATTTGTCGTTCAGATTGGCGACGGTCAGATGCACCCTGCCATCCAGCGAATCGGCAGAAGGCGACACCGTCGCGGCGTTGGCCACCCACATTGAAGAAGCGGAGCTGGCCGCGGACAGCAGATCCGGCGCCTGCCGCGCGACGCGCTCCACCACCTGCGCATCGCTGCCGGTAAAACCAAGCTGGCGCAAAAGCGCGACGTTTGGCCGCTCCTGCGGCGGGATCACCGCCTGCTGATAGCCCGCGTCCGCCAGCGCCTTCATTTTTTTTAGCCCCTGCTTCGCCGCCAGCTGCGGGTTCGATACCCGATAGCGATGCTTCGTCGAGGCCTCGTTGCCAAATGAGAGCCCGGCGTAGTGGTGCGTCAGGCCAGGCAGCCCGTCAAAATTCACTTCCCACGCGTTCATCATGCCGTTCCTTGCTGGAAGTCGAGGCCCGGGCTGAGGGTTTCCGGCAGCGTCAGCTCCGGAGACTCCAGGCTTGCCATCGGCCAGGCGCAATAATCCGCCGCGTACCAGGCGCCGGGACGATGGTTGCCGGACGCGCCGATGCCGCCAAAGGGTGCGGTGCTGGCGGCGCCGGTCAGCGGTTTGTTCCAGTTCACGATCCCGGCCCGCGCCTCCAGCAGCAGCTGGTCAAACTTCTCGCGCTCGGCAGAAATCAGCCCGCACGACAGCCCAAAACGCGTGGCGTTGGCCAGCGCGATCGCCTGCTCAAATTCGTCATAGCGCCAGACGCAGAGCAGCGGGCCAAAGACCTCTTCGTCTTTCACCCCGGCAACATCGGTCAGCTCGACGATCCCCGGGGTCAGCAGCGAGGTTCCGGCCGCCAGCAGCCGCGGCTCCAGCAGCGTTCTGCCGCCGTTGGCGACGTGCTGCAGCCAGGCCTGATGGACCTTCTGCGCCGCCTGCGGGGAGATTAAGCCGCCGAGGAACGGCTGGGGCTCAGCGTCCCACGCGCCGGGAATGAGCCGCTGCGCAACGGCCACCAATCGCGCCAGGAACGCATCTCCGGCCTCGCCGCGCTTCACCAGCAGACGGCGGGCGCAGGTGCAGCGCTGCCCGGCGGTAATAAAGGCCGACTGGATGGTCAAATGCACGGCGGCATCAATATCCTGCGGCTCGTCAACGATCAGCGGATTGTTGCCGCCCATTTCGAGCGCGAGGATCTTCTCCGGCTGTCCGGCCAGCTGGCGATGCAGCTGAAAGCCGGTAGCGGAACTGCCGGTGAACAGCAGCCCGTCAATATCGGGCTGGCCGCTCAGCGCCTCGCCGGTTTCGCGCCCGCCCTGCAGCAGGTTCAGCACTCCCGGCGGCAGGCCCGCTTCGGCCCACAGCTTCACCACCGCCTCGCCGCTCTGCGGCGTCAGCTCGCTCGGTTTAAACACCACCGTATTCCCCGCCAGCAGCGCCGGTACGATATGGCCGTTTGGCAGATGGCCGGGGAAATTGTACGGACCGAATACTGCCAGCACGCCGTGCGGCCGATGGCGCAGCGTCGCCGACCCGTCGCCCATGGCGGTTTGCGCCTCGCCGGTACGGCTGTGGTAGGCCTTGAGCGAAATGGCAATTTTATTGATCATCGCGCCAACTTCCGTCGCCGCCTCCCAGCGCGGCTTGCCGGTTTCGGCGGCAATGATGGCCGTTAGCGGCGCTTTGTTGGCCTCCAGCAGGGCGGCAAACTTTTCGACGATCGCCTGGCGCACGCGAAGCGGCGCTTTGGCCCACGCCGGAAACGCGCGCCGGGCGGCCTCAACCGCCTGCGCAACCTGCCCGGTGTCGGCGTCATTGCCCTGCCACAGCGGCTCGGCGCTTACCGGGTTGCTTTTACTGCGGGCCGGGCCGCGCCCGGTTTGCCAGTCGCCGTTAATCCATAGACTCATCACTTTTTCTCCTCGGGGATCAGGCGCACCATGCGGATACGGTCACCGGGGTGACATTTGAGGGCATCCAGCTCGCGGGCGCTCAGCAGCAGACGATCGGTATCGGGGTCGGCCTGCACCAGCATCGCGCGAAACTGCTGATACTGCTCGTTGGCGACCAGGCACAGCGGCCACTCGCCCGGCGCCGGCTGTCCTTCAGCCACGGCGACCAGCCGGCTTTTGCGAATCGCCCGCACCCGGTCGATATCGCACTCCAGGGTTGGGCCGCCGTCAAAAATATCGACATAGTTGCGGTAGCGGAATCCCTCCTTCTCCAGCACCGCCCGCGCAGGAGCGGTTTGCGGATGCACTTCGCCAATGACCGCCCGCGCTTCATCGGATAAAAAGTCGATATAGAGCGGATGCTTCGGCATCAGCGCGGCAATAAACGCCTTCTGCCCGGTGCCGCACAGATAGTCAGCGCGGGAAAACTCCATCGCAAAGAAGCGTTTGCCCAGGCTTTCCCAGAACGGCGAGTAGCCGCTGTCGTCGATGACGCCGCGCATCTCGGCGACCACTTTTTCATTAAAGCGCTCACGGAAGGCGGCCATAAACATAAAGCGTGATTTCGACAGCAGGTAGCCGTTGCCCTCTTTACGCCACGCCGGGTCGAGAAACAGCGTGCACAGCTCGCTGCTGCCGGTGTGGTCATTGCTGAGAAACAGAGTCGGCAGCGCGTTATAGACGTTCAGCTCTTTTGAGGCGTGCACCTGGGTGCCGACGCGGTAGTTGTACCAGGGATCGTTCAGCCCTACCGCCACCTCGACGGCGCAAATGCCCACCACCGCGCCGCTGGCCGTATCTTCAAGGACGAAGACGTAGCCCTGCTCGCCTTTCGGCAGCTCGCCGCGCCAGGTCTTTTGCGAGCGTTCGATCCGCGCCGCCAGCGTCGCTGCGTCGGCCGGCAGCGAGGTCAGGCCGCCGCCGGTTTCACCCGCCAGCGTCAGCAGCCCCGCCAGATCGCCCTGTTCCACCGGACGGATAACCATCATGATGACGCTCCCGCGAGGAAGTGACGGCAGGCCAGCTCAAAGCGATCCAGACCGGCGTTCACCTCTTCCTCACTCACTATTAGCGCCGGCGCGAAGCGCACCACGTTCGCGCCGGCAATCAGGATCATCAGCCCATCCTCCGCCGCCTGGGTGCTGATGGCTTTGGCCTTACCGGCGTACTCATCCTTCAGCACGCAGCCAATCAGCAGCCCGAGGCCGCGGGTCTCTTTGAACAGGCCATAGCGGGCGTTAATCGCCTCCAGCCGCTCGCTGAACCACTGGTGCCGCTGCTTAACGCCGTTCAGCACCGCCGGCGTATTGATAATCGACAGCACCTCGCCGGCGACCGCGCAGGCCAGCGGGTTGCCGCCGTAGGTCGTGCCGTGGGTACCCACGGTCATCACGCTGGCGCACTCTTCGCTGGCCAGCAGCGCGCCAATCGGGAAGCCGCCGCCCAGCGCCTTGGCGGTCGACAGCACGTCCGGCGTCACGCCGTAGTGCATGTAGGCATACAGCTCACCGGTGCGCCCGACGCCGGTTTGCACCTCATCGAAAATCAGCAGCGCATTGTGGGCGTCGCACAGCTCGCGCAGGCCGCGCAGGAAAGCCGGGTCTGCCGGCACCACGCCGCCTTCACCCTGTATCGGCTCGACGATAACCGCACAGGTATTGTCGTCAATCAGCGCCCTGGCGGAGTCCAGATCGTTATATACCGCGTGCTGGATCTGCGGCGGCAGCGGCGCAAAGTCTGCGGAATAGGCTGGCTGGCCGCCGGCAGAAACGGTAAACAGCGTCCGGCCGTGGAACGCATTCCTGAACGCCACGATGCCGCTTTTCTGGCTGCCGTAGCGGTCATGAGCGTATTTGCGCGCCAGCTTCAGCGCCGCTTCGTTGGCCTCGGCGCCGGAGTTGCAGAAAAAGACGCGATCGGCAAAGGTGGCGTCAATAAGCTGTTTCGCCAGCCGCAGCGCCGGCTCGTTGGTGTAGCCGTTGCCGGTATGCCAGAACTTCCCGGCCTGCTCCGTCAGCGCGTTCACCAGCCGAGGGTGCGCGTGCCCCAGCGCGTTCACCGCGATGCCGCCGGCAAAATCGATATACTCTTTCCCCTGCTGATCCCACAGGCGTGAGCCCTCACCGCGTACCGGAATAAACGCCGCCGGCGCGTAAACCGGCATCATCCATTGATCAAAGTTGCTGCGCGTAATTGACTGAGACATATCGACCTCTTCCGGTAAATAAAAAGTATGAATAATGTTAAATATTATGAGTGATTACGCTGTAAATGTAGATTGCACGCATCGTGCCAGCCAGAGGAAAAAATGCATAAACTGAGGTAGATCGCGGAATATCAATAGCTTACAAAAATGAAATATTCACATTAAATGCATAAATAGTGAATAACAATCCGATAAAGGCCGATGAACAGTGAATAAAACAGATACTTTATTCATCAGTAAGATATAATTCTGTATTTGTGATCCTCTACGAAATTTATCGTAGATATTCGCCCTTTTTTGGCGCGGGACGCGCCAGAATGGTGCAGGATTTGGCCATTCGCCGCCCTGCGCCCGGCGCGGCGGACAATAAAATGCCTTCCGGCAGCCAGCCTGCCGAATTTCTGCTAACATCCCTGCACTATTCACCTTGCACAGTGGCAGCGACTATGAAATTTGTCTCTTTTAATATCAACGGCCTGCGTGCGCGCCCGCATCAGCTGGCCGCCATCGTCGACAAGCATCAGCCTGACGTCATTGGCCTACAGGAAACCAAAGTTCACGACGACATGTTCCCTCTCGAAGAGGTGGCAAAGCTCGGCTACAACGTGTTCTACCACGGACAGAAAGGCCACTACGGCGTCGCCCTGCTGACCAAAGAGACGCCGGTTAGCGTCCGTCGCGGCTTCCCGGGCGATGATGAAGAGGCCCAGCGCCGCATTATCATGGCGGAAATCCCCAGCGCATCAGGTAACGTGACGGTGATCAACGGCTACTTCCCGCAGGGCGAAAGCCGCGATCATCCGACAAAATTCCCCGCCAAGGCGGCGTTTTACCAGAACCTGCAGGACTACCTCGATAACGAGCTGAAAAAGGACAATCCGGTGCTGATCATGGGTGATATGAACATCAGCCCGACGGATCTCGATATCGGCATCGGCGAAGAGAGCCGCAAGCGCTGGCTGCGCACCGGTAAATGTTCGTTCCTGCCGGAAGAGCGTGAGTGGATGCAGCGCCTGCTGGACTGGGGCCTGGTCGATACCTGGCGTCACGCCAACCCGGAAAACAACGAGCAGTTCTCATGGTTCGACTACCGTTCCAAAGGCTTCGACGACAATCGCGGCCTGCGTATCGACCTGCTGCTGGCCAGCACTCCGCTGGCGCAGCGCTGTATCGAAACCGGCATTGATTACGAAATTCGCGCCATGGAAAAACCCTCCGATCACGCGCCGGTATGGGCCAGCTTTAAGCCGTAACCCACGCTGACCAGACTCTCCGCCCTCTGCCGGCGGAGAGTCTGATTATCCTGAGCAAAATCAACAAAGCGGCGGTAATCCGTTGTTGTGCTGCGCGATTTACTATACTGTCGCGCGCACCGTTATTTCCCGAGAACAGGCTCAAGGCGCGCGGTTTATACAGGAGGCCCCAATGCAAAAGAAGCCGTTATCGCGCTGAATATAAACTGCTGCTTGCCGCTATTCTGCTGTGCACTGCCGTCAGCGCCGTCTATTACTTCGGCCTCGGCGGGCTGCTGACCCATTTTCGTCATCTGCAGACGCTGATCGCGCAAAGCGGCGCCTTCGGCTATCTGCTCTATATCGCGCTATTTATTGTCGCCACGCTGTGCCTGATCCCTGGCACTATTCTGGTGGCGGTCGGCGGTATTGTCTTTGGCCCGCTGACGGGCACGCTTTTATCGCTCTGCGCCGCCACCGTTGGCTCTGCGCTCTCATTTCTGCTGGCCCGCTGGCTGGGCCGCGACGCGCTGCTGAAATACGCCGGCGATACGGCAACGCTGCGGGCAATCGAGCGCGGCATTGCCCGTAACGGCAGCGATTTTTTAATTCTGACGCGGCTGGTTCCGCTGTTTCCCTATAATATCCAAAACTATGCCTATGGCCTGACGGCCATTTCGTTCTGGTCATTTACGCTTATTTCCGCACTCACCACTCTGCCGGGTATCTTTATCTATACCCTGATGGCCAGCGAGCTCGCCAGGGCGGGAATAACCCTCGCGTTTATGCTTAAACTGAGCCTCGCCGGCATGGCGCTGTTTGGCCTGGTTCAGGCGGCAAAAATGTTTGCTCGCCGTCGGCGGATCGCACCCGATAATATCAAGGCTGAGGATGAGACCCGATAAACCGCGCCCGTTCCGCTACTCTCGGCTCGCGACCGTCGTCGCGCTGGCCGCCGCGCTGCTTATCGGCTGGCGGGTGCCTGCCGCGAATGAGTTTATCCAGCGCAGCCTGGCGGCGTTCTCGGCGTTAGATCCGCAGGCCATTGAGCGCTTTATCGACTCGTACGGCCCGCAGGCGGCGCTGGTCTCCTTCGCCCTCATGATCCTGCAGGCCGTGGTCGCCCCGCTGCCCGCCTTTTTAATCACCTTCGCCAACGCCTCGCTGTTTGGCGCATTCTGGGGCGGCGTTCTCTCCTGGGCCAGCGCGATGGCGGGCGCGGCGCTGTGCTTTTTCATCGCCAGAGTCTTCGGCCGCGAGGCGGTTGAGAAGCTGACCGGAAAAACGATTCTCCGCAGCATGGACGCCTTTTTTGATCGCTACGGCAGGCACACCGTGCTGGTCTGCCGGCTGCTGCCGTTTGTTCCGTTCGATCCTATCAGCTACGCCGCCGGCCTCACTTCCATTCGCTTTCGCCAGTTTGCGATCGCCACCGGCATCGGCCAGCTCCCGGCCACCATCGTCTACTCCTGGGCGGGCAGCCTGTTAACCGGCGGAATCTCCTGGCTGGTCACCGGACTCTCTATTTTGCTGGCGCTGGCGGTGGTTATCGCTATCGCCAAAGCGCGCTATTCTGAACGTCAAAAGAGGAATTCACCATGAGTTTGCCGCCGCTGGACTCCGTTCCGCCGATCCTCCGCCCGCAGGCCTGGCTGCACCGCCGCCACTACGGGGAGGTGCTCAACCCCATCCGCTGGTGGGGGCGCATTCCGTTTATTTTTTACCTGGTGTCGATGTTTGTCGGCTATCTCGAACGCCGACGCTCGCCGCTCGACCCGGTGCTGCGTTCGCTGGTCAGCGCGCGTATCGCCCAGATGTGCCTGTGCGAATTTTGTATTGATATTACGCAGATGAAGCTGGCGCAACGCAGCGGCGGCCGCGATAAATTACTGGCGGTCGCCGACTGGCGGCACAGCGGGCTGTTCAGCGATAGCGAGCGGCTGGCGCTGGAATATGCCGAGGCCGCCAGCCTGACGCCCCCCACCGTTGACGATGCGCTGCGCGACCGGCTGGCAGCACGCTTTGATGCCCGGGCGCTCACCGAGCTGACGGCGCTGATCGGCCTGCAAAATCTCTCCGCGCGCTTTAATTCCGCCATGGCCATCCCGGCGCAGGGCCTGTGTCGGATCCCGACCTCCGGGCCTGCAGATTCAAATCATAAGGAGTGAGTATGCGTTGTTGTTGGATTTGGCTGGCGGCGCTGCTACTGATGCCGCTGGCCGTCAACGCCGGCGAGAGCTGGCAGCAGACCGAAGCGCAGGCGCGCGGGCAAACGGTGTGGTTTAACGCCTGGGGCGGCGATCCGGCGGTCAACCGCTACCTGGATTGGGTCAGCGAAGCGGTTAAGCGCGACTATGCGATTGACCTGCGGATCGTTCATATTGCCGATGCCGCCGATGCCGTCAGGCGGATCCAGACCGAAGCGCGGGCCGGGCGCAGCCGGGGCGGCTCCATTGACCTGCTGTGGGTTAACGGCGAGAACTTTCACACTCTGAAAGCCGCCGGGCTGCTGCAAACCGGGTGGGCGCAGACGCTGCCCAACTGGCGCTATGTCGATCGGCAGAAGCCGGTCAGCGAGGATTTTTCCATGCCCACCGACGGCGCGGAGTCGCCGTGGGGCAGCGCCCAGCTCACCTTTATCGCCCGCCGCTCGCAAACCCCGGACGGGCCGAAAAGCCCGCAGGCGCTGCTGGCGTTTGCCGCCGCTCATCCGGGAAGCGTCACCTATCCCCGCCCGCCGGACTTCATCGGTACCGCTCTGCTGGAGCAGCTGCTTATCGAGCTGACCCGGCAGCCCGACGCCCTTCGCCAGCCGCCGCAGGCCGCGAGTTTTGCCGAGGTCACCGCCCCGCTGTGGCGCTATCTCGACGAGCTTCATCCGCTGCTGTGGCGCGAAGGCGGCGATTTCCCGCCCTCCGCGGCGCGCATGGATACCATGCTGGCGAACGGCACCCTGCGCCTCTCGCTCACCTTTAACCCGCTGCATGCGCAGCAGAAGGCCGCCAGCGGCGAGCTGCCGAAGGATAGCTACGGATTTGGCTTCACCAAAGGCACCCTCGGCAACGTGCACTTTGTGACGATCCCGGCCAACGCCCGCGCCTCGGCGGGGGCGAAGGTGGTGGCGAATTTTCTGCTGTCGCCGGCGGCGCAGCTGCGCAAGGCCGATCCTGCGGTATGGGGCGATCCGAGCGTGCTTGACCCGCAGGATCTGCCGCCGGCCGAGGGCGAAGCCCTGCGGCGGCTGATGCCGCAGAATATGCCGCCGGTACTGGCGGAACCGCACGCCGCCTGGGTTGACGCGCTGGAGCAGGAATGGCTGCGCCGCTACGGCACGCGCTGAGCCTGCTGGCGTGGGGCGCGATGGGGCTGATTTATCTGCCCCTGCTGCCCGCGGCAGGGCTGATGCTTGCCCCCGCGCTGCGTCTCTCCCGCTGGCAGGCGCTGTTTGCCGATCCGCAGCTGTGGCAGGCGCTCAGCGCAACCCTGGTCTCAACCCTGCTGTCGGTCGGCGGCGCGCTGCTGCTCACCCTGACCGTCACCGGGGCGCTGTGGCCCTCCCGACGCTGGCGGCGGCTGGCCGGGCGTCTGCCGCTGCTGCTGGCGGTACCGCACGTGGCCTTCGCCACCGCCGCGCTGCTGCTGTTTGCCGAAGGCGGCTGGTGGTATCGGGTCTGTACCTTCTGCACGCCCGCCGTCGATCGCTACGGCCTGGGGCTCGGCCTGACGCTGGCGGTGAAGGAGAGCGGCTTTTTGCTGTGGGCGATCTACGGCCTGATGGGCGAAAAGCGGCTGGCTGAGCAGGTTACGGTGCTGAAGAGCCTCGGCTACGGCCGCTGGCAGTGCCTGCACTGGCTTATTCTGCCGACGCTGATGCCCTCGCTGGCAATTATCCTGCTCGCCACCACCGCCTGGAGCCTGTCGGCGGTAGACGTCGCGCTTATCCTCGGTCCGGGAAATCCGCCAACGCTGGCGGTGCTGGCCTGGCAGTGGCTAAACCAGGGAGACGAACTGCAGCAGGCAAAAGGGGCGCTCGCCAGCCTGCTGCTGGTGGGTATTCTGGGGCTGCTGGCCGCCGGCGCGTGGGGAGCCTGGCGCCTGTGGCGTCGGCAGATACCGGACCTGCGCGGCGTGCGGCGTCTCCACTCCGGTGCGGGCGTCGGGCGCGTGGTGGCCATCGTCGTGCCGCTGAGCGGCCTGCTCTGCGCCCTGTTTCTCGCCGCCGTCGCGCAAACCGCCGTTCCGGCAGGCGCCAGCGTCGCCAACAGCCTGAGCCTGGCGCTCCTCTCCTGCGCGCTGGGCGGCATCATTTGCCTGCTGTGGCTGGAGTATGGACCTTCCCGCGGCGACGGTTGGGTCTGGCTGCCGCCGCTTCTCCCGGCGCTGCCGCTGGCGGACGGTCAGTATCAGCTGGCGCTCTACGCGTGGCTGGACGGGCGGCTCTTCACCGTCCTGTGGGGTCACCTGCTGTGGGTCGTGCCGTGGATGCTGTTTATTTTGCGCCCGGCATGGCGCAACCGCGATCCGCGCCTGGAGCTGATCGCCCGCACGCTCGGCTGGCGACGCGGGCGGATATTGTGCCTGGTTAAGCTGCCGCTGCTCGCTCGCCCGCTGCTGGCGGCGCTGGCGGTTGGCTTCTCGGTCAGTATTGCCCAGTATCTGCCAACGCTCTGGCTGGGCGCCGGACGCACGCCGACCTTAACCAGCGAAGCCGTGGCGCTGAGCAGCGGCGGGGATACGCAAAACCTTGCCGCTCAGGCATTATGGCAGCTGCTGCTGCCCGCGCTCTTCTTTACCCTCACCGCCCTGCTGGCCTGGCTGGCGGGCCGCTACCGACGAGGATTACGCTAGTGCTGACCGTGAACAACCTGACCCTGACGCTCAATGGCAGGCCGCTGCTGCGGAACGTTGAATTTTGCGTCGCCCCGGGGGAAGTGCTGACGCTGATGGGCCCCTCCGGGAGCGGGAAATCGACGCTGTTTGCCTGGATGGCCGGCGCGCTTGACGAGAATTTTCACGCCGCAGGCGAACTGTGGCTGGACGGCGAGCGCTGCGACGGACGCCCCACCGAGCGGCGGCGAATCGGCGTCCTTTTTCAGGATGCCCTGCTGTTCGATGGCTTTAGCATCGGGCAAAACCTGATGCTCGCGGTGGCGCCTGAGGTTCGCGGTGCCGAACGGCGCGCCCTGGTGGAGCACACCCTGGATCGCGCCGGGCTGGCGGGGTTCTACCCTCGCGATCCGGCGACGCTCTCCGGCGGACAGCGCGCGCGCGTCAGCCTGCTGCGGGCGCTACTGGCCCGGCCGCTGGCGCTGCTGCTGGATGAGCCGTTTAACCGCCTCGATGCCGAACTGCGCGCCGATTTTCGCCGCTGGGTGTTCGACGAGCTCGCCCGGCTGGCGATCCCGGCGGTGCTGGTCACCCACGACGGCCACGATATCCCCGCCGCCGGCCGCTGCCTGCAGATGAGCCGCTGGCAATGAAAACCGCCCTGACCTGCGTTATCGCAAAGAATTCACCGCCGGGAGCGAGGAGAATAGCCGCTCAATTTTCTACTGTCGGGCATTTCGATGAAACGTGTTTCTCAATTGACCGCGCTCGCCCTGCTGGTTGGGCTTGCTGCTTCCTCCACTTTCGCTGCTGACGCCATGCCAGCGCTGACGCTCTCCGCCCTGCAACAACAGCACGGCGTCGCCATCGATACCCGCCTGAGCGCGTTTTATAACGGCTGGCCGCAGGCCAACGGCGGCCCGCAGGGCCACGAGCCGCAGGCGCTGAACCTCTCCGCCAGCTGGCTGGGCGCCATGAACGACCAGCAGCTCGGCGCATGGGCAGCCAGGCATCGGCTGCAGGCCGCAACGCCCGTTGCGCTGTACGGTAGCGATGAGGACAACGCCCGGGTTGCCGCTCGCCTGAAGGCCGCGGGCTTTACCCATATCAACACCCTGAGCGATGCCCTCAGCCAGCCCGCGCGCCTGCAAAAGCTGCCGCACGTCGAACAGCTGGTCTACCCTCAGTGGCTGCACGATCTGCAGCAGGGTAAAGCGGTCGCCGCCGCACCCGCCGGCCAGTGGAAAGTTTTTGAAGCCGCCTGGGGCGCGCCGAAATTTTATCTGCTGAACCACATTCCTGCCGCCGGCTATATCGACACCAACGAGGTGGAGAGCGAACCGCTGTGGAACAAAGTCTCCGACGCGCAGCTGCAGGCCCTGCTGGCAAAAAACGGCATTCGTCATGACACCACGGTCATTCTCTACGGCCGCGACGTCTACGCCGCCGCGCGCGTGGCGCAGATCATGCTGTATGCAGGAGTGAAGGACGTCCGCCTGCTCGACGGCGGCTGGAAAACCTGGTCCGACGCCGGGCTGCCGGTCGAACGCGGCATGCCGGCGAAGCAGAAGCCGGAGCCGGACTTTGGCGCCGTTATCCCCGGACAGCCGCAGCTGATGCTGGATATGGAGCAGGCGCGCGGGCTGCTGCATCGTCAGGATGCCTCGCTGGTCAGCATTCGCTCGTGGCAGGAGTTTATCGGCACCACCAGCGGCTATAGCTACATCAAGCGCAAAGGTGAGATTGCCGGCGCGCGCTGGGGCCATGCGGGAAGCGATTCCACCCATATGGAGGATTTCCATAATCCGGATGGCACCATGCGCAGCGCCGACGACATTACCGCCATGTGGCAGCAGTGGAATATTCGCCCCGATCAGCAGGTCTCTTTCTACTGCGGAACCGGCTGGCGCGCCTCAGAGACCTTTATGTACGCCCGCGCGATGGGCTGGAAAAACGTCTCTGTCTACGACGGCGGCTGGTACGAGTGGAGCAGCGATCCTAAAAATCCGGTACAGAGCGGCGAGCGCGGCCCGGATAGCAGCATATAGCTGGCCTACGCCTGGCGCTGAACCTGCTTCAGCGTCAGGTAGCCGCTGTAGATGCGGGTCGCCGTCGTCAGCCAGCACAGTCCGCCGAAGACCCACGCCAGCCAGACGAAGTGCGCCGGAAACAGGCAGCACAGTACGAACAGCAGGATCGTCTCCGTCCCCTCCGTCAGGCCGCCAATATAGTAAAACGATTTATGCGCATAGCCCGGATTATCAATCTGGTGCTTTGCCGCCAGCGCCGCAAAGGCAAGGAAGCTGCTGCCGGTACCGATAAAGGCAAACAGCAGCCATCCGCCGGCAACGGCGTTGTGCAGCGGATCGGCGAGGATAAAGCCAAACGGCACCAGCGCATAAAACAGGAAATCGAGCGCAATATCGAGAAAGCCCCCGGCGTCGCTTAGCCCTCTGCGGCGCGCCAACGCCCCGTCAAGCCCGTCCAGCAGCCGGTTCACGACAATGGCCGCCAGCGCCGCGTAATACCATCCCGCCGCCAGTAACGGCAGCGCCAGTACGCCAACGGCGAAGCCCAGCAGGGTTACGCCATCGGCGGAGATGCCGGGGCGGTCGAGCCGCGCGGCGCAGGCGTTGAGCAGCGGCTTCAGGCGGGGGTGCAGATGGCGGTCGAGCACGGCATATCTCCAGCGGGCTAAGGGGTTGTCTGGGCGTCACAAAGGCGGTGATAATAGGCCATTATCCTTCATGGAACGATGATTCAGATGCTAAAAACCATTGATGTTGTGGCCGCCATTATTGAACGAGACGGCAGCATTCTGCTCGCGCAGCGCCCGCCGCACGCTGACCAGCCGGGAATGTGGGAATTTGCCGGCGGAAAGGTGGAGTCCGGCGAGAGCCAGGCGCAGGCGCTTGCCCGCGAGCTGCAGGAGGAGCTCGGCATCGTCGCCCTTCCCGCCCGCTATATCGCCAGCCATCGGCGGGAGGTCTCCGGCCGGCTGATTCATCTTCACGCCTGGTGGGTGCCCCACTTTAGCGGTACGCCAACCGCGCACTACCACAGCCAGCTGCGCTGGTGCTCGCCGCAGGAAGCCTTAACCTTCAACCTCGCGCCAGCGGATATCCCCCTGCTGGAAGCCTTTATCGCCCAAAGCGCGTCTCTCCTTTCCCGCTAATACCGTCAGGCCGCCGTCATCGTTTTTAGTTATGACAACCGGCGGATTATAAATTTTGCTTTCAGGATAACTTTTCCTTGCTTGCCTAACGATTGCTGGTGTTATAGTCGGAAAATCGGCTTTTTCAAGGGCCGAATCATAATAAATATCCATAAAATCATTCAGGTTGCATCGAGGCGGCAAGAGAGTCGTTCTCCGGCAGCTTACGCGAGTAAGCGCACGGGGTAAGCGAGCGCTGCAGCGCCGGGAGGCGGGCTGAAGGATGACATGTATAAACGCAACCACAACTATAAGGGGAAGTTATATCTATGGATCAGACGTGCACTCTGGAAGGTTTTCTCGCCCGCGTTCAACAGCGCGATCCTCATCAAACCGAATTTGCTCAGGCCGTCCGCGAGGTGATGACCACCCTGTGGCCTTTCCTTGAGGAAAATCCGCGCTATCGCCAGCTCAATTTGCTGGAACGTTTGGTTGAACCGGAGCGGGCTATCCAGTTCCGCGTCGTATGGGTTGATGACCGTAATCAGGTTCAGGTTAACCGCGCCTGGCGCGTGCAGTTCAACTCCGCTATCGGCCCGTACAAGGGCGGCATGCGCTTCCACCCGTCGGTCAACCTGTCGATCCTCAAATTCCTCGGCTTCGAGCAAACGTTCAAAAACGCCCTGACCACCCTGCCTATGGGCGGCGGTAAAGGCGGCAGCGACTTCGACCCGAAAGGAAAGAGCGACGGCGAAGTGATGCGCTTCTGCCAGTCGCTGATGACCGAACTGTATCGTCACTTAGGCCCGGACACCGACGTACCGGCTGGCGATATCGGGGTGGGCGGTCGCGAAGTGGGCTTTATGGCCGGGATGATGCGTAAGCTCTCCAACAACAGCGCCTGCGTCTTCACCGGCAAAGGGCTCTCCTTTGGCGGCAGCCTGATTCGCCCGGAAGCAACCGGCTATGGTCTGGTCTACTTCACCGAAGCGATGCTTAAACGCCACGGTCTGGGCTTCGAAGGGATGCGCGTAGCGGTTTCCGGCTCCGGTAACGTTGCCCAGTACGCCATCGAAAAAGCCATGGAGCTTGGCGCGCGCGTCATTACCGCCTCCGACTCCAGCGGAACCGTGGTCGATGAAGCGGGCTTTACCCCAGAGAAGCTGGCGCGCCTGTGCGAAATTAAAGCCAGCCGCGACGGTCGCGTGGCCGACTACGCCCGCGAGTTTGGCCTGCAGTATCTCGAAGGCCAGCAGCCGTGGTCCGTGCCGGTGGATATTGCGCTGCCGTGCGCCACGCAAAACGAACTGGACGTTGACGCCGCCCGCCTGCTGATCGCCAACGGCGTGAAGGCCGTGGCCGAAGGCGCCAATATGCCGACCACCATCGCGGCAACCGATCTGTTCCTCGAAGCCGACGTGCTGTTCGCGCCGGGTAAAGCCGCTAACGCCGGCGGCGTAGCGACTTCCGGTCTCGAAATGGCGCAGAACGCCGCGCGAATGAGCTGGAAAGCAGAGAAGGTTGACGCTCGCCTGCACCACATCATGCTCGATATTCACCACGCCTGCGTGGAGTACGGCGGCGAAGCGAAGCAGACTAACTACGTGCGCGGCGCCAACATCGCCGGCTTCGTTAAGGTCGCCGATGCGATGCTGGCACAGGGTGTGATTTAATCCGCTGACTCTCCCGGGTCGCGCTTTTCCGGGAGAGCCGCTGACGGAGCCCAACGAAAAAGACCCCGCCTGCGGGGTCTTTGATTATGGATTGTCGGCAGGCGCATCCGCCGCCGGCTTCTTGCCCTTGCCCTTGGCCTTCGCCCCTGGCTTGCCTTTACTGAACGCTTTCTTAGCGCCACCCGGCGCAACGATACCGCGGAACTGACGCGCGGGCGTGCTGCGCGCCTGGTCGATAAGCTGATACAGCGTTCCCACCAGCGGCTGCATAAAGTCCTGATAGCGGCACTGCTTTTCGCTGATTTGCGTCAGCACCGATTCCCAGTGCGCGGTCATATCCGGCCGAGCGGCCATTTCGGGCAGGGAGTGGATCAGCGCCCGTCCCGCGTCCGACGAGTGGATATAGCGCCCTTTCTTGACTAAAAAGCCGCGCTTAAACAACAGCTCAATAATTCCGGCGCGGGTCGCCTCGGTGCCCAGACCGTCGGTGGCGCGCAGGATCTTCTTCAGATCCTTATCCTGCACGAAGCGGGCAATCCCGGTCATCGCAGAGAGCAGCGTCGCGTCGGTAAAATAGCGCGGCGGCTGGGTTTGCCGCTCCACCACTTCGCCCTTCTCACACAGCAGCTCATCGTCTTTCGCCACCACCGGCAGCGGCGTACCGTCGTTCTCTTCGTCGCGCTCTTTATTACCCAGCAGCGCCCGCCAGCCAGCCTCGGCGAGGAAGCGCGCCTTGGCGACAAACTTGCCGTTGGCGATTTCAAGGTCAATCTGGCATTTGCGGAACACCGCGTCCGGGCAAAACTGCATCAGGTACTGACGCGCGATCAGGCCGTAGACCTTGATCTCGTTCTCCGTCAGCCGCACCTGGCTGCTGCGCGCGGTGGGAATGATGGCATGGTGCGCATCAACCTTTTTATCGTCCCAGCAGCGGTTGCGGATCCCCGGGTTAACCGCCGGCTGGGGCAGTAAATCCGGCGCGTGGACGCCAATGGCGTTGAGTACCGTATGGCGACCGGCGAAATGCTCCTCCGGCAGGTAGCGGCTGTCCGAACGCGGGTAGGTGATAAGCTTGTGGGTCTCGTAGAGCTTCTGGCAAATATCCAGCACGTTTTGCGCGCTGAAGCCAAAACGCTTTGCGGCCTCAATCTGCAGCGCAGAGAGCGAAAACGGCAGCGGAGCGGGCTCCGAATCCCGCTTATCGTTGTAGGCGGTGACCAGCGCCGGCTGGCCGGTAATTCGCGCGACGACGTGTTCGGCCAGCGGGCGATGCAGGAGGCGTCCTTCATCATCCTGCCAGGATTCGCAGGCATCGCTCGGCTGCCAGGTCGCGACAAAGCGCTCGTCCTGGGGAGTGACGATATGCGCTTTCACGTCGAAGAAATCCTTCGCCACAAAGTTCTCGATCTCTTCATCACGGCGCACCACCAGCCCGAGCACCGGCGTCTGCACGCGCCCGACCGAGAGCACGCCCTGATAGCCCGCGTTGCGCCCGAGCAGCGTGTAGGCGCGGGTCATGTTGATCCCGTACAGCCAGTCGGCGCGCGCGCGGGCCAGCGCCGATACGCAGAGCGGAATAAATTCGCTGTTGGCGCGCAGGCGAGAAATCGCCCGCTCAACCGCCTGCGGGTTAAGATCGTTTATCAGGCAGCGCTGCACCTGCTGACGCTTTTCCGGCGCCAGCTGCAGATAGTCGAGAACTTCATCCACCAGCAACTGACCTTCTCTGTCCGGGTCACCGGCGTGGATCACCTCCTCGGCGTCGCCCAGCAGCCGCTTGATAACGTTAAGCTGTTTGCTGACCGAGGGTTTCGGCTGTAGCTGCCACTTATCCGGGACGATGGGCAGATCGACCAAGTTCCAGCGCGCGTAGCGCCCGTCGTAGACATCCGGCTGCGCCTGCTCCAGCAGATGGCCAATACACCAGGTGACCACCTGCCCGTTGCCGCACTCAATATAGCCGTCACCCTTGCGATGCGGCTTGGGTAACACCTCGGCGATGGCGCGGCCGAGGCTCGGTTTTTCTGCAATAAACAGCCGCATGTAATCAACGGATCTCGATCATGGGGCGTCCGCCGCGGGCGGTAACCAGCTCGCCGATAGCGGCCAGCGTCACGCCGGACGCCTCTGCCGCCGCGCGGACCTCGGCTTCAGCTTCCGGCGAGACCGCCAGCAGCAGGCCGCCGGAGGTTTGCGGATCGCACAGCAGATCGCGCCACTCCGCGGGCATTTCGCCCATCAGATGGCCGTAGCTGGCGAAATTGCGTCCGGTGCCGCCGGGAACCGCGCCGGCGAGAATGTACTCCTCCACGCCCGGCAGTTTGGGGATGTCGGCATAGTTCAGCTGCGCCTGTACGCCCGCCCCGCGGCACACCTCGCTCAGGTGGCCAAGCAGGCCAAAGCCGGTGACGTCGGTCATCGCCTTCACGCCGTCGATATTGGCAAACGCGGCGCCAGCGAGGTTCATCTGACACATGGTTTCGGTAGCCAGCCCCTGATGCTCAGGCTTGAGCAGCGATTTTTTCTCGGCGGTGGTCAGCACGCCGATCCCCAGCGGTTTGCTGAGGAACAGCCGGCATCCCGCCTCGGCGGTGCTGTTTTTCTTGATCCGCTCGGTGGGCACCACGCCGGTCACCGCGAGGCCAAAAATCGGCTCCGGCGCGTCAATGGAGTGGCCGCCGGCCAGCGCGATCCCCGCCTGCTGGCAGGCAAAGCGGCCGCCGTCAACCACTTCACGAGCGATTTCCGGCGCCAGGGTATTAATCGGCCAGCCGAGGATCGCTATCGCCATAATCGGCCTGCCGCCCATGGCGAAAATATCGCTGATGGCGTTAGTCGCGGCAATGCGGCCAAAGTCGAACGGGCTGTCGACAATCGGCATAAAGAAGTCGGTGGTGCTGATGATGGACGTGCCATTGCCCAGGTCGTAGACCGCCGCATCGTCGCTGGTTTCGTTGCCCACCAGCAGATTGGGGTCAATAAATTTTGCCTGGTCACTTTTAAGGATAGTTTCCAGCACTTTAGGGGAAATTTTACACCCGCAACCGGCTCCGTGGCTGTATTGCGTTAAACGAATAGCTTGCTCGCTCATGGACATCTCCTGTCATTGCAATCCCGCTATGGTAGCGCCCAAACGTCAAGGTGGTAAGTACGACAGTCTGAAATCGCGAATAGTTGCTCATTAAGCAGACAAATATGCGATTTTGCGATAGAGAACAATTTTTTCAGCGTCATTTTAACTTTAACTAAAAGATGACAGAAATGTGACAGTAAAACGTTCTGCTCTCTCTGGAGTGATAACAACGAAAGGAAATTTTGATGAAAAAGCGCGTTCTCGCCCTTTGCCTGGCAGGCCTCTTCTCCGTTAACGCTTTTGCCCTGACGGCAACGGGTAACGATGCCACGACTAAACCTGACCTCTACTACCTGAAAAATGCTCAGGCCATCGATAGCCTGGCGCTCCTGCCGCCGCCGCCGGAAGTGGGCAGCATCGCCTTTTTAAACGATCAGGCGATGTATGAAAAAGGACGTCTGCTGCGGGCCACCGAGCGCGGTAAGCTGGCGGCAGAGGACGCAAACCTCAGCGCAGGCGGCGTGGCGAACGCCTTCTCCGGCGCATTCGGCTCCCCGATCACCGAAAAGGACGCGCCGGCGCTGCACAAGCTGCTGACCAATATGATTGAAGATGCCGGCGACCTGGCGACCCGCGGGGCGAAAGAGAAGTACATGCGCATTCGTCCGTTCGCGTTTTACGGCGTCGCCACCTGCAACACCACCGAGCAGGATAAGCTGTCGAAGAATGGCTCCTATCCTTCCGGCCATACCTCTATCGGCTGGGCCACGGCGCTGGTGCTGGCCGAAGTTAACCCGCAGCGGCAGAATGAGATTCTCAAGCGCGGCTACGAGCTCGGCGAGAGCCGGGTGATCTGCGGCTATCACTGGCAAAGTGACGTCGACGCCGCGCGCATTGTCGGCTCGGCGGTCGTCGCGACGCTGCATACCAACCCGGCTTTCCAGCAGCAGCTGCAGAAAGCGAAAGATGAGTTTGCTAAGCAGCAGAAGTAGCGCCTGAAGCAGCCCGGCGGCAGTCGCCTGCCGGGCAATTTATCCTCAGAAACGCACGACGAACGGCGCGGTGTCGGCCAGAGCGATGCTGGTTGATGCCTTCAGCTGCGGCGTACCCAGATAGAGGAAACCGACAATCTTATCCTGCTCGCGGCAGGCAAACCCTTCACGCACGATGGCGCTTTCGGTTAACGCTCCGCTGCGCCAGATACCGTTGAATCCCTGAGCAACCGCGGCCATCTGCATCGCCATAACCGCACAGCCCGCCGACATCTCCTGCTCCCACTTAGGCACCTTGGGGTGATCCTCGCAGCGGGCAACCACGGTAATAATCAGCGGCGCCCGGAACGGCGCGCTGCGCGCTTTCTCGACGCCCTTTTCATCCTGTCCGGCCGCAACGGCGCCTTTTTCCAACAGCTGGCTGAAGCGCTCGCGCCCTTCATCGGCAATAATAAAGAACCGCCACGGCTGTAAGGTCCCGTGATCCGGGGCGCGCAGGCCGGCGCGCAGGATATTTTCCAGCTGTTCGCCGGCCGGGGCTGGTTCAGCCAGGCGCGAGGCGCTGCGGCGGTTAATCAGTAGGTCGAGAGCATCCATCTATGTGACTCCTGTGAGGTTATTTTTCATAAAATTAACATGCACACGAATTTTGTTACAGCCCGACGGGTGATTCCTGCTGACAAGCGCCGATGGTCTCTTTAGGATAGCCAGACGCGGCAGCCCCTGCGGTTAGCCCACTTTTGATAATGTTAGGGAGAATACATGCGAACCCTTTGGCGACTGATTGCCGGATTTTTTAAATGGACGTGGCGAGTACTTAATTTTGTTCGTCAGCTCGCGCTGAACCTGGTTTTCCTGCTGCTGGTGCTGGTTTGCTTCGGCATCTGGGCGCAGTTCAGCAGCACCACTACCGAGCATGCCGCCCGCGGCGCGCTGCTGATGAATATCACCGGCGTGGTGGTCGACAAGCCTTCAGCCAGCAGCAAGCTTGGGGTCATTGGCCGTCAGCTGTTTGGCGCCAGCTCCGATCGCCTGCAGGAAAACTCGCTGTTTGATATCGTACAAACCATCCGTCAGGCCAAAGACGACCGTAATATCACGGGTATCGTGCTGGATCTGAAAAATTTTGCCGGCGGTGACCAGCCGTCGATGCAGTACATCGGTAAAGCGCTGCGCGAATTCCGCGATAGCGGCAAGCCGGTCTACGCCGTCGGCAGCAGCTACAGCCAGGGGCAGTACTATCTGGCAAGCTTCGCCAATAAAATTTGGCTCTCGCCGCAGGGCGAAGTCGATCTGCACGGTTTTGCCACTAACGGCCTGTACTACAAATCGCTGCTCGACAAGCTGAAGGTCTCAACCCACGTTTTCCGCGTCGGCACCTACAAGTCAGCGGTCGAGCCGTTTATCCGCGACGATATGTCTCCTGCCGCCCGTGAAGCCGACGGCCGCTGGATAGGCGAGCTGTGGCAGAACTATCTCAATACCATCGCTGCCAACCGGCAGATCACCGCCCAGCAGCTCTTCCCCGGCGCTCAGGGCGTGCTCGACGGCCTGCGTAAGGTCGATGGTGATACGGCGAAATACGCCCTGGACAGCAAGCTGGTTGACGAGCTGGCAACCTCCACCGACATCGAAAAGGCGCTGACCAAACAGTTTGGCTGGAGCAAGGCGGATAACAACTATCGCGCCATCAGCTATTACGATTACAGCGTTAAGACGCCTTCCGACCAGGGCGCCTCGATTGCGGTTATCTTCGCCAACGGCGCGATCATGGACGGTGAAGAAACGCCGGGCAACGTCGGCGGCGATACCACCGCGGCCCAGATCCGCGATGCGCGCCTCGATCCGAAGGTGAAAGCCATCGTGCTGCGCGTTAACAGCCCCGGCGGCAGCGTCAGCGCTTCGGAAGTGATTCGCGAAGAGCTGGCGGCGGCGAAAGCGGCAGGCAAACCGGTGGTGGTTTCCATGGGCGGCATGGCAGCCTCCGGCGGCTACTGGATCTCTACCCCTGCGGACTACATCGTGGCGAACCCGAGCACCCTCACCGGTTCAATCGGCATCTTTGGCGTGATCAACACCGTTGAAAACACCCTCGGCTCTATCGGCGTGCATACCGACGGCGTATCAACGTCGCCGCTGGCGGATGTTTCCACCACCAAATCATTGCCGCCAGAAGTGCAGCAGATGATGCAGATGAGCATTGAGAACGGCTATAAGCGCTTTATTACTCTGGTGGCTAACGCGCGTAAGAGTACGCCGGAGAAAGTTGACCAGATTGCCCAAGGCCACGTCTGGACCGGTGAAGATGCCAAAGCCAACGGCCTGGTGGATAGCCTCGGCGACTTCGATGACGCGGTGGCGAAAGCCGCTGAGCTGGCGAAGCTGAAGCAGTGGCACATCGACTACTACCAGGAAGATCCGACCTTCTTCTCAATGGTGGTTGATAGCCTGACCGGCTCCGTTCGCGCCTCTCTGCCGACGGCGCTGCAGGCCTGGCTGCCTGCGCCCGTCGCGGCCGCCGCTAATGCGGTGAAAGCCGAAAGCGACAAGCTGGCGGCGTTTAACGATCCGCAGAACCGCTACGCCTTCTGCTTAACCTGCGCCAATATCCGCTAGCCCTCCTCGTTCGACAGCAAACCCCGGCCACAGGCCGGGGTGAGCAAATCCAACCAACATATCTGCATTCAAGTTAACGGGTATACCCTAAATAATTCCGGCTGCAAGATGACGGCAAGTGGCCGAATCCCCGGGAGCATAGGCCACTATGTGACCGGGGCGAGCATACGCAGCCACCACATCTGTAACCCGAATAACGGATATACCCTAAATAATTCGAGTTGCAGAAAGGCGGCAAGTGAGCGAATCCCCGAGAGCACAGGCCACGGGGCGAGCATACGCAGCCAGCACATCTGTAACCCGAATAACGGGTATACCCTAAATAATTCGAGTTGCAGAAAGGCGGCAAGTGAGCGAATCCCCGGGAGCATAGGCCACTATGTGACTGGGGTGAGCAAGCGCCGCCAACGCATCTGCAGCTCGAAGTATGACGGGTATTTTTTTCGCGACCACTTTATACTGCGCCTGTCTACGTACAACCTAAGCGATGTTATGCAAAAGAAATCGATTTACGTTGCCTACACCGGTGGGACCATCGGTATGCAGCGCTCCGAACACGGCTATATCCCCGTTTCCGGCCACCTGCAGCGTCAGCTCGCACTGATGCCTGAGTTCCACCGTCCGGAGATGCCGGACTTTACCATTCACGAATATGCCCCGCTGATGGATTCGTCCGATATGACGCCGGAGGACTGGCAGCATATCGCGGAAGACATCCGCGCCCACTATGATGAGTATGATGGCTTCGTGATCCTCCACGGCACCGACACCATGGCGTTTACCGCCTCGGCGCTGTCGTTCATGCTGGAGAATCTGGGCAAGCCGGTAATTGTGACAGGGTCACAAATCCCGCTGGCAGAGCTGCGCTCCGACGGGCAGATCAATCTGCTGAACGCGCTGTACGTTGCCGCGAACTATCCGATTAACGAAGTGGCGCTGTTTTTCAACAACTGCCTCTATCGCGGCAACCGCACCACCAAAGCCCATGCCGACGGCTTCAACGCCTTTGCTTCGCCTAACCTGGCGCCGCTGCTGGAGGCCGGGATCCACATTCGCCGCCTCGGGACGCCGCCGGCACCGCACGGCGTGGGCGAGCTGATCGTGCACCCGATTACGCCGCAGCCGATCGGCGTGGTGACGATTTACCCGGGGATCTCCGCCGACGTGGTGCGCAACTTCCTCCGTCAGCCGGTGAAGGCGCTGATCCTGCGCTCTTACGGCGTCGGTAACGCCCCGCAGAACGGCGAGTTTATTCAGGTTCTGACCGAAGCCAGCCAGCGCGGGATTGTGGTCATTAACCTGACGCAGTGTATGTCCGGCAAGGTCAACATGGGGGGCTATGCCACCGGCAACGCCCTCGCCCAGGCGGGCGTGATCGGCGGTTTCGATATGACCGTCGAGGCGACGCTGACCAAGCTGCACTACCTGCTGAGCCAGAATCTGGACGTTGAGGCCATTCGCCGCCTGATGCAGGAAAACCTGCGCGGCGAGCTGACTCCCGATGAGTAAGGAGCTGATGATGACCAATCGAGCACTGCTGCTGGTTGATTTACAAAATGATTTTTGCGCGGGCGGCGCGCTCGCCGTGCCGCAGGGCGATAGCACCGTTGATGTCGCCAACCGGCTGATCGACTGGAGCCTGGCGCGCGGCGAAATCGTGGTCGCCAGCCAGGACTGGCATCCGGCAAACCACGGCAGCTTCGCCAGCCAGCACCAGGCCGAGCCCTACTCGCAGGGTGAGCTCGACGGGCTGGCGCAGACCTTCTGGCCGGATCACTGCGTGCAGCACAGCGCCGGCGCAGAGCTGCATCCGCTGCTTAAGCAGCAGGATATCGCCGCCGTGTTCCACAAGGGCGAAAACCCGGCGATTGATAGCTATAGCGCCTTTTTCGACAACGGCCATCGCCACAAAACTCAGCTTGACGACTGGCTGCGCGCGCGCGGGATCGCCGAGCTTATCGTGCTGGGTCTGGCGACCGACTACTGCGTCCAGTTTACGGTGCTCGATGCGCTCAACCTCGGATATCGCGTTAACGTGATTACTGACGGCTGTCGCGGCGTCAATATCCAGCCGCAGGACAGCGCCCACGCCTTTATGGCCATGGCCGCCGCCGGCGCGACGCTCTATACCCTCAGCGACTGGCTGGAAACCCAGGCCTGACCCCTCGCCCGAGGCCGCCGCTTCGGGCCACTCCCTTGCGCTTCCTCTGCGCGATTCATTGAGCTAACTCGCAGATTCAACAGGCTATTGCTGATAGTGTGGGCGGGCTATTTTTTCGCCACGCCATTCCGTGGCGTGTTTGCTTTTTTAATGTCAAAGAGGATCGTCCATGAAACTTTTGCCTTTGCTGGCAGCATTACCCCTGCTTTGCGCTTCTGCAGTCTCAGCTCAAACCCTGATGTCCGTCGGCTACTTTAACGGCGGCGGCGACGTGACCGCCGGTCCGGGCGGCGACATCGATAAGCTGGACGTGCGCCAGATCACCCACCTCAACTACTCCTTTGGCCTGGTCTACAACGACGAAAAGGATGAAACCAACGCGGCGCTAAAAGACCCTGCCCGCCTGCATCAGATTTGGCTGTCGCCAAAAGTGCAGGCTGATTTACGCAAAATCCCCGCCCTGCGCCAGCAGAACCCGGAGCTGAAGGTTCTGCTCTCCGTTGGCGGCTGGGGCGCACGCGGCTTTTCCGGCGCAGCGGCCAGCGAGGAGAGCCGCGCGACGTTTATCCGCTCGGCGCAGGAGATCGTCGCGCAGTATGGCCTCGACGGTATCGACCTCGACTGGGAGTATCCGGTCAACGGCGCGTGGGGACTGGTCGCCAGCCAGCCTGCCGATCGCGATAACTTCACCGCCCTGCTGAAGGAGCTGCGTGGCGCATTTGGCCATAAAAAGCTGGTGACCATCGCCGTGGGTGCCAACGCCGAAAGCCCTAAAAGCTGGGTCGATGTCAAAGCTATCGCCCCGCTGCTGGATTACATCAACCTGATGACCTACGACATGGCCTACGGCACCCAGTACTTCAACTCGAATCTGTACGATTCAACGCGCTGGCCGACGGTGGCGGCAGCGGATAAGTACAGCGCCGATTTTGTGGTTAATAACTATCTTGCCGCCGGTTTAAAGCCGAGCCAGATGAACCTCGGCATCGGTTTCTATGGCCGGGTGCCAAAACGGGCGGTTGAGCCGGGTATCGACTGGAGCAAACCCGATGCGCAGAAAAATCCCGTCACCCAGCCGTACTTCGGCAGCGAGCAGATCGCGCTGTTCAAATCTCTCGGCTTCGATCTGAGCAAAGATACCTACGTGAAGTACAACGATATCGTCGCGAAGCTGCTTAACGATCCGCACAAGCGCTTTAGCGAGCACTGGGATGAGCAGGCGAAGGTGCCGTGGCTGTCGGTGCAGTCGGCGGACGGCAAGGCGCTGTTTGCGCTCTCCTACGAAAACCCGCGCTCCGTGGCCCTCAAGGCCGACTATATCAAGAGTAAGGGGCTGGCAGGGGCGATGTTCTGGGAGTACGGCGCTGACGAGCAAAATCAGCTGGCTAAACAGCTGGCAGAGTCGTTAGGCATTAAGCACTAGCCTGCGGACCGTTACGGCCCCGCAGCGCGGGACTCGGCGCTCTGGAGGAGATGAGGTGTGTCGCGTCCTGGGATAGGTTATGATTGTTGCAATCGGCTGCGCCAGGCTTTGGCGCAGCTTTTCATTTGCTACAGGAGGCATGGGGCTTTATGGCTTTTATCCCCAAAAACTACGCCCGTCTGGAAGTCGGTTATCGCGAAAAGGCGCTAAAACTCTTCCCGTGGGTCTGCGGACGCTGTTCCCGTGAATTTGTCTATTCGAACCTGCGTGAGCTGACCGTGCACCATATCGATCACGATCACGGCAACAACCCGGAAGATGGCAGTAACTGGGAGATGCTGTGCCTGTACTGTCACGACCACGAGCACTCCAAGTACACGGAAGCCGATCAGTATGGCTCAACGGTGGTGGCGGGCGAAGACGCGCAGAAGAGCGTCGGTGAGGCGAAATATAACCCGTTTGCCGATCTTAAAGCGATGATGAACAAGAAGTAACCGGTTCGTAAAGCTTCAGCGCCCGGCGGCGAAACCCGCCGGGCCTGCGTAAGCATCCCCGCGCGAGCCGCTCAGGATTTAAACGTCGCAATAGGTTCTGGCGTAATGCCAAACTCCACCTTCAGCTGCTGCTTGCTCTTCATCACCATCTGCCCGTTGGTATCAATCGTCATATGCTGGGCCTGGACGTTGTGTCGCGCCTGCCACAGCATCACCAGCTGCAGGCTGTTCTCTTTCTGTTCCGGGGTTAGCGCCACCCCATCCGGCCATTTTCCCAGCTCTACCGCCGTAGCCAGACGCTGATAAACTTCCGGGGTCATACTGTCGATAATTTGCTCGATATCCATCGTCCGCTCAACTCCGCATTGGAATAATTTGCTGAATCGTTTCTCTAACCCTTGATCTGCTCGCCGTTATCATCGTCGTTGAAGCTTAACGACGCCGAATTTACGCAAAAACGCTCGCCGGTCGGCTGCGGACCATCCGGGAAGACGTGCCCAAGGTGAGCATCGCATTTGCCGCAGCGAATTTCCGTGCGCTGCATACCGTGGGAGTAATCATTCAGGTAGCGAATAGCCTCATCGCTCACCGGCTCAAAAAAGCTCGGCCAGCCGCAGCCTGAATCGTACTTGGTTTGCGAGTGAAACAGCGCCGCGTCGCACACCAGGCAGTGGTAGACGCCGTCTCGCTTGTTGTGGAGCAGTCGGCCGGTGAACGGCGGCTCGGTGCCGTGATTCTGCGTCACGTAAAACTGCATCTCGCTCAACTCTTTTTTGAGCTCGTCCGAGGAGGGTTTATTCGACATGTGCATGCTTCTCGCTGTGAAAGGACAACTTTAACTGCTCGATTCTAACAAAACATTAACAATGAAGCGTGGACTTTTGTTCTAAACTTATTCGATGCCGATGGGCAGCTAGATAATTGTGATGCAAATCACATTTTTATCTTTAACGACCTTTAAAATTCCGCGCGCAGTCCCCATATGGAATTGGGCTCAAAGGGAGAGTGAGGCAAATCGATCGCGCAAAGGTGTGCTCAGGATTGATTTGTCGCAATGATTGACACGATTCCGCTTGACGCTGCGTAAGGTTTTTGTAATTTTACAGGCAACCTTTTATTCACTAACAAATAGCTGGTGGAATATATGACTATCAAAGTAGGTATCAACGGTTTTGGCCGTATCGGTCGCATTGTTTTCCGTGCTGCTCAAGAACGTTCTGACATCGAGATCGTTGCAATCAACGACCTGTTAGACGCTGACTACATGGCTTACATGCTGAAGTATGACTCCACTCACGGCCGTTTCAACGGTACCGTTGAAGTGAAAGACGGTCATCTGGTCGTTAACGGTAAAAAAATCCGTGTTACCGCTGAACGCGATCCGGCTAACCTGAAGTGGGACGAAGTAGGCGTTGACGTCGTTGCTGAAGCAACTGGTCTGTTCCTGACTGACGAAACCGCTCGTAAACACATCACTGCTGGCGCGAAAAAAGTCGTTCTGACTGGCCCGTCCAAAGACAACACTCCGATGTTTGTTAAAGGCGCTAACTTTGACAAATACGAAGGCCAGGACATCGTTTCTAACGCATCCTGCACCACTAACTGCCTGGCACCGCTGGCTAAAGTTATCAACGACAACTTCGGCATCGTCGAAGCGCTGATGACCACCGTTCACGCGACCACCGCAACTCAGAAAACCGTTGATGGCCCGTCTCACAAAGACTGGCGCGGCGGCCGCGGCGCATCCCAGAACATCATCCCGTCCTCTACCGGTGCTGCTAAAGCAGTTGGTAAAGTACTGCCAGAACTGAATGGCAAACTGACCGGTATGGCGTTCCGCGTTCCTACTCCGAACGTATCCGTTGTTGACCTGACCGTTCGTCTGGAAAAAGCTGCTTCTTATGAAGAAATTAAGAAAGCAATCAAAGCTGCTTCCGAAGGCGCAATGAAAGGCGTTCTGGGCTACACCGAAGACGACGTTGTATCTACCGATTTCAACGGCGAAGTTTGCACTTCCGTGTTCGATGCTAAAGCGGGTATCGCACTGAACGACAACTTCGTGAAACTGGTTTCCTGGTACGACAACGAAACTGGTTACTCCAACAAAGTTCTGGACCTGATCGCTCACATCTCCAAATAAGTTGAGATGAGAACCTGATCCAAAAAGGCGACTTCGGTCGCCTTTTTTTATGGCTTAACTCAGTACCTGCACACCAAGGATTGCACCATGATTAACAAAATATTTGCTCTCCCGGTTATTGAACAAGTTACCCCTACCCTCTCCCGCCGCCAGCTTGACGATCTCGAGCTGATTGTCGTTGACCATCCGCTGGTCAAAGCCTCCGTCGCCTACCAGGGCGCGCACCTGCTCTCCTGGAAACCGGCCGGAGAAGAAGAGGTGCTGTGGCTGAGCGGGAACACGCCGTTTAAAACCGGCGTCGCGCTGCGCGGCGGCGTGCCTGTCTGCTGGCCGTGGTTTGGTCCGTCGGCACAGCAGGGCCTTCCCTCCCACGGTTTCGCCCGCAATCTGCCGTGGACGCTGAAGGGCCATGATGAAGATGAAAGCGGCGTGATGCTGACCTTCGAACTGAAAAGCAGCGATAAGACCCGTCAGTACTGGCCGCACGAATTTACGCTGTACGCGCGCTTCAAGCTGGGTAAAACCTGCGAAATCGAACTGGAAGCGCACGGCGAATTTGAAACCACCTCCGCCCTGCACAGCTACTTCAACGTTGGGGATATCGCGGCGGTGAAGGTCAGCGGCCTCGGCGATCGCTATATCGATAAGGTGAACAACGCCCAGGAAGGCGTGCTGAGCAACGGCGAAGAGACCTTCCCGGATCGCACCGACCGCGTCTATCTCAACGCGGATGCCTGCAGCGTTATCCACGACGGCGCGCTGAACCGCAGCATTGACGTTGTCCATCATCATCACCACAACGTGGTGGGCTGGAACCCAGGCCCGGCGCTGTCCGTGAGCATGGGCGATATGCCGGACGACGGCTACAAAACCTTCGTTTGCGTCGAAACCTGCTGCGTTACCGAGCCGCAGAAAGCCAGCGAAGAGAAGCCGTCTCGCCTGGCGCAGACTATTCGCGTCACGCGGCGCTAAAACCGCAGCGCTTCCTGAGCCACAGACGCAGGATCAAAAACAGGGCGCAATGGCCCTGTTTTTTTACGCATGACGCCGCAGGCGCTGCGGCGTTACCAGAACCCCACCAGCTTCATCCACGCGCCCCCCAGCACCAGCCAGATGAGAATAGACGCCACCGACACCACGAAACTGACGCCCCACCACTGACCCGCGGTGTTATAGCCGGAGCCAAACAGAGCAGGCCCCGGGCCGCCAGAGTACTGCGTCAGGCCCATCGACAGGTTAGAGGTATAGCCCAGCACCAGGGCGGCGAACAGCGGCGGTACGCCGACGGAAACGGCAACGGCCAGAAACGCCAGATACATCGCGGAAATATGCGCCATCGCCGACGCGAAGAAGTAGCGGGTATAGAAATAGACCAGCACCAGCAGTAAAAACACCGTTATCCATGCAAAGTGGCCGACGTAGCCGACAATTCGCTCAGATATCCAGCTAATCATGCCGTATTTATTGAGCGCGTTGGCCATCATCACCAGCACGGCAAACCAGAACATCGTATCCCAGGCCGTTTTTTCTTCGATGATATTTTTCCACGACATAATATTGCTGACCAGCAGCACCATCAGCCCAATAAACGCGGAAAGGGTGGCGGGAATGGCAAAGAAAATGTCGCCCACCGTCCAGAGCAGGATCAGCAGGACAAAATCAAGCGCGAGGATTTTTTCCGCCAGCGACATCGGCCCCATCTTGCGCAGCTCTTCTCTGGCGATCGCCGGGATTTCCGGCGTTTTCTTCAGCTGCGGCGGATAAATAGCGTACAGCACCAGCGGCAGCAGGATCAGCGAGGCGATCCCCGGCACGATCGCGCCGACAAACCAGGTCGTCCAGGTGATTTCAATGCCCTGGCTTCTCGCCAGTTCGGCGATCAGCGGGTTACCCGCCATCGCCGTTAAAAACATCGTACAGACAATGGCGTCAATCTGAGAAACGCAGAGCATTAAAAAGGCGCCGGCTTTTCTGGCCGTTGGGCCGGGCTCCGACTGGTAGGCAGTGGCAATGGACTGCGTGATCGGATACATAATGCCGCCGCCCCTCGCCGATGCCGAGGGAATGCCCGGCCCGAGGACCACGTCAGAGAGAGCCAGACCATAGGCGACGCCCAGCATGCTTGAACCGCATTTGGAAATAAACCACAGCGCCACCCGCTTGCCCAGCCCGGTCTTAATCACCGCCCGGGAGATAAACATCGCGATACCAATCAACCAGATCGTACCGTTGGCAAAGCCGGACAGCGCCGCGACTTTGTCGCTCTTGCCCGGCGAGAGAGGCGTTACCCCTAAAAATGCGGAGACGATCAGCGCGATCATCGTCACCGCCCCCATCGGCATTACCTTCAGGATGATGGCAAAGATCGTTGCGGTAAAAATAGCAAACATTTGCCATGCGTGAATGGCTAACCCATCGGGGGGAGGGATAAACCAGATAAGTGCGCCGAACAGGATTGTCAGGGCGGCTTTCCAGAGGGGAAAAGCCAGCTTCACGTCCAGGGGTTTGTTAGGTTCAGTCATGTGATTCTCCTTTTTCTTTTATCTTTAGGAGGAGAAGCACGGCTGAGCATTGATATCCATCAACGAATCACGTAGATACCGTTACAAAATCAGCACCCTTACACCATATCTAAGGGCGTTTTGCGCCCCGGCGCCGGAAAGGCCTGTTCCATCACCGCGATATCGTTCTCATCGAGCACCAACTCAAGCGCGGCAGCGTTCTCTTTGACGTGGGCAATGCTCCCGGCTTTTGGGATCGCCATCACCCCTTCGTGGCTGATGATCCACGCCAGCAGGAGCTGCGCGACCGTGACGCCCTTTTCCCGCGCCAGGCCGTTGAGAGCGGGATGATTCATGAGACCGTCGCGCAGGCGACCGGCCTGAGCCAGCGGGCTGTAGGCCATCACCGGCAGCTGCTGCTGCTGACACCACGGCAGCAGATCGTATTCAATGCCGCGCGATGCCAGATGGTACAGCACCTGGTTGGTCGCACAGCGTCTGCCGCCGGGCACCTGCCACAGCGCCTGCATATCGTCGGTATCGAAGTTGGAGACGCCCCAGCGGCGAATTTTGCCCTGGGCAACCAGCGCCTCCATCGCCTCGACGGTTTCGGCCAGCGGGAACTCCCCCGGCCAGTGCAGCAGATAGAGATCGAGATAATCACTCTTCAGGCGACGCAGGCTGGCTTCACAGGCCTCGCGCATTTTGTGCCCGCCGGCGTGCCAGGGATAGACTTTGGACACCAGCGTCACGCGGTCGCGCAGGCCGTGAATCGCCTCGCCCACCACCTCTTCCGCCCCGCCGTCGGCGTACATTTCGGCGGTATCGATAACCGTCAGCCCGAGCTCAACGCCCGCTCGCAGTGCAGCCGCTTCCTGCGCACGATGCGCGCTGCTTTGCCCCATATACCAGGTTCCCTGCCCGATGGCGGGAACCGCCTGCTGGTCGCCGAAACGGCGCATTTTTACGCTCATCGCTACCTCCTGTTAATCTTGCACCACCGCAATGCAAAACAGGGCATTACGCCCTGTTTTGATGCACAGATATCTCTATAAAGATGCACTATCAGAAAGTGTAGGTGATCCCGGTAGAAATCAGGCCGCTCCAGGATTTGTCCACCATCGGGCTGTCGGTGATTTCGTCGGACAGACGGGTGTAGCGCGCCACGCCGTACACGCTCCAGTCGCCGAGGAAGCGATAGTTTGCCGACAGTTCGAGATACGGGTTCCAGCTGCTATCCGGGTCGTAGCTGCGCAGGCCGCTGCGCTCGGATTCGCGCTTCGAGATGCCGTAGTAGTATTCGTTCTGGTTGTCGCTGCTCCACTCCATACCGATACCCGGCGTTAAGGTCAGGTTGCCGTTGGTATAGCGATAGAGCCAGGCCATGTCCCAGGTAATGCCGTTGCTTTTGTCCAGCGTGTCGCCGGCCAGCACCGTACGCAGGAAGCCATACTGGGTATTGTGCACGTAGGAGAGCCCGGCCATCATCGTCGTTTTACGCCGATCCAGCTTACGCATCTGCTCGCTGTCGCTGTCGCCGGGCTTAAAGTACATCGGCGACCAGTAGGCGGTAACCGACAGCTTATCGGTCTCGTCATTCCATAAATAGTAACCGCCGCCTAAGCCGCGGAACCAAAAGTTATCGCTTTCGTAGCTGATAGCCGGCACCGGGTAAACGTCAACGTCATATTGCTTATACGGGCTTTCGACGATACCCACGCCGGCCCCCAGCGTTAACTTCCCGTCGGCGTGCGCTGCCGAGACACAAGCCAAAAGACACACGCCTGGTGCCAGAGATTTGATCTTCTTCACAATCCATATTCCCGTTTGTCAAATAATCCGCGCAGGCAGTTTAACGTCGTAGGCCTCATGCCTCAAATTCTTTACCCGTCATTACAAAAAATGACTCACTCTCTCGTCAATTCGCGAGCCCGCACCTGCGGCTTCATGACAACAGGATGAAGGTCCCTGGCAAGACGTGCGAAATAGCGGCCTTTTTTAGGATGAGTTATTGATATGTCATTGAAATTGATTTTTCGCTGCATGCAAGTTTTCTAAATGCATCTACGCTTTAATTTAGAAGGCGTCATTGCAGGGCGCGTTATCTTAATCTCGTCGACAACCTGGCATAAGGGTTGCTGGAGAATCAGTAGACGTCGCGCTCTGCTTACCTCTTCCGGGAGCACCCACTATTCATATGAACGCTCTCAACTTGTGCTAAATACGAAAGGACGGCATGCCATGAATATATTCGATCACTATCGCCAGCGTTATGAAGCTGCCAAGGACGAAGAGTTCACACTGCAGGAGTTTCTTACCATCTGCCGGCAAGATCGCAGTGCTTATGCCAACGCGGCAGAAAGGCTACTGATGGCCATTGGTGAACCCGCAATGGTCGATACGGCCCTGGAGCCAAGGCTGTCCCGTCTCTTTTCAAACCGGGTTGTCGCACGCTATCCGGCATTTGAAGAGTTTTACGGCATGGAAGATGCCATTGAGCAGATCGTTTCTTACCTGAAGCATGCCGCACAAGGTCTGGAAGAGAAGAAACAGATTCTGTATCTGCTGGGGCCGGTGGGCGGCGGTAAATCATCCCTTGCCGAGCGTCTGAAATCATTAATGCAGCGCGTACCCGTTTACGTGCTGAGCGCCAACGGCGAGCGCAGCCCGGTGAACGACCACCCGCTGTGCCTGTTTAATCCGCAGGAAGATGCGCAGATCCTCGATAAGGAATATGGCGTACCGACCCGCTATCTCGGCACCATTATGTCGCCGTGGGCGGCCAAGCGCCTGCATGAGTTTGGCGGCGATATCACCAAATTCCGCGTCATCAAGGTGTGGCCGTCGATTCTGGAGCAGGTTGCCATCGCCAAAACCGAACCCGGCGATGAGAACAACCAGGATATCTCGGCCCTGGTCGGTAAGGTTGATATTCGCAAGCTCGAGCACTACGCGCAGAACGATCCGGATGCCTACGGCTACTCCGGCGCCCTGTGCCGCGCCAACCAGGGGATTATGGAATTCGTCGAGATGTTCAAAGCGCCGATTAAGGTGCTGCATCCGCTGCTGACCGCGACCCAGGAAGGCAACTATAATGGCACAGAAGGGATCTCCGCCCTGCCGTTTAACGGGATTATCCTCGCGCACTCGAACGAATCTGAGTGGGTGACCTTCCGTAATAACAAAAACAATGAGGCCTTCCTCGACCGCGTCTATATCGTCAAGGTGCCTTATTGCCTGCGCATTTCCGAAGAGATGCGTATCTATGAAAAACTGCTCAACAACAGCGAACTGACCCACGCGCCTTGCGCCCCAGGCACTCTTGAAACGCTGTCGCGCTTCTCGATTCTGTCGCGCCTGAAAGAGCCGGAAAACTCGAGCATTTACTCTAAAATGCGCGTCTATGACGGTGAGAGCCTGAAAGATACCGACCCGAAAGCGAAATCCTACCAGGAGTATCGCGACTATGCCGGCGTCGATGAAGGCATGAACGGTCTCTCCACCCGCTTCGCCTTTAAAATACTGTCGCGGGTATTTAACTTCGATCACGCCGAGGTTGCCGCTAACCCGGTGCATCTGTTCTACGTCCTCGAGCAGCAAATCGAACGCGAGCAGTTCCCGCAGGAGCAGTCGGAGCGCTACCTCGAGTTCCTCAAAGGCTACCTGATCCCGAAATACGCCGAGTTTATCGGCAAAGAGATCCAGACCGCCTATCTCGAATCCTACTCCGAATACGGGCAGAACATTTTTGACCGTTATGTCACCTATGCGGATTTCTGGATTCAGGATCAGGAGTACCGCGATCCGGATACCGGCCAGCTGTTTGACCGTGAATCGCTGAACGCGGAGCTGGAAAAAATTGAAAAACCGGCGGGGATCAGCAACCCGAAAGACTTCCGTAACGAGATAGTCAACTTCGTGCTGCGCGCCAGAGCAAATAACAGCGGACGCAACCCGAACTGGACCAGCTACGAAAAACTGCGCACGGTTATTGAGAAGAAGATGTTCTCCAATACCGAAGAGCTGCTGCCGGTTATTTCGTTCAACGCCAAAACCTCTACCGACGAGCAGAAAAAGCACGACGACTTCGTCGACCGGATGATGGAGAAAGGCTACACACGTAAGCAGGTACGTCTGCTGTGCGAATGGTATTTGCGGGTACGTAAATCGTCCTGACGTACGGCAAGCCCGCTCGCAGCGGGGTAAGACAGAGAGACCAGCAATTCGAGTTGCAGGGAGCTCCGGACGTTTACTCAGGTAAACGTCCGGGGTAAGCAACGCAAATGCGGCTTGAAGTATGACGTGTATGGTTGGCAAATGCAGTACGGGGGGCATATGACCTGGTTTATAGACCGGCGCCTGAACGGAAAGAATAAAAGTGCGGTGAATCGCCAGCGCTTTTTGCGTCGCTACAAGGCGCAGATAAAACAGTCGATCTCTGAGGCTATCAACAAGCGCTCGGTGACCGATATTGAGAGCGGAGAATCCGTCTCTATTCCGACGGATGATATCAACGAACCGATGTTTCATCAGGGTCGCGGCGGCCTGCGCAATCGCGTGCATCCCGGCAACGACCATTTTGTGCAAAACGACCGTATTGAACGCCCGCAGGGCGGCGGAGGCGGCGGCGGTAGCGGCCAGGGGCAAGCCAGCGCCGACGGCGAAGGCGAAGATGGGTTTGTCTTTCAGATATCCAAAGACGAGTATCTCGACCTGCTGTTTGAAGATCTCGCCCTGCCGAATCTGAAGAAAAACCAGCAGCGGCAGCTTACCGAGTTCAAGACGCACCGGGCGGGCTTTACCGCTAACGGCGTCCCGGCGAACATCAGCGTGGTGCGTTCGCTGCAAAACTCGCTGGCGCGACGTACCGCTATGACCGCCGGCAAGCGCCGCGAACTGCGCGCGCTGGAAGCGGATCTGGACGTCATTAGCAAAAGCGAGCCTGCGCAGCTGCTGGAAGAGGAGCGTCTGCGCCAGGAGATAGCCGAGCTGCGGGCGAAGATTGACCGCGTGCCGTTTATCGATACCTTCGATCTGCGCTATAAGAATTACGAAAAACGGCCCGAGCCCTCCAGCCAGGCGGTGATGTTCTGCCTGATGGACGTTTCCGGCTCAATGGATCAGGTCACCAAAGATATGGCCAAACGTTTTTACATCCTGCTGTATCTGTTCCTCAGCCGGACCTATAAAAACGTCGAGGTGGTCTATATCCGCCACCATACCCAGGCAAAAGAGGTGGATGAACACGAGTTTTTCTATTCGCAGGAAACCGGCGGCACTATCGTCTCCAGCGCGCTGAAGCTGATGGATGAAGTGGTTAAAGCGCGCTACGACCCGTCGCAGTGGAATATCTACGCCGCGCAGGCGTCGGACGGCGATAACTGGGCGGACGACTCGCCGCTGTGTCACGAGCTGCTGGCGAAGAACATCCTGCCGGTGGTGCGCTACTACAGCTACATTGAGATAACCCGCCGCGCCCACCAGACGCTATGGCGTGAATATGAACATCTGCAGACGACCTTTGAAAACTTCGCCATGCAGCATATACGCGACCAGGAAGATATCTACCCGGTGTTCCGCGAGCTGTTCCATAAGCAGGGCACCACCACCAGCTAACCCTAAAAAATCAGCCAGTTAATGCTATTTTCTGGCTGATTTTCTCACCGCCGCCGTAGAGCTATTCTCCCCTTGCCGCAGCGCTTCTTCCCGTTTCACCATGCCCCTGCGCCTAAAGCCGCCTCGGGCCATCCGTCGCCGGGAAGACTAGTACGAACGCCACGGCGGGTCGCCTGAGCAATTATAGAGCTGGTGCCGGCTTTACTCACCCGTCGGGTTCACCTGACCGTTCATCAGGATATATCGGGCCTCTTCCCGCTTGTGCCGGTCGATCAACGGGACCAGCCGTCTGAAATGCTCGCTGGCACAGTGGGCATCGAGGGCCGCATGGTCTGGCCACTCCTCGATAAAAATGAAATGTCCGGGGTCCTTTTCATCAGTATAGAGATCGTAGGCGATGCACAGCGGCTCCAGCCTGGTTGCCGCGACCAGCTCCCGGTATAACGGCAGAACGGTTGCAACGCATTCGAGCTTGATAAAATCTTCGGCAATGACTTTTAGCATAGGGTCCTCTCAGTGAAAACGGATACGCAATCGTCCCGGGGATGACCGGGACTTCGGCCGCACCGGGCCCGTTCGCGCCGACTTCCGTCATTTTTTGCTGGCAGCAGCATAGCGTTTGCTCTCGGGAAGTGCACGACGGCACGTCCTTCCCGGCAGAAAGTCAGCCGCCCCGCAAGCCCTAATCAGGCCTTTAGCACTGCGCAGCGATGGCCAATGTGAAAGCAAATCCGGGCAACCGGTAGACGGGTGCCGTGGAGATCAAGTCAAAGCGGTGAAACAGCTTCGACAACGTGCTGGAAAACGTAAGGATCGGAAAGGAGCTCAAACTCTTCGTCGTCCGGGTAAGTCACTGCCACGTGATAGTTTTCTCCCGCGAATTCCTTTACCGAATGCAGATCCTGCCAGTAGGTTGCCAGAAAGAAATGCTCCCGGTCTCCCTGGGTTTCCCGGCGTACGAACGCCCCCCGGTTTCCGCGTATGCTCCTTGAATGCTCCACGCCGGTCCTTTCAAGGTGCTTCGCAAAACCTTCCGCATGTTTAAGCGGAACACAGCCGTGCCAGGTCCTGACAATCATCAATTCTTCCTCGTGTGATGCTAAAGATATAACCATACCTCTGGAAAGCACCTTATGGTTTTTCCCGGAAGCGTCGCTGCGTAGTTCGAAAAAACTCAGGGTGCCAGCACAGGCTTCTTCACGGCTGTCGCTCCGCTTTTCGCTCACCGCTGACCCGCAACGCAAGGCCATCGCCCGCTTCAAGCCTGGAGCTTAACCTCTCAGAATAAGTACCGGTTTCCTATGATATATTTCACTGTTAATGATGGTTAATTTAAATTTTATCAACCATGCTTTTTATAATGATAAAACCAGGCACTTCTGATGCCCCAGAGAAGTCGGCTTCGAACTTACCCAGGATATATAAATGCGCAACACGCTTATTCCCATTGTCGTAGCCGTGGCAATGTTTATATTGGGTGTTTTTATTCTGAATACACAATTCTGGTATACCGAGCGCGCAGACAGACTTGCTGGCGCAGAGCATGCGGTAAAGAATATGAATGTGATTCTTAATGAAGCCAGGCTTGCCACGCGGACGGCAATGAGTATTGTCGAAAAAGGCTGTGGCCCGGAAGAGCAATATCGGCTCGGCAGCGAAGCATCACTGCAGCCCCATCTCAGAACGATCATTATTCTTCGCCAGGGCGTGGTCTGGTGTTCATCACTGCCGGGGAATCGCGTGCTACTTGTTAACGTTTCCGCATGGCCGAATTCACCTTTGTTCCTCATACCTGCCAGCGGCACCGTAAACGGTCTGCCTGTTCTTTTAATTCAGACAGAATTTGCTGACAGCCGTATCATCGTCACCGTGAGCGACAAGCATATCAGGGATGCCCTGGACATCCCGCTAAAAGGCGCCGGGTACGCACTGAAGGTAGGAAATACTCTCTTAGGTATCTCGGGTGACGTCACCAAGGTAAATGAAGCGCAGCATCATCTTCTACACCTTGCGGCTACAGAATATCCCTTCAGCATTCAATACGACCCCACTGCGTTTTTCAGTCTGCAAAACCTGCTGAATATGCTCAGCCGGGCCGGAGGTGTATTACTGTTTTTACTGCTGATGTCCTGCCTTGCCGCTTATATTCTGAAGAAGTATCTGACTAAAAATACGTCCCCTGAAGAAGAGCTCCACCGGGCAATTGACGAGGGTGAAATCGTCCCTTTTTATCAGCCCATCGTCAATGGCAAAGACGGCACGCTGCGTGGTGTGGAAGTGCTGGCCAGATGGCGGCATCCGCTAGAAGGCGATATTTCACCGGCGTCATTTATTCCTGTAGCGGAAAAATCAGGGTTGATCGTGCCGTTAACGCAAAGCCTGATGGCTCAGGTTGCGTCTGATATGAACACCATCGCCAGTAAATTGCCGGAAGGCTTCCACGTTGGGCTTAACTACAGCGCTTCCCATATCGCTGCACCGACATTCCCTGAAGAGTGTCTGAAATATAAGGACAGTTTCAGCCGGCGCGATTTGAACCTGGTCATTGAGTTGACGGAGCGTGAGCCTTTGGAGATCAATGAAACACTTGTCCAGACTTTCAAGAAACTGCATGCAAATGGTTTTGCCATTGCGCTTGATGATTTTGGCACCGGCTACTCCGGGCTTTCCTACCTGCAGGACCTTCATATCGATTACATCAAAATTGATCAAAGTTTTGTCGGCAGGGTAAATGAGCATGAGGACTCGACGCTTATACTGGATTCCGTACTTGACCTGGCACATAAACTCTCGATAAGCATCGTTGCTGAAGGTGTGGAAACGCAGGAGCAGCTCGACTATCTCATGCGCAAAAAAATCACATTTATGCAGGGGTACTATTTCTTCAGGCCCGTCCCTTTCGCTGAATTAGTCACTATTTTGTTATCCAAACCGAAAGTACGGGTGCAGGTTGAGTGACAGGATCGGCCCGGCATTCTGGCCGACGAGATAAACAATCGTTAACGCCCCCCTCTCGCTGTAAGTCCGACAGCAGCCTGCTTCGCGCCATCTGTCACGGATGTTGTCCGATCGGGTGCAGGCCACCGCCGTGCGGCAGGCCGTTCCAAAAACGTCAGGAGGACGTTACTTTTCGCAGACAATCAATGGCAAACATTCTAATGTGTATGGGGCCAGACGGGCGATGGTACCCGTGTTGACACCTATAGTGAGTAAAGAGACCTACGCGACCATCAGGTTTGGATGACCAAAAAATAGACTGCAGCGGGGAGCGTTACTATGTTGACTAATCTCAGCAGTGATGACAGGAAAAGACGCGCGGCGATTGACCTGTTGAAAAATCCTGACGAAGGCCGGGACGACGCGTTAAAAAAATACACGCATCTGGTCTGCCAGCTGCTGAAAATGCCGATGAGCTTTGTGTCGGTTCTCGATGATGAAAAGCAATACATCAAATCCGCTCAAAATATCACCATCACGGAAACCAGCCTGGGCGAGGCATTTTGCGTACAGACCGTGAAACAGGGCGAAACGTTCATTTGTCATGATACACATCAGCACCCGGCCTTTCGTCGCTATCAGGCGGTCAGAGAAGCGCCATTCATTCGCTTTTATGCCGGATGCCCACTGAAAACCCAGGACGGGATACCCGTGGGCACCCTGTGCGTCTTAGATACTCAACCCAGAGTGCTTTCGGACGAGCAGATCGGTATTTTAGAGACGTTCGCCCAGCTGATAGCAGATTTTTTAGCGTCCTGGCACGCTGTCGGCTTCATCGATGTTGTCACGCTGTTACCCAATCGACAGCGACTTCTGAAGGACATCGACGTTTCGGCGGTGAGCACCTTCAGGCTCGTCATCATTGACTGTATTGATATGCCATTTGCCTACGAGATGGCCCGCTCATTGGGGATGATTGCCGTAGAAAATCTACTTCGTGATATGGCCGTAGAGCTGCAGGCTCGGCTGCCGTTGGAGGGGAAACTTTACGCCGTGGCGGTCGGACGATTTGCCTTTTACACCCATACGCAAAAGACTCTGTCACTGGAAAATATCGCCTTAAGTCTTCAGGGAACCCAGGCCAGGCTCAACCCGGAAGTCCCCCTGGATTTGGATATCCACATGGGTGACTCCGGACTTTGTGATAACACCCTGACGCCGAATGAAATTCTGCGTCGTGCGATCAGCGCACTGCATGAGGCGATAAGCCAGAAACACCGTTTTAGTACCTATGATGACGCTCTCGATACCCGCAAGAAGAGTGACTTCAGCCTTCTGACCGAACTCAGGCAAACGCTGCAGGAAAACCAGGGGTTATATCTCGTCTATCAGCCGAAAATCTCGCTGTTGACGGGGCGTGTGACCGGTGCTGAAGCACTGCTAAGATGGCAGCATCCTAAAAACGGCGAAGTGCTGCCGGGAAAATTTATTCCTCTGGTCGAAAAGACCGGCCTGATGCGTGAACTCACGGCATGGGTAATCGATCACACTATCGCGCAGCTGAGTGCCTGGCGACGCCGGGGGCTTTCGCTTCCCGTGTCAATAAACCTGGCCGCCAGTGATTTTTCGCGACCCGATTTCGCTGAGCAGCTTGAACAGAAATTGCGGGATGCGCATCTGGATCCATCCCTGCTGGGGGTCGAGTGTCTGGAGACAGAGAAGATGCTTGAAAGTCCGGCCGCCCTTAACGGACTGGAGATGCTCAAACAACGCGGTTTTAAAATATCGCTGGATGACTTTGGTTCCGGATACAGCAACATTAACTACCTGCGGCAAATTCCAATGGACATCATCAAGCTCGACCGCTCTATTGTGAATAAAATTGACCGCGACAAAGCCAGCCTAATTATTGCGCGCAACGTTATCAGGCTGCTCAAGCAACTGGATTATGTCGTCCTGGCCGAAGGCGTCGAGGATGGCAAAACGGCTGAGATTTTAAAAGACCTGGGCTGCGATGAAGTTCAGGGATATTTTTATGCCAGGCCGATGGCATCTGCTGCCTTTGAAGCCTGGTACCAAGCCAGAAACGAAGCGCGGGAAAATAAGCCCTGAAGCGAACGCATTATCAGGGTAAAGGCGAAGGCTCTGCCGCTGCACGGGACGGGGTAAACCCCGCCCGTGCATATTAACCCGCGCCCCGTTACCGCTGGCGTTTAAGCGGCTCACCGAAATACCGCGGCGCCCGAAGAGCCTATCTTGCGGGCGCACGGATTTACTGCAAAGCGTTGAGGATGGTATATCCGGCGGTGATGCGCGCCGGGTTCGGGTAGCTCTTATTCGCTAACATAACAATCCCCAGCTGCAGCTGCGGGATAAACGCCACATAGGCGCCGAATCCCCCGGTAGAGCCGGTTTTATGTACCCATGAGGCGGCGACCGCCGGGACCGGCGGTTCTATCGCCGCTGCCGGATGCGGGGCCAGCGCCACCGCGTTATCGCCGCCTTTCGCTATCGCCGCGCCATTGACCGGCCAGTTGAGCATCTCCCAGCCCAGCCCCTGATACATATCGCCAATCCGCCAGTAGCGCGCCTGCGCCATCTCGAGGCCTTTTCTGAGCGTGGGGCTGCCGGCCTCCCGGGGGGCCATATTGGCCTGTAGCCAGGCGGCCATATCCGTAATCGTTGATTTCACCCCGTAGGATTCGGCATCCAGCATACCGGGTGAAACGTGCACCGGCTGGCCGCTGCGATAGCCCCAGGCATAGTTTTTCTCTTCCGCAGCCGGAATGTTAATCCACGTATGGTTGAGCTTCAGCGGCCGCAGGACCCGCCGGCTCATGGCGTCTTCAAAACCGAGCCCGGAAGGCTTCACTGCCAGCATGCCGAACAGACCGATGCTGCTGTTGGCATAAACACGCATGCTGCCCGGCGCCCACTGCGGCTGCCAGCGCCGGTAGAAATCGAGCAGCGAGGCCCTGTCCGTAACGTTATCCGGCACCTGTAGCGGCAGCCCGCCTGCGGTATAGGTTGCCAGATCCAGCAGCGTTATCCCCTGCCACCGCTTGCCGTTAAGCTCCGGCCAGTAGCGGCTGGCGTTGTCGCTGAGCTTGATTTCGCCGCGGGCCACGGCGTCTGCGCCCAGTACGCCGGTGAAAGTTTTGCTCACTGAGCCAAGTTCAAACAGCGTGTCCGTCGTGACCGGGCGGCCGCTGCCGACGTCCGCTTTGCCCCAGGTAAAATAGTACCGCTGGCCCTGATAAATAACCGCCACCGCCATGCCAGGGATCGCCTGCTCTTTGAGCAGAGGCTCGATGGTTTGGGTGACCACCTGAGAAATCTGCTGCTCGGTGAGCGTCTTCGGCGCAGCAAGACTTGCCGCGGTGAGCGAAAGCGCGGACAGTGCCAGAACGCCGTTCAACATTTTGTGCATGGGTAAAACCTTCCATAGAGTGAGAGAGAGTTCAGGGCCTGAAAACGCGCTAAGTCTGTGGGCTTTGACTCGCTCTGACAAACGATTAAACTTATCATCTACCTGCAGTTTTTCTAACACATACGGCCATGACCAGAAGCTATCTCCCACTGAATGCCCTACGCGCTTTCGAAGCCGCTGCCCGGCACTTAAGCTTTACTCGCGCAGCCGTTGAGCTCAACGTCACGCACTCTGCTATTAGTCAGCAGGTAAGATCGCTGGAAGAACACCTTAATTGTCAGCTATTTGTGCGGGTATCGCGCGGGCTGACGCTGACGACAGAGGGCGAAAACCTCCTGCCGGTGCTGAACGGTTCTTTCGACATCATCGCCGACACGCTCGATCGTTTTAGCGCCCCGCAACGGCGAGAAAAACTAAAAATAGGCGTCGTCGGAACATTTGCGGTGGGGTTCCTGCTGCCCCGGCTGGAGGATTTTCGCCGCTGCTGCCCGCATATCGACCTGCATCTGTCGACGCATAACAACCGGGTCGATCCCGCAGCCGAAGGGCTGGACTATACCCTTCGTTTCGGCAACGGCGCCTGGCACGATACCGAGGCCATATTCCTTTGCGATGCGCCGCTCACCGCGCTCTGCACGCCGGCGATAGCCCAGACGCTCTACAAACCGGCGGATGTGCTTAAGTACACCTTGCTGCGTTCCTATCGCCGCGACGAATGGGCAACATGGATGACGACGGCCGGTGAAGCCCCGCCAGCACCGACGCATCCGGTGATGGTTTTTGACACCTCGCTGGCGATGCTGGAGGTGGCGCAGTGCGGGGCCGGGATTGCGATTGCGCCAGCCAGCATGTTTAGCCATTTGCTCAGCGCCGGGCGCATCGTGCAGCCGTTCCCGACGGAGATTGATTGCGGTGGATACTGGCTCACCCGGCTGCAGTCGCGCCCCGAAACTGCCGCCATGCGCGACTTTGCTGCCTGGATAGCGAAGCAGTGGTAAGCCATGACGCTATTCATTGCGAAAAATGTCCGCGGTTCGAGAGTGACGCCCATCAGGAACATGCCCGTTCGCCCTGCTCCGGCTATCCGGGAACAATCAGCTGCAGCAGGGGATAACGCTCAACCCATCTTTTGGCGGCAACCCGGTGTTTAAATACGGACAACCTTTGCTGCTCAAACTGCGGCGTCGGCCTTAGGCGGAGCGCGAATAGATCGGCAAGGCCGTAGGGAGCAATAACCTCAATCAGGCCCGTGTCGCCAATTCTGACGGCGACAGCGGTGGCCGTTTCAGGCCAGTAGCGGATAGCATCCTCCGTAGAGCGGTACGGCGCATTGCCGCTATGGTGATGCATTCTGGCCTGGTTCTTCACCGACCAGTCGAACGCGGGGCTCACTTGATTAAGCGCGGCTTCCAGAAGGCGATCGCCATCGGCAGCGCAGCGCGCAGCGTCAAACCACACCACGTCAACGTCTCCGCCGACGGGCCGCTGGCCGTATCCGTGCAGGTGGTCCCAGACCGCATCCCGCACGAATCCGGCGCCGATCCAGCCGTCGTTGAGCCTTAAGGTTTGAACGGCATAAAGCGCCTTCATCCTCACGGCATCGTCTAACAACACTCTCTGCAACGCCTGCTGATATTCCATCGTCTTCCTCACCTGTTCCCTTCCGGCTATTGTCGCTTTAGCCCCCGCAGCTCGCTCCGGGTTCCCTGATGCCCTGCATTAAACTGTCGCGGCGCGCCTCATATCTTCAGTGTATCAATGACGATTCTCAGGGCCGGCGACACGTTGCGATGGGGATAATAGAGGAATGAGCCCTCCATGCGCAGGCTGTAGGGCTGCAGCACACGGATAAGCACGCCGCGCGCTAAATCATCGGCCACCAGCTCTTCGGGAACATAGGCCAGCCCCAGGCCTAGCCGGGCGGCCTCTGCCTCCATGTAGCTGTCGGAGAAGACCCACTGCCCCTGCGGTCGGTGGGTCATTTTTTTACCGTCAAGATTGAGCTCCCACTGGTACAGGCTTCCGTCGCCAAACTGATAGGCAATACAGGGGTGCGCCGCCAGCTCAGCCGGAGTTTGCGGAAAGCCGTAGCGACGGAAATGCTCGGGAGTGGCGACAACGACCATCTCCATATCCGGCGTAATGCGTACCGCGATCATGCCGCTGCCCACCTCCGGCCCCAAACGGACGCCCGCATCGAATCTCTCGGCAATAATATCGACGAAGCGGCTTTCACTCATCAGCTCCAGCCGGATATCGGGATAGCGTTGCTTAAATACCGCGAGCTTTGGCAGGAGGCATTTATCAATGGCGTGCTGGCTGGCATTGATGCGCACCGTGCCGGACGGGGTCTGACGATAGTGCGCCAGCGTGGCAAGCCCCGAATCTAAGGCGTCAAATCCGGACTCGGCCGTCTGGTAGAGCTGCTCGCCCGCCTGCGTCAAGGATAACCTGCGCGTGGTGCGTACCAGAAGCTGGACGCCCAGCCTTTCTTCGAGCTCGCGAACGGAACGGCTAATTCCCGACTGCGCCAGCCCAAGCCGCTGGGCCGCTGCGGTGAAGCTCCCCTCCCGCACCACCTGCATAAACAGGTAGAGCTCATTATAGTTTTCCCGTTTGGCCACCAGCGCCTCCTGCGGTGCCGGGCGACATCTCGCCCGCTTCACCGCCCTTTCTATAACAATATGATATTAATCCTAGCACTTTACCCCCTCTAATCAGCACTATTTCTGCTAACTATAATGAGCTCCATGAAACAAAGCACCGCAGCGTTGTCCGGATGAAACCTGTACCTGTATCCTTTTTTCCAGGGGAATTTTTGATGAATACTTTCACCAAAAAACTGACGTCCGCTATACCTGCGATGCTGCTATGTGCATCATTAAGTGGAGTCACGACAATGAGTTATGCTGATACGACCAATCCAAATGCGCCCGTTTCGATGGTTGAGAAATGGGATAAGACCTTCGCCGAAAGCAGTAAGGTGGATCACCGTAAGGTGTCATTCCAGAACCGGTATGGCATAACCCTGGTGGGCGATCTTTATCTCCCCAAACAGCGGGGAGATCGCCGGCTGGCGGCAATCGCGGTCAGCGGGCCTTTTGGCGCGGTGAAAGAGCAATCCAGCGGCCTGTATGCGCAGACTATGGCTGAGCAAGGCTTTGTGACGCTGGCGTTCGATCCCTCCTATACCGGCGAGAGCGGCGGTCACCCCCGCAACGTCGCCTCCCCGGATATCAACACCGAGGACTTTAGCGCGGCGGTTGATTTCCTCGGCTTACAAAAAGAGGTCGATCGCAACCGTATTGGCATCCTCGGCATCTGCGGCTGGGGCGGGATGGCCCTGAACGCGGCGGCAATGGATACCCGCATTAAGGCGGTCGCTACCAGCGTGATGTACGACATGAGCCGGGCGATGGGCCACGGCGTTGGCGAAGGCAAAGACCGTTATTCCACGGCCGATCGCCGCGCCGTCCTGCAGTACCTGAACGAGCAGCGCTGGAAAGATGCGCAGAGTGGAACCTTCGCCCATGCCGGTCACGACATCTACGTCGACCAGAACGGCAAAGCCAGCGCTGCAGAACGTATTCTGCCTGAGACCCTCCCCGCCGATCCTCACCCGGTGCTGAAAGAGTTCTTTGACTACTACCGAATGCCGCGCGGTTTCCACGAACGTTCGGTGAATTCCACCGGCGCATGGACGGCGACGACGCCTTTATCGTTTATGAATATGCCGCTGCTGAGCTACGCCAGTGAAATCACCATCCCAACGCTTATCGTGACGGGGGAAAAGGCCCACTCGCGCTACTTTGCGGAAGATGCTTTTAAAGCCGTCGGCAGCAAGCAGAAGGCGCTGGTTATTGTGCCGGGCGCGAACCACGTGGACCTCTACGACAACGTCGCCGGTAAAATACCTTTTGCGCGCTTCGAGCAGTTCTTCAAAGACGGCTTAAAGTAGAAACCTCGAAAGCTAACCTTTGACAAGCCGCCGGACGCTGGCCGGCGGCTTTTATTCCGACGCCTCCAGGCAGATGTTATCGAGCCCCGCTGACAGCATCGCACTTCATCCTTATCCATAATGTTGATCGCTATTGCATAAATAGCGTCCGTTCCGGCGCGAGCACCGCCAGCCCGGGGCGATATTCAGAGATGTAGCCCATGTCCATACTGAACCCTGTAACACCCCGCGCTAAAGAGCACGCCCACTGGGGCGGCATTTTTGCCATGACCCTGTGCGTTTTCGTGCTGATTGCCTCGGAATTTATGCCGGTCAGCCTGCTGACGCCGATTGCCAAAGATTTGGCCGTGACCGAGGGGCTGGCAGGCCAGGGAATTGCCATCTCCGGGGCGCTGGCGGTCCTGACCAGCCTGACCCTTTCCGCTATTGCCGGCAACCTGAATCGCAAATACCTCCTGCTGGGAATGACGGCTCTGATGGCGGTGTCGGGGATCGTTATCGCCCTCGCCTCCAGCTTTGCGATCTACATGGCGGGACGAGCCCTGATTGGTATTGCCATCGGCGGATTCTGGTCGATGTCTGCAGCCACCGCCATTCGCCTTGTGCCGCAGCACCAGGTCTCCCGCGCGCTGGCTATTTTTAACGGCGGTAACGCGCTGGCGACGGTGGTGGCCGCGCCGCTGGGTAGCTATCTCGGGGCGACTATCGGATGGCGCGGAGCCTTCCTGTGCCTGGTGCCCGTGGCGATCGTCGCCTTCATCTGGCAGTGCATCAGCCTGCCTAATATGGCGGGCAGCACAAGCCGCGCGCCGCGCGCAAACGTCTTTCGGCTGTTCGGCCGCCCGGTGGTCGTCATGGGCATGTTTGCCTGCGGCCTGTTCTTTATGGGGCAGTTTGCGTTATTTACCTACGTGCGCCCGTTTCTGGAGACGGTAACGCGGGTAAATAGCTCCGGCCTGTCGCTTATCCTGCTCACTATCGGGGTGGCGGGTTTTGTTGGCACGCTGTTCGTCTCCGCGTTCCTCAACGCGAGGTTTTACCTGACGCTGATGGCCCTGCCTCTGCTGATGGCCGCCATCGCCGGGATGCTGATACTGGCCGGGCACAGCCTGTGGATGGTTGCCCTGCTGCTGGGCCTCTGGGGGATGTTTGCCACCGCTGCGCCCACCGGATGGTGGACATGGGTAGCCCTCACCCTGCCCGAAGATGCCGAGGCCGGAGGTGGGCTGATGGTCGCGACGATCCAGCTCTCTATCGCCCTGGGTTCGACGGCAGGCGGCGTTGTGTTTGACCATTTCGGCTGGCAGTACGCTTTTGCGATGAGTCTCGCGCTGCTGCTCGGCGCCGTCGTGCTGACGTTTTTCACCGCCCGTCAGCAAGCCGACGCGCGTTAATCACCGTCTGACGAATGCTGAGACAAGGATCCCATAGCGCTTAGCCGGGGATAAATAGCGTAGCCACGGATACAGCGTGGCCCCCATTAGCAGATGCCTGGCATTGATCGCGAAAACGGTCGCCGCAAGCGTGACTAGCGGCACCGGCTCTCCCCACAGGCCAAGCGCGGCGAACTGGGCGTAGCCGGCGAAAACCAGCAGGCTCATCATGGTCGCCGTAAGATGGCTTAGGCCCTCCTGCGAGGCCGCGAAGCCAAAGGCAGCGCTATCAACGCACTAGCCCTACAGGGACGCCGGTATAAAGTGGTTTATAACAGCTCCAGCCTCTCAGGCCAGATTGCGGCAGTGGAGAGCGGGCTGGCGGTCGCGGTGCTGACCCAGTGTAGCGCCCCGCCGCACCTGCAAATTTTGGGCAGGGAGCAGCAGCTCGGGCCGCTGGAGCCGATGGCGGTGGCCTTATACCGAAGCCGGGCGTCAAAAGAGTCTCTGGCGGTCGGGAGCCTGTATGAGTCGCTGCTGAGGACGCTGAGAACGTCGGCGGCGGACCCTTTCGCTTATCGCGACCCCGAGCAGCGCTGACGGCCCGTTTTATGCCCCGGACGATCGCCGCTAACTCATCGCGCCCGGTGCCAGCCCGGGATTGGTTGTCAGGATGGCGCGAGGTCGGTTCGATCGCCGCGCGTCGTCGGATGGGAGATAACGATAAATTCCACCGCAGAATCGCTATCGTTTCTCGCCTGGTGCTCTGACCCGGGGGGAATTTCCAGCCCCTGCTGAGCGCCGATCTCGTGCCTCTTCCCCGCCAGCTCCATGGTAAGAACCCCCTGCAGCACGAAGAAGAACTGTCTGGACAGGCAATGATAGTGGCGCTTTTCGCAGGTGCCCGGCGGCATTTTTTCGTGAATAATGAGCATGTCCTGGCGGTTGAGCAGATACCAACCGTCGCAGCTATCGCCCCAGACATAATGCTCAGCGTTCTCTTTTGAAATCATCGCCCTGCTCCTTTTTTGAGCTATCCACCTCTCGGGGAAGTGACTGCAAGCTTACCGAGCAAGCGCGGCGACCGCCAGCGTAACGCATTGCTCAACGGACAGTTTTCCGCTGTCGAGCACCAGCCGCTCTCTGTTCCAGGGCTCATAATGCAGGCCGGTAACGTTATGCCACTCCGGCAGGATTAATCCCTTGACCTCTGATGTCCGGGTTTCGACTCGCCGGCGATGTTCATCCCTGTCGGAGCACACCACTTCTATCTCTAAGAAGTCGCGCCCCGTAGAGCGCGCAACGTCGCGGTAAGCATCGCGCGTGAGGGTCAGGGGGTTCACCGAATCGGCAACGACCGTCGCCCCCATCTTGAGGTTTTCCCTCGCCACTGAACAGGCGACAAAGTAGCCCTCAGGCCCCATCTCCCGCGGATGTTCATCCGCTTCGCGGATTGCCTGCTCGATGGTGTCTATCCGCAGATAGAAGGCGCCGAGTCGCTTCACCAGCGCCTGCGCAATCGTGCTTTTCCCGCTACCGGGTAAGCCGCTGAAAATAATGAACATCGTTGGTCCTTAATCTCCTTTTGGTCGGAGAATATCGTCTCAGGCAAGCATTTACTCCGCCAGGTAGCCGCCATCGATGGGATAGACGCCTCCGCTGCAGAACCCTGACTTTTCTGACAGCAGGAACAGGATAAAATCTGCCACCTCCTGCATTTTAGCCATTCTCTTTAGCGGATGGCTATTCGCAAAGGCGCGCTGAACGTCTGCGGGCAGTTGATTTATACGCGGCGTGCTGACGTATCCCGGAGCCACGGCGTTGACCCGCAGGCCCTGCTGCGCAAACTCCAGCGCGGCGGTTTGGGTGAGGCCAATAACGCCGTGTTTGGCCGTCGTGTAGGGCGCCAGCCCGGGAATACCGACCAGGCCATTGACTGAGGATAAATTCACGATCGCCCCGCCGCCGGATTTCAGCAGCAGCGGAATTTCATATTTCATACAGTAAAACACGCTGCTCAAAGAGGTGGCGATCACCTTCTCCCAGTTATCTATCGTCTGCTGCGCAATATTTTTATTACTTTCGCCGGTGATTCCCGCGTTATTAACCGCATAATCCAGTCTGCCAAAGCGGGACACCACCTCATCGATCATCCGCCTCACCTGCTCCGGCTGCGAAACATCGCACGCGATACCGGCGGCGGTGCGTCCATCCGCTGACAGCGATTTAGCCTTGCGCTCCGCCTGTTCGCGGGATCGACCGACCACGATCACCCGCGCCCCCGCCTGGTGTAATTGCTCCGCGACCACCTCACCGATGCCGGCGGTGCTGCCGGTCACTATTGCCACTTTGTGTTGAAAGCTCATGTTCGCTCCTGTAGAGAATGATGTTTTTTGCTCTACAGGAGTATATGAAAAGGCAGTGACAGCTTTTGTCAGTACTCGTCGTCCAGGCGAAGTCCCTCCTGCGCCCTCCATTTTCGCAATAAGCCGATCCTGCTTTCGTTATATTTATCGGCAAGCAGCGCGATTTGTATTATCCGGTCAGTTCTGAAGTGGCGAAAATCTTTTCGCAGTTCGCACCATCCGGCCAGCAGCCAACACTCCTCCATATAAACCAGCGCCACCGGCCATATTACTCGGGAGGAGCGCCGCTCGTTTTTAGCGCAATAGGCTATTTGAACTTTATGTCGGTGATTAATTGCGTGGCGCAGCTCAGGGAAAAAAGCCTCATCTCTTTCACCCGGCCCGGTCAGCAATGACTGATACTCGATATGCTCCTTTAATTTATCAGGCGTCACCGAATGTATTTTAGCCAGCGTGCTTTTAGCGATCCTTTTAAAATCCGCATCGGTATTATGACAAACCCAGCTTAGCCCGAGCGTCAGGGCGTTAATTTCCTGGGCCGTAAAAACCAGAGGCGGCAGATGATAGTCCGACTTAATCATATATCCCATGCCGGAACTGCCCTCAATGCAGACCCCCTGCTGCTGGAGCGTCTGAATATCCCGGTAAACGGTGCGCACGCTTATCGCCAAATTTTCTGCAAGGGTCGATGCGGTAACCGGATAGCGGTGCTCCCGCAGGATCTGGAGCATTTCAAGGAGCCTTTGCGTGCGGGTCATCGCGTTTTCCTGTTATTCGCCGTGCCTCGTTGTGCACTTTGCCCGGCAGCGGGTGTTAATACCGGGACGGGCGCAGAGAATCAAACGCCGATCGGCAACGGCCTGATAATAGATAGCTGAAGAATACCCCATTCCTCAATGCGGCGGCATCTATCGCAGGCCTGACTGCAGACCATCTTTGAAACTCGCGGGCGGAGGCCAGCCGTGCGTTATCGGATAGCTGAGATGAGGCATCGATCTGCCGGTTATTAACCCAGCGCACGGACAGCGGCGTAATAATGGCGGCAACCACCGACAGCGCGGCAATTAACAGATAGCCGGACGACAGATTAATATGCTGCAGCATCAGTCCCATAATCACCGGGCCGACGAACATTCCCAGCGAGTAGTTTGATTCGCTCACCACCGGTTCGAGGTGATACGTTGTCTCTTTATGCGCCCAGCGCAGTGCTGAAAAGCCGCAGCCCGGCGAAAGAGAAGAGTAAGCCCTGCGCGTCGGGCAAACGACGGCCGGTGCGCCTCCCGCCGAGCGGCCAGGGTGAGGATTCTGCGCCACACCGCGCAAAAATACCCCGCCGCCGTTCTTTATCTCTCTGATAAATTCCCTTAAAATTTTATCTGTTGCGCAAGATAATCAACAGCAAGGTAACTTTCTCGCTATGAAAACGCAGACGCGACGGGAAATCGGCACTCAGCTTTCATTCGCGCTTTACGGCGCGGCCAGCCGCATGAACCGGCTGCATAAGCCTTTCCTCGATCCGCTGGGGCTTACCTTCCCACAGTATTTAGTCATGCTTGAACTTTTTCGCATGACGCCCCGTACGGTGGGTGACATTGGCAACAGTCTCGGCATGGATACCGGAACCATTACGCCGGTATTGAAACGTCTTGAGCGCGCAGGACGCATCTGCCGCACCCGCGACAGCGCGGATGAAAGGCGCGTTCTCATCACCCTGACCGATGAAGGGAACGCCCTGCAGGACAAACTTTGGTGCATAAGCGAGCGCATAGAATCCGCCTGCCGGCTATCGGAAGCCGAGCTGGCGGAGCTTCTTGACGCCCTCAATCATTTTGCGCAACCGGCTAAAAGAACCGCAGGGTGAGTGCTGCGGGAGAAGAGAACAGAGATGACGTTAAAGAGCTCGACAGGAACCAGCATGAAGCCAAAACAGGCGGACATTATCCGCCAGTCCACGTCTCTGTTTAACAGGGAGGGATATCAGTCGCCGAGCATCGATCGTATTTCGGAGAACGCCGGCATCTCCAAAATGACGTTCTATCGTTACTATCCGGATAAAGAAGCGCTCATCCTGGCCATTTTACAGCTGAAAGAGCACGAGTTTATGCAGGCTCTGCAGAGCATTACTGCGGATAAACCCTCTCCGCGAGAGAAGCTGTTTGCCGTGTTTGAGTACTATAACAACTGGTTCACCTGCGAGGATTTCCACGGCTGCATGTTTACCCGCGCGCTGTTCGAATATGGCACCTCGTCCCCGGCAATCCGCGAGAAATGCTCGCGGTTTAAATCGCGCCTCTACCAGTTTTTCCGCGATATTTTGCGGCTAATCTTAAAACCGGAGCCAGCCGAGCGGGTGGCAATGATGATGGTCATGCTTATCGACGGCGCAATCGCCGCCCAGCAGGCGGAGTCGTCAGAGTGTCGGGAGATCCCCCCGGGTATGACGGCCTGGAGCGCGGCGAAAGCGCTTATTTACTCCGAAGGTGGAACGCTCTGATCCTCACGCCGCGCCGGGCGCATCCAGCGCCTGCAGGGACTCGAGCAGGCGATCGTAGTAATCGCAGCACGTCTGAAGTCGAAGCGCCGCGCCGGCGTAGACCTCCTCCAGCGCCGCCGGATATTTTTTGCCGATGGGGACAATAACGTTATTCAGCCATCCGTCGGCATGGCCGATATCCACCGTGATGTGTTCCGAATAGTAATGCACGTCGCGCTCCGTCAGGCCAATGCGGCGGCACCCTGCAACGAGTTTCTGATACTGCGGCGGATCCAGCAGCTCCGTCATCGCCATTACGCCAAGGGATTTATAGTAATGCTGCCGGTTAACGCCGCCGAGCATGAAAGCGTTGTATCCGGCGAGCCCCTGCCAGTCATACAGATGGGCGAAATGGTTATCGGGTAAGGCAATATCCCGGCGTTTCAGCAGATCCTTATACAGATTGACGTGGGTGATCTCATTGCTTCCCTGGCCTATCTCATCCCAGAGGTTTTGCGCAATCTCCGCGCGGGTTTCCGGCATAGAGCCCACCAGCCCCATCGCCACCAGATCGAAGAACAGCAGGTTCAGCGCGCTATCGCTTTTGAAAAAATACTCTATTTGCGCTTCTGAAGCGCAAGCGGAGAGAAAGTCGAAAAGCGGATGGTGCGAGGCCGGGTGCCTCTGACATAAATCACGCAGCTCTTCGACGATATTCCCGGCGTTCAGTACCGGCTTATGGGCAATAAAACGTTTGTTTTCTGCCCGCAGCCACTCTGACTCAATATAGCTTCTTACCGCAGAGAGCAGAGGGTGGAACTGGTTCTGCGCCGGCGCGGATAGCGGCTCAGCCAGCCAGGCCTGATAAAGCTTGAACAGCGCACCGTGGGCGCACTTTCGTGCCTCGGGGTCGCCGGCGGAAAAAGCCCTGGCGCAGGTGTTCTCCGTAAGATGCCAGACCCTGTCTGCGAGCAGCGGATTGGCCGTTAGCTTCAGCGAAAGTGCATTGCTGTGGATGAGCTGGTCGATCGTTTCATCCAGAGAAGGCATCGACACAGAGCCATGACGCTCGTTACCGGTGAAATCATTCTCATTGGTACGCATTAATTTATCCCTGTAAAATGCATGGTATATATACGTTATAGTACAGCCATACACGCCGCAATAAGATTTTTAGCACACCCGCAATAAATAACTAAACCAATGATAATAATATAAAAATTTCTAAACTTTATTTTATATTAAAAAAAAGTTGATGTTGTTAAAATTTTAACGTTACCATTTAGTACAGTTTTAAGCGATGCAAGGAATCAGCATGCCTTATCTGTTACTCACGCTGGCGGCCCTGTTCTGGGGGGGGAATTATGTCGTAGGACATATTCTTGTGCAGGGTGCAGATCCGATCCTCATGACCGAAGCACGATGGGCGCTGACGGCGCTGCTGCTGGTGGTGCTCTATCATCGGCAAATCCGGGAGAGCCGCGTGCTGCTGCGTGAAAATGCCCCCACGCTGCTGATCTTAACCCTCTGCGGGCAGGTAAGTTTCCCCCTCACGCTCTATATAGGCCTGCAGACGACCTCTGCGCTGAATGCGGCGATCTACATGTCCGCGACCCCCTGCATGGTCCTGATTATTAATCGTCTTATTTTCCGCGACCGGGTTTCGGCGCGTAACTGGCTGGGCGTCGTCTTCAGTACGGCGGGCGTGCTGATCCTCCTTCTGCAGGGCAACCTGCTGCATCCAGAGGGGCTGAGGAGTTTCCAGTCGGGCGATCTCTGGGCGATGGGATCGGCGCTGAGCTGGGCGCTCTACTGCTCCCTGCTGCGCAATAAGGACCGCCGCATTCCGGCGAACGCTTTCGTCGCCGTCAGCTCGCTCGTGGGCGCCCTTCTGCTGATCCCGGTGGTGGTATTGTGGCTCGCGCGCCATCCGGCCCTCTCCTTCGCCGCTTACCACGACGTATTTTTCCTCAGCGGCCTGGCGTACCTGGTTATTTTCCCCTCGTGGCTCGCGTATTTATTCTGGAATAAAGGCATCGCCGCCATCGGTGCCACCCGCGGTGAAATTTACACGCATATTATTCCTCTTTCCGGCGGGATATTAAGCATCCTGTTTTTACATACTCCACCGCACGTATATCACCTGGCAAGTGCCCTGTTAATCATGACAGGGATCGGCATCTGTTCCGTCGAGAAAAAAGCCTGCAGAAATTAAATAACCACCCCGATGATTTAACCCGCTAACTTAAGGAAGAGCTTATTATGCTCAGGATGTATCTGTATCTTATTCTTGCCGCATCGGTATCGGCGCTGGCAACGGATATGATCGTGCCCGCGCTGCCGATCCTCCAGACGGCCTTCAATACAGATTATTCAACCATCCAGTTGACAATTAGCGGCTTTCTTGTGATATACGCAGCGAGCCAATTAGTATCGGGATTTATCGGGGATAAATTTGGTAAATTACGGGTACTGACGTGCAGCTTTGCCATTTTCCTCGCCGGAAGTGTCCTCTGTTTTATGGCCGAGAGCTTAACGATGCTGCTGGCCGGCAGGGTATTACAGGCCGTAGGCGCCGGGGCCGGTCCGGTGCTTTCAAAAGCCATCGCCAAAGAAACGTTCCCCCCGCTGAAGCTAAAACGCGCGCTTTCCGATATCTCCTCAGCCAGTGCCGTCGTTCCTCTTATTGCCCCGCTGGCGGGGGCGGCGATCCTCGGGCATCTGAGCTGGAACGTGATTTTCCTGGTCATGGCGCTATTTAGCGTCCTGACCATGCTCCTCTCCCCACGCGCCCTCGCGCATCACGATCGGGTCGCCGCTTCCTCCACCGGCGGTTTTATCACGCCGGCATTTATCCACGGAACCTTGCTGGTTTCGCTGATCCTCAGCTCACTGTTTTGTTATATCTCGCTATCTCCGGCGATCTTTATGCAGCAGCTTGGTCTGAGTACGATGAATTATTCCCTGCTGTTTTCAGCATCGGTGTTGTTTTTCATTATTGGTAATCAGGCGGCGAAATTCGAGCAGTTCATCAATCCGTGGGTTTTATTTTCGCTAAACGCCCTGGCGGTTGCGCCATTTATCCTCGGCAGCCACTCGCTTAGTTTATGCGTTGCCGGCGCGATGGTTTTTAACTTCAGCCTTGGCGCCTATTATCCGACCGCTAACTTTATCGCGCTGCAAATTAAAGGCAATAAAACGGGGGTGGCCGCATCCCTCACCGGATTTATTCAAACAGCGAGCGCCGGAACCATTAGCTTTTTGGCGGTAAAACTGACGGATACCGGTATTGGTTTCGACAGGACGCTTGGCGTGAGCACCTTATCGCTGGCGATGCTGTCTCTTGTGGTAGTCACTTCAATTAAGGTAACACAATGGAAAACTGGCAAAAAAAGAAAATAGACAGGTCGTTGAAATATCAGTCCCGGGTATTTTCAGAGCATATTAATGAACTGGTGGCGGTGCAGCGAGAAGGAAAAGAAATTACCCTCGATGACGGGAGAAAAATGGTCGAGTTCGTCTCCTGCTCTTACCTCGGCCTCGAGACGCACGCGGCGCTGAAACAGGCGGTTGTTGACGCTATCGACCGGTTTGGAGTGCAGCTGTCGGTCGCCAGAACGCGAGTGAAGGTCGATCTCTTCCCGCAGCTGGAAGCACGTCTGAACAGAATCATGCATGGGGCCCATACCCTGACGTTCAACGCGGTGACTCCCTGCCATATTGCGGTCTTACCACTGCTGGCGTCCGGGACGCTGCCGAACTTTACGTTCAGCAAAAAACCCTACTTTATTATGGAGAAAACGGCGCATGCCACGCTGCAGATAAACCGCGGTCTTCTCCAGCAGTTCGGGGAAGTGGTCAGGATTGATTTCCAGAACGAGGCGCGAATTGAACAAGCCTTCCGCTACGCTTTCAGCAACGGTCTGACGCCGGTCTCAATATCAGACAGCGTAGGGTCAATGGGCGGCGTGGCCCCCGTGGCGCTCATCGTCCGCCTGGCGCATCAGTATGACGGCTATGCCTATATCGATGACGCGCACGGCACCTCTATCTATGGCGAATATGGTTCGGGATACGTGATGTCATGCCTCGACCATCAGCTTGACGAACGCATTATTATCGCCGGGTCGCTATCCAAAGCATTCGGCTCCCACGGCGGATTTATTGCCTGCCGCAGTGCGGAGACCATTAACTTTATCAAGACCTACGGAACCACCTACGCCTTTGGCGGGCCGCCGTCATTGCCCGGGATTGCCGCCTGCGTAGCCGCAGCCGATCTCCACCTCGACGGTACCGTTGCCGCCCGCCAGGAGAAATTGCACAACGTCATTCGCTATTTCGACGAAGTGTTTGCTAATACCGCAATCGTTAACCGGGGTACCACGATGCCGATTAGGGGGATCCTGATTGGTGACGAGGATCTCGCCATCACGATGTGCAAAAAAATGCACGACCGCGGCTTCGCCACCACCGTCGCGATGTATCCGACCGTTGAAGAGGGGCATGCCATTCTGCGCTGCGCCCTGTCGGCTCTCCACCAGAGCGGACAAATCGACAGCTTCCACGAAAGCTTCGAAAAATCACTGGCTGAAGCCACAAAATAGCAACTGCTGGCCCGCGAAGACGGGCCGCTTACGGACATCACTCATATGAAAGGAACCGGGTTCCCTCTGCGGGGAACGTCTCTCATGGTGGCAACAATTATCGGCGGAGGCATGTTCGCGTTGCCGGTTGCCTTCGTCCACGTGTGGTATTTGAAGGGTCTGCTGGCACTCTCGGCGACGGGGCTCCTGATGCTGATGACGGGGCTGATCCTCGTGGATATCACGATGCGATTTCCACAGGGAGCAAGCTTTCATTCCTTCACGAAAGCGCTGCTCGGCCCAGGCGCCAGCGTTGTCATCGGTATCGCTTTTTGTTTTGTGCTTTATTTGCTCACCTATGCGTATATATCAGGCGCGGCATCAATATTAAACGGCCTCATTCCTCCCGCCGGGATGGGCCGCGGCTGGCTGCCAATTGTCCTGCTGTCGCTGACGACCTCGGTTATTCTGTGGGCCGGCGGCAGGCTCCCCGGCTATATTCTCTCCTGCCTGATTGCGGTGAAGTTTACCCTCTTTCTGCTGCTGTTCGCAGGGGCTGCCGGCGGCGTGAAGCTGCTCAGGCTGCTGGAAACCACCCGTGGAACGTCGCTACAGTATTACCTGCCCGTCATTCCCGTATGCATTATTGCCTTTGGTTTTCATGGCAGTATTCCCTCCCTGACGAGGATGTACCGACGGGACAACCACCGCGCTATTACGCGCTCTCTCTATTACGGCTTCGCCGTCTCGTTGCTGATCTACGCCTTCTGGCTGACCATTACCCTGGGAGTACTCACTCCCCAGGCTATTCAGCATGTTAGCAACGAAGGTGGAAACATCGGCGCGTTTCTTGCTGCTCTCAATATCAACCAGCCCACGTCCGCCACCGGCCTGATGTTCATATCATTCGGATGCATTGCCGTTTTGGCCTCTCTGATGTCCGCCTCAATCGGCCTGTGTGATTATCTTGAGGATATACTCAATAAACGCTACCGCCGCGCCTCGCGGCCGCTGGCGATATTCCTGACCTATTTCCCTCCGGCCCTGGCCTGCATTTTCGCCCCACAAGGTTTTTTATCTGCGCTGGCCTTTGCCGGGATCTCATTGGTGCTGTGGAGCATATTACTACCGCCCTGCTTGCTGATTAAGGCCCGACGCTCGTCGCTGCCTCCGGTATATAACTTCCCGGGCAATAACCTGCTGCTGAAATTTATCACTGTCGTTGGCGCCATGCTTTGGCTGCTGATGATTTACACCTTTATTTAACGATTAAAAATTTAAGCACTCACAACTCACTTATAAGGAAAACAGTATGTCTTTTATTAAACGCCGCACGGCGGCGGCGCTGGCACTGTCATCACTGATGATGACCTGGGCTTGCCCAAGCCTCAGCGCCACCCCCTCCTTCGCCGATGATATCGACGTTCATAAGGAAAATACTTTCCCGGCGTGGTGGAAAGAGGCGGTTTTTTATCAGGTGTATCCGCGTTCTTTTAAAGATACCAACGGCGATGGCATTGGCGATATTCGAGGTATTATCGAAAAGCTGGACTATCTCAAATCTCTCGGCATCGACGCAATCTGGATAAACCCCCACTACGACTCACCGAATACCGACAACGGTTACGACATCAGCAATTACCAGCAAATCATGAAAGAGTACGGCACCATGGCGGACTTCGATACGCTGATCGCCGAAATGAAAAAGCGCAATATGCGCTTAATGATCGATGTCGTCATCAATCATACCAGCGATCGCCATCCGTGGTTTATTCAAAGTAAAAGCGGTAAAAACAATCCTTACCGCGACTACTATTTCTGGCGTGACGGAAAGGATAATCAGCCGCCGAATAACTATCCGTCATTTTTTGGCGGTTCGGCATGGCAAAAAGACGCGAAGTCAGGGCAATACTATTTGCACTATTTTGCCAGGCAGCAGCCTGACCTGAACTGGGATAACCCGAAGGTACGCGAAGATCTCTACGCGATGCTCCGCTTCTGGCTGGATAAAGGCGTTTCAGGAATGCGCTTTGATACCGTGGCGACCTACTCCAAAATTCCGGGATTCCCCGATCTCACTCCCGAACAGCAGAAAAACTTTGCCCAGCAGTACACCATGGGCCCCAACATTCATCAGTATATTCAGGAAATGAACCGGGAGGTGCTGTCCCACTATGATGTTGCCACCGCCGGTGAAATCTTTGGCGTACCGCTGGATCGCTCGTCGCAGTTCTTTGACCGCCGTCGTCATGAGCTGAATATGGCCTTTATGTTTGACCTCATCCGTCTTGACCGCGACAGCAACGAGCGCTGGCGCCACAGGCCCTGGACGCTCTCCCAGTTCCGTCAGATCGTCAGCAAAATGGATACTACCGTCGGGGAGTATGGCTGGAACACGTTCTTCCTTGATAACCATGACAATCCTCGCGCGGTGTCGCATTTTGGCGATGATTCACCGCAGTGGCGGGAGGCCTCCGCTAAAGCGCTGGCGACAGTCACCCTAACCCAGCGGGCAACGCCGTTTATTTATCAGGGCTCTGAGCTGGGAATGACCAACTATCCGTTTAAAAAGCTAAGCGAATTTGACGATATTGAAGTAAAAGGCTTCTGGCATGACTATGTCGAAAGTGGAAAAGTCACGGCCGCGGAGTTTCTCGACAACGTGCGCCTGACCAGCCGGGATAACAGCAGAACGCCTTTCCAGTGGGATGACAGCCAAAATGCCGGGTTTACGTCCGGTAAGCCCTGGTTTCACGTCAACCCGAACTATGTGCAAATCAACGCGGCGCGTGAGTTAACTGAGAATAAATCAGTGCTCAACTACTACAAGCAGATGATTCACCTGCGTCATGAGCTCCCGGCGCTGGTTTACGGCGCCTATCAGGATCTCAACCCGCAGGATAATAACGTTTACGCTTATACCCGAACCCTTGATAACGAACGCTATCTGGTGGTGGTGAACTTTAAAGAACAGCCGGTTCGCTATGCCCTGCCGGATAATGACGCTATTGAACAGGTGATGATAGAGACCAATCAGCAAAGCGATACGGCAAAAGAGAGTACCGCGATCGCGTTGAGTCCGTGGCAGGCGGGGGTATATAAATTACGCTAAACCGGAACGGGACATTATTGCCATTACGTTTCGGCAACCTGTTTTTCTCTTATACGGCGATAAAAATAGGCAGGCGATGATGCTCCACGGCTGCTGAAATAAAAATCACGGCCCCGGGACGCTATTTAAAAGGGAATCGGGGAAGTCGGTTAAGTTTATTAAACGGTAGCCATCGCGTTTTTAGCGCACGTGAAAATAGCCCCGGTCAGACGCCGTGACCGGGCATGATGGGCGCTCTCCTGAGGGAGAGCGAACGCGATAAAAGCGTTTATAACCGCCTCAATATGGGGTTTGTCAACGACTATAAATGGTGTTTCTTTACTCTCATTTCATGAAGAGTACAAGTTCGACTCTATGGACTTAGTGTGATCGAGATCAAAGAATCAAAACTACTTATTTATGAGTATGAGTGAACGTAAACTTATGTAATTACAGGGTGGTAGAAATGGCAGTTAAGGATTTTTTTGTGCAAACAGAGCCCGGCAGGCGTCGTTATGGCGTGGCGCTCTTCGTGGGTATTATTGCCGGGGTGATGTCGGCGTTTGTCAAATGGGGAGCAGAGGTTCCTTTACCGCCGAGAACATTCTCCGGTGGCCGGGATGAGTTTAACCCGCCGTATATTTTCTTACGTGATTACCTTGGCATCGATCCGACCCAAATGGTCTACACCTTTTCAGAACACATTATTAACCCGGTGATGGTAACGCATATTATTTTCTCTCTGGTGTTCGCCATTGGGTATTGCGTAGTCGCTGAGGTATTTCCTAAAGTCAAATTATGGCAGGGGGCATGGGCAGGGATTATCGCCACTATTGCCGTTCACTGGATTTCATTCCCGCTGCTGGGCCTGACGCCCTCCTTGCTCAATATACCCGCCGGGGAATATATCTCTGAACTGGTCGGACATATATTTTGGTTCTGGGCGATTGAGATGATCCGTCGCGATCTGCGCAACCGGATAACTCACCAACCTGATGCAGAAGTGCCCCTGAGCTCTCCGTTCAGATAATCCGACGGGCGCCAACGCGGCGCCCCGGATGAGCAAGGAGCACAGCGTTTGGCGCCCTGCTCCCGTCTATGCCCGACAGGGTTCATCGGGCATAGCGACGGCAGGCAGAGGTTTACTTCAGCGCCGGCCAGTAGCTGCGGTTAGCAGCAATTAAGTCATCGAGAATAGCTTTAGCCACCGAGGCGCTCGGCACCGTCTTAGACAAGGTGATGGCCTGCCAGAGCTTCTGATAGCTGCCCTCAACCCAGGCATCAACAACCAGCTTCTCCACCGCCACCTGCTGCTCCATCATCCCCTTCTGGAAAAGCGGAATTTTTCCCATCGCCAGCGGCTCCGGACCGTTAATTCCCACCAGGCAAGGGACCTCAACCATCGCCGTATCATCAAAATTAGCGATAGCGCCGTTATTTTCCACGATCAGCAGCATCCGCTCCTGGGTATTAAACGCGATGGCGCAGGCAAGGTCGACGATGAAGGTCGCGTGCGCCCCGGCGTGGAAATGGGCCTCGCTGGCGCTCTGGCGCACGACTATCTCTCTGGCCATATCGAACACCTCCTTCTCTCTTCCCGCCATGACCTCATTGGCGCGGGTAAAATCAGGGTCGGAGTGGGCAACCTCGTAATCGGCGTAGAAGTAGTATTTCAGGTAGGTATTCGGCAGCGTATCGGGATCGAGGGCGAAGACGTCTTTCACCTTTTTGAAGGTCTCAATCCAGCTCGGCGCTTTATGCTGAAAATCCTCTTTCGGGCTGCAGTACCCCAGCTCGGCAACGTGGTGCTTCAGGGCGGGCATTAAATCATTGCCGGCTTTATCCGTAATACTGGTCCACCAGCCGAAATGATTCAGGCCAAAATACCTGACGTTCATCTCTTTACGCGACGAGAGCCCGAGGATGTCGGCAAACAATCCTTCAATGGCGACCGGCATGTCGCAAATATTGATAATCCTCGCCGTGGGGCGTAATCGACGGGTCGCCTCGGCAACGATAGCCGCCGGGTTGGAATAGTTAAGCATCCACGCCCCCGGCGAGTAGGTCTCCATATAATCCACCAGCTCAAGCACGCCGGCGATGGAGCGCATACCGTAGGCAATGCCCCCCGGCCCGCAGGTCTCCTGGCCGATAACGCCGTACTTAAGCGGGATTTTCTCGTCCTTTTCCCGCATCTCATACAGGCCAACGCGAATATGGGCCATCACGAAATCAACGCCGGTAAACGCCTCCTGCGGATCGGTTGTGAAGCTGAACGCAACCTGCGGATAGCGCTCCGCCACCAGAATGGTACAGGCTTCGCCGATAACGCGCTGACGCTCGGGGTTATTGTCATACAGCCGGATCTCGCTCAGGGGGAAGCGGTCCATATTTTCCAGCAGCATCATAACAATCCCCGGAGTATAGGTACTGCCACCGCCGGCAATAGTGACGACAAATTTATCTTTCATTTTCCACCTCTTTATTCATGAATATCTAAATAGCTATTTACGGCACTGCGGACTTTATTCACCCCTACGCCGTAGATAACCTGAACGTGATGACCGTTGATAATGACGCTGGCGCCGCCGCTGCTCTTCAGAAGGCTCTCCTGAATCAAAGCGGGGTCCCGCACGTCAACCCGCAGTCGTGTAAAGCAGTTATCGACAGAGCAGACGTTCCCTTTACCGCCAAGCCCGAGGACCACCTGTTCACCCGATGCCTGATCCGCCGGACCGGCGCTCGCCTTTTTTTTAGCGCCGGGCTCGCCCTGCTCCCGGCCCGGCGTATTTAGCCGAAGGCGGGTAATCAGGAATTTACCGACAAAGTACATGGTCGCGGTTTCCATCAGGCCCAGAACCACAAAGATGGGCCAGCGCGTCAGGTGCGCCCCTGCCGGGATGTTATAAACAATGAAATCGATAATGCCGTTGGTTGCACAGACCCGGACGTTAAGGAGCCAGGCCAGCATCTGGAAAAAGCCATCCAGCAGCGAATAGACCAGCCAGAGCAGCGGTGCGGTAAAGATAAACAGGAACTCAAAGGGCTCAGTGATGCCGACCAGAAACGAGGTGACGATCAGCGGAATAAGGGTGATTTTTAATTTCTGCTTATTTTCCGGCCTCGCGGTTTTATAAAATGCCAGGGCCATTCCCGCCGTACCGAATATTTTCACCATCCCGTAGGTTAAAAAACGCGCCGAATCGCTTAAGGCGCCGCCGGTATTACTGGCAATTTCGGCGAGAAAAATGGGCTTCGCCCCGACGACCGTTTGGCCGTCTATCAGCAGCTGCCCGCCGATGGAGGTAAACACAAAGGGCGACCAGATCAGGTGATGTAAGCCTGTTGGAATAAGAAAACGGTTAAGAAAGCCGTACAGAAACACGCCCGCCGCACCGAAGGTTTTCATCACGCCGGTGAGCGCCGATATGCCATGCTCAACAATCGGCCAGATATAGACGGTGCCGATGGCAAACAGGCCCACCAGCGGGATCATGACGATCAGCACCAGCTTGCTGTTGCCGTAGATGGAGAACGCGCCCTGAAACTCTATCGCCACAAAGCGGTTATGAATAAACGCCACGACGCAGCCGAGAATGATGCCGAGAAACACCCCCATATCAATAACCTGGAAGCCAAAAATAAAGGTTTGGCCGCTGCCGTATAGCTGCGCATTGCTGCTGCCTTCGGCCAGTCGTTGCGTGAGGGTTAGCCAGCTGTTATTCGCCGCCAGATACATAAACCAGGTCATGGCCGCCACGAAAGCCGCTTCCGCTTTGCGGCTTTTTGCCAGCCCGCTGGCCAGCCCGAGGCAAAAGAAAAAGCCGAGGTTATTCATGATTGCCCAAAGCATACTGGAAACATATTTACCCAGTAGATAAAGCGTGCTGCTTTCGGCCACCCATAATTTATTGGTAGTGATGCTGAGTAATGCAATCAAAAGGCCAACGACCGGCAGATATAAAACTGGCCCAATCATCGCCTTCGAAAAGTCCTGTAATTTTTTAACCCCAACCATTGTCGACCCCTTTACCATCCGACGCCTGCCAGCGCCGCGGAACATGGAACTCAGCTTATGTCGAGGCCAAAATAAATCAGATCGGCAAAACCATCATTTGTGATAGAAGTCATATACCTTTGGGTGGAATAGATATATATGTAAAACCTTATTTTTAGATGACATTGTGCCTCCAGCTTTCATGCGTTTATTCATTTAGATACTAATCAATGAATTACTTGAGATCTCGTAAAGTCACTCATCAACCTGAGACATCTATAAGTGATATATAAATCAATTGCAGGTGAGCTAAAAAATCGCATCAACAGCGATGAGTACGAAATCGGGGATGCGCTACCCAGCGAGAAGACGCTGGCTGAGGAACTGCAGGCGTCGGTGATGACTATCCGCAAAGCGCTGGCGCTGCTTGAAGAGGAAAAGCTGATCGTCAAACGGCACGGCAGCGGCTCGTACGTGGCGCGCAAGAGCAACTACCACGGCGGCGAACTTGATGGGTTTAATTACCAGATGCATGTCGTCGGCGTGACCAATTACCGCAATAAGGTGATTGAATTCACCATGATCGACGCCCCGTTGGCGATCGCCCAGCAGCTAAAAATTGAGCCGGGGGAGAAGGTCTATTACGTCAGGCGCATTCGCCTTATCGACGACGTGCCTATTTTGATTGAAAACAGCTATATCCCGGTGGCGGTTTTTCCATGGTTGAGCATCGGCAATCTGGAAAGATCGAAATTTAACTATTTCAAGAAAGAGTGCAATATTTCCATTCTGGAGAGCCACCGCAGCTACTCCCCGGTTCTCGCCACCCGGGAACAGGCGGAGTTTCTGCAGGTACCGGCAAACAGCCTTCTGCTGCGGGTCCAGTCGCTCAGCTATACGCAGAATAATATCTGCGTCGATTTATCCGATATCTACCAGAACACTAACAAATACAACGTCAAGCATATCACCCGTCGTTAGGCCGCCAGCCTTCGAAGGCGGCGCGCGACGCGGCTTCCGTCTGCTCCCCTGACGCACGCATGCAAGCGGCGCATCGTGGGGAATCGGCTGTCCCCTCTACCCCACGATGCGCCGGATACCCTCTTTAACGCCAGGCGGCAGGGGCGCCGTTTCAGGTCGCCCCTGTTTATCGCTGCGGCTACGCCTCATACGCCGCGGTATGGAAATCAATCTCCCACTGCAGCACCTCGCCGTACAGCGCCGACAGCGCCTGCTTTTCGCTCTCATTAAGCGCCATTGCGCAACGGTCCAGCTCCTCCTTCAGCCAACAGGCCTGGCGGTAGAACGCCTCCTCCGCATGCATCTCGACCCAGCGCCGCAGATCCGCGTCGCTCTGGCGGCCCTCACTCACCCGCCGGCACCAGCAGTAGTACATCCACTCCGCGCCGAACATCAGGGTAATAATCTGTTCATAGCTCCCCTCCCGGGCGATGCGCAGCATGCCGTCGCGAAAGCGACGCACTCCGGGGTGGTCGTCCGGATAGTCGGCAGGATTAACCCGGCGCTCGGCCAGCACCTGTTCAAACCAGGCGATCTGGGTGTCCACCAGCGCGTTGAGGACGCCGATCAGCCAGCGCTGCTGGCGAATATCCGGCGCCTTGCTGACGCCGAGGGCAAAAATGGCAATCGCCGTGGCGACAAAGTTGCCCTCAAAGACCAGATAGCGGTTAAAAACCGACTCCGGCAGGCTGTCCTGCTCGATATCGACCACAAAGCGGTGCTGCTGCATCGCCTGCCAGACCGGCTGATGTTCACGCAGCAGGCGCTCGCTAAAGTCCTCCATTACGCCTCCTCCAGCACGGCCTGAGCAACCGACATAAAGTGCTTCACCCGCGCCAGATCGACATCGTTCCACCAGACGCCGTCCACCTTCATGGTGCTGGCGACGATCACCCCCTGCGTGCGCCCGAGGATCTGGCAGACATTGGCCGGCGTCACGCCGGAACCCACCAGCAGCGGCAGCTCGGTGGCGGCGCGGATCTCATCGATCTCCTCCATGGTGGCGCTATCGCCGGTGCGCTGGCCGGTGGCGATCACCGCGTCGGCCTCGAAGAAGTCCACGTCGCGGGTCAGCTCCTGAATCGAACGATCGGCGACGATGGCGTGGCTGCCGTGCTTGACGTGGCTGTCGGCAAAGACGCGAATATGCTCCGCACGCAGCTGGCTGCGATAGCGCAGGGCCTTCGCCGCCGCCCCTTCAATAAACCCCTCGTTGGCGATATAGGCGTTGGCCCACTGGTTTACGCGGACGAAATCGGCCCCGCCGGCCAGCGCGGTCGCCAGCGCGGGAATCGCAGCGTTGGCCAGCACGTTAATCCCCAGCGGCACGCCGAAACGCTCGCGAACTTTCTCAGTAATGACCGCCATCAGCGCCGATGTTTCAGGGCCAATATCCTCTGGTTTGGCAAAGGGAATATCGCCGTGGTTTTCAACAATCAGGCCGTGAACGCCCCCCGCAATATAATTTTCGGCATCCCGAAGCGCTCTTTCAATAATAGCGCTCACTGATTTACCACGATATTTAGGCGTACCTGGAAAAGGGTCACAGTGAATGACACCGATGACCACTTTGCGACGAGAAAAAATATCTTGTATTGCGTTAGGTTTTTCTGCTGATATAGAAGTCATGTTATCCATCCTGTTAAGGGAACACTATGCGTGTTTACGTTATCGGTAATATTACCGTAGATGAAACCTGGTCTATTTCGGATATACCGAAAAAAGGCACCTCGATTCATGGCATTAAAGTTTCGCAGGATCTCGGCGGAAAAGGCGCGAATCAGGCGATTATATTATCCCGCTGCGGTATAGATACGCGCTTAATTGCGGCCACGGGAAATGACAGCAACGGAGCCTGGATACGCCAGCAGCTAATAAATGAACCATTGACGCTGCTACCCGTCGAAAATTTCAACCAACATAGCGACACCTCGATTATTTTAAATAGCGCCGATGGCGATAATGCCATTATTACCACTACCGCTGCCGCCGATACTTTTAGCCTCGATGATATTCTGCCGCATCTGGCAGAGGGCGCTGCGGGCGATATTGTGCTGCAGCAGGGTAATTTCTCGCTGGAAAAGACCCGGGCCCTGTTCCAGTTCGCCAAAGCGCGCGGGATGACCACGGTATTTAACCCTTCGCCGGTCAATCCTGATTTCTCCCTCCTGTGGCCGCTCATCGATATCGCGGTCGTGAATGAGTCGGAAGCGGAGCAGCTACAGCCCTACGGCGTACCCACCCTCGTCATTACCCAGGGCGCCGCCGGTGCCTGGCTGGTTCGCGATGGCCAGCGCCGGTTCTCTCCCGCCGCCGCCGCCGAGGCGCTTGATACCACCGGCGCGGGCGACACCTTTCTCGCCGTTATGCTGGCATCCGCGCTGCGGCGTGGCGTGGCGCCCGACGCTCTGGCGCTGGCTCATGCCAGCCGCGCGGCCGCCATCACCGTGAGCCGTCGGGGTACGTTCAGCGCCTTTCCCGACGGCCACGAGCTCGCCGCCCTGCTCGCGGCGGACGATGCCTGAAGATTACTTAAACAGCGAGCGGTAGGAATCCACGTTCGCTTTGGTTACCACCGTAGCCGGAACCAGAATGGTTTTCGGCACGGTTTTACCCGAAGTAATCGTGTTCAGCGCCTTCAGCGCCTGGGCCCCCATCTGCTCAGGATCCTGCTGCAGCACGGCGGTAACGTAGCCGCCGTCGATGCCCGAAATCGCCTTCGCCGTCAGATCCCAGCCGAAGACCTTAATATCCTTCTGCCGCCCCTGGTTTTCCACCGCGGCAATCGCGCCGAGCAGCGCGGGTTCGCCGGTGGCGTAGATCGCCGTCAGATCCGGGTTGCCGGTAATCAGGTTTTCCGCCGCGGTCATCGCTTTATCCTGCACGTTCTGGCCGTCAACGACGTTGGCGATGGTAATTTTCGGGTTACTTTTCAGCGTCTCCTCAAAGCCCTTCTGCCGCTGGTTCTGAATCGCCGAGTTCAGGGCGCCGACGATCCCCAGCCGCGCCTGACCGCCCATCTCTTTCTGCACGTAGTCAACGAAGTATTTACCAATAATGCGTCCCCCTTCGATATTATCCACGCCGACCTGGGCCGCCTGAGGCCCCGCCGGTAATACCGCATCAATAGCAATCACCGGAATGTTAGCGGCGGCGGCCTCTTTTACCGCTGGCATAATTCCGTTGACGTCGATGGCGGCAACCAGGATGCCTTTAACGCCTTGCTGAATATAGTTTTCAATCGCATCATTCTGCGCGACGGGATTATCGTTGGAGTTGAAAATAACTAAATCCTTGCCGCTCGCCGTGGCCGCATCCTGCGCGCCTTTATTCATCAGATTAAAAAACAGCGCCTGCTGATTGATTTGCACTAACGCATAGGTTGGATTGGCGGCACTGGCGCAAGAAATAAAGCTAAGCGATGCCAGCAGAGACGTTGCAACAGCAATAAAACGCAGTTTTCCGGTGTTAAATAACATCATCAGTATCCTCGTCGGGAATAATTGATAGCCAGCAGAGTTCCGCGCCGCGATGCGAACGCAGAAGGAGTATTTTTTTGGCGGGCAAATATCGTATCTGGCCAGCACGATCGCAGATCGTTTGGCTAATACCTGCTTGATGCATTCCGGCAACCGGTCCGTTTCGGTGCGCGACTGGAATGTTTTAAGCGGGTTTGGGAATGACTTCCCGGATGATGCGGTAAACTTCCTATACAATTCTCCGCCGATTAAATTTTGTCAAGTCTTTATTTAGCGCCGCCGCGGGCGGAAAAATTGCTGTATTGACCGCGCTTAACTATGTTACAGATAGCCGACTCTGGCAGAAATGGCGCAGGAAATGAGTATAAAACGCGTATTGTTATCCGATGTGGCAAAGCTGGCGGGACTGTCGAAGGCCACCTTATCTCGCTATATGAACAACAATATCGTGCTGCCGCAGGAAACTATCGACCGCATTGAAACGGCGATCCGCGAGCTGGACTATCGCGGAAACAGCCTGGCACGCCGCCTTAGCAAAGGGGGCAGCGAAACCCTCGGTCTGGTCCTCCCCGATATCACCAACCCCTTCTTCGCCGAACTGGCCGACGCCGCCGAGGAGGCCGCTTCGACCAGCGGCTACAGCCTGGTGCTGTGCATCACCCGCAACAACCCGGAAAAAGAGTGCCAGTTCATTCGCTGGCTGGATACCTGCCAGGTTGACGGCCTGCTGTTCACCACCAACCGCCCCGATAACGGCCTGCTGCGTAAAGAGGTTCAGCGTCACGAGCGCATCGTTTTGCTGGATGAGGATATTCCCGGCAGCAAGGTGCCGAAGGTCTTTGCCGATAACGTCCAGGGCGGGCGAATTGCCACGGAAAAGCTGATCGCCGCCGGGCATCGCCGTATCGCCTTCGTCGGCGGGCCGGACAAGCTGATGAGCGTGCGTGAACGCTACCAGGGATTCTGCACCGCCATGGAGCAGGCCGGCCTCAGCTGGCCCCCCGAGTGGGTCATGTACGGCGACTACCAGCGCGAGTTCGGCCAGCAGGCGCTTAAGCGCCTGTTCAGCCAGCCGCTGCGCCCCACCGCCGTCTTTGCCGCCAGCGACTATCTGGTGCTTGGCCTGCTCGACGGGCTGCGCGCCTGCGGACTACAGGCGCCGGAGGCGCTGTCGCTGGTCGGCTTCGATGACGCTAACTATGCCGATTTTACCCAGCCGCGCATCTCCACCATCCGCCAGCCCGCGCGGGAGCTGGGCCGCACCGCGGTGAGCATCATGCTGCGCCTGCTGAATAACGAGCAGAATATCCCGGCGGAAACCCGCCTGCCGGTGGAATGGATTGGCCGCGATTCGATCAAGATTTGTTAAGCGCGTCCCAAAATGGCGCAAAAGCGCCCAATTTTGGCGCAAAAAACGTTCAACTTAAAATCCCTTTATTATAATCAGTAAACCGGTTTACTTATAAACCGCTAATAAATTCTTTCTGTTACATAGGGTTAAGTGATGGGGCTGCTGTGGTTTTTCTGCCCTGGCACGGATGCTGCAATGTTCTTACTGGCGAACAAATATCTTAAATAGCGTTTGACCTGACTGTGCTTGTGAAAGCTCCACTCCGCAGGTAAACCGGTTTACAAGGGTGTAAACCGTGTTGGATGGAGTCTTTTACCCACGACGGCAAACATTTTCCCGGCAATAGCGATGGGAGCGATCGGATGCAGCAGCCACAAACTATCCCGCCAAGGGTAGAGATGATCAATATCACCAAGACCTACGGGTCGATACGTTCCCTGCGCGGCGTAAACCTGGAGCTGGCTCCGGGCGAAGTGCTGGGCCTGGTGGGCGATAACGGCGCGGGGAAATCAACCCTGACCAAAGTGCTGTCCGGGGCGGTGATCCCCACCAGCGGCACTATCCGCATCGACGGCGAACAGCACCAGTTTACTAACCCGGCGGACTCTCGCCGCTGCCATATCGAGATGGTGTATCAGGACCTGTCGCTGTGCGACACCGTTGACGTTGCGGGCAACCTGTTTATGGGCCGCGAGCCGATGAAATCGGTGCTCGGCATCCCCTTCCTCGACGAGGCCAAAATGCACGCCGACGCGCGGGAGATGCTCAAGGGGCTGGGGATTTCCATTCCCGATACCCGCCTGCTGGTCCGCAACCTCTCCGGCGGTCAGCGCCAGGCCATTGCCATCGCCCGCGCGGCGGCCTTTGACCCCAAGGTGCTGATTATGGATGAGCCCACCGCCGCGCTTGCCGTGGCGGAAGTGGAGGCGGTTCTGGAGCTTATTCGTCGCGTTTCGGCTCGCGGCGTAAGCGTCATTCTCATCACCCACCGTCTGCAGGATCTGTTCCTCGTCTGCGATCGGATCATGGTGATGTATGAAGGCACCAACGTCGCCGACCGGCGGGTAGCCGACACCAGCCTGAGCGATATCGTAAACCTGATCGTGGGCGAAAAATTCACCGCTCGCTCAGCGGCAGCACACTGAGGTAACAGGATGAGTATCATGAACTTAAGCAGCTCCCGCATGATCCAGCATTCGCTGCCGCGCCGCCTGCTGCATAACCACTCTGGCGTGGTTAGCATCGCGCTGTTTTTCGTCTTCTGCTGCGTGGTGTTTTCACTCATTACCAGCAACTTCCTTACCGGGACCAACTGGCTGAATATCATTCGCCAGAGCGCCCCGCTGCTGATCGTGGCGACCGCGATGACCCTGGTGATTACCACCGGCGGCATCGACCTGTCGGTGGGTTCCACCCTCGCGCTGGTGGGCGCGCTCTCCGCCATCGCCCTCAACAACTGGGGTTTACCGTGGCCGGTGGTGCTGCTCGGCGGCCTGCTGCTCGGCGGATTAGTCGGCGCCATCAACGGCTTCTTTATTGCCTATGAAGGCATTCCGGCGTTTATCGTCACCCTCGCCACCCTCGCCGTGGTCCGCGGCATCGCGCTGCTGGTGACCCAGGGCTACTCGATCCCGGTCCCCGCCGACAGCCTGTTTACCTTTATCGGGCGCGCGTGGGTTGTGGGTATCCCGATGCCGGCGCTGATCGGCATTATGATCCTGGTTATCGGGCATATCGTGCTGAATCATATGCGCTTTGGCCGCTACGTCACGGCGATCGGCGCCAACGCCGAGGGCGCACGTCGCAGCGGGATTAACACCAAAGCGGTGACCATGCGGGTGTACATCATCAGCGGAATGGCCGCCGCGCTGGCCGGCATGATCATTACCGCGCGCCTCGGCAGTGGCTCGTCCAACCAGGGGGAAGGCTTCGAGCTGCAGGTGATTGCCGCCGTAGTCCTCGGCAGCACCAGCCTGTTTGGCGGCTTCGGCACCATTATCGGCACGCTGCTCGGCGCGCTGTCGATTGCGGTTATCCAGAACGGGCTGATCCTGTCGCATATCTCGCCGTTCTACACCCAGATAGCCACCGGCACCATTATCCTGCTGGCTATCTGGCTCAACACCCGCATTCTTAACCCCACGCGATCTGCGGCGAAAGGATAGCTCATGAAAGGATCAATTTTTCGCCACCCCACTCCGCTGCCGGTCGGCGTCAGCAGCGGCTACGTGATGACGGTGCTCGGCCCGCTGCCGGTCAGCGAGATGGGCGTCACGCTGATGCATGAGCATATTCTGCTGGATGCCTCCGGCAAATGGGTACCGCCCTGCTGCTGCAGCGATCGCCACCTTGCCGAAATGCCGGTGAAGATGGAAAACCTCGGCGAGCTGTCGCTGAACCCGCTCATCAGCCGCGACAACTGCCAGCTGTTTGACGTCGACGTGGCCATTGAAGAACTGACCAAATATCGCGCCCTGGGCGGGGAAACGGTGGTCGATCCGACCAATATCGGCATCGGCCGCGATCCGCTGGCGCTGGCGCGCATCGCTCGCCTCACCGGCCTGAACATTGTTATGGGCACCGGCTTCTATCTGGAGCCGTCGCACCCCGAGTGGGTGAAGAGCAGCAGCGTCGAACGGCTGACCGAGCGGCTAATTTACGATCTCGGCGGCGCGGAGGAGAAGCCGGAGGTGATCGCCGGGCTGATCGGCGAGATCGGCGTCTCCAGCCGCTTCACCGCCGATGAAGAGAAGTCCCTGCGCGCGGCGGGCCGGGCAAGCGCCGCGACCGGCGTGCCGATCGAGGTCCACCTGCCGGGCTGGGAGCGGCTGGGCCATCGGGTGCTGGATATTCTCGAACAGGAAGGGGCCGATCTGCGCCATACGGTCCTGTGCCATATGAACCCAAGTTTTGCCGACAAGCGCTATCAGCGCGAGCTGGCGCAGCGCGGGGCGTTCCTCGAATACGACATGATCGGCATGAGCTACTACTACGCCGATGAGTCGGCGCAGTCGCCCTCCGACGAGGAGAACGCCCGCGCCATCCGGGAGCTGATTGATGACGGCTATATCCAGCAGATTTTGCTGTCGCAGGACGTCTTCCTGAAGACCATGCTCACCCGCTACGGCGGTCACGGATATGGCTACATACTCAAGCATTTCGTTCCTCGCCTGCGCCGCCACGGCGTCAGCGGCGAACAGCTTGAAACCCTGATGATTGGCAATCCCCAGCGGGTATTTGGCGGATAAAAAGGAAAGTGATAATGAAGAAGAAAGTTTTACTGGTCGGTGAATCCTGGACCAGCACCTCAACGCACGTTAAAGGCTTCGATCAGTTTGCTACCGCCACCTGGCACACCGGCGCGACGGATTTTCTGGCCGCGCTGGCCGACAGCAGCTATGCCATCACCTATATGCCGGCCCACGCGGCGGCCACCGAGTTCCCGCTGACCCAGGAAGAGCTGCAGGCGTGGGATGCGATTATCCTGTCGGACATTGGCGCCAACACGCTGCTGCTGCACCCCGACACCTGGCTGAAAAGCCGCCGCACCGCCAACCGCCTGACGCTGCTGCATGACTACGTTGCCGCCGGCGGCTCGCTGATGATGATTGGCGGCTACTACAGCTTCCAGGGGATAAACGGCGGCGCGCGCTATCGCCATACCGCGGTGGAGAAGGTTCTGCCGGTGCGCTGCCTGGCGTGGGACGATCGTATTGAAACCCCGGAAGGCTGCTACGCCGAAGTCACCGAATCCCACGCCCTGTTTAACGATATTCCCGGCGAGTGGCCGTGGCTGCTGGGCTATAACGAAGTGGAAATGCACCCGGAGGGCAGGCTGCTGGCGACGGTTGCCGGGACCGGGCATCCGCTGCTGGCGGTGCGCGAATATCAGCAGGGCCGTTCGCTGGTGTGGACCAGCGATATGTCCGCCCACTGGCTGCCCGAGGAGTTTGCGCAATGGCCCGGCTATCGCCAGCTGTGGATTAACTGCCTCGACTGGCTGACGGAACGCGGCTGATGGCGAACGCTACCCGCGAACTGGCCCGGCGGCTGCTGGGCTTTAACACCATCAACCCGCCGGGAAACGAAGCCGACTGCATGCGTTTTTTTGCCGACTGGCTGCGCGATAGCGGCTTCGAGGTTGCGCTGTCGTCGTTCGGCGAAGGGCGCTGCAACCTGATTGCCCGGCTGTCGGGGGCGACGGCGGGTAAGCCGCTGGCCTTTACCGGCCATCTCGATACCGTGCCGCTCGGCAATGCGCAGTGGCGCTTCGATCCCTTCGGCTCGCAGGTTGAGAACGGCCGGCTTTACGGGCGAGGGTCCAGCGATATGAAGGCGGCGATAGCGGCGTTTGCCGTCGCCTGCGTCCAGCGGCGGGAGGCGATCCTCGCCGGGCGCGGCGCGGTGCTGCTGATCACCGGCGGGGAAGAGACCGGCTGCGACGGCGCGCGGGCGCTGATCGCCTCCGGCACGCTGCCGGAGATTGGCGCGCTGATCGTCGGTGAACCTACCGCCAATTACCCGGTTATCGGGCACAAAGGCGCGCTGTGGCTGCGCGCTGAAACCCGGGGCAAAACCGCCCACGGCGCGATGCCGGAGCTGGGGATTAACGCCATCTATCTGGCGGCGGATGCGCTGGGTAAGATTCGTCATTTTTCGCCAGGCGCGCCGCATCCGCTGATGAAGCAGCCCACGCTCAACGTCGGGCGCATTGAGGGCGGACTCAATATTAACTCCGTGCCGGACCGCGCGTGCTTTGATGTCGATATCCGCAGCGCGCCCAATTTACAGCACGCCGTCATTCGACAGCGGCTGAGCGCGCTGCTTGGCGAGAGCGTAACGCTTACCACCCTGGTCGATCTGCCTGCGGTGCTGAGCGAAGCGCGGCACGCATGGATAGCCCAGGTTTATCAGCGCTGCCAGCCGCTGCACGATATGCCGCTGACGCCGCGGGTGGTGCCCTACTTTACCGACGCCTCCCTGCTGCTGCCCGCGCTGGGTAATCCGCCGTGCATTATTCTCGGTCCCGGCGAGCCGTCGATGGCCCACCAGACCGACGAGTACTGCCTGCTCAGCCGGCTGGAGGAGGCCGAGCGGCTGTACGGGGAGCTTATCGGCGACTGGATGGCGTAGCCATCTTCAGCCGCCTGCCGAACAGTCCGCTTTGCGCAAGCGCAAGGCTGTTGCACAATGGGCTCACCGTTTTGCCAGGCGAAGGCGTGTCCTGATGTCACACATTAAAGGCTTAAAAGACTGGGTCAAACCGGCCCACTCTGCGGCGAAAATAGAGCGCATTGAAGCTTTTTTTAGCGGCCATGGGTACTCGCCGCATCGGCACGATACCTACGCTATCGGCCGCACGCTCTCCGGGGTGCAGAGCTTCAGCTACCGCGGCAGCCGGCGCCATAGCCTGCCTGGGGGGACGATGGTGCTGCATCCGGATGAAGTCCACGACGGAGAGGCGGGGACCGAGGATGGATTCCGCTATCGCATGATCTATATCGAGCCGGCGCTGGTTCAAAAGATACTTGGCGGCAGGCCATTACCCTTTATCGCGGACGGACTCTCTACCGACCCGCGGCTATTTGCCGCCACTCAGCCCTTACTCAAGGCGATGGATGAGTCGTTTGAAACTCTTGAAGAAGACGATGCGCTTTACGATCTGGCCCACACGCTTGCGGCGGTAGGAGGGCAGCATTCCAGACGAAAAGTTTACGACTATCCGGCGGCGGAGCGGGCAAGAGAGTACATCCACTGCCGTTTTGACACCCCTATTACCCTGGATGAGCTCTCCTTTGTCAGCGGAAAAGATCGCTGGAGCCTCAGCCGCGACTTTCGCGCCCTCTTCGGCACCAGCCCGTACAGATACGTGACGATGCGTCGGCTGATACAGTGCAAAAGGCTGATGTTAACGGGCAAAAACCTGGCGGATATTGCCGTTGATTGCGGTTTTTCGGATCAAAGCCATATGACTCGCCAGTTTATCGGCAACTTTGGCGTTTCTCCCGGCCGCTGGCTGCGGTTCATTAAAAACGTATAAGGCAGCCTGCACGATCGTTCAATCTATCCTTTGTGGGATTCACTATGCTCGACTCTTCTTACATGAGGAGTCTGAAAATGCAGCAACCGATTAATATTGAACATAAGCTTTCGCTTATCACCGAGCAATGGCAGCCCAAAGTCATTGCGGAGATGAATGATTATCAGTTTAAGGTCGTCAAAATCCTCGGCGACTTTGTCTGGCACGCTCATCCGGAAACCGATGAGGTGTTTATTGTCATCGACGGTGTTTTGACAATTTATTTCCGTGATGGCGAAGTGGCGGTGAATGCGGGCGAAATGTACGTTGTTCCGCGCGGAATCGAACATAAAACCTACGCACAAGCTGAAGCAAAAATCATGCTTATCGAACCCCGCGGCATAGTGAATACCGGCCATGAAGGGGGAGAGCGAACTGCAAAAAATGATGTCTGGATTTAGCGTAGCCAAATAACGTCATCCCGGCGCCCGCCATCATCTCCGCCCCGGCGGACAAGCCCTCCCGACGCCATCTAAAGGATGTGGCGGGAAGGCGTCAATGGCTGCAGCCCTAAAAGCTGCAGCGACGGTCAGGCGGCGCCGATCATCAGGTCGAGGTTTTGCACCGCGGCGCCCGATGCCCCTTTGCCGAGGTTATCGAACACCGCCGTCAGCAGGATTTGCCCGCTCTCAGGATTGGAAAATACGCCCAGCGCCATCTCGTTGGTACCGTTCAGCGGCTGGGGATCGAGACGCTCAATCTCGCCGACGGCTTCAGGCGTCAGCACCTTGACCAGCTCGCTATGGCGATAATGCTGCGTCAGGCAGGCATGTACTGCTGCCGCGTCGGCATGTTCAGGCAGCAGGCGCTGCTGAAGCGGCACGCTGAGGATAATCCCCTGGCGGTAGGCGCCGTAAGCCGGCATGAAAAACGGCGGCATTGAGAGCCCGGCGTAGCGCGCAATCTCCGGAACATGCTTGTGTCGGAGGCCTAAGCCATACGCCTGAAAAGCAGGGCCGGAGCCCGCTTCCCCGCCCTCGTACAGCTCGATCGCCGCCTTGCCGCCGCCCGAATAGCCGGACACGGCGTGAATGGAAACGGGGTAATCAGCGGGCAGCAGCCCGGCGTTAACCAGCGGGAGCAGCAGACCGATAGCGCCGGTTGGGTAGCAGCCTGGGTTAGTGACGCGCTTCGAGGCCCTGATGCGTGCGGGCTGGTCGGCGCTCATCTCCGGGAAACCGTACGTCCACCCGGAGACGGTGCGATGGGCCGAGCTGGCATCGATTACGCGCACCTGCGGATTCTCCAGCATCGCCACCGACTCGCGCGCCGCCTCATCGGGCAGGCACAGAATGGCGATATCGCAGCCGTTGAGCATCTCCGCCCGAAGCCGCCGGTCTTTGCGCTGGGACGGGGGCAGAGTCATGAGCTTAATATCCGTACGGTGGCGCAGGCGGTCGTGGATTTGCAAACCCGTCGTGCCCTGCTCGCCATCAATAAATACGTGAGTCATCGTCATTTCCTTAAACCGGTTAGAACGTCAGTGCATGAATGTTGTGCCAGGTTTAAGTATTGGTAAAGTTGCATTATCCTAACGTCAAATTCAGTTTTTCTGAGGTATGCCAATGCGGGAGATCAATCTCGATCAGCTGCGCACGCTGATCACCATTGCCGACACCGGCTCCTTCAACGAAGCCGCCCGGCAGCTGCACCTGGCGCCGCCGACGGTCAGCCTGCACATCTCCGAGCTCGAAGGCCGCGTGGGGGCGAAGCTGCTCTCCCGCACCCGGGGCAAAGTCAGGCCGACGGCCATTGGCGAGAACATGGTCGCCCACGCCCGCCGGCTCCTTGCCGACGTCGCCTATGCGCTTGACGATATATCCCGCCAGGCTCAGGGGCTCACCGGCCAGGTCCGACTAGGCGCCTCCACCGGCGCCATTGCTTACCTCCTGCCCCAGGCCCTTGAAAAGCTGGCGCAGTCCCATCCGCATATTGACGTGCATATCACCATCCTGACGTCGCAGCAGACCCTTGAGCAGCTGAAATCCGGTTCGCTCGATATTGGTATTGTGGCGCTTCCGCAGCCCCGGAGCAGCGGCCTGAAGATTGACGCCTGGCGGCGGGACCCCGTTGTCGCGTTCCTGCCCGCGGACTGGACGGCCCCGGAGTTTGTGACCCCGGAATGGATGATTGCCAGGCCCCTGCTGCTCAACGGCTCCGGCACCCACCTGTCGCAGCTGACCAACGGCTGGTTTGCCGATACCGGCCATAGCCCCACGCCGCGGATCAAGCTGGATTATAACGATGCCATTAAAAGTCTGGTGGGTGCCGGCTATGGCGCCACGCTGCTGCCGCTTGAATCGGGTACCCAGCTAGCCGCCGATAGCCGCATCGCCATTCGCCCCTTACAGCCGCCGCTGTGGAGAGAGCTGGGATTAGCCTGGCGGGAGAGTGAAAATGAGCTTTCGACGCAGCACCTGCTTTCCGCCCTGCGGGAGCTGCGCCAGGCGTAAATTCATCGGCCGCTGCCGAATGTGGTTGAGCACGCGCGCCGCCGGATCGGCCGGGGCTATCTCCCCGTGGCCTCCCCGCGCAGGGTATCGGGCACGGCCTGTACCCTGCTGACCAGCTCCGCGAGACTGCCGGCCTGCATCTTTTCCATGACCCTTGCGCGATGCACCTCAACCGTACGCACGGCGATGCTCATCGCTTCGGCAATCTCGCGGTTGATCAGCCCTTTTACCACCAGCCCAAGCAGCTGGCGCTCCTTCGCCGTGAGCTGCTGATAGCAGTTCACTATCTGGCGCCGGGAGATCGCCGTCGAAGAGACCGCCAGCGCGTGTTCCAGCCCCGTTTGCAGCGCCTGAGCCGAAACGGGCTTCTGCAAAAAATCCACCGCCCCGCGCTTCATCTGCTCCACGGCCATCGGTACGTCGCCGTGGCCGGTCAGAAACACCACCGCCAGGGTGCTTTCGCGCCGTCGCAGGGCCTCATGCACCCGCTGGCCGTCCAGCACCGGCATGCGCATATCCAGCAGCAGCACGCCGTGCTGATACAGATCGGCCTCGGCCAGAAACCTTTCGCCCTGCTCCCAGCACCGCACCGCGTAGCCGAGGCTTTCCAGCAGAAAGGCGCAGGCGCGGGTCACCGCCACGTCATCATCCAGCAGATGTATTATCGCCATTGTCGCGCTTCTCCTCCCGATGGGTGAAATCCAGTATCACAGCCGCTCCGGCCAGCCCGTCGGGCGCCGCCCGGTTGACGATCGCTATCTCCCCCTGACAGTAGCGCACCAGCCGCTGGCAAATCACCAGCCCCAGCCCCATGCCCTCCCGGCGGCTGGTCACAAACGGCTGGAAAACCTGCTGCATCAGCGCGTCATCAATTCCGCCCCCGTTGTCCTGCAGCGTGATGCGCAGGCCGCCGGCTTCGCCAGTCGCCTCAAGCCACACCGCCGTGGCGCCCGCCTGCGCGGCGTTGAGGATCAGGTTAGCCAGCACCTGCTCCAGCAGAACCGGCGGCAGGGTTATCCTCAGGTCGCCGCGGGCTCCGTTGTGCAGCGCCAGCGCGGGAAAATGCTGCGCCATGCCTAACAGCTGCCAGACGTGCTGCAGCGCATCGCCAACGGCGATGCTCTCCCACTCGTCCGTCGGGACGGGGTTTCCCTGCGCCTGGCTGACCCAGCGGCGCAGATTACGCACGGTATCGGCCCCGCGCTGCGCCTGCTGGTCAATATGCTCCAGCGCGGGCAGTAACGGATGCTGCCGATCCTCGGCCTGCAGACGGATCGCGCAGCCCTGCGCGTAATGGCGAATAGCCGAAAGCGGCTGGTTCAGCTCATGGGCGAAACCGGAGGTCATCTCCCCCAGCACGCTCATCTGCCTTGCCGTCGCCAGCGCCTGCTCCTGCTGGCGCAGCTGGACGCCATTACGCTCAAGCTGCCTGCCGCGCCGGCGCACCAGCAGCATCACCCAGACGTAGTTCAGCGTCAGCAGGAGCAGCGCCAGCGCCGCGGAGCCCATCAGCAGCCGATGCTGAATCAGCCAGCTTTTAACGTCCAGCCACAGACGCCGCTGCTGCGGATGCTGCTGCACCTCACGCAGCAGGGCCTCAACCTCGGCGGTAGACGCCGGGGCCCCCCAGTGAAATGCCGCCTGCTGCGGCGCATTAAACAGCGCGCGGGTGACCCTGTCGGCGAGGGCATCGCTCACCGCAGGCAGCGCGGCAAACGACCAGTCGGGATAGAGCGGCGTGCTGGTTAAGCAGGGAATGGCGGTCGGCCGCTTTATCAGGGCGACGAAATCGCTTTTATTTATCAGCCCCTCGTGGTCCATTTTCTCCAGCAGACACACCGGGACAATCGCCGCGTCGATCGCCTTTTCGCGCAGGAGATAGATCAGCGCATCGGCGGGAAAGCCGCTAAACGTCAGGCGAAGGTCGCGCTCGGGGCGCAGGCCGCTATCGCTCAGCGCCTTGTACCCCAGCAGATAGCCGCCGAAAGCCAGCGGGTCGATGGCGCCCACCGTTTTGCCGATCAAATCATGAACGGCGGCGATCCCGCCGTCGCGGCGCACGAGGATCGCGCTGCCGGTGACGTTGCCCGCTGCGGGCGAAGAGCGCAGGGAGGCCAGCCAGCGCAGCGACGCGTGGCTGTTCAGCTGCACAAACTGCGCGGGGTTGGTCACCACAAACTGCACGCTGCCGCTGCTCACCGCCGCCTGCATCTGCGGCAAATCCAGCGGCAGAATATGAAACCGTTCGCCCGGCAGCTGCTGATTGAGCTGTGCCTCCAGCGGCAGCCAGTGGCCGCGCGTGGCCTCCTCTCCGCGCATCGCGAGGACGCCCACCTGCCATGACCCCGCCCACGCCGCGCCGCTCAGCAGCCACGCCAGCCCCAGTAACGCCAGAGATCTCACCGTTTTCTCTCTCACCCCATCATCCATGCCGATTATGTTGTTTTAGATCAACAAGCCGCCGGGTATGTGGTTAACCACAATAGAGCCGCCCGGCGGCGATTTTTACACTGTAAATCATCGACATTGTTTATTCATCATACGTAAACCAACGGCGTGACCCATGTTTCGTTGTTGCCGCGTGAGGGGAGAAAATATGGACAGCAGTAAACGGCAGTTTCTCCAGCAGCTGGGCGTTCTGACCGCTGGCGCCTCGCTGGTGCCGCTGGCGCAGGCAAAATTCCCCCTGTCGCCGGAGCGTCACGGCGGGTCTGCGCAGCGGCGCTACGCGATGCTGGTCGATCTGCGCCGCTGCATCGGCTGCCAGGCCTGTACCGTCAGCTGCGCGATAGAAAACCAGACTCCGCAGGGGGAGTTTCGTACCCACGTCAATCAGTATCAGGTGCGGCTGGCGGATGAGGTGACCAACGTGCTGCTGCCGCGCCTGTGCAACCACTGCGATAGCCCGCCCTGCGTCCCGGTGTGTCCGGTGCAGGCGACCTTTCAGCGCGAGGACGGGATCGTGGTAGTGGACAACACCCGCTGCGTCGGCTGCGCCTACTGCGTGCAGGCCTGCCCCTACGACGCGCGCTTTATTAACCATGAGACGCAAACCGCCGATAAATGTACCTTCTGCGTCCACCGCCTTGAGGCCGGGCTGCTTCCCGCCTGCGTGGAGTCCTGCGTGGGCGGGGCACGCATCATCGGCGATATCAAGGATCCGCACAGCCGCATCGCGCAGATGCTTCACCAGCATCACGACGACATCAGGGTGCTGAAACCGGAGAACGGCACCGCCCCCCACGTGTTCTATCTGGGGCTGGACGCGGCGTTTGTTAGCCCATTGATGGGACGGGCGCAGCCCGCTCTCTGGCAGGAGGTTTAAATGTCGCATTCAGCGCTGATTGCAGAGGTTCTGACCCAGCCGCAGGAGGTGAGCTGGCTCCCGTGGGCAGTGCAGTATTTCTTTTTTATCGGCATTGCCGCCTGCGGGGCGCTGTTTGCCTGCGCGTTGCGCTGGCGCGCCGGGAGCAGCGAAAAGCTGGAATACCTGACGCTGCTGATTACCCTGACCTGCGCGATAACCGCCCCGCTCGCGCTCACCGCGGATCTCCATCAGACCGCCCGCTTCTGGCACTTTTATGCCTGGCCCACTCCGTGGTCGTGGATGCCGTGGGGAGCCCTGTTTTTACCGCTGTTTACCCTGTTTCTCGGGCTGTGGTTCCTCGCGCTGCTGGCGCAGCGGCTGTGGCGTAAAAGTTACATCGTCACAAAATGGTTAGCCCTCGCCAGCGCCCTGCTGGCGGTCGGTCTGCTGCTCTACACCGGCCGCGAGGTATCGGTGGTGCTGGCCCGCCCGGTGTGGTTCAGCTACGCCCTGCCCGTCGTGATGTTCCTCAGCGCGCTGCAGGCCTTTTTCAGCCTGATAGCGGTGGCCGCGGGGGATGATTTTCACCTGCAGCGGCGGCTGGCGCAGCGGCAGCTCGCGGCCCTGATCCTGCTGGCTGCGGTGGTCATCATTTGGCTCAGCGGCGACACGCTCTCCGGCCACGCCATTCGTCAGTGGCTGGCGGTCTCACCGTCGGCGAGGGGCTACGCCGCCGGCTGGGCGCTGCTGTGGGCGGCATCGCTGGCCTGCTGCGGCCTCGCGCTTCGCCGTCCGCTGGCGCTGCACGCGCGCGGGGCGCTGGCGGTCGTGGCGATGGCGCTGTGCTGGCTGATCCGCTGGACGCTGCTTATCCAGGTACAAAGGATTCCGAAATTCAACGCCGGGTTTAATCCCTATACCCTGCCCGCCGGCACCGACGGCTGGCTGGCGATCCTCGGCACATTTGGCCTGTGGGTGGCGCTGCTGATTATTGTGCGCGAAACCGTAAACGGCCTCGCAAGGAGAGTGCAACATGGCTAATTTAACCCGTCGCCAGTGGCTCAAAGTCGGCCTGGCCGTCGGCGGTATGGCAACCTTCGCCCTCAGCTATCGGGAGGTTGCCAGACGCGCCCTCGACGGCTTGCTCAACGGCACGTCCGGTAAAATCACCCGCGACCGCATCTTTGGCAATGCGCTGATCCCTGAAGCGAACGCGCGGCCCCGCTGGCAGCAAAACCCGCAGCAGGTCATCTCCATGACCCAGTGCTTCGGCTGCTGGACCCAGTGCGGCGTGCGGGTTCGCGTCGATCGTCAAAGCCATAAGGCGCTGCGCATTGCCGGCAACCCCTATCATCCGCTGTCGCACGAGCAGCACGTAGATTCGGCGGTTCCTTTTGCCAGCGCAATGCAGCAGCTGGCGGGCGAAAGCGGCCTCGACGGCCGCTCCACCGCCTGCGCGCGGGGCGCAACGCTGCTGGAAGGGCTCTACAGCCCGCTGCGCATTCTGCAACCGATGAAGCGCGCAGGTAAACGCGGCGAAGGCCGATGGCAGCGCATCAGTTTTAAACAGCTGATCCACGAGGTGGTGGAAGGCGGCGATCTGTTTGGCGAGGGCCACGTTGAGGGCCTGCGCGCCATCCATGCCCCGACAACGCCGGTGGACCCGCAGCATCCCGGGTTCGGCCCCAAAAGCAACCAGCTGCTGGTCACCAATACCAGCGACGACGGTCGCGATACCTTTCTACGCCGCTTTGCGCTGAACAGCTTTGGCAGCAAAAACTTTGGCGCCCACGGCTCATACTGCGGCCTGGCCTACCGCGCAGGCTCCGGTGCGCTGATGGGCGATCTGGATAAAAACCCGCACGTGAAACCCGACTGGGAGCACGTTGAGTTCGCGCTGTTTATAGGCACCTCCCCCGCCCAGTCCGGCAACCCCTTTAAGCGCCAGGCGAGGCAGCTCGCCAGCGCCCGCCTGCGTAGCGACTTTCGCTACGTGGTGGTCGCTCCGGCGCTGCCGTTGACCACGGTGATGGCCGACGATCGCGGCCGCTGGCTGCCGGTGATCCCCGGCAGCGATTCGGCGCTGGCGATGGCGATGATCCGCTGGATAATCGAAAACCAGCGCTTTAACGCCGATTATCTGGCGATGCCCGGCGCGCAGGCGATGCGCCAGGCCGGAGAAAAAAGCACCACCAACGCCAGCCATCTGGTGATAACCGATGAGATCCCGGGTCTGGCAGGACAGCATTTAACTCTCGCCCATCTGAGCGCCGGCGGCGCCGATGAGCCGGTGGTCGTTAACGAGGCCGGCGAGCTGGTCTCCGCCGCCACCTGCCCGCGCGCGCAGCTGCTGGTCTCCCGCCGGGTCACGCTTGCCGACGGGCGCGAAGTGACGGTGAAAAGCAGCTTCCTCTGCCTGAAAGAGTCGGCCGAAAAGCTGACGATGGCGCAATACGGCCAGCGGTGCGGCGTGCCGGAGGAAAAAATCATCGCTCTGGCGGATGCCTTTACCCGCCACGGACGCCGGGCGGCGGTTATCACCCACGGCGGGATGATGGCAGGCAACGGTTTTTACAACGCCTGGGCGGTGATGATGCTCAACGCGCTAATTGGCAACCTTAGCTTGCAGGGCGGGGTCTTCGTCGGCGGCGGCCGCTTCAACGGTGCAACCGACGGCCCGCGCTACAATCTGGAGAGTTTCCCTGGCAAGGTGAAGCCCAAAGGGCTGAGCATTGCGCGCAGTAAAACGGCGTATGAATCCTCCGAAGAGTACCGCGACAAGGTGGCGGCCGGGATCTCCCCCTTCCCGGCGAAGGCCCCGTGGTACCCGTTCGTTGCCGGGCAGTTGACCGAGCTGCTGAGCTCGGCGCTGGAGGGGTATCCTTATCCGCTGAAGGCGTGGATCTCCAACATGACCAACCCGCTGTACGGCATTCCTGGCCTGCGGGCCGTGGCGGAGGAGAAGCTCAAGGATCCGCAGCGCCTGCCGCTGTTTATCGCCATTGATGCCTTTATGAACGAAACCACCGCCCTGGCCGATTACATCGTGCCGGATACGCATAATTTCGAAAGCTGGGGATTCAGCGCCCCGTGGGCCGGGGTTGCCAGCAAAGCCAGCACCGCGCGCTGGCCCATTGTTCCGTCGGCGACCGCGCGTAGCGCCGACGGTCAGCCGATCTCGATGGAGTCTTTTTGCATCGCGGTCGCCCGGCGCCTGGATCTGCCGGGGTTCGGCGATCGTGCGATTACCGACGCCGAGGGCAACAGCTACCCGCTGAATCGCGCCGAGGATTACTACCTGCGCATGGCTGCCAACATCGCGTTTATGGGCAAAACCCCGGTCGCCGAGGCCATCCAGGAGGACCTCACCCTGACCGGCGTTGAGCGTATTCTGCCGCTTATGGCGCAGACGCTGAAATCCGATGAGGTGAGCCGGGTGGCCTTTATCTACTCGCGCGGGGGCCGTTTCGCCCCCGACAAAAGCGGGCGCAGCGGCAACCAGATAGGCACTAGCTGGGAAAAACCGCTGCAGATCTGGAACGCGGAGGTGGCCGCCCATCGTCACGCTATTACCGGCGAGCGCTACAGCGGCTGCCCGACGTGGTATCCGCCCAGGCTCTCCGACGGCCGCGCTATCGATGAGCTTTTTCCGCCCAGGCAGTGGCCGCTGAAGCTTATCTCCTTTAAGTCGAACACCATGGGCAGCGCCTCGACGACGATCCCCCGGCAGCACCACCTTAAGCCGCTCAACCTGGTGGCGATGAATCCCCTCGACGGCCAGCGTTTCGGCGTGGCGCACGGCGACAGGGTGCGCATTATCACCCCCGGCGGCGAGGTAGAGGCGGGGATCAGCCTGCTGCACGGCGTGATGCCGGGGGTTATCGCTATCGAGCACGGCTACGGACATCGGGAGTTGGGGGCGGCGCAGCATACGCTGGACGGCGAACCGCTGTCGTTTAGCCCGCAGGTAGGATCGGGGGTGAACCTGAACGATCTGGGGTTTGCGGACCCGACCCGCAGGGTGAGTAATACCTGGCTGGACTGGGTCTCCGGCGCGGCGGTACGTCAGGGGCTACCGGCGAGGATCGAGCGGGTATAGCGCCCCGCGACGGTTGCGGTCGCCGGGCGCGTGCTAAAACCGGCGGCGTGAGCATCCCGTGGCGGGCTTCGGATCCGGCGCCGTCTTTAGCGCGGGGCCGCAATCCGAATCGGTGCTGCGCCTAGCGGCTCTTCAGCACCTGGGGATCGATCTGCGCGACGATCAGGTCGGCAAGATCGTGCTGCTGGTGCACCTTGCCGCATTTAACGATGATCTGCCGGGCGTTGTCGTACCCCGGCGCCCACAGGCGGTTGTTCATCTGCACATCTTTGTAGACCGCAACCAGCGGTTTCTTCCACGCCGCCGCCATGTGCACGATCGACGTATCCGGCGAGATAACCAGGTCGGCTTCGGCAATCAGCGCCATCGCGTGGTGCAGGGTTTTAAACGGATTGACGCTCACCTTTTCCGCAAGCGGAATGCGAATTTCGTTGCGATGGTCGAGCAGAATAACGTTGACCCGAGGATACTCCGCCTGCAGCCTGGCGATCAGCGCCGACAGCTGCTCCTGCGACAGGCTGCGGTCCTGATGGCCGGCAAAAATGTTCACCACCGCTTTGGGCCCCTCAATAGCGGCCAGATGCTGGCGAACCTGCTGGTGGACATCCTGCGGAATATGCAGGTCGTAGGTCCCGAGATGTTTCTTATCCAGCTGCATATGCTCAGCAATAAAATCAAAGGTTTTGCTGACATGCCAGTTTTCACAATCAAATTTAAACGAGGTGGTGTAATGGTTAATAGATGGCCATTTATTAAAACCGAGTACGGCTTTTGCTTTTATTTGTCGAAGCAGCAGCATTCGGTGTACGGGCATATCAAACAAAGAGGGGTCAATAACGATATCGTACTTATTATTTGCCAGCTCATTAATAACGGACTGAGGAACGTTGTGGGTAAATTTCCGCAGAAAAGCGGCGGAGTCGACGTTATCAGCCTCATAGATATGGCGGATCCGCGGGTTATGGCGCATCACCTGGCTATTCGATTTGGTCAGCAGGAAATCCACGGTATAGCCCGATTCATGCAGGCATTTCACCAGCGCGGAATCGACGACCACGTCCCCAACGGCGCCTTCGTTGCGCATCAGCAGCACGGTTTTCGCCGAGCCGAAGTCGGCCTCACGACGGGTATGCTGGTCCCAAAACGCTTTTGCAATATAAACACGCATCAGGTTGCGGACTTTCTTAATAAAATAATTACGACGCCTGTTCAGTTCCCTTATTTTTTTGAACTTCCGGGGGGATACCTGCACCGCTGCGTTTTCCATCATCATAACCTCGTTACCACTATCAACAGCACCTCGTTAGTCTGATTAAGGACTAAAGAAAATGAGAAAAGTTCGCTTGATTAATAAATTCCTTTCGCTTTAAGCAGCGCAAGGATAGTAATACGTTTCACTATTCCAGCATATCGATACGCAGATAAAATGAGTGAAATATGGATTTAATGTGGAAGAATGCGGCGCTCGCCAACGGTTTTCATTCGCCACGGGGAGGATTAGACTGGCGGTTTTATCCCCGGAGAGAACCGCGCATGAACGCACCTGAAAAACCGAACACCCACCAACTGCTGCTGGCGCTGCTCGACGAGCGCCAGGCCCGCTACCGGCTGGTCGAGCATGAGGCGATGGGGAAATGCGAGGCCGTTTCTGAAATTCGCGGCACCGCGCTCGGACAAGGGGCGAAGGCGCTGGTTTGCAAGGTGAAAGGCCACGGCGTCAATCAGCACCTGCTGGCGATCCTCGCCGCCGACCAGCAGGCCGATCTCGCGCGCCTGGCGCTGCACGTTGGCGGCAGCAAAGCCTCGCTGGCCAGCCCCGCCGAAGTCGATGCGCTGACGGCCTGCGTTTTTGGCGCCATTCCCCCTTTCAGCTTCCATCCGGCGCTGCGCCTGGTGGCCGACCCGCTGCTGTTCGAGAACTTCAGCGAAATCGCCTTTAACGCCGGGCGGCTGGACCGCTCAATTATCCTCAATACGGCAGACTATCTGCGTATCGCCCGTCCCGAGCTGGTTGCCTTTCGCCGGGAAGCCTGAGGGTTCTCCATCTCTGCCGCGCCAGGCCATCAGCAGAAAGCGCGCCGGCATGATAAATAAGCCTGTTTATTCACGCTATTATGCGTAAAGTAGACGGGCTTATTATTTTGGCAAGGATCTCCTGACATGTTCGATACCACCCTGTTCGTTCTTCTGGGGCTGGCCGCGCTCGGCTTTATCAGCCACAACACCACCGTGGCAATCTCTATCCTGGTTTTGATTATCGTGCGCGTTACGCCGCTCAACGTCTTTTTCCCGTGGATTGAAAAACAGGGGCTGACGATCGGTATTATTATTTTAACCATCGGCGTGATGGCGCCTATCGCCAGCGGTACCCTGCCGCCCTCGACGCTGCTGCACTCGTTCGTGAACTGGAAGTCGCTGCTGGCTATCGCCGTCGGGGTGTTTGTCTCCTGGCTCGGCGGGCGCGGCATTTCGCTGATGGGCTCGCAGCCGCAGCTGGTCGCCGGACTGCTGGTGGGCACCGTCCTCGGCGTCGCGCTGTTCCGCGGGGTGCCCGTCGGCCCGCTGATCGCCGCGGGGATCATCTCGCTGTTTATCGGAAAGTCGTAGTCAGGCTGGCAAGATAGCGTCCGGGAGACTGGCCGAGGCCCTTTTTGAACATGGTGATAAAGGCGGTCGTCGAGTCATATCCCAGGCCGTGCGCGGTCTGCTGCACCGTTTGCCCGCGGATCAGCATCTGTAGCGCGAGGATCAGCTGCAGCTGATGGCGCCAGCGGCGAAAGCTGAGGCCGGTTTCGCGAACCACCAGCCGCGCCAGGTTGCGCTCGCTCATCGCGAACTCCGCCGCCCACTGTCCGAGGGTTTGCCACTGTGCCGGCGCTACCGCCATCAGCTCCGCCATCTGGCGGATTTTCGGGTGCGCGGAAACCGGCAGCTGCAGATGCTCCTCCGGCTGCTGCGGCAGCTCGTCAAACAGCACCTGCACCAGCCGTCGGGTGGCGGGAGCCTCGCTCTCGGTCGCGCTGCGCCCGGCAAGGGTCAGGATCAGCTCCCGCACCAGCGGAGAGATCTTCAGCGTGCAGCTGCGCTGCGGCATCGGAGCCGCTCCCGGCTCGATAAATAAAAAGCAGATCCGCGCCCCCGGCGTCGCGCGGTTGCTATGGGGCTGCTGGCCCGGTACCCACACCGCATACTGCGGCGGCACCATCCACATTCCGCTTTCCACCTCACAGGTCAGCGCGCCGTGCAGCGCGAGGATCAGCTGCCCCTTGCGGTGCTGGTGGCGCGGAATAAACTGCTCGTCCTCCACCACCCGAATATGGAACGCGAGAGCCGCCTCGTGCCCGCTGTCCGGGTCATAGCCGTCAAGATTTAATCCAATCATCAGATTGTCCGATATTAGCGATAATCTGTCATTTTAGCTTGATTTAAACATTCGGCAAACGCGCTATTGTAGCCTCCCTGTTTACTCGTTTGAGATAGCCATGAGTTCTGTTCTTCCTTCTGCCGGCCGCCGTAATCTGCTGCTGATTGCCGGTATTTTATTTATCGCCACCACGCTGCGCGTGACCTTTACCGGCGCCGCCCCGCTGCTCGATGCCATTCGCGCGGAGTACGGGCTGACCACCGCCCAAACCGGGCTGTTAACCACCCTGCCGCTGCTGGCCTTTGGCCTGGTTTCGCCGCTGGCGGCAGGCGTTGCCCGCCGCTTTGGTATCGAGCGCAGCCTGCTGATCGCGCTGGGGCTGATTTGCCTCGGCATCGGCCTGCGCTCGCTGCCTTCCGCGGCCATGCTGTTTGGCGGAACGGCCGTAATAGGCTGCGGGATTGCGTTAGGCAACGTGCTGCTGCCGGGCTTAATCAAGCGCGATTTTTCGCAGCACGTAGCTAAAATGACCGGCGCCTACTCGCTCACCATGGGGGCCGCCGCGGCGCTGGGCTCCGCCATGGTGGTCCCGCTGGCGCTGGCCGGCTTTGGCTGGCGCGGGGCGCTGTTGATGCTGATGGTCTTCCCGCTGCTGGCGCTGTTCATCTGGCTGCCGCAGTCGCGCAAAGAGGCCGCCGCCCCGCTGACCGCGTCAGGCGCCCTGCACAACCGCGGGATCTGGCGCTCGGCGCTGGCCTGGCAGGTGACGCTGTTCCTCGGCATTAACTCGCTGGTGTATTACGTGATAATCGGCTGGCTGCCGGCCATTTTGCAGAGCCTCGGCTATAGCGAAGCGCAGGCCGGCTCCCTGCACGGTCTGCTTCAGCTGGCCACCGCCGCGCCGGGTCTCGCGATCCCGCTGATTCTGCACCGCCTGAAAGACCAGCGCGGTATCGCGGTGCTGGTGGCGCTGATGTGCGCCGTCAGCTCGGCCGGGCTGTGGCTGGCGCCGGGGCAGGCGGTTCTCTGGACGCTGATCTTTGGTTTCGGTTCCGGGGCGACGATGATTCTGGGGCTGACCTTTATCGGCCTGCGCGCCAGCTCGGCGCACCAGGCGGCGGCCCTCTCCGGCATGGCGCAGGCCGTTGGCTATCTGCTGGCCGCCTGCGGGCCGCCGGTGATGGGGAAAATTCATGATGCCAACGGCGACTGGCATATTCCGCTCATCGCCGTAGCGCTGACCGCCGTGGTGATGGCCATATTCGGCGCCCTTGCCGGTCGCGCCAGGGAGATTAACGGCTAACGTTCTTTTTTACCTCCGCCACGGCCCCGGCGTTCCGGGATCGTGGCGGAGGTCAGAGCGCGCTATTGGCTGGCGGCGCGTAAAAAGGCGTGCACCAGCGGCGACGGACTTCCGGCCAGCGCGTTGCGCTCGTGCTGGAACAGGGTCGCGACAAAGAACGGATGCGTTACCAGCTCCACCGCCCGAATATCCCCCTCTTCGTCCCAGCCGGTCACCCGCAGGTCACCCTGCTCCAGCTCGCGGGCAAACTCCTCGGCAATGCCGTAGCTGCAGTGATAGCCCTCTTCGATGCTGTCGCGGCCGTAGGCGCGGGCAATCAGCGTATTCGCGCGCAGCTCAATCGCCGCCGTTTTCTCCACCAGCGAGCAGCTCAGCGGCACAATCACCATTCGCCCTTCGCTATCCGTTTCCGCATGCGCCGCATCCTGCCAGCCCAGGACGTTGCGCGCATACTCAACGATCGCGTGCTGAAAACCGCCGCAGGTGCCGAGGAACGGAATACTGTTTTCGCGCGCATAGCGGATCGCGATAAACGCGCCGGCGGCATTTTTATAGGGGCTGGCGGGAACCACCCAGATGGCGTCGTAGTCGGCGAGCGCTTCGGCATCGTGGATATCGCTGGTTGCCAGCCAGTCATAGCGCAGAGGCAGCTCCAGCACGGCAGCAGCATCGTCGATGGCCAGGGGAATCGCTTTGTGAGCGACAACGTCAGGGTTGTAGTCGCCAACCAGGGCAATACGCAGGGGAGTGTTCATAGCAGGGTCCTTATGTCAGAACGATTTTCGGGCAACACAAGGAGCCTCAGGTTAGCGATCTCCCTCACGGAACACAATCCTTATTTTTCGCCCGGCGGGCGATCCGCATTTGGCGTGAGAGGCGCTGCCCGCGCTGAAAATAAATTAAAAGTCCTCTCCGCTTTTTGACTATCTTATTCAATTCCCGCTATTTATTTACCCTGCTCTTTTTGTAGCTACTTTGTTAAATAAAAAAACAGTGTTATTACTCTCGCAAAAAAGGAATTATTCACTTTATTTATAAATTAGCCTGTTAAATAATTCGTAATGATTTATTAAGCAGTAGAGGCAGCAAGATGCGTTTCAGTACCATGTCCGATAGCGAAATTATCTCTGAACTGTGCCGCAGAATTAAAGAAACGCGTATGCAGCTCGGGCTCTCCCAAATTGAACTCGCCGAACGTGCGCAGGTCGGCGCAGCAACCATCAAACGCGTAGAATTAGGTGAATCTGTTACCCTGAGCACGCTAATCGGAATATTGCGCGGTCTGGATCGTTTGCATCAGCTGGAGTCCGTTTTATTCGATTCGCACATTCGTACTTTTAATGCGCAAATCAACGCCACCGCCCCTCCCCGTATCCGTATTCGCAAAAAAGCGCAGCCGCCAAAAGAGAAATGCGCCGTTGCCGAAAAGGCCAGCGACGCGAACGCCACCATTAACGAATGGTACACCTCGTCAGCATCTCACAGCGTTGTCTGGTCTTTTCCGCCGGCGGAAGCAGAGGAAAAAAACTAGCCTGGTGGGGGAAATCGCCCGCCGGCTGAGATAGCCGCGCGGGCAAAGAATGGCCGAAAAAACCGCCTGCGGCGCAGGCGGCGTGAGCAAACGTCAGGATTCGCAGACCGCGACTTTAATCGCCAGCCCGCCGCGGGCGGTTTCGCGATACTTGGCGTTCATGTCTTTGCCCGTCTCAAACATGGTATCGATGACCTTATCCAGCGAAACCTTCGGATCGCTGGTGCGGTGCATCGCCATGCTGGCGGAGTTGATCGCCTTCACCGCCGCAATCGCGTTGCGCTCGATACAGGGCACCTGAACCTGGCCAGCAACCGGGTCGCAGGTCAGCCCAAGGTTGTGCTCCATGCCGATTTCAGCGGCAATGCAAACCTTCTCCGGGCTGCCGCCCAGCAGCTCCGCCAGCCCGGCGGAAGCCATGGAACACGCCACGCCCACCTCCCCCTGGCAGCCAACTTCCGCGCCGGAAATGGAGGCGTTCATTTTGTACAATATGCCTACCGCGCCGGCGGTCAGGAAGTAGCGCATATAGATTTCCGGCGTCACCGTTTTGATAAAGCGGTCGTAATAGGCCAGCACCGCCGGCACGATACCGCAGGCGCCGTTGGTGGGCGCAGTGACCACCCGGCCGCCGGAGGCGTTCTCTTCCCCGACCGCCATCGCGAACATATTGACCCAGTCCATCGCGCTGAGCGGCGTTATGGACTGGCTCTGGGGAGCCAGCACGCGGTGCAGCGCGGAGGCGCGACGCGGCACCTTTAACGGCCCCGGCAGAAGGCCTTCGGTGCTCATGCCCCGATTAATGGCGTTTCTCATGGTCTCCCAGATTTTCGCCATATTTTGCTCAACGTTTTCTCTGCCGTGGCGGGCAACCTCATTTTTCATCATCACCGCAGAAATCGACAGGCAGTTATCGTGGCAGTGCGCCAGCAGGTTGCGCGCGGAGTAGAACGGGAACGGGATATCGACCTCCGCATCCTGGCTCTTGCCGAACTCCTCCTCGGTGACGATAAAGCCGCCGCCGATGGAGTAGTAGGTCTGGAAGTGGACGATTTTTCCGTCGCAAAGCGCGGTGATGCTCATACCGTTCTCATGCAGCGGTAAAAACTCATTATGAAAACGCATGCACTCCACCACCGGGAACTCAATTTCCCGCTGGCCCTCTTCAATACGCAGACGCTGTAGGGTATTAACATCACGGATAATCGTGGGAATGGCGTCGATATCAACGGTATCCGGCAAATAACCCGAGAGTCCAAGAATAATCGCAATATCGGTATGGTGGCCCTTACCGGTTAACGAAAGGGAGCCGTAGACGTCCACCACCAGGCGAGTCACTTTATGCAGCAGGCCCTTTTCCTGCAGGGTATCAACAAACTGTTTTCCCGCTTTCATCGGCCCGACGGTGTGTGAGCTGGAGGGCCCGATACTGATTTTAAAAATATCGAAAACGCTAATCATGTGGCACCCATAGGGTTACAAAGCAAAACGAATGCGCCTCCCGTGACGGGAGGCGCCGGGAGCTTAGCTGAACAGAGAGTAGAAGATGGCGGAGATGGCAATCAGCCCAATCACCACCACAAACGCGTTGCTGATGTGGCCGCTGTATTTACGCATGGCCGGGACTTTATTGATGGCGTACATCGGCATCAGGAACAGGATCATGGCGATAACCGGGCCGCCCAGGGTTTCGATCATCCCCAGAATGCTTGGGTTGAGGGTCGCCACTATCCAGGTAGTCACCAGCATGAACAGCGCGGTGATCTTGTTCAGTTTGGTAATTTCAATGGTTTTGCCTTTACCGCGCAGGGACTTGATAACCATACCGTTAAAGCCTTCACGCGCGCCGAGGTAGTGGCCGAGGAAGGATTTGGTAATCGCGATCATGGCGATAATCGGCGCCATCCAGGCAATCAGCGGCGCGTTAAAGTGGTTTGCCAGATAGGAGAGGATGGAGATGTTTTGCGCCTTCGCTTCCGCGAGGTTTGCCGGAGAGAGGCTTAGCACGCAGCTGAACACGAAGAACATCACCGTCAGCACCATCATGATGTGCGCATAGCTGAGGATGCGGGCGCATTTACGTTCGGCGTCCTGACCGTACTCTTCCCGTTTCGCTACCGCGAAGGAGGAGATAATCGGCGAGTGGTTGAAGGAAAACACCATCACCGGAATAGCCAGCCACAGCGTCATCCACAGACCGTTACCGGTGGCGGCAGCGCTGCTGAACGACAGGGTATCCAGTACCGCACCGTTCCACTGAGGAATCAAATAGAGCGCCAGGACCATCAGCGCCGCGACAAACGGGAATACCAGTACGCTCATGGCCTTAACAATCATTTTTTCGCCAAAACGCACAATGCCCATCATGCCCACAATTAAAATCAGCGATAAAATTGCGCGCGGCGGAGAGACCAGGCCGAGCTGATGGGTAATAAAGCTGTCGACGGTATTGGTGATCGCGACGCTATAAACCAGCAGAATCGGGTAAATCGCAAAGAAGTACAGCAGGGTAATCAGCTTGCCGGCACCGACACCAAAATGCTCCTCCACCACTTCGGTAATATCTTCGCCAGGATTTTTACCTGAGAGCACGAAACGGGTTAAACCACGGTGGGCAAAAAAGGTCATCGGAAAGGCGAGGATGGCCATGATGATCAGCGGAATCAGGCCGCCACCCCCGGCATTAATCGGCAGAAAAAGCACCCCGGCACCAATCGCCGTCCCGTACAGCCCCAGCATCCAGACGGTGTCACTTTTTCTCCAGCCGCTGCTTTCGCGAGCAACGAGGGTATTTTGAACGCTTTCCATAATATGGCCTCAATAATATAGAGAGGAGTCAGATTTAACTGACTCTGTTTCAGGTAATAAATTGCTGTGTTTGTTTTGCTATTTTATTAAATTAAGCCAAACTGATGTATATACGGCGATCACATAACCTGATTTATCGCGAGGACTTTTAAAGTATCAAAAATAGCACCTGAAATTTAATATATTTTTAAGGTATCATTTTTAATACGCTATTATAAATAAGAGATTTTCAGAAGGCGTAAAATAATATATTACAAGAGCGCTATAGCGGAGAAAAGTCCCATTTTTAAACAAAAAAAAACCCGCAGAGATACGGGCTGATTTAAAGCGCAAAATCCATTTGTAGCAATAACAACTCAATGTGTCCTGAGCTATTCTATGCGTCGCACAGAAAAATAACACTCCTGATTCCAGGGGGATTCCCCGCTTTGACAACAGGCCGCCCGCCGGCGGCGACGCCCTGACGACGCTTTGGTAGTCGGTGATGGCAGATGATAATATCGGTATCGCCACGCGCTGCCGTCAGCCTTCCGCGACTGCTGCGGAATCAATGAGGCAGTACGGTGAATTTTTTATACCGGAGAGACCGATGCAAAAACCACTTCCCATTACGGCCGATGACGGGACGACCCGTTTGCTTTCGCCCCGCCCCGGCGGCGGTAAGCTACTGGTGAGCGCCTGCCTGATGGGGTTCCAGGTACGCTATAACGGCAGCGACAAGGCGCAGCTGGCCGAGACTCTGGCGCGCTGGCAGCGCGAAAACCGGCTGGTTATCCACTGCCCCGAGCTGGCCGCCGGGCTACCGGTGCCGAGACTGCCGGCGGAAATTGTCGACTCTCAGGGCGCGGAGGTGATGCAAAATCGCGGGCGCATCGTGGAAAGCGACGGCCACGACGTCACCGCGCACTATCAGCTGGCCGCCTGGCTGGCGCTGAAGGCCGCCCGGGAGGAGGGCTGCGAGGCGGCGCTGCTCACCGACGGCAGCCCGACCTGCGGCAGCCAGTTTATCTACGACGGCTCCTTTAGCGGGCAGCGCAAACCCGGCTCCGGCGTGGCGGCCGCCCTGCTGCGCGAACAGGGTATTACGGTTTTTTCCGACGGGCAGATCCCGCAGCTGCTTGCCTGGATGCAACGGATGGAGAATAGCGATGATTCAATGTAAACGCGTCTACGATCCGGCCGACGCCGGCGACGGCTATCGCGTGCTGGTCGACAGGCTTTGGCCTCGGGGGATTAAAAAAGAGGCGCTGCGCTACGATGAGTGGTGCAAAACCCTGACCCCGTCCTCGGAGCTGCGCAAGGCCCTGCACGGCGAAGCTATCGACTTCGCCAGCTTCCGCGAGCAGTATTGCCGGGAGCTGGAAAGCCATCGTGACGAGGGGCTACGCCTGGCCACGCTGGCTCACCGGCAGCCGCTAACGCTGATCTACGCCGCAAAAGATACCCGGCAAAACCACGCGCTGGTGCTGGCCGAGTGGCTGGAAAACCTGCCGGTCGGCGAGGTTACGCCTTAGCAGGATGATCCCGGCGCCACAGCTCCCATTCATCGAGGGTTTCACCGCCGGGCAGCCTGCAGTCGCTACGCACGCCCTGCGGCGTCTGTACCGGTATCAGCTTACCGCCCTTCTCGCCGCAGTAGACCGAGGCCGGGTTCGCCATGCCGATTGACTTCGGCGGCGGCGGTGCATCCGGCGGCGTTGTCGGCTTCGCACATCCGGCCAGCGCCAGCGGCAGTAGTATTGTCATCCACTTCATTTTGACTCCTTCTATTGACCAGCGCCGCGATGAGGGCCCTGATTCTTCACGATTTCTCCATTTTAACTACACTTTTGCGCCGTAGAGTAGCCCTTGTTCTCGAATTGACCAGAGAACAGATCATTCCATAATCAATGAGTTTTTCCCCGTCGCCCCCGACGGGGCTTTTTTTCCCACTGCGACCGCAGGTATTCCCGCCGCTAATGTGTTAAATTTGTTGTATCTATGTTTACTTTTCGCTGTTAGCCGTTTCAGCCTTTTACCGGCGATAGCGCTCGGCGATCGGGAGCCGTACATTCATGTCAGATTTTATTCTTGCTCGCGTCTCGCAAACGCTCGCCAACGAACATTCGCTGGAGCTGTTGGTGCGACAACTGCTTGAGATGCTGGAACTTGTGACCCGAATGGAGTCGACCTATCTGACCCGAATTGATCTTAGCGCCCAGCGCCAGCTGGTTATGTATGCGCATAACAGTAGCGAAATGACGATCCCGGAGGGCTTTTCCGTCCCGTGGAACGAGTCGCTGTGCAAGCGCGCTATCGATGATAACTGCCTGTTCAGCAACGACGTCGCCAGCCGCTGGCGCTCGTGCATTGCCGCCCAGGAGCTCGGTATCACTACCTTTTTCAGTATCCCCGTGCGCCTGACCGACGGCTCGCTGTACGGCACGCTCTGTGCGACCAGCCGCCAGAGACAGCCCTACAACCTGGAAGGCGAGCAGGTGATGGGCCTGTTCGCCAACCTCATCTCGCACTACGTTGAGAAAGAGACGCTGGTCGAGCAGCTGCGCGCCGCCAACTCGGCGCTGGAGCTGCACTCCTACACCGACGAATTAACCGGCTTACCCAACCGTCGCGCGCTGTTCAAGCACCTCTCGACGATGTTCCCGCGCGCGCGGGAACTGCAGCGCAATATCTTGCTGATCTTCATCGATCTCGACGACTTTAAGGCGATCAACGATCGGTTCGGCCACCCGTGCGGCGATAACTTCCTTGTCCAGGTCGGCGAGCGTTTAAACGCCCGCGTGCGCCAGGGGGATCTGGTGGGTCGCCTCGGCGGTGACGAGTTCTTGATTATCGGCGCGGGCCTCGAAGCCGAAGAACAGCAGGCGTTTATCGCCGCTCTGCGCAAGGAGCTCGGCGGGATTTACTTCCTCGCAGAGCACCGGATTAGCTACCCTGGCGCCAGCTTTGGGGTGATCGACGTGGATCCACAAACGATGGATATGGAGAGCGCGCTGCGGGCCGCTGACGATGCGATGTATCAGGATAAAAAGTCGCGCCGCAAAGAGACCTTCCTGGATATTGACTAACCCGGCGGGATTTCCAGTATGATAGCGGACATCACTTGCAGGCTCAGGGACAACACAATGAAATTGGGTATTCTTTTCCCGGTAGTAATTTTTATTATCGCCGTCATTTTTCTTGGCTGGTTTTTTGTTGGCGGATACGCGGCACCGGGCGGTGCTTCGTGAAAAAAAGCACCATTTTGATGCTTGTTATCGCCGTTATTGCGCTGGCCGGCGTGCAGTTTGGCTGGTGGTAACCGCCCTTTACCGCCGCGCCTGAATTGCAGAGTTGTCTTATCCACTCAATAACTTAACGCGATACACTCACTTCACCAGCCGAACCCGTCGCCAGTCGCGGGCGGACGGCGGACTAACGGAGAAGTGAGAAATGAAAAAACCGATCGTGTTGTCGTTGATGCTCGCGCTATGCACGCTGTTATCGGGATGCATTGTTGATGATGGCTATCATCACAGACACCACCACCATCATTACGACGGCAGAGGCTGGTGAAAAAAGGCGGATCAAGGCGAACATGGGTTCGCCTTGTTTCATTTAGTCCTGGCGGTCAGAACCTAAGAAGACGAAGCCCAGCGGAATAGAAAAAAGCAGCGTAAATACGATGCTGTAGACCGTCACCATCGCCCCTTGCAGGAAGAACATCGAGGTTGTCCATTCGGAGTACGGCATATTGTACTCGCTCACCACGCCGCCAAACGTCGCGCGTCCAACCACGGCAAGCGCGATGGCAAACACCACCGCTATCGACAAGAAAAATTTCTTACTGTTTTTATTGCTGATGAGTTTATGCAGAATCATCCGGGTTCCCTTTTATCTGACCGATAATCGGCTGTATATGTAACACCAATGCAATTAAAATTGAAGGGCTTTTGTTACAATCCAGAGATTATCGCTGCGGGCCGGCACCACGCCACCGGCCGGACGGCTACGACTGCAGCGTCGCCAGGCGCGCGGCAAAGCCGACAAAGACCAGGCCTATCAGGCTGTTGCCAATTTTGGCGAGCTTCTTCTTCGTTTTAACGTAGCGCGTCACGAAAGAGCCGGAAACAATTAAGAAGCTCATGTACATGAAGCTAATCACTTCCAGGGTCAGCGCCAGAATAAAGAAGGCCAGGCCCGGCGTCTTCGCGCTGACGTCGATAAACTGGACGAAGAAGGAGACGTAAAACAGGATAGCTTTAGGGTTGGTGAGGCTGAGGGTCAGCGAACGCTTGAGGATCGCACTCGCCGGCTCGGCGTCGGTATCGCTATGCCCTTCCCGCTGCGTCAGCACCGCGTAGAGCATTTTGCCACCCAGCCACAGCAGATAGATGGCCCCGAGATAGCGCACGATATTGAACAGTACCGGCGTCGTCTTGATCAGCGTCGCGACGCCGGCAAAGGCCAGCAGCATCAGCACCGCGTCGCCGATAAACACGCCAGCCGCCGCCAGATAGCCTTTCCTGATGCCGTGCGCGATGCCGGTTTTGAGGACAAAAAAGGTATTTGGGCCGGGCACCAGGATGATAAAAATAGCCCCGACCAGGTAGGTCAAATAGTTCAAAACACCAAACTCAGCGAACACACTGCACTCCTTCGCGTTCAACAAGAAATATGATCGCGCTCACGTTAACGCAACTAACGTGATTTTGAAAGAGCTTACTCTGCCTGGTGGCTTAGTACAGAGAGGCTTCGCCCAGCGGACGCGTTTTGAAGCGTCGGTGAACCCACAGATATTGTTCAGGCGCGCGCAGGATCTCTCTTTCGATAACCCTGTTGATGTAGGTGGCCGCTTCCTGCTTATCTTCAACAGGATAATCGTCCAGCGTGTCGCCGATATATAAGGTGTAGCCTTTGCCGTTCGCTTTACGCACCATGCTGATGGTCAGCATTTTGGCACCCGAGAGGCGCGACAGAACGTAGGTGCCGTTGGTCGTTGCGGCCTGGGGCACGGAGAAGAACGGGGCAAAGACGCTGCCTTTGGGGCCGTAATCCTGATCGGGCGCAAACCACACCGCCTCACCGGCTTTCAGGGCGTGCACCAGGCCGGATAAATTGCGGCGATCGATCATCGCTTTGTTCGAACGCAGGCGTCCGCGGGTTTGCACCCACTCCATCAGCGGGCTGTTGTGCGGGCGGTAGGTTGCCATCATCGGTCGGCAGATGCCCATCGTACGGCCGCCGAGCTCAAGAGAGATAAAGTGCACGCCGACCGCCATGACGCCTTTACCCGCGCTCATCGCCTTTTCGAGATTGTCGAGACCTTCGACATCAAACCATTTCCTGACGCGCTCGTCGCTCCAGAACCACGCCATGCCGGTTTCAATTAACCCCATTCCCAGCGACATAAAGTTCTGCTCGATCAGCTTTTCTCTCGCTTCAGCAGACATCTCGGGGAAACAGAGCTCAAGGTTTCTTCTGGCAATCTGCTCCCGGCGCTTAAGGAAGCGTCGCGACAGCTTACCGGCGCGGGTGCCGATGCGGTGAAGGAGCGGATAGGGTAATTGCACGAGCGACCAAAGAATGGCCAGGCCAAACCAGGTTCCCCAATTGCGGGGATGCAAAAGACTCTTATCAAAAGCGGAAGGCATCATTTTTCCTGTAAACATCCTAAATGAGGTAACGCTTAAGGAAAAAACGATTCCCTTCATCAGTCGTTAGGCGGTACATATAGCAAGTACGACAATAGTAATCTGCCTAAATTCACTCGGGCAAGTAAAAATGAACGCTGAGGATAAAAAAACATAATGCCAGCACACTTGTTACAAAATGTAAATTAAAAATCAATAATTAATTAAGAATATTCATCTGTAAAATCATTTTCATGCTATTCATTTATACAAGCGCCAAACTTGCGCCTGCTGAAACGCCCTTTTCCGCCGCCGTTGCCGACATCGCCGTCGATCGGCAAAAGCCCGACGATCCGGCGCGGTCCGTGCCTTCAGCCGCCCTCAGGCGCGGCTTAATAATGACGCAGAACGAGGCGGCGCGGAATCAACCGTGGCATCGCCGGCGACAGCGGGAAGAATAAGGCCTTGCGCGCATATTCGGCCAAAAATTTACCGCCGGCGGGGAAGCGAAAAATAAGACTCAGCTTATTTTATCTTCCTGACAAATAATGACAGATATAGAGAGTTGTTTTTATTTCGAACGTTTATTGTGCATTATTTTTGTACAGTACGGCCTTTAGCCGAACAGCAGGCAATAAAATTAAGCTGCCGCCGCTGATGCCGAAAAAAGCGCATCATCGCCAGAAAGCGCGGACGATTCTCCCGCTTAAGCAGGCCATTACAGATGATCCTCAGGGCCTGGCGCAAACCTTCGTCTTTTATCAACCCCCGCGCCGACATCAGCGACATCGGTCCCGCGTGGCAGCGCACGGAGTCAAACCCCGCCTCTTCGAAGAGAGACTGCCAGCGCGCCTGGCTCATCGGGCTGACGTGAGATTTGACCACTCCCTGCAGCGCCATGCGATCTCCCTCCCCCAGCGCCTGCCGGGTGTACATAATGTCGTGGGTCAGCAGGCGGCCGCCGGGCTTGAGCACGCGATAATATTCCGCCACCAGCTTTGCTTTGGCTTTATCGGCATACATGGTCAGCATCGCCTCATTAATCACCGCGTCAAAGGTGGCGTCGGGAAACGGCAGGCTCGTGGCGTTAGCCTCCATCACCAGAACCTTATTATCCACGCCCTCAAGAACGGTATTTTGCCGGGCCTTCGCCAGCGCGTCTTTATCCATATCGATGGCGTACACCCGACAGCCAAATCGTTTCGCCAGCTCTATTGAGGTGGTCCCCATATTGCAGGCCACCTCCAGTACCGTACTGTCCGAGGACAAATCGGCCTGGCGGAACAGCCATTCCGTCGCCTCTACGCCACCGGGCCGCAGCCGGGTTTTCCCCAGGCTGGCTAAAAATGTGTGTCCGGCCTTTTCACTCGCATTCATCTGCAGAACCTCACGCTCCATAAGATGCATTATAAATACAGTATTATTTTTGGTGAGGGAATATTGATAATGACTTTTATTTGCATTTGACCAGTGAGAAGCCGCCGCCGGGCGCCAGGAGGAGATAAAATCAATTGTAATGGGTAACAATTACTTAAGGTGATAATCCGGCCTGGAGGCGCGCTTAGCGCTGCGTTTTAATTGTAATGAGAACCATTCTCATATTAACATATGCGCCATCGTTCCATTTTTCCTGAATCCGGCCATGTCCTCACTCTCCGCCACCGCCGCACCGCTGACGCTTGCTTCGCTGTATCACGCCCATCACGGCTGGCTGAAAAATTGGCTGACCGGCAGGCTGCAATCCTCTTTCGACGCCGATGACGTCGCCCAGGACACCTTTATGCGGGTGATGGGCGGTGAACCCTTAACAACCATCCGCGATCCGAAATCCTTTCTGTGCACCATCGCGAAGCGGGTAATGATCGACCTGTTTCGCCGCAATGCGCTGGAGCGCGCCTGGCTGGAGATGATCGCCCAGCTTCCGGAGGCGCTGGCGCCCTCCGCCGAGCTGCAGCAAATTCAGCTGGAGACGCTGCAGCAGATCGACGCGATGCTGGATGGCCTGAGCCAGAAGGCGCGGGAGGCGTTTTTGCTCTCGCAGCTGGAAGGCCTGACCTACGCCGAGATCGCCGTACGCCTGACGGTCTCCGTCAGCTCGGTGAAAAAATATGTTGCCAAAGCGACCGAGCACTGCCTGATTTTTCGCCTGGAGAACGGTCTGTGAGCCCAAAGCTTACCGACTCCCGTCGCCAGGCCCTGCGCTCGGCCTCCCACTGGTATGCCCTACTCAGCGACGGCCGCCCCAGTCCGCAGCAGGAAGCCCGCTGGCAACAGTGGTACGAGCAGGACCACGATCACCAGTGGGCCTGGCAGCAGGTCGAAAACCTGCGTCAGCAGATGGGCCATCTTCCGGGCGCGCTCGCCAGCCGGGCGCTCAACGATGGTCGGGCCGCACGCCGTCAGGTGCTGAAAGGATTGATGCTGCTGGCCATCGCCGGCGGAAGCTGGCGGCTGTGGGACAGCGAGCTGGCGGAGGGACTTCGTGCCGACTACCGCACCGCCAAGGGGATGACGCGTCGCCAGCCGCTGGCGGACGGCTCGATTCTGACCCTCAACACCGACAGCGCCGCCGACGTCTATTTCGACGCGCGCCAGCGCCTGGTGCGCCTGCGCTACGGCGAAATTGCCATCCGCACCGCCCGCGACGAGAGCCAGCGGCCGTTTCTCGTGCAGACCCGCGACGGGAACCTCACCGCGCTGGGCACCGAGTTTACCGTGCGCCAGTTTGCCGATGAAACCCGCCTGGCGGTGCAGCAGCACGCCGTTGAGGTGCGCTTAGCGCACGGCCAGATTCAGCGGGTCGAGGCCGGAGAAAGCCTGCGCTTCAGCGCCGGGGCCTTCTCGCCAATACGGACGCTGAGCGCCGGGGAAGATAGCTGGACCCAGGGCGTGCTCAGCTTTCGCGACCGTCCGCTGGGCGAGGTTATCGCCACGCTCTCCCGCTATCGTCCCGGCATTCTGCGCTGCGACCCCCGCGTTGCCGATTTACGCCTCAGCGGCGCCTTTCCGCTGAGCGATACCGGGCAGATTTTGCAGATTATTACGCAAACGCTGCCGGTAAAACTGCAGTTTGCCACCCGCTACTGGGTCACCGTCGTACCCGCCTGAGAAAAAAATACAAAAAATTCTCATTCTCCATTGTCCCTTTTCCCCTGCTCGTTCGACTTAACAGGTGAAAACAACCAAAACAATCGTGGAGAACAGATGACGCCTTTACGCGTTCTACGCAAACCAATGCCTCTGGTGATGGCAATCCGCTTAAGCCTGCTGCCGCTGATAGCGCTCGCCGCCGCGCCGGCCTTTGCCGCCGCGCAGTTTGATATTGCCGCCGGAGATTTAGATACCGCGCTCAATCAGTACGCCGCCCGCAGCGGCATCACCCTCGCAGCCGATGCCAGCCTGACCCGGGGCAAGCACAGCGACGGCCTGCACGGCAGCTACGACGTTGAGGATGGCCTGCAGACGCTGCTCGACGGCAGCGGCCTGCGGCTCAAAGCGCTGGGCAATAACGCCTGGACGCTGGAACCCGCCCCCGTTGACAACGAAGCGACGCTGACGGTTGTCGGCGACTGGCTCGGCGACGCGCGCGAAAACGACGTGTTTGAGCACGCCGGCGCCCGCGACGTTATTCGCCGCGCGGAGTTTGCCAAAACTGGCGCCACCACCATGCGCGAGGTGCTGAACCGCATTCCGGGAGTCAACGCCCCGGAGAATACCGGGACCGGTAGTCACGACCTGGCGATGAACTTTGGCATCCGCGGCCTCAACCCTCGGCTGGCCAGCCGCTCGACGGTGCTGATGGACGGCATCCCGGTGCCCTTCGCCCCCTACGGCCAGCCCCAGCTGTCGCTGGCGCCGGTATCGCTGGGCAATATGGATGCCGTGGACGTTGTTCGCGGCGCGGGCGCCGTGCGCTACGGACCGCAGAACGTGGGCGGCGTCGTTAACTTCGTCACCCGCGCTATTCCGCAGGATTTTGGCATTGCGGGCGGCGTCGAGGGCCAGCTGAGCCCAACCTCCTCGCAGAACAACCCCAAAGAGACCCACAACCTGATGATTGGCGGCACGGCGGATAACGGCTTTGGCTCCGCGCTGCTCTATTCCGGCACCCGCGGCAGCGACTGGCGCGAGCATAGCGCTACCCGCATTGACGACGTGATGCTAAAAAGTAAATATGCGCCCAACGAGGTGCATACCTTTAACAGCCTGCTGCAATATTATGACGGCGAGGCCGACATGCCCGGCGGGCTCTCCCGCGCCGATTATGATGCCGACCGCTGGCAGTCTACCCGCCCGTACGACCGCTTCTGGGGACGCCGCCAGCTCGCCAGCCTCGGCTATCAGTTTCAGCCGGACGCCATGCACAAGTTCAATATTCAGGGCTTCTACACCCATACGCTGCGCAGCAGCTACCTTGAGCAGGGCAAGCGCATTACGCTCTCGCCGCGCGAATACTGGGTGCGCGGAATTGAGCCGCGCTACAGCCAGAGCTTTACGCTCGGCGCTACCGCGCACGAAGTGGGCGTCGGCTATCGCTACGTGAACGAATCCACCCATGAGATGCGCTACTACACCACCACCGCCAGCGGCGAGCTGCCGAGCACCGCCAGCCCTTACGATCGCGATACCCGTTCCGGTACCGAAGCGCACGCCTGGTATATCGACGACCGGGTGGATATCGGCAACTGGACGATCACCCCGGGCATGCGCTTCGAACATATTGAGTCTTATCAGGACAATAACCTGAAGGGTAGCCGCGAGCAGGTCAGCTACAACGCCCCTCTGCCGGCGCTCAACGTGCTTTATCATCTCACCGACAGTTGGAATCTTTATGCTAATACCGAAGGATCGTTCGGCACCGTACAGTACAGCCAAATTGGCAAGGCTGTGGAGAGCGGCAACGTGGAGCCGGAAAAGGCCCGCACCTGGGAAATCGGCAGCCGCTACGACAACGGCGCGCTGAGCGCGGAAATGGGCCTGTTCCTGATTAACTTCAATAATCAGTATGACTCCAACCAGACCAACGATACCGTCACCACCCGCGGCAAAACCCGCCACAGCGGGCTGGAGACCCAGGCACGCTACGACCTCGGCGATCTCTCGCCGCGCTTCGACAACCTGTCGGTCTACGCCAGCTACGCGTACGTTAATGCTGAAATCCGCGAAAAAGGCGACACCTACGGTAATCAGGTCCCCTTCTCGCCGAAGCATAAAGGCACCCTCGGCGTCGACTATAAGCCGGGCAGTTGGACCTTCAACCTCAATAGCGATTTCCAGTCCAGCCAGTTTGCCGACAACGCCAACACCGTCGAAGAGAGCGCCGACGGCAGCACCGGCCGCATCCCGGGCTTTATGCTGTGGGGCGCGCGCGTCGCCTACGACTTTGGTCCGCAGATGGCCGACCTCAACCTCGCGGTCGGGGTGAAGAATATCTTCGACCACGAGTACTACACCCGCTCGTACGACGACAACAACAAAGGCATTTACGCCGGTCAGCCGCGCACCCTGTACCTGCAGGGATCGCTGAAATTCTGACACTGTCCGTTCGCCGCCTCGACCTGAGGCGGCGCTGGAGCTGATTGATATCGGCGGGACGGTTGAAGCGTCCCGCCATTGTGGAGTGAGTATGTTGGCTATTTTACGTCTTGTCTTTGCCGCGCTGCTGGCGCTCGGCGGCCCGGCTTTTGCCATGACGGTCGAGGATCTGCAGGGGCAGTTTACCCTTGATAAAACCCCGCAGCGGATCGTCGTGCTGGAGCTCTCTTTCGCCGATGCGCTGGCGGCGGTTGACCTCAGCCCCGTCGGCATCGCTGACGATAACGACCCCGAGCGCATTCTGCCCGAGGTCCGCGCGCGCCTGAAGCCGTGGCGGTCGGTCGGCACCCGCGCCCAGCCGTCTCTGGAGGCGATTAGCGCCCTGCGCCCGGACCTGATCGTAGCCGATAGCAGCCGCCATCGCGGTATTTATGCCGCCCTGCGGCAAATCGCTCCGGTGCTGCTGCTAAAGTCGCGCAATGAAACCTATGCCGAAAACCTGCAATCGGCGGCCATTATCGGCAAAGTCGTCGGCCAGGACCCGCTTATGCAGCAGCGCCTCGCGCAGCACCGCCGGCGGATGGCCGATTTCGCCGCTCAGCTGCCGGCAGGCGCCAGCGTAGTCTTCGGCACCTCCCGCGAACAGCAGTTCAACCTCCATTCGCGCGATACCTATACCGGCAGCGTGTTGAGCGCGCTGGGGCTGTCGGTTCCGGCGGCTATCGGCGGCGCGCCGATGGCGACGATCGGCCTCGAGCAGCTGCTGGCCATCAACCCGCAGTGGCTGTTTGTGGCCCACTATCGAACGGAAAGCATCGTGCGCAAATGGCAGCAGGACCCGCTATGGCAGATGCTGCAGGCGCAGCAGAAGCAGCAGGTGGCCGCAGTGGACAGCAACAGCTGGGCGCGGATGCGCGGCATGTTTGCCGCCGAACGCATCGCCGCTGATGCGGTTAACATCATTCACCATCGGGCGGTCGACGGGCAGCAATGAAATCATCCCGCTCCGCTCTGCCGATCTGGGGGCTGCCGCTGGTCGGGCTGGCGGGCCTGCTGTGGCTGAGTCTGTTTGGCTTTTCGCCGATCCCCATTGCGCCGCTGGAGGCCCTGCAGGCGCTGCTGGCCCCCAAAAACCCCTCTCTGGCCCAGGCGCTGGTGCTTAATCTGCGCCTGCCGCGTAGCCTGGTGGCGATCGCGCTTGGCGCCAGCCTGGCGCTTTCGGGCGCGCTGCTGCAAATTCTGACCCACAATCCGCTAGCCTCGCCGTCCCTGCTCGGCATCAACAGCGGTGCGGCGCTGGCGATGTCGCTGACCAGCGCTTTCAGCCCGGCGCCGCTGGCGGGCTACTCTCTGGCATTTATTGCCGCCTGCGGCGGCGGCGTCTGCTGGCTGTTGGTGATGGCGGCCGGCGGCGGCTGGCGTCAGGAGCTCGATCGCAGCCGGCTGATCCTCGCCGGGATCGCCCTGTCAGCGCTGTGCATGGCGCTGACCCGCGTCACGCTGCTGCTCGCCGAAGATCGCGCCTACGGCATTTTATACTGGCTGGCCGGGGGCGTTTCGCACGTTCGCTGGCCGGAGTTCTGGCAGCTGTTTCCCTTTGCGGCGTTGATTATCCCCGGCGTGTTTCTGCTGGCGAACGCCCTGAACCTGCTCCACGTCGGCGATAGCACCGCCCACTCGCTGGGAGTAAATATCTCCCGGTTGCGGCTGCTAATCAACGCGGCGGTGCTGCTGCTGACCGGCGCCTGCGTCAGCGTGGCGGGGCCGGTGGCATTTATCGGCCTGCTTGTACCGCACCTCGCGCGGCTATGGGTGGGCCAGGACTGCCGCGTCCTGCTGCCGATGGCGGTGCTGCTGGGGGGCGTATTTATGCTGCTGGCGGATATTCTCGCCCGCGCCCTGGCCTGGCCCGCGGAGCTTCCGGCGGGCGCAGTGCTGGCGCTGGTTGGGGCGCCGTGCTTTGTCTGGCTGGTCAGGAGGCGCGGATGAAAATGCGCATCGCCTGCCTGCTGCTGGCGCTGCTGGCGTTAAACGTTATCTCCCTGCTTATGGGGGCCGTTCCGCTGCCCTGGCGGGCGTTGTTCGAGGGCTGGAACGGCGCCAGCGAGTACCACTACGCGCTGACGCAGTATCGCCTGCCGCGGGTGGTGCTGGCGCAGATCGTCGGCGCCGCGCTGGCGGTCGCCGGGGTGCTGATTCAGGGCCTGGTGCGCAACCCTCTGGCCTCGCCGGATATTCTTGGCATCAACCACGCCGCCAGCCTGGCGTCGGTCGCCACGCTCTATTTTATCCCCTCGCTGTCCGTGCTGTGGCTGCCGCTGGTGGCGTTTAGCGGCGGCATGGCGGCGATGCTGGCGCTGATTGCGCTGGCCGGATTTGCCCGCCCGATGCGTCTGGCGCTCACCGGCGTGGCGCTGTCGGCCTGCTGGGCCAGCCTTACCGACTACCTGCTGCTCTCCCGGCCCCAGGAGATCAACAACGCGCTGCTGTGGCTGACGGGGAGCCTGTGGGCGCGGGACGGTTCATTCGTCGCTATCGCCCTACCCGTTCTGGCGCTCCTGCTGCCGTTAAGCCTGCTGCTCAGCCGCGGCCTGGACTTACTGGCGCTCGGTCATGAGCGGGCCGGGACCCTCGGCGTCAATCTCCGCCAGCTTCAGCGCGGCGGCCTGCTGCTGGCGGTCGCACTCGCTTCGGTGAGCGTCGCCGTCTGCGGCCCAATCGCGTTTATTAGCCTGGTGGTGCCGCACCTCGTGCGCCGCTTAACGGGCGGCAGCCATCGCTACCTGCTGCCCGTTTCGGCGCTGACCGGCGGGCTGGTGCTGCTGTTGGCCGACCTGCTGGCCCGTACGATTCATCCCCCAATGGAGCTGCCGGCGGGCGTATTAACCGCCGTTATCGGCGCGCCATGGTTCATCTGGCTGCTGGTAAGGATACGTTGAATGGAACTAAGAACCGAAAACCTGAGCGCCGGCTATGGCGCAAAGCGCATTATCGACCGGCTGGATCTGACCCTGCCCGGCGGACAGATCAGCGCCCTCCTCGGGCCAAACGGCTGCGGTAAATCGACGCTGCTGAAGTGCTTCTCGCGGCTGCTGGCGCCGACCGCCGGCAAAATATGGCTCGGTGAGCGGCCCCTGCCTAGCTTTAGCCCGCGCCAACTGGCACGGCATCTGGCGCTGCTGCCGCAGCAGCACCACGTTCCGGAGGGGATTAGCGTACGCGAGCTGGTGAGCTACGGCCGCAGCCCGTGGCTGCCGCTGTGGGGACGCCTCAATGCCGACGATCGGCGGATAGTTGACGAAGCGCTCGAGCGTACCGGCATGACGCCGCTCGCCGGGCAGGCGCTGAGCGAGCTGTCCGGGGGGCAGAGGCAGCGGGCGTTTGTGGCGCTGATCCTTACCCAGCAGACGCCACTGGTACTGCTTGATGAGCCGACAACCTGGCTGGATATCAATCATCAGGTGGAGCTGATGAAGCTGATGCGCGAGCTGCAGATGTGCGGAAAGACGGTGGTGACCGTCCTTCACGATCTTAATCAGGCCAGCCGCTACTGCGACCACCTGGTGGTGCTGGAAAGCGGGAAAGTGCGGGCCCAGGGCCTGCCGGAGCAGGTGCTGAGGCCCGCGCTGCTGCGCAGCGTTTTCCAGCTGGAGGCTGAAATCCACCCCGACCCTATCTCACGGCGCCCGATGTGCGTGATGAAATAGTGTACACCTTGCGCTCGCAGGAGAATCAGTAAGTATGGAAGTAGTTCTGAATCACTTCCGGGTTACGCGTTTGCGTCAGGGCGGTCATCAGCAGGATGCGCGCTTTTGCCGGGTTCAGCGAGTCGGCCACCAGCCCAGGCTGGCTATCGTCGGCCGGGACCACGCCGCTGCCGGTGCGGGAGGCGCGTACCACCACGATACCGGCTTTTTGCGCTTTTTCGATCCCAGCGGCGCTGCGCACGGATACCGAACCGGCGCCGGTTCCGGCGTAGACGATGCCGTCAACGTGATGGGCAATCGCCGCATCGTACATATATTCCGGGTCGTCCTGATAGCCGTAGATAATCACCACCTTCGGCAGCGTATTCAGCTGACGAACGTCAAAGACCGAGCGCAGGGTATGAATCTTATCGACGCGCGTTTCAAACTGCGGCTTGCCGCCGACGATAACGCCCAGGTAGCCCTCTTCCGGCGCCTTGAAGGTATCGAGGCTGTTAGCGTTGGTTTTGGTCACAAAGCGTGCGGCGCCGATGCGGTCGTTCAGCACCACCATCACGCCCCGCCCCTTCGCCTCGGGATCGGCGGCGACGGTTACCGCCTCCAGCAGGTTCATCGGGCCATCGGCGCTTATCGCCGTTGCCGGCCGCATCGCCGCCGTCAGCACCACCGGCTTATTGCTTTTCACCGTCAGGTTGAGGAAGTAAGGCGTCTCATCCAGCGTATCGGTACCGTGGGTGATCACCACCCCGTCAACGTCATCCCTGGCCAGCAGCTCATTCACCCGCTTAGAGAGTTTGAGAATAATATCGCTGGTCATATTTTCGCTGCCGATATTCGCCACCTGCTCGCCGTCCACCCGCGCCACCTTGCTCATTTCGGGCACCGCGTTGATCAGGGTCTGGACGCCAATCGCGCCGGCCTTATAGCCGGTGGTTTGGGTATTGCTGGCCGCCGACCCGGCAATGGTTCCGCCGGTGGCGAGGATCACGATATGCGGCAGGCGCGTTTCGCTGGCAGCCAGGGAGCTCATCGTCAGTAACGCAATCGCAAGTAATGCTCTAAAATTCATATTCACTCTTCCCCAAAATAGACATTTATCAAACTGGCGGAGAGTTAATGCAAACGGCTTGCCACTATTTATTTTCTTTTTACGGGCAAAATGGTTAACTATCGGGCAACAAAGGCTTTTTCATTCATTTTTCGCGCAAATTTGGTGCAGCGATGCTCCCAGGACGGGCGCGTCAGACGGTGAAACCGCCGCCGGGCTCACCGTTTATTATTTTTCGTCGTCCCGCTTCAGACGCCTTGCCATTAAATTATCAATACCGTAACGGACATGATCGACCTATTTTATGTGGATATCGCGAAGAGGGAATAACGATGCGTCTCGCCTTAAAATCAGCATTGATGCTTACCACTCGCGTCATACAGACAATCAATCCCGAACTCCACCTGCATATGCAGCGCACGGCGCTGATCGCCCTTGAGCTCTCGCTGGCGCTGCAGCTGCCGCGTCAGCAGCAGCAGACCATCTTTTGCGCCGCGCTGCTGCACGACATCGGCGTGCTGGGCGACAAGCGGATGATTACCTCGCTCAATGCGATAGATAACCTGAACGATCCTCACCAGCATCGGGGGGCGGAAATGCTCAGCGGCCTGACCACCCTCGCGCCCATTCTGCCCATTATTCGCCACCACCACCTCAGCGCGGACTACAAAGGTAGCCTCGACGAGCATATCGTCTGTTTTGCCGACGCCTTCGAACGCCTGCTCTCCGCCAGCGAAGCCAACGCCGAGTATCAGACTGATATTATTATTGATAAATTCCGCGCCCTGCATCAGGAGCTGGATCCGCAGCTGTGCCAGACCCTGTGTCAGCTGGCGAAAAAGGAGCACTTCTGGCTGCATCTTAATCCCGGCCATATTCAGCGGATGCTGGAGATCATCGGCCCGATTAACGATCTGTACATCGATATCGACGGCCTGAAGGATATCTGCCTGCTGATCGCCAAAATCGTCGATACCTACAGCAGCTTCACCGCCAGCCACAGCATTATGGTCGGGGAAATCTCCTGGCAGCTGGCGCGCTATATGGATCTGCCGCCCGAGGAGTGTAAGAAAATCGAGGCTGCCGGCTACCTGCACGATATTGGCAAAATATTTATCCCGCTGGATATTCTGGAAAAACAGGGGGAGCTCGCCCCCGAGGAGCTGCTGCAGGTGCGCGAACATAGCTATATGACCGGCGAACTCCTCAGCGCCTTTAGCGAGCTCGGCGAGATTATTAACTGGGCCGCCAACCATCATGAAAAGCTCGATGGCAGCGGCTATCCGCTGCATCTGAACGCGGATTATCTGCATCTGCCGGACAGAATCATCGCCATCGCCGATATTTTTACCGCGCTGACCGAAAATCGCCCCTATCGTCAGGCAATGGGCTATCAGCAGGCATTACGGCTGATTGAAAACGATGTTATAAATGGCGCGCTGGACGCGAATGTTTTTGCCGTTTTATGCCAGCATGCCGACACGCTTCATCGCGACATCATCGGTAAAAAACGCGATCGGTCACCGCCGTAACCTGCCGGCAGCCTGCGGACAGGACGGGGTTCTATAATAAAAAAATAACGTTATAAATTCATCTGCACGCAAGGAAATTACCGGTGAGAATCGCCACCATGACCAACTGGGCCTACGGTATAACCGTCGCCCTGACCCTCGCCTCAGGCATTGCGATGCTGATGGCCTCAAACGCGGATACTGCCGAACGCCAGGCGGTACAGCAGCGCCAGATTTTCGACCAGCTTACCGAAGAAGTCGAAACCGACACCTGGGAGCTTTCAGACCTCGCGCGGACCTATGTCATCAATAAAAATCCTGACGTTTTAGAGGAGTATCGCCAGCAGGCTCAGGCGACGATCGCTATCGAGCACCGGCTAGGAAAGCTTAAAGATAGCGGCGCGACGCCCCAGGAGCTGGCGCTGCTGCGCGAGGGTTTACGCATTGCCGACGAGCTGCAGGACGAACAGCAGGCGGCGCTGGCTAGCGTTGCCCGCGGCGAAGAGAGAGAGGCTATCGACCTGCTCTACGGCAAGGCCTATGAGCGCGAGCTCGAACGGATTCAGACGCAGATCGACCACTTCCGCCTGCTGCTGGATGGCCGGGCCAGCGGCGCTATTGTGCAGGCCACCGAGAAGTCCCACACCTGGCGCAGCCTCTCCGAGCTGATGGTCGGGCTGACGGCACTGATGTTCCTGTTTGTGCTAGGTTTTATTCTGCAGCGCCGGGTGCTGTACCCGGTTGTACGCCTGAGCGATGTCGTGCAAAGGCTCGCCTCGCAGGATTACGCCGTCGAGGCGCCTAACTTCACCCAGATTGATGAGATTGGCGATATGGCGCAGGCGATCCGCATTTTCCGCGAGAACGGCCTGGCGCGCCAGCGTCTGGAACAGGAGCGCGACGCTGACTGGGCGATCCGCGAGCTGCTGGCGCGGATGACCCAGCGCCTGCAGGGATGCGAGTCTTTCGAGGATGTGATTAAAGTGGCCGAGCTTTTCGCGCCCAACATCGCGCCGGAGATCCCCGGGCGGCTCTATATTCTCGACCTCGATCCCTGGCAGATGCGCTGCGTCGCCAGCTGGCTCTCGCCGCCGGATGAGCCCGAGCTCTTTCATCCCGATGACTGCTGGGCCGTGCGTCGCGGGCTGAGCCATCCTCCGGTCAACGGCGAGCCGGATATCGCCTGCTACCATCTGCCGGAGTCAAGCGCCCAGTGGTCGCTTTGCGTCCCGCTGATTGCCCAGGGAGAAGCCATCGGCCTGCTCTCCTTCAGAAACGTCACGCCGGCCACCGCCCCTTCGCGCGCCTACCTTGAGCTGATGGCCGAAGCGCTGGGCCTGGCGCTGGCGAACCAGCGCCTGCGCAGCGCGCTGCTGGAAAAGGCGCTTTTCGACTCGCTAACCGGGCTGCGCAATCGCCATCACCTTGAAGACGCCCTGCATACCCAGATGAACCTGGCGGCGCGCAACGGCACGCCGCTGAGCTGCCTGATGATCGATATTGATCACTTCAAGGCGATCAACGACAGGTACGGTCACGAGGCGGGCGATCTGGTGATTAAAAACGTGGCGACCATCGTTCAGCGCGCGGTGCGTGATATCGGCATGGCTTTCCGCTACGGCGGGGAAGAGTTTTTAGTCCTGCTCGCCGGGACCAACGAAGAGTCCGCCCTGGCCTGCGCCGAGGATATCTACAACAACGTTCGCAACATGACGCTGCGCTACGGCCTGAGCGAAATGGGTCAGATCGATGTCTCTATCGGGATTGCCAGCTTCCCGCAGCATACGCAAAGCGACAGCCTGCTGCGCGCCGCCGATGCCGCGCTGTACCGGGCAAAAGAGCTCGGCCGCTCGCGGATCGTCAGCTTCGGGATGCTAAAGACCGACTGAATTCAACCCGCTATTTTTCGCGAGGGGCCAGGGACGGGTGCATGGCTATTCCACTGACGTTGCTCATCCCGCTGATAATGGCCTCGGTGAGCATCCGCGCCTTCAGCGGGATAAAGCGTCGGGTAGGATAGAGCGCATACAGCGCGAGTGGCTGCCAGCGGTACTCCGGCAGCACCTGGACCAGCGTTCCCTGTCCCAACTGCCTGGCCACCAGCGGCTGCTGTATGCCGCCAATCCCGGCCCCCGCCTCCAGCGCGGCAATGAGCGAGAAGCTATTGTTGGCGCGAAAGACAGGGTTCAGGCGGACGCTCTCTTTGCCGCCCGCGCCTTGCAGGGTTAGTTCGTCTCCGGCGGCGAGGCCGCTGTAGCGAAGCGTCCGGTGCTGTGCCAGCTCTGACAGCCGCGCCGGCGTCCCCGCCTGCTGCAGATAGTGCGGCGCGGCGACCAGCACGCGCTGAACGTTAGCCAGCCGTCTGACGACCTGGCTGAGACCTGCGGGCTCTCCCAGGCGGATGGCCAGATCGACGCCCTCGCTCACCACATCGGCAAGCCGGTCCTCCAGCGTCAGCTCGACGCTGAGCTGCGGATTCTGCTGCTGAAAGGCGACAACGATCGGCGTCAGAAGATGCTGGCCAATCCCCGTTGGCGCCTGCACGCGCAGCGTTCCGCTAAGTTTCTGCTGCTGCTCAAGCAGCGTCTCTTCCGTTTCGCTCAGCGCATCGAGGATTGGGCGGATCTGCTGATAGTAGCGCTCGCCCGGCACGGTCAGGGTCACCGAGCGGGTGGTGCGCAACAGTAACGCCACCCCGAGGCTCTGCTCGAGGGCCATCACCTGCTGGCTGACCGCCGGCTGGGTCAGCCCGAGGCTGCGGGCCGCGGCCGAGAGATTGCCGGTTTCAGCCACCCGGATAAAAACTTCCATCGCTTTGAGCTTGTTCATCGTCTTCACTTCAAAGATTTTGTTATTAATCTTATTACAAATGCCCCTCTTCTGCCTTCATCCCTAATGAATCATGCTCAGGTTTCACTTTTGACCCGCAATTCCACTTTCGACTCGCAAAGAGGTGCTTAGCATGAAGACTCAACAACATCAGCGTTTGGCCGTGGTTGCCGGCGCCAACGGCGTCGCCGGAAACAAGCTTATTGATGAGCTGGAGCGCTCCGGCTGGCAGGTCATCGGGCTGTCGCGGCGGGGAGGCGCCTCGCGTCCCGGCGTTCGCTACCTGGCGGTGGACCTGCACGATCGCAAGGCGACGATGGCGGCGCTGGCGAGTCTGCCGGTCAGCCATCTGTTTTATGCCGCCTATCAGCATGCCGATAGCTGGGCCGGACTGGTGGAGCCGAACCTCACGATGCTGGATAACGTGCTCAGCGCCGCCGAGCAGTCGCCCCGGCTTGTGCACGTCAGCCTGATGCAGGGCTATAAGGTCTATGGCGCGCATCTTGGCCCGTTTAAGACCCCGGCGCGCGAAAGCGATGCGGGGCATATGCCCCCGGAGTTCAACGTGGCGCAGCAGATGCTGCTGGAAGCGCGTCAGCCGGGAACAAACTGGCACTGGACGGCGTTACGCCCGTCGGTCGTGGGCGGGCTATCCACCGGTAATCCGATGAACCTTGCCCTGTCGCTGGCGGTGTATGCGGCTATCTGCAAGGAGCTCAATATTCCGCTGCGCTTCCCCGGCCGACCGGGCGCCTGGCACAGCCTGATTGAGATGACCGATTCCGGCCTGCTGGCCAGGGCGACGCTGTGGGCGGCCACCAGCGAGGCGGCTGAGAACCAGGCGTTCAACGTCAATAATGGCGATCTGTTCCGCTGGCAGGAGATGTGGCCGCGTATTGCCGCCTGGTTCGATCTGCCGGTCGCCTCGCCTCTGCCGATGTCGCTGCAGGAGGTGATGGCGGATAAAGCGGCCATCTGGCAAAAAATGGCGGCCAAATATCAGCTCAGGGAGAGCAATATCGGCGCCATTACGGGCTGGGAATTCGTCGATTTCGTTTTCAGCTGGGACTACGACATGTTCGCCGATGGCAGCAAAATACGCCGCGCCGGCTTCCATGATTACTGTGAAACCGAGCAGATGTTCTTTCAGCTGTTTACCCAGTTCCGCCAGCTGAAGCTCATTCCCTGAGCGATGTCTGCGCGGGTTAACCCGCGCTGAATGAGCCTGGCCACGGCTCATTCGCCGTTAGCCGGCCGCCGCCTGCTCGCATAGCTGAAATTTATCATCCAGACTTAAAGCAAAGACGTAGTCTGCGCAGGGATTGTGTTTTACACTGCGCGCTGCAAAAACTCAGTAGATAAACGATTAAGTAGGCGGTAATGGCGATGAACGGAACAATCACAACCTGGTTTAAAGATAAAGGCTTTGGATTTATCAAAGATGAAAACGGCGATAACCGTTATTTTCATGTGATTAAGGTCGCCAATCCGGAGCTGATTAAGAAAGATGCGGCGGTGACTTTTGAGCCCACGACCAATAACAAGGGCCTGTCAGCCTATGCGGTGAAGGTGGCCCCGGAAAGCAAATATATCTATATCGCCGGCGAGCGCATTAAGCTCACGTCGATCAAGTCTTACCTGGTCTACAGCGAAGAAGTGCCTGCCGATATCCGCATTGATAAAGAAAATGCGGTGCTCTCCGTGGGGGCGCTGATGGGCAGCATTCGGCCGAAGGCAGCCGCCGAGCCGGGTGAAATGCGCGCGCTGAAAAAGCTGGCGATCACCACCTTCCAGGGGACGACGTTAATCTTCTCGGAAGACGAGATAGACGTCGATGCCACGGTGAAAATGCTCAAAGTCTGAGAACCTGCGAACGGGCCCGCGGCTAAAGCCCCGCCAGCGCATGGCGCAGCGTCCGGGACCAAGGCCGCGTTTTGCAAAAGCTATCCGCACCGCAGAGTGAATGAAAAGTCCGACAGGACTTTTCATCTGAACGCGGCGGCACAGGCAGATTTACCACATCAAATCATCAGGCACTTTGAAGTCGGCGTACGGATCGTCTTCATCCTGCACTTCCTGACTCAGCGCGCTGTTTAAGACAATGCTGTTGGCATCGCGCTGGGCAATTTTATCGGCGACGACGGCGGGGATAATCGCGTATTCGTTCTCGCCGCTGCCCTCAGCAATCAGGCGCGCGATGGCGAGACGGCCGCTAATCAGCTGAGCGTGGGTTGGCTTATCGACCACGATTTTTTTAATTAAGTTGTTATCGGTGAAGTTAAAATCGATATTGCCTCTGGCGACGCTGATTCGGTTCATTTCAATCAGCTGCTTGACCTGCGCTTTATACTCTTTCGATAAGGTGGCCTGCTTTTGCTGTTCGCTCAGCTGCTTATCACGCTCAAGCTGGGTCTTTTTGTTTTCTTCCACCGCCTCTCTGGCCTCACGCGCCTGAACCCGTGATTTTTTAGCCGTTCTTTGGACTTTAGCCATTTTCTTGCTGGTCACCAGACCCGCTTTTAGCATCTGCTCTTGTAAGGTAAGTTTTGTCATTTCCGCTTCTGAACCCGTTGAATAATGCGTGGGATTATACCCGTAATTTTAGCCGATATACCAGGCCACCTGCCCCGTTTGCGAGGGGTTTCCCAAACGGCGCGCCCGAGCAAAAGCGCTCATCCGCGTTAAGCCGCTTAAGAACCTACGGGCAGCGATAAGCGGTACGCCAGCGATCGGCGACGGTCGGACGAAGAAACCGACGCCCGCTGTTAGCGCTTTTTTCATTCAGGGATAGCGGCCTGGCGCAGGGCTTGCGTCATTGACCCTCATTATATATTTTAATCCCTGGCCCGTGCTGCCCGCCGCTCGCTTCCGGAAGGAAAAGGTGAAAGCACATCATTGACCCACGTTGCTTAGCTCACATCTTGTGACGATCGGGGTTTGGTAATGCGAGCGCCAAAATGCCCTGACGACAGGAGAAAATGATGTTTTCGATCGAGCAGGCAAAGCTTATGGCAACCAAACTGCGCAACTCCCTTGAGTCGCGCAACGTCACCCTCCCCCACTCTTCCGCGCTTGAAATTGTGGCGCAGCAGCTGGGCTATAAGGACTGGAATACGGCAGCGGCAAGGTTAGATCCGCCAGCGGCGCCCGCTGCGGTCTCATTTGAAAAAAGCATCCCCATTTTACGCATGTTTGACGAGCGTAAAGCGCGCGAATTCTACGTCGATTTCCTCGCCTTCAGCGTTGAATTTGAGCATCGTTTCGCGCCAGACCTCCCCCTTTATCTCGGGATCGGCCGAAACGGCCTGCAGATTCACCTCTCTGAACATCACGGAGACGCCAGCCCGGGAGCGACAATTTTCATACCGATGCGCAACATTGAATTATTCAGGGATGAGTTAAGGCACAAGAATTACGGCTACGGGCGGCCGGAAATCGTGCACCAGGCGTGGGGAAAAACCCTCGAGGTTCACGATCCCTTTGGCAACAGGCTGCGCTTCTGCGAAAGCTAATCCCCGCCAAAACCTCCGCGCAGCGCCCTTCCCCCATCGGTTGATGGGGGAAATCCTCCACTCAAGGGCCGTGCACAACGCCGACGCATTCTGCTGTTTCCCGGATCATGAAGATAGCTCATGTTGTAATGAAATTAAGTCGCTTTCGCTCATCTAACGCCTCTGGCATAAATACACAATATTAACTTATTGACAACATGAACAGCGGCGGACGAAAAGACCAGCCGCTGCTGGAAAATCACCACGCAAATTCAGTTTTCATGTTAGAACCAGGGATACCAGATCGCGATGAATAAAGACTTTACGTTTACGGTTAAGCGCACGCTTTTCGATGAAAACTATAATCCTTCTGAAAATACGCGTATTACCACCAACTTCGCGAATTTAGCCCGCGGGAAAGAGCGGCAGCAGAATTTGCGCAACACGCTGGTGATGATTGACAATCGTTTTAATACGCTGGCGCATTGGGATAACCCTAAAGGCGATCGCTATGCTGTCGAACTTGAAATTATTTCTGTTGAAATGAAGCTCGAAGCCAATGGCGAAACCTTCCCGGCGATCGAAATTTTAAAACCCAATATTATTGATAAAAAGACCCAGCAGCGCCTTGACGGTATTGCGGGGAATAATTTCTCATCCTACGTGCGAGATTATGACTTTAGCGTCGTGCTGTTAGAGCACAATAAGAACCAGGCGCAGTTTAGCATCCCGGACAACTTCGGCGTGCTGCACGGCAATATATTTAAAAACTTTGTTAGCTCCAGCGAATATAAAGAGAACTTTAAAAAACCGCCGGTCATCTGCTTAAGCATTTCAAGTAAGGATACCTACCAGCGAACCGGCAACCAGCATCCGGTATTAGGTATCGAATACCAGCAAAACGGATCGTCTTTGACCGAAGAGTATTTCGGAAAAATGGGCTTAACGGTTCGCTATTTCATGCCTAAAAATAGCGCGGCGCCTTTGGCCTTTTATTTCACCGGGGATCTGCTGAGTGATTACACCGACCTTGAGCTGATCGCCACCATCAGCACCATGGAGACATTCCAGAAAATTTACCGCCCGGAGATTTACAACGCCAACTCCGCAGCAGGGCAATACTATCAGCCCAACCTGAATCACCAGGATCATTCATTGACCAAAATCGTTTATGACCGGGAAGAGCGTAGCCGGCTGGCTATTGAGCAGGGAAAATTTACCGAAGAGCATTTCATCAAACCATACCAGAATATTCTTGCGCAATGGTCTGCTAGCTGCCCTCTTTGATTAATAGAAAATAAAGGTCATCCATTATGAAAACGTTATTACCGACTTCAACCGCCGGCAGCTTACCGAAACCTTCCTGGCTTGCGCAGCCCGAGACCCTGTGGTCGCCGTGGAAACTGCACAACGAGGAGCTCGTCGAGGGCAAACAGGATGCGCTGCGCCTCTCCCTGGATGATCAGCTTCGTGCGGGGATCGATATCGTCAGCGACGGCGAACAAACCCGTCAGCACTTTGTCACCACGTTTATTGAGCACCTCAGCGGCGTTGATTTTGAGAAACGCGAGGTGGTTAAAATACGTAACCGCTACGACGCCAGCGTTCCGACGGTTGTTGGCGCCGTGGCGCGTCAAAAGCCCGTTTTCGTCGAAGATGCGCGCTTTTTGCGCCAGCTCACCAGTCAGCCGATTAAATGGGCCCTGCCGGGGCCGATGACGATGATCGATACGCTTTACGATAACCACTATAAAAGCCGCGAAAAACTCGCCTGGGAATTCGCAAAAATTCTCAATCAGGAAGCAAAAGAGCTGGAGGCGGCCGGCGTCGATATCATTCAGTTTGATGAGCCCGCCTTTAACGTCTTTTTTGACGAGGTGAATGACTGGGGGATCGCCGCTTTAGAGAGAGCCGTCGAAGGGCTGAAATGTGAAACGGCGGTACATATCTGCTATGGATACGGCATCAAGGCCAACACCGACTGGAAAAAGACCCTGGGCTCAGAGTGGCGGCAATACGAAGAAGCGTTCCCCAAACTGCAAACCTCTAATATTGATATCATCTCGCTGGAGTGCCACAACTCGCGCGTGCCGATGGATCTGCTCGAACTGATCCGCGGTAAAAAAGTGATGGTCGGGGCCATCGACGTGGCAACCAATACCATCGAGACGGCAGAGGAAGTCGCCGCTACCCTGCGAAAAGCGCTGCAGTTTGTCGATGCCGACAAGCTCTACCCTTCGACCAACTGCGGCATGGCTCCCCTCTCTCGCCGGGTAGCCACGGGTAAACTCAACGCCTTAAGCGCGGGCGCGGAGATTATTCGCCGCGAGCTCGCAAACAGGTAGTCTCGTTACGGGGTGATGGCGATACTCGCCGACAGCCCGGCGACCAGCTCAACCCCTGCCGGTAGCCTGTCTATATGGATACGTACCGGCACCCGCTGCGCAAGCCGCACCCAGCTGAAGGTCGGGTTTACCTCCGGTAGACCCAGCCCGCCGGTTTCATCATTACTGTCGCCGATGCCGTGTCCGATACTCTCAACGTGGCCGGCGATGGTCGCTTCAAATCCCATCAGCGCGATCTGCGCGCTGTTGCCCACCCGAATATGGCGCAGCTTCGTCTCCTCAAAATAGCCCACTACCCAGAAACTCTGCGCATCGATAACGGCAACGGTGGTCACTCCGGCGGTGGCGTAATCGCCGGGACGCAGCCTGAGATGGGTGACGTAGCCGGCGACCGGCGCCCGAACCGTAGCATGGGCCAGGTTGAGCTGCGCCAGCTCCAGCGCCGCCAGCGCGCCGTGATAGTTCGCCGCCGCGACGTTCGCCGCGCTGCCCGTTTGCTGTAAATCCTCCTTCGAAATCACGCTGCTGAGCTGCGCGCGCCTGCGGGCGGCGTCCTGACGCATCGACATCTCATGGCGCCTGGCTTCAACTTCGGCCTCGGCGCTGGCTACCGCCAGCTTCAGCCAGTGCGGATCGATGGTATAGAGCACATCGCCCCGATTGACCCACTGATTATCCCTCACCGCCACGCCGTTCACCGGCCCGGAAACATCCGGCGCAATCCGCACCACATCCGCGCGCACCCGGCCATCCCGGGTCCAGGGTCTCTGGGCATAATGCTTCCACATCATGAAAGCCAGAATGGATGCCGCCGCGACCGCAATAAGCGTCAGCGCGTAGCGGCTCAGGAGAGACAGAAATGACTTCATGCTAATAACCCCAGCGCGTTCAGTCCCTGCAGCAGCAGGAAAAAGGTGAAAATATAGGTCGAGAGCCCAATCAGCGGACGACAGGGCAAACTGCGGTATAGCCTGCTGAAGGCGAAAAGCGCCACCAGCAGCAGCGTGCACAGCAGGGTCACCAGCGCGACCACCAGCAGACCGGGAACGAAGACTCCGCCAAAATTAACGTCACTCATCATCGGATGACTTCCTGTTTTGTTCACTTAAGGCACAGTGCAGATCGACAAGCTCGTCCGTCAGCCGACGCGATAGGCCATCCGTCGCCGGCGCATAGCGCTCCGCTATGGCCAGGATCCGCTGGCGTAAGACGGCGGCCTCTTCCCCACGGGCCAGCAGGGAAAATAGCGCGTTAATCTCTTTCGCCGCCTCGCTCCCCATCTGAAGACGCAGGTGGCGTAACCGCATCACGCAGAGCCCCACGCGCAGATGGTGCAGCATGTGGTTGAGCGCCTGCCCCGACGATTGCCGGCTTCGCGGCAGGCGCGGCAGCAGGAGCGCCGTGCGGTCAATCATCAGATTCGTCCACTGCGCCTCATCCGGCGCAAACGTCCCCTTCAGGCTGCGCCTGACGTCGCGGCGGCAAATGCGCAGCAGGCGATTGATGGCGGAGTCTGCCTGCACCGTTTGCAGCACGCCCATGCTCGCTACGGCAAAACCGGTGGCGGCAAACAGGGCGATGGCCGTGTTGATCGCCACCGCGAAGTCGCCGCTATAGTGAGGGCCCAGCTCGCATAAAATGGGCAGCGTCAGCGTAATCCCCATGGCCATAAACGTGGTGGGCGGCCGCGCCTGCAGCGAGCCGGCCAGCAAATAGACCGGGGCCAGCGCCGCAACCAGCACGCTGAAATCGGTAATCTGGGGGAGAAGCACGAAGCTGTAGAGCAGGCTGGCCGCCACGCCATAGGCCGAGCCGACGATATACTTAACGATATGGGGCGCCGGAGTATCGAAACTGCCAAACAGCGTGCAGCAGACTCCGAGAATGGAAACCGCCGTGCCGCCATCGGGCCAGGCAGAGTCAATCCATACCGCGCAGCCGCTCGCTATTATCGTGAAAGCGCCCAACGCGGTACGCGCAGCCGACAGGCCGTCGCGGTGGAAAACGTAGCCTTTTACCGCCCTGCCTTCGGCCGCTATTTGCGCGGGCTGCGCATGGCGGATGGCGTCAGCGAGTCGCTCGCACTGCTGCAGCAGGATGATTGCCTGCTGAAGGTGACGAGCCAGGCTCACCTGCTGGTGTCGGGCAAACGTCTGCGCATCGGCCGCGAGCCGCGCCGTGAGGCGTGCGCTGCGTTCTGCCAGCGCGTCTCCCGCTATTTTCCGCGGCCCCGCCTCCTCCCAGGTCAGCCATGTTTTGACCTCCTCCAGCAGCCGCTGCAGATCGCCCGGAATGGCGCCGTTCATCTGCAGGCGATCGCGTAATTCGCAGCTGACCACCAGCAGCTGCGCCAGCCGGTCATGGATCGCTTTTCGGCCGTTGCGGGCAAGTCCCGGGATCGCAAAGTCATAGGGGAGATGGTGATTGACGCCCTGCAGGAACTGCAGCGCCAGCGCCAGCTGCAGGCTACCCGCGGCCTCATCGGGTTTACCCGTTAGCGCGTGGGCGAGGGTCTGGCGCACGGCGCGCAGCGTATCCGCAACCTTGCTGTTAAACACTCCGGAGAGCCGCTTTGGCAAAACGTACCTGTGGACCAGCGCTGCACAGAAGATGCCGATGGTGATTTCCTGCACCCGGGTGATGGCGACATCAAAAATGGCGCCGGGATCGAGCACCGCGGGAAAGCCGATCAGGCTGGCGGTGTAGCCGGCTAATACATACGCATAGGCGCGGGGCGTGCGCTCAAGCAGCGACAGGTAAAGACAGAAGGTGATCCAGCCGGCGAGCACCGCGCTGCAGACCAGCGGCATATTAACAAAGGCCGGCACGATCAGTACGGTCGCCCCGGCGCCGGCTATCGTGCCGATCAGGCGATAGACGCACCGGCTCAGCGACGCGCCCACCGACGTTTGCGACACAATGTAGACGGTAATAATGGCCCAGGAGGGCCTTTCCAGGCCGATGGATAAGGCGAGGTAATATGCCAGCATCGCGGCCGCAAAACTTCTCGCGGAATAGAGCAGAGCGCCGGCATCGCTCAGGAGGCCGGGCGAGGAGAGTAGCGCCCCCGCACGACGGAAGACCACGCTTTTAGCCCGCAGCAGGCGGGAGGGACAATCGTTTATTTGGCTCATGCCGGCAATTATTACCGGGTTGCGCATCTCATTAAATACTATATTCTGTCAAAAAATACCTAAATACTGCCAATACGATGCCGTCCCAATACGCCACCACATTCTTTGACCCGGACGCCGCAGGATCGCCGGCGGTCGCCCGGCAGCTTGATTTCGTTGATTACGCCGCGGAAGTGCCGGTCCACACCCACCGTAAGGGGCAGCTGATTATCGCGCTTTACGGCGCCGTTATCTGTCGCGCGGAGAACAACCTGTGGATCGTCCCACCCGACTGCGCCGTGTGGATCCCCGGCGGCGTCCCTCATAGCGCTAAAGCCACGTGGAACGCGCATCTCAACTATTTATTCATTGAGCCCGGCGCCGCGGCGCTGCCGGAACGCTGCTGTACCCTGGCGGTATCCGGGCTGATCAAAGAGCTGGTCGAGCGCTTAACCCGCGAGGAGGTCGGCTATTCGGCAGACAGCCACGCCGCCAGGCTGACCCGAGTAACGCTCGATGAGCTGGCCGCCATGCCGCAGCAGAACTTCAGCCTGCCGGTCTCGGCGAATGCCAAAATACGCGCCATGGCCGATGCGCTGGTGAGCCATCCGGAGGATCGCAGCACGCTGCAGGAGTGGGCGAAGCGGCTAGCGCTCAGCGAGCGCTCGCTGGCGCGGCTGATGCAGCGCGAGACGGGCTTAACCTTCGGGCGTTGGCGCCAGCAGCTGCACCTGATTATTGCGCTACGGGAGCTGGCCAGCGGCACCTCCGTGCAGAACGTCGCGGCTCAATTGGGCTATGAGTCCGTGAATGCCTTCATCACCATGTTCAGAAAAATGATGGGCAGTACCCCGGCGCACTATTTCGCCGAGCGTAAAACCGCGGCTTCCTGACCGCGCAGGTGAATGAACGTGCGTTCACGGCGATATTTTAACCTCCGCATTTGGGGCAGGAAATTCCGCTCCTTGCTCGCTCAGCGCTCGGCTAAAAATAGGTTCAGCAATCTGCGGAATTAACGACGGACGCTATTGTCTTTAATGCAGTGCCCGTCATTGCAGCTCAGCGCATCGGCGGTGGCGACAGGATGTTTGGTGTTATCGCCGGTGACGGCAGCGGCGGCAACGGGGTGGTCGGACTTAGCCACAATGGTGGTGCGGGCGACGGGATGATTAGCAAAGGCAGGAAGCGCGACGGTAGCGAAGGCCAGGGCCAGAATGATTTTTTTCATCGTATTATCTCTATTAAGTTGGCCTGATATTATCAGCGCCGGACGTTGTTGAAACTTATTAATAAAAAATATCTTATTGTTATTTTCAGGTCAGAACAACCGCATTGATAAAGTTTATTTTTACACATCACCGCAGCGCTAAAATTATTTAAAATTAAACAAAATAGGCATTATTAAGGCATGAGGATAAATAACAGCCGCACCATCTTAATATAAACACGCACTTCTCTGCTTGATTCTCTTTTTTCAGATGACGTATGCTCGCGTACCGACCCCGGTGAACGCTGGTTGAGGATATCCGCATCGGGAAAACGGCCCGTGTTGTGACAACATGGCGACAAGATCGCAGCCCTGCTAACACTGAAGATATTTTTTCTGGCATATTTATGTGCTATGGGTATTTCGCCGCACCAACAACGAAGATAGCCATCGGCAACCCCGTTTATCTTATTGATTTGAGGAGTATCATGAACAATGTCATTCTCAGCATAATCGCGAAAATCTCTTCTATGGACGCAGAAAGCAAACAGCTTGCTGCTCAGGTTGAAGCACAGTCATTACTTATCAGCGCCTTAATGCTGGCCATCGGCAAGGAAGGCGGCGTATCAGAACTGGTAGGCAGCGTTTCTAAGGCGATAAATTCCGTTCTTGAATCGTCCGAAGAGGTTCTGAAAACGGACGCTGAGCTTCTGTTGACCAAATTCCAGGAGCAAATCGCGCTGACGCAGCTGATCAGCACGCATGGCGAGGAGATACACCCGGAAGCGACGGACGGTTCCTCCCCCTCTTCCGATCCGCGCCCTGATTGAGCCGGCAGCGATAAAAACAATGAGGGCGGCCTGAAGACCGCCCCGTTGATTAAAACGACATGGTTACGCCGGCGTAATAAGCGCGACCCGGTTCGTTATAGGTTGAAGCCCCCGCGTTCTCACGGTAGATCTGCTTATCAAACAGGTTGTTGATACCCGCATTGGCGCGCAGATTCCTGGTAATATCGTAGTTAACGTTCAGGCCAACGATGGAATAAGGACTAATTTCACGTTGTGAAAGGCCGTTATTGTTTTCAAGGGACGTTTCCGCATACTGGCGCGGTTTCTGCCGACCATATTGCGTCCAGTTAACGTTCGCGCTCAGATCTTCAGTGGCCTGCCATTCCAGCTGGGAGTTGATGGTAAATTCCGGGATCACCGACAGCGGATTGCCGGTCTTCTTGCTTTCAGAACGGAACATGTAGGTGGCGTTAGAGCGCCACTCCAGCGTATCGGCAATCAGAGGAATGGTCAGGTTACCTTCCAGCCCTTCAACGATAGCTTTACCGCCATTCTCCCACTGCAGCACGTTATAGGCGCCGTTGCTGTAAATAGCCGAAGTGCCAGAGACGATTTTATTTTTGTAGTCATTGCGGAAGTAGGTAATACCCGCGGCATAGCCCGCATGACTGAATTCCAGACCCACCTCTTTGTTCACGCTAATTTCAGGGTCGAGATTGTCGTTACCCAGTAAATAACATTGACTGAGGCCAATCGGGCAGCCGTTGCCGCGCGTAGAAAGCAGGTAGCCCGGCGTTGACTGATAAAGATTAGGCGCTTTGAACGCGCGGGCGATACCGGCTTTCATGGTGAAATATTCCCCCAGCCCCTGCGAAATATTCAGGCCTGGGCTCCAGTTAGCGCCGAAATTATCGTGATAATCAAAGCGCAGCCCCGGAATCACCTCGGTGCTGTCGGTCGCGGCAATATTATCCTCGAAATAGAGTGAGCTAATCGTGGCCGAGTTTTCACTGCTGCGCTGGGACGGATCGCCTGAGCTACCCGGTAAATAGAGGTTAGTACTCGACGACTGCATGGAGGCGGGATCGTTGAGCTCATCGCGGTTCCACTCCGCGCCGAGGGTCACCGTTTGATCGACCAGCAGCTGCAGCGGGAAGCTGACCTCCCCGCCCGCCCGATAGCTTTCCAGCCGGCTGGTTGAGTAGACATCGCTGTTGATCATCCCTTCCGTACTGCCGCCGGTGCCCTCTTTTAAACGGGTGTTATTGGTCTTTTCATAGTTAAAGTTAAGTCTGGACGTCCCCCAATCCCAAATACCGTTGTGAGTGATGCCATAGTTTTGACGGTATAAGCGGTTGGTTTCATCGCCATAGAGCGACTCTACTAAGCCACCAGCGCTGCTATTACTGTTGCTGTTTTGCGTATCGCCCGCGTAGATATTGCCCTGACGGCTATAGCCATAGGAGAAATCAACGATCTGGGCCGGGGTGATTTTCCAGGAGAGCACGCCGCTGATATCTTTATTACGCACGCCTTCGCGACCCGCAGCATAGGAACCGTTTTGTGCGGTATTGATGTCATAGGCATCGGCATCGGTGCGGTTGATATTGCCATACAGACGCATCGTTAGCGCGTCACCCGCCAGCGGGCCGCTGAGGTTGAAGTTAGCGCGTCGGGTGTCACCTTCTTTGCTGCTTTCCGGCTGATTGGTGAAGAGGGAGAGCGAGCCATGCCAGTCATTGGTGGGGCGTTTAGTAATAATATTGACCACGCCGCCCGCAGCGCCAGAACCATAGCGGGCCGCTGCCGGGCCGCGAATCACCTCAATACGTTCCACCATTTCTGCCGGCACCCAGTTGGTATCGCCGCGAGAGTCGCGTTCGCCGCGCCAGCTGTAGCGCACGGAGTTGCGAGAGCTCACCGGCACGCCGTCAATCAGCACCAGGGTGTTTTCCGGGCCCATGCCGCGGATGTCGATTTGCCGATTGTTACCGCGGCTGCCGCTGGCGCCATTGCCGGTCAGGTTCACACCCGGCATTTTGCGGATGATGTCGGCAAGATCGTTAACAGGAGGGCTTTTTTGAATATCTTCTTCGGTGATAATTGACACACCGGGCTGCTGTTTGAGCACCTGTTCGGCGGTGACGAGCATCGTTTCGTCGTCAGCCAATTTCTCCGTGGCTTCTTGTGCAAAAACGGGTGAGCTGAGCAAGCCGGCCAAAAACAGCGCAATTGGGCGCTTTTTATCTAAAGTTACATTCACTTAAATAATCCCCAGAAGAGTTAATATTTGTAAGTAAATGCTTATGATAATGAGAGTGATTCTCATTGTATACACGCCGAAATAGATCCTCCTTTTTTTCTACATTATTTGATGGCTTTGCGGTTTATATGTAAATAAACGTAAGGCCATCGATAGAGGAACAAAGAAATAGATATTGGAAAATACTCAACCACCAAACACTCATTAATATTCTTATAAATCATAGTAATGAAAACAGTAATAACGCACCGCAATTATCTGGCTTTTGGTTCCTCTCCGCCGCTATGCCAAAAAGAGCTGCAGTTAATGAGCGAAAATTGAGGAGAAACCGTGCAGAAGATCATACAAAGCTTTACATTGAGCGCCATTATTTCGCCAATACTTGCCCCTCATCAACGCTCGACGCGGGCCGCCCGATTACGCCGTAATACCCAGCAGATAAATGAGTTAAATCTTATGCTGTGGCCCTGCCCTGACCAATGTGCTCCAGTCTCAATCAGACGTTGACGCCGAGGGCCGCCCGCTCGAATAACCGTTCACGATTCTGGATATAACGATCAGTATTAATTTTGAATTAAGTACTAACTGAAGGGGAATTCCGGGTCGGGTTACAGAGAGGATCGTGCGAAATTATTAGTGCCTGGTTTCAAGCGCCAAAATGGCTACCCGATTGCTGATTTCAACATATTGCATGGAGTGGCTTCGATGGCGCCGGAGGGTGATTTAAGGTGCAACAGTCACCCATACGCTGACCGCTTCAGTTTATCGCCCAGGCAGCCTGATTAATCTACAACGCGGGTGAGTGTCAGGTAATTGATTTATTTAATATAAGAGTCTAAAACTTTCAGCACTACGTCTAAATCACCCTCACGTTTTGCTTCACTCTCTTCATGAACAATGTGTTCGCTCAGATGGCCTTTAATAACCTCACGCATCAAGCCATTGACTGCTCCACGAATGGCGGCAATTTGCTGTAGTACGGCAGCGCATTCATGAGGTTCATCGAGCATTTTTTTTAGCGCAATGACCTGTCCCTGGATTTTACTGGCCCGGGCCTTAAGTTTCTGTTTATCACGAATAGTGTGTGACATGCTGCCCTCTTAAAAGCTGTAAATTATTAGAGATTATATCATTGTCGTTCTACTGGGGGGTAGTATTTGGTACTGGGGGGGAGTAGAATTCCCGTCACGTATTCTACTATGTCGATCATCCTCATGTTTGAATTCACAACGCTTTTGCAGCAGGGCAATGCCTGGATCTTCATCCCCAGCGCGATCCTTCTCGGTGCCATGCACGGCCTGGAGCCCGGTCACTCAAAAACGATGATGGCGGCTTTTATCATCGCTATCCGCGGCACGGTGAAGCAGGCCGTTATGCTGGGCCTCGCCGCCACGCTTTCGCATACGGTAATAGTCTGGATGATTGCGGCAGGCGGCATGTATATAAGCCGCAAATTCACCGCTGAATCGGCTGAACCCTGGTTTCAGCTCATTTCTGCCGTCATCATTCTGGGCACTGCGGCCTGGATGTTCTGGCGCACCTGGCGCGGAGAGCGCCTGTGGCAACGGGAGCAGGAAGAAGAGCATACGCACGGCCATCATCATCATGCCGAAACGCGGATTATTGATACCGGCCACGGTCGAGTTGAACTCTCTATTTTTGCAGAAGGACAGTTAGCGCGCTGGCGTTTGCGCACCCTGAGCGGACGCAGCTGGCAAACGCGGGATGTGTCACTGGAGACAAACCGGGGGCAAGGCACTTCCTCGCAGGTTTTCGATTTTGTCGACATGGACGGTTTCATGGAGTCCACAAAGACTATCCCTGAACCGCACAGCTTTGATGTTCGTCTGACGCTGGGCCATCGCGGCCATGTTCATGACTACGACCTGACATTCCATGAGCACCATCACGATCGTTCGGCGCTGGCAGGAGTGGATGCATCATCACAGGAGTACCAGGATGCACATGAAAAAGCGCACGCCAACGACATTGCAAAACGTTTTGCCAACCGGAATGTGACCACGGGTCAGATAATCCTCTTTGGTCTGACGGGCGGACTGATCCCGTGCCCGGCGGCCATCACCGTGCTTCTGCTTTGCATCCAGGTGAAAGAATTTTCGCTCGGCGCGGCGCTGGTTTTATGCTTCAGCGTCGGTCTGGCGATCACCCTGGTCACGGTCGGTGCTACTGCGGCATACAGCGTGCGGCAGGCGACAAAACGCTGGAGTGGTCTTGATACGCTGGCGCGACGTGCTCCCTATTTTTCCTGCGTGTTGATTGCTCTGGTGGGGATTTATATGGGCTATCACGGCTGGACCGGCGTCATGCAGTAACTCGCTGAAGACTCTCTCCAGACCCGCTTTGCAATTCGACCTGAGCATGTGCTTGCTGAGGTCGAATATTCGGACCCTGCCCTTGATGATTAAGACAGATAAGCGGTTGCCGGTTAACCTTTACGCCATGTGCGCGATATTTCCGTTGCTTACCTGTCGCAGCGCCCGGTCATTGCCGTCTCCCCCTTATGTTCGATGGCAGTTCATAAAGGTTTTTGGGCTTGCACACATTGATGTCCAGGCCCAGCTGCGATTAATCTCGCGCTGGCTTTGGGCGTAAGACTTTTTCTGCAATGAGCAAGAGGCGCTGGCGCGTAACGAAACGTTGTAACTGGCCGAGCAACCAGTTTTTGCAGCCAGTAATCAGATAATTACGGTTAGTATCAACGGCGTATAGCGCCTGTTTTACCACGCTTTCAGCCGACATTCGTTTACCCACTGAAGCCTTCTGCGCATTGACCACATCAAAAAAGGCCGTATCCGTTGCGCCGGGGCAAAGCGCCAATACGCGGATGCCGCGCGCGCGATATTCCGCCCAAAGCGCATTCGAAAATGAAAGCAAAAATGATTTCGTGGCACCATAAACCGCCATATATGGATCTGGTTGCATAGCGGCTGTAGAGGCGACGTTAATAATCACACCGGAACCGCTTAGCAGCATTTTGGGCAGCATAGCGTGAGTGAGTTCGACGGGCGCCAGGCAGTTAACTTTTATTTCTTCACGTTGTCGCTCAAGAGATAGCGTTTCGAACGGCCCATATGTCGCAAAGCCAGCGTTATTAATAAGAATATCGGGATAAAGCCGTAATGCATCAAGTCGTGCCGCAATGTGCGGAATGGCATCAGATGCCATTAAGTCCTGCACAATGATAGTCACTGATACACCATGATCCCTTTCTAACTCGGCCGCGAGAACCTGCAGTTTTAGCTCTGAGCGAGCCGTTAGGATCAGTACCACACCGCGAGCAGCCAGCTGTTGAGCGAAGACCCTCCCTATTCCTGAGGATGCCCCCGTAACCAGCGCTGTTTTCCCTGTATAATCAAAAGAATTCATACCATGTTTCCTGTTTGCCATTATGCGCACAACAAGATAAACCGTGCACTTAGGTCAACGGTCCAGAGTGATTTTATACGAGGTAAGGGCGGCAATATGAGAATCGGTGAGCTGTGTGTAAAAGCGGGGTTATCTAAGGATACGGTACGCTACTATGAAAGACTGGGATTGCTGGAGAAAATTCCTCAACCTAATGGCAGCAACAACTATAAAGTCTATTCCGCGGTGGATTTGCAACGTTTAAAAATGATCAAACATGCCAAAATGCTGGGGTTTACTCTGGCAGAGATTTCTGATGTCTTAGCTGTCTGGATAGAAGACCAATTTACCGTTGCGCAAAAGCAGGCCTGTCTGCACCGCAAGCTCGAACAGCTTGAAGAGAAAGCAAAGGCATTAGCTGAGCTGAGGGTCGGACTGATAAATGCCCTTAACAAGGTCGGCCAGCGTTGTGTAGACGTCTTTTGAGACGGTGCAGTTGACCTGCCAACGCATTGGTGACATATGCAATATGAAGCTGTCAGATATCCGGGATGACGGAACTGCGCCCACCTTTCATGAGCAGAGGTCTCTTTCTGAACGTTTATATCGTGAACAGGGTTTGGATACTCAAAACTGTTAGGCCATAAATCTAAGAAATGGCGGATAACTACAACGATGACCGAGTCAAAGAATAGGTCGTTGTAGGAAATAAATCGGTATAATTTTTCGTCGGTTTTGGGGAATAGTTTTGGAGAAGATTTTGGGGAAAGCGTTGGATGATAATAAAAACGGGAGCTCAATGGCTCCCGTTTTTGTCTAACCCAGAGACTGGATTACATGTTCGCGATAATCGCGTCGCCAAACTCGCTACATTTCAGCAGTTTAGCGCCTTCCATCAGACGTTCAAAGTCATAGGTCACGGTCTTAGCGGCGATTGCGCCTTCGGTGCCTTTAACGATCAGGTCTGCGGCTTCGAACCACTGCAGGTGGCGCAGCATCATCTCAGCGGAGAGGATAATGGAACCTGGGTTCACTTTGTCCTGGCCGGCGTATTTCGGTGCAGTACCGTGGGTCGCTTCGAACAGCGCACACTCGTCACCGATGTTCGCGCCCGGTGCAATACCGATACCGCCAACCTGCGCCGCCAGGGCGTCAGAGATGTAGTCGCCGTTCAGGTTCATACAGGCAATAACGTCATACTCGGCCGGACGCAGCAGGATCTGCTGCAGGAAGGCGTCAGCGATAACGTCTTTGATGATGATCTCTTTACCGGTGTTCGGGTTTTTAACCTTCTGCCACGGGCCGCCGTCAATCAGTTCACCGCCGAATTCTTCGCGAATCAGCTCGTAGCCCCAGTCTTTAAAGGCGCCTTCGGTGAACTTCATGATGTTGCCTTTGTGTACCAGCGTCAGCGAATCACGGTCGTTGGTAATGGCATATTCGATAGCAGCGCGAACCAGGCGTTTGGTGCCTTCTTCGGAGCACGGCTTGATGCCGATGCCGCAATGTTCCGGGAAGCGAATTTTCTTCACGCCCATCTCATCACGCAGGAATTTGATAACTTTTTCGGCTTCAGCGGAGTCTGCTTTCCATTCGATGCCCGCATAGATATCTTCTGAGTTTTCACGGAAGATAACCATATCGGTCAGTTCAGGATGTTTAACCGGGCTTGGCGTACCCTGGTAGTAGCGTACCGGGCGCAGGCAGACGTACAGGTCCAGCTCCTGGCGCAGGGCAACGTTCAGAGAACGAATACCGCCGCCAACTGGCGTCGTCAGAGGGCCTTTGATAGCAACACGATAGTCACGAATCAGATCAAGAGTTTCGGCAGGCAGCCAGACGTCCTGGCCATAAACCTGGGTCGATTTTTCGCCGGTGTAAACTTCCATCCAGGAAATTTTACGCTCGCCTTTATAGGCTTTCTCAACGGCGGCATCCACCACTTTCAGCATCGCTGGGGTCACATCAACACCGATACCATCACCCTCGATAAACGGGATAATCGGGTTATTAGGGACGTTCAGTTTGCCATCTTTCAGGGTGATTTTTTGACCTTCCGCCGGAACTACTACTTTGCTTTCCATTAACCTCTCCTTCGAGCGCTTCTGGTTCTGCTCTTCCTTTTCACACTAACCGAGCGTTGGCTTTATCCGCCCACTCCGCTACCGGGTGATCCCGCTAACCGGAGATTCGCGTCCGTGCCGCCTTCTAGTAGCGCGAATCAGTTTGAGCAATATTTTTGTTAAAAAATTGTGATGAGCATGTCAATACTACCTGAATGTTTGCATCCATGAAAGGCATTCGTAATTAGGCTATAATGCGGCAATTGACGGGGCCTGAAAATACCATGCAGAAAACTTCATTTAGAAAACATCGCGTTGAGCGATTCAGCTCACAACAAGTCACCAGACAACGTAAAGAACGCCAACCAACCAGCGTGATCTTGTTCAATAAACCCTATGATGTGTTGCCGCAGTTTACCGACGAAGCCGGACGCAGCACGCTAAAAGATTTTATTCCGCACGCCGGCGTCTACGCGGCGGGCCGTCTTGACCGCGATAGCGAAGGGCTGCTGGTGTTAACCAACGACGGCGCGCTCCAGGCGCGGCTCACCCAGCCGGGCAAGCGCACCGGTAAAATTTACTACGTCCAGGTGGAAGGCGAACCGACGCCAGAAGCGCTGGAGGCGCTGCGCAACGGCATTACGCTCAACGACGGCCCCACCCTGCCCGCCGAAATTGAGCGCGTCGCGCAGCCCGAATGGCTGTGGCCGCGCAATCCCCCCATCCGTGAACGCAAGGCGATCCCCACCAGCTGGCTGCAAATCACCCTCTATGAAGGCCGCAACCGTCAGGTACGCCGCATGACCGCGCACGTGGGCTACCCCACGCTGCGCCTGATTCGCTACGCGATGGGCGGCTATACTCTCGACGGTCTGGACAACGGCCAGTGGCGTCAGGTCGAATAATCATCCCAGGAGTGGAATATGTTTAAACCGCACGTCACCGTAGCCTGCATCGTACACGCTAAAGATAAATTTTTAGTGGTAGAAGAGACCATCAACGGCAAAGCGCTGTGGAACCAGCCGGCCGGTCATCTCGAGGCGGATGAAACCCTGGTGCAGGCGGCCGAACGCGAGCTGTGGGAAGAGACCGGGATCCGCGCCACTCCCCAGCACTTTATCCGCATGCATCAGTGGATCGCGCCGGACCGCACGCCGTTTCTGCGCTTTCTGTTCGCCATCGAGCTTGACGAACCCTGCGCTACCGAACCGCACGACAGCGATATCGACCGCTGCCTGTGGCTAAGCGCCGAGGAGATACTCCACGCGCCCAACCTGCGCTCTCAGCTGGTGGCAGAAAGTATCCGCAGCTATCAGGGCGATCCGCGCCACCCGCTGTCGCTGATCGGCGCCTTTAACTGGCCGTTTTAACACGTAAAACCGGAGCCAGCGCTGGCGGGACGCGGCGGCACTTTTGGCGCGCTCGCGCGCTATCCCCGCGGAGATAAGGCCGGTCAGCGCAGCGGCACGCAAAGTATGCCCCCTTGAGGGGGTGCCTGAGCCGCGACTGCGTGCTAGAATATGCCGCCTTGAAGTTCAATGTGGTGAGTATTCCAATGTCAGAAAATCCAAAAAAAGTGATCGTCGGCATGTCCGGCGGCGTCGACTCCTCGGTTTCCGCCTGGCTGCTGATCCAGCAAGGCTACAAGGTCGAAGGCCTGTTCATGAAGAACTGGGAAGAAGACGATGGTGAGGAATACTGCACAGCCGCCGCCGATCTCGCTGACGCTCAGGCCGTCTGCGATAAGCTCGGCATTGAGCTTCACACCGTCAACTTTGCCGCCGAATACTGGGACAACGTGTTCGAACTGTTCCTGGCTGAATATAAAGCCGGACGCACGCCGAACCCGGATATTCTGTGCAACAAAGAGATCAAATTTAAAGCCTTCCTCGAGTTCGCGGCAGAAGATCTTGGCGCCGACTATATCGCCACCGGCCACTACGTGCGCCGCGCCGACGTTAACGGCAAAAGCCAGCTGCTGCGCGGGCTCGACGGTAACAAAGACCAGAGCTACTTCCTCTACACCCTCGGCCACGAACAGATCGCCCAGAGCCTGTTCCCGGTCGGCGAGCTGGAAAAGCCGCAGGTACGTAAAATCGCCGAAGAGCTGGACCTCATCACCGCGAAGAAAAAAGACTCTACCGGCATCTGCTTTATCGGCGAACGCAAGTTCCGCGAATTCCTTGGCCGCTACCTGCCCGCCCAGCCGGGTAAAATCCTCACCGTGGACGGCGAGGAGATCGGCGAGCATCAGGGGCTGATGTACCATACCCTCGGTCAGCGTAAGGGCCTCGGCATCGGCGGCACCAAAGAGGGCAGCGAAGATCCGTGGTACGTCGTCGATAAAGACGTCGAGAATAATATTCTGGTGGTCGCTCAGGGTCACGATCACCCGCGCCTGATGTCGGTGGGGCTGATTGCCCAGCAGCTGCACTGGGTCGATCGCGAGCCGGTACAAGGCACCCTGCGCTGTACGGTGAAAACCCGCTACCGCCAGACCGATATCCCCTGCACCGTGAAGGCGCTGGACGACGAGCGCATCGAAGTCATCTTTGATGAGCCGGTTGCGGCGGTGACGCCGGGCCAGTCGGCGGTCTTCTACAGCGGTGAAGTGTGCCTCGGCGGCGGCGTTATCGAACAGCGCCTGCCGCTGCAGGCCTGACAGACAGTTTTTACCGCCGATAGCTGAATCCGCTACCGGCGGCTTACAAGGAGCACCTGTGGCGAAGAATTACTATGACATCACGCTGGCGCTGGCTGGCGTTTGCCAGGCAGCCCGTCTGGTTCAGCAGCTGGCGCACCAGGGGCATTGCGATAGCGACGCCCTGCACGTCTCGCTGAACAGCATCATCGACCTCAACCCGGATTCAACGCTGGCGGTGTTCGGTGGCAGTGAAGCCAATCTTCGCCTCGGGCTTGAAACCCTGCTCGGCGTCCTCAACACCGGCAGCCGTCAGGGGCTGAACGCTGAACTGACCCGCTACACCTTAAGCATGATGGTGCTCGAACGTAAGCTTGCGGCAGGCAAAGGCGCCATGGATACCCTTGGCAACCGCATCGCCGGCCTGCACCGCCAGCTGGAACATTTCGATCTGCAGTCTGAAACCCTGCTCAGCGCCATGGCGGGCATCTACGTAGACGTTATCAGCCCGCTGGGACCGCGCATCCAGGTCACCGGTTCTCCTGCCGTGCTGCAAAGCCCGCAGGTGCAGGCGAAGGTTCGCGCCTCGCTGCTGGCCGGCATCCGCGCGGCGGTGCTGTGGAACCAGGTTGGCGGCGGACGTCTGCAGCTCATGTTTTCTCGTAATCGTCTGGTTAACCAGGCAAAACAAATTCTTGCTCATTTAACCCCGGAGTTATGATCTATGGAATTATCCTCACTGACCGCCGTTTCCCCTGTCGATGGACGCTACGGCGATAAAGTCAGCGCGCTGCGCGGTATCTTCAGCGAATTCGGTTTGCTGAAGTTCCGTGTTCAGGTAGAAGTACGCTGGCTGCAAAAACTAGCCGCGCACGCAGCGATCAAGGAAGTTCCTGCTTTTGCTGCTGACGCAATCGGTTTCCTTGATAAAATCGTTGCTGATTTCAGCGTAGAAGATGCGCAGCGTATCAAAACCATCGAGCGCACCACTAACCACGACGTGAAAGCGGTGGAGTATTTCCTCAAGGAAAAAGTGGCCGACGTTGCCGAGCTGCACGCGGTTTCCGAATTTATTCACTTCGCCTGCACCTCCGAGGACATCAACAACCTGTCCCACGCGCTGATGCTGAAAACCGCCCGCGACGAAGTGATCCTGCCCTACTGGCGCCAGATGATTGACGCGGTAAAAAATCTCGCCACGCAGTACCGCGACGTGCCGCTGCTCTCCCGTACTCACGGCCAGCCGGCGACGCCGTCCACCATGGGTAAAGAGATGGCTAACGTCGCTTACCGCATGGAGCGTCAGTACCGTCAGTTGAACCAGGTCGAGATCCTCGGCAAAATTAACGGCGCGGTCGGCAACTATAACGCCCACATCGTCGCCTATCCGGAAGTGGACTGGCACCAGTTCAGCGAAGAGTTTGTCACCTCCCTGGGTATTCAGTGGAACCCTTACACCACGCAGATCGAGCCGCACGACTATATCGCCGAGCTATTCGACTGCATGGCGCGCTTCAACACCATCCTGATCGATTTCGATCGCGACGTGTGGGGCTACATCGCGCTCAACCACTTCAAGCAGAAGACCATCGCCGGTGAAATCGGCTCTTCCACCATGCCGCACAAGGTCAACCCTATCGACTTCGAAAACTCCGAAGGCAACCTGGGCCTGGCTAACGCCATGATGCAGCACCTGGCAAGCAAGCTGCCGGTCTCCCGCTGGCAGCGCGACCTGACCGACTCCACCGTCCTGCGCAACCTCGGCGTCGGTATCGGCTACTCCCTGATCGCCTATCAGTCCACCCTGAAAGGCATCAGCAAGCTGGAGCTGAACGGCGATCGCCTGCTCGACGAGCTGGATCACAACTGGGAAGTGCTGGCCGAGCCGATTCAGACCGTGATGCGCCGCTACGGGATCGAGAAGCCGTACGAAAAGCTGAAAGAGCTGACCCGCGGCAAGCGCGTCGACGCCGAAGGCATGCAGCAGTTCATCGACAGCCTGCCGCTGCCGGAAGACGAAAAAGTGCGCCTCAAGGCCATGACGCCGGCCAACTACATCGGCCGCGCGACCACCATGGTTGACGAGCTGAAGTAAGCCCCGCTACCCTCTTCCCGCAGGGGAAGAGGGTTTTGCCACCTCGCGTGCCAGCGCCAAAAAAGCGGTCAGTCCGGCAGACGGATTGCGCCGACCGGGATAGTAAAGACACAGCCCCGGAAACGGCGGCGTCCAGTCCGACAGCAGCCGAACCAGTCGCCCGGCGGCAATGTCATCCATCACGTTTTGCTCCAGAAAAAAACCGATCCCGACGTTTTCAAGCACCGCAGCGCGGACCAGCGAGGCCTCGTCCAGCGTCAGCGGGCCATCGATCTGCGGATGGACTACCTCCCCCTGCTTTTCCAGATGCCAGCGATAGAGAGAGCCGTCCGGCAGCCGCACGCGAATGCACGGATGATTGTGCAGATCTGCCGGCTCGCGCGGCGCCTCGCGGTTGGCCAGATAGCCCGGGGAGGCGACCACCGCATAGCGCTGCGGCTGCCCGAGGGAGAGGGCGATCATGTCATTGGGTATCAAATGGGCGACGCGGACTCCGATATCAAAACCCTCGGCGACGATATCTATCAGCCGCCCCTCCGTCACCAGATCGACGTGCATCTCCGGATAGCGCCGCAGGAACTCCAGCACCAGCGGCGTCAGAATCGCGCGCCCGGCAAACGGCGGCGCGTTAATCCGCAGCACGCCCGACGGGGTCTCCCGCCGCGAACGCACCTCCGTCAGCGCGTCGTGAACGCCCTGCAGCGAGGGGCCCATGCGCGCGATGAACAGCTGCCCGGCATCGGTTAACGCCACGCTGCGCGAGGTGCGATTAAATAGCCGCACGCCAAGGCTGGCCTCAAATTTGGCAACGGCATGGCTCAGCGCGGTGGTGGACACCCCAAGTTCAATGGCCGCCGCCCGAAACGTTCCCCGGCGAGCAATCGCCATCACAGCATCTAAATCAGTGAGCGCAATACGCGACATTATCCCGATTCCTTCATTGTGGCATCCCGGTTGGACCCAATTGTTTAAATTATAAAGAGTTCTTACAGTAAGCAGGTCATTTAATTACCGGAGTTTACCGATGAATATACCCGCAGCCGTCCAGCTTTTTTTTACCGCCCACGATGAAGATTCGATTGCCGAAGCGTTCACCGCCGACGCCGTGGTCCGCGATGAGGGTCATACCTACCGCGGGCGTCAGGCCATTCGGGCATGGCGGATCGCAGCAAGAGCGCAGTATCAGTTCGTTGCCGAGCCCTTCGAAGCGCTGAGCCAGGACGATATCGTGACGGTACGCGCCAGGGTGAGCGGTAATTTCCCCGGCAGCCCGGTGGTGCTCGACTACCGCTTTCAGCTGGCGGATGCGCGCATCGCCCGCCTGGAGATTAAATAATGGCTGACTTTCTGACCTTCAGCGGCAAACGCGTTCTCATCACCTCCGGAACCAAAGGCGCCGGCGCCGCCACCGTCGCGCTGTTCAGCCAGCTCGGCGCGCGGGTGCTCACCTGCGCCCGCCATTCGCCCGCCGTCCCCTCAGAGGCGCTCTTTGTCAAAGCCGATCTGAGCGACGAGGCGGGCTGCGCCCTGCTGGCAAAGCGCGTACAGGAGCAGCTGGGTGGCGTCGATATTATCGTGCATATGCTGGGAGGCTCTTCCGCGCCGGCGGGCGGGTTTGCCGCACTCGATGACGCGCAGTGGCAGCGGGAGCTGGCGCTTAATCTGTTTCCGGCGGTGCGCCTCGATCGGCTCCTGCTGCCTGAGATGCTCGAAAGGCGGTCCGGGGTGATTATTCACGTCTCCTCCATCCAGCGGACCCTGCCGCTGCCGGAAGCGACCACCGCCTACGCCGCCGCCAAGGCCGCGCTCTCGGTGTACAGCAAAAGCCTGTCCAAAGAGGTTTCGCCGGCAGGCGTGCGCGTGCTTAGCGTATCCCCCGGCTGGATTGAAACCGAAGCCGCCGTCGGCTTAGCCAACCGGCTGGCGGCGCAGGCGGGTACTGACTACGCTGGCGGACAAAAGATCATTATGGACGCCCTCGGCGGCATTCCGCTCGGCCGCCCCTGCCGGCCAGATGAGATAGCCAATCTGATCGCCTTCCTGGCCTCCGAGCGCGCCAGCGCCATCACCGGCGCCGAGTACGTTATTGACGGCGGCACCATCCCAACCGTCTAAGTCAGCGTGCCTGGCGGCCTATTTGCCGGAGGCCACGCGCCGGGTCGCAAACCAGAATATGAGCGCCAGCAGGCTGACGGCAGACCCCAGCAGGCACACCCCCTGCCATCCGGCGGCGGCGTATACCGCCGTCGTAGCGGCGGCGCCCAGGCCGCTGCCGGCGGCATAAAACAGCATATAGAGGCCCACCAGCCGGCCGTGGGCTTCCGGCCGGGTGCGAAAAATCATACTCTGATTGGTCACGTGTAGCGCCTGGCCGCCCAGATCCAGCAGCACGATGCCAATAAGCAGCGCCACCGGCGACCACGCCATCAGCGCGAGTGGCCACCAGGCGAGCAGCAGGATCACCAGCGCCGCGGCGCTGGTACGCTGCCCGTAGCCCCTGTCGGCCCACTTCCCGGCACGTCCGGCGGCCAGCGCCCCGATAACCCCCACCAGCCCCAGGGCGCCGATAGCGGTATGGGAGTAGCTATAGGGCGGCGCGCTCAGCGGCAGCACCAGCGCGCACCAGAAGATATTGAAGGCGGCAAACATCAGCAGCGCCAGCACGCCGCGAACCTGGAGTATTTTCTCCTGGCGCAGCAGCGTCAGCATCGATGCCAGCAGCTGGGGATAGCTCAGCGGACTCCTTGCCGCCGCCAGCGCCGGCAGCCGTCGCCAGAGCGGCAGGGCAATACCCAGCATCAGCAGCGCGGCAAAGAGATAAACCCCGCGCCAGCCGACGAGGTCGCTGATGCCGCCGGAGAATACCCGCGCCAGCAGCAGGCCGATAAACACCCCGCTCTGGGCGGCGCCGACCACCCGCCCCTGCTCGTGCGTCCCGGCGGCGCTGGCGGCATAGGCAATCAGCCCCTGGGTCATCGCGGTGCCCAGCAGGCCCACCGCCAGCATGCTGACCAGCAGCATAAGCGCCGACGTTGCGGCGCTGACCGCCACCAGCGCGGCGATCAGCAGGATCAGCTGCGCGCCCATCAGCCGACGGCGATTTAGCCGATCGCCAAGCGGCACCAGCAGCAATAGCGCCAGCGCGCAGCCAATCTGGGTCGCCGTTACCACGCCGCCGACGGAGGCGTCGCTGATAGCAAACTCCCGTCCCAGGGCATCGAGCAGCGGCTGGGCGTAATAGACGTTTGCGACGCTCAGGCCGCTGGCGATAGCGAACAGCCAGACCAGGCCTGCGGGCATAGCCACGGCCGGGTCAGCGGGTGCCAGGGATGCAATGGATGCCTTCATGATTCTCTGCCTCACTAATCTGGTTTCAAAATAAAACCACTTGAAGGCTAGAGCATGTAGTTTTAAAATGCAACTACATTACATCACGCCGAGGAGCGCGCATCGCGCGGCACAACATGATGAAAAACGAAACCTGTCCCGTCGCCCGCAGCGTGGATATTATCGGCGACCGCTGGTCGCTGCTGATCGTGCGCGACGCTTTTGATGGCATGAGCCGGTTTAGCGACTTTCAGCGCAGCCTGGGAATGGCGCGCAATATTCTCTCCGATCGCCTGCAAAAGCTGGTTGCTGCCGGCATCCTCAGAACCCAGGCCGCCTCGGACGGCACCGCGTATCAGGAGTATGTCCTGACGGAAAAGGGAGAGCGCCTGTTTCCCCTCGTGGTCGCGCTGCGTCAGTGGGGGGAGCGCTATCTTTTCGCCAGCGGCGAGCCACATTCCGTCCTGATCGATAAACGCACGCTGCAGGCGGTTCCGCCCATGGCGCCGACGGCCGAAGACGGCGCCCCGCTGTTGCCTTCGGCGACCGAGGTCCGCAAGGTGCAGGCGGACGGATAGCGGCCGGCGCCGCGCGTTTAAATATTCCGCCCGCTTATCAATGACCTGCTGCGAAAATAGCGGCCCAGCGAGAAAGCGCGGGGAAAAATAATTGAAATTCGTTATTTAACAGCCGTTTATATTCAACGTGTATAATTAGCGCTAAACTATTCAAATCAAATAATGAATATGGAGAACCGGCATGCGCGTACTCGTGGTTGAAGATAACGCTTTACTGCGCCATCACCTGAAAGTTCAGCTTCAGGAGTTAGGCCACCAGGTCGATGCGGCGGAAGATGCAAAAGAGGCCGACTACTATCTCGGCGAACACGTGCCGGATATCGCCATTGTCGACCTCGGCCTGCCGGATGAAGACGGCCTGTCGCTGATCCGCCGCTGGCGCAGCCACGAGGTGTCGGTGCCGGTACTGGTGCTCACCGCCCGCGAAGGCTGGCAGGATAAGGTCGAGGTGCTGAGCGCCGGCGCGGACGACTACGTCACCAAACCCTTCCATATCGAAGAGGTCGCCGCCCGCATGCAGGCCCTGCTGCGCCGCAACAGCGGCCTGGCGTCGCAGGTTATCTCCCTGCCGCCTTTCCAGGTCGACCTGTCGCGGCGCGAGCTGTCGGTCAACGAGCAGCCGATTAAGCTGACGGCGTTTGAGTACACCATTATGGAAACGCTGATCCGCAACCGCGGCAAAGTGGTCAGCAAAGATTCGCTGATGCTGCAGCTCTATCCTGACGCCGAGCTGCGCGAAAGCCACACTATCGACGTGCTGATGGGGCGTCTGCGCAAAAAAATCCAGGCTCAGCATCCGCACGACGTGATTACCACGGTGCGCGGCCAGGGCTATCTGTTCGAACTGCGCGGATGAAGGGTCCGCTACGGCATATTTTGCCGCTTTCCCTGCGCGTCCGCTTTCTGCTGGCGACGGCGGCCGTGGTGCTGGTGCTCTCGCTGGCCTACGGCATGGTCGCGCTGGTCGGCTATAGCGTCAGCTTCGATAAAACCACCTTCCGCCTGCTGCGCGGCGAAAGCAATTTGTTCTATATGCTGGCGAAGTGGGAAAACAACCGCATCGACGTTGATATCCCCGAAAATCTCAATATGCAGAGCCCGACGGTCACCCTTATCTACGACGCTAACGGCAAGCTGCTGTGGACTCAGCACGACGTCCCGTGGCTGACCAAACGTATTCAGCCGGAGTGGCTGAAGAGCAACGGCTTCCACGAAATTGAATCCGACGTCGACAGCACCAGCATGCTGCTGCGCAATAACCATGAGGTGCAGGAGGAGCTGGACGCGCTGCGCCAGCAGGACGATGGTTCTGAGATGACCCACTCGGTGGCTATCAATATCTATCCGGCAACCGACAAGATGCCGCAGCTGAGCATCGTGGTGGTCGACACCATCCCGGTGGAGCTCAAACGCTCCTATATGGTGTGGAGCTGGTTTATCTACGTCCTGGTCGCCAACCTGCTGCTGGTGATTCCGCTGCTGTGGGTCGCCGCGTGGTGGAGCCTGCGGCCCATCGAATCGCTGGCTAAAGAGGTCCGCGAGCTGGAAGAGCACCACCGCGAAATGCTCAACCCGAATACCACCCGGGAGCTGACGCGGCTGGTCAGCAACCTGAACCGTCTGCTGAAAAGCGAGCGCGAGCGCTACGATAAGTACCGCACGACGCTGACCGATCTCACCCACAGCCTGAAAACGCCGCTGGCGGTGATGCAGAGCACCCTGCGCTCGCTGCGCAGCGAAAAGATTGACGTCAACGCCGCGGAGCCGGTAATGCTCGAGCAGATCAGCCGCATCTCGCAGCAGATTGGCTACTACCTGCACCGCGCCAGCATGCGCAGCGGCGGAACCCTGCTCAGCCGCGAGCTGCATCCTATTGCCCCGCTGCTCGACAGCCTCACCTCGGCGCTGAATAAGGTTTATCAGCGCAAAGGGGTCAACATCACCCTCGATATCTCGCCCGAAATTAGCTTCGTCGGCGAACAGAACGACTTTATGGAGGTGATGGGCAACGTGCTGGATAACGCCTGTAAATACTGCCTGGAGTTTGTTGAAGTCTCCGTCCGCCAGGCGAACGATAACTACCTGCATATTCTGGTCGAAGACGACGGCCCGGGGATCCCGCACGGCCAGCGGAGCGTAGTGTTCGATCGCGGACAGCGCGCCGATACGCTGCGTCCAGGCCAGGGCGTAGGCCTCGCCGTCGCCCGCGATATCGTTGAGCAGTACGATGGCGATATTCTTACCGGCGACAGCCTGCTCGGCGGCGCCTGTATGGAGGTGATTTTCGGCCGCCAGCTGCCCGACGAGAGCGAAGGCTAACCGCCCTTCTCCCCCAATGACGCCTGCGTCCTGCGGGCGTCGCGGATCTCTGTGACCAGACGAACAAACGCTGCCAACAAAGAGGCAGTTTGAGGGATGGCGTGTATAATCCCAAACAGACACCTGCTGTGGAATATAAAAATGGATTATCAATTAACGCTTAACTGGCCTGACTTTATCGAACGCTACTGGCAAAAACGCCCGGTGGTATTAAAGCGGGGCTTTGCCAATTTCGTCGATCCCATTAGCCCGGATGAGCTGGCCGGACTGGCGATGGAAAACGAAGTCGATAGCCGCCTGGTCAGCCATCAGGACGGAAAATGGCAGGTCAGCCACGGCCCGTTTGAAAGCTACGATCACCTGAGCGAGAACAACTGGTCGCTGCTGGTGCAGGCGGTCAACAACTGGCACGAGCCGACGGCGGCGCTGATGCACCCGTTCCGCGCCCTGCCGGACTGGCGCATCGACGATCTGATGATCTCCTTCTCGGTTCCCGGCGGCGGCGTAGGCCCGCATCTCGATCAGTACGACGTGTTTATTATTCAGGGAACCGGACGCCGCCGCTGGCGCGTGGGCGACAAGGTACCGATGAAGCAGCACTGCCCGCATCCGGATCTGCTGCAGGTTGACCCGTTCGAGGCGATCATCGATGAAGAGATGGAGCCGGGCGATATCCTTTATATTCCGCCGGGATTCCCGCACGAAGGCTATTCGCTGGAAAACTCGCTGAACTATTCCGTGGGCTACCGCGCGCCGAACGCCCGCGAGCTGTTCAGCGGCTTTGCCGACTATATCCTGCAGCGCGAGCTCGGCAGCCAGCGCTACGCCGATCCTGACGTACCGTCGCGCGAGCATCCGGCGGATATTTTACCCGTCGAGCTGGATCGCCTGCGCGAGATGATGCTGGAGCTGATTAACCAGCCTGAGCATTTCAAACAGTGGTATGGCGAGTTTATTACCCAGTCCCGTCACGAGCTGGACGTGGCCCCTGCGGAGCCGCCGTATCAGCCGGATGAAATTTACGACGCGCTGCAGCAGGGCGACAAGCTGGTGAGGCTCGGCGGGCTGCGCGTGGTGCGCATTGACGGCGAAGTGTTCGTCAACGGCGAGAGGATTAACTCCCCGCATCGTCCGGCGCTGGACGCGCTGGCCATGCACCTGGCGCTCAACGCGGAGCACTTCGGCGATGCGCTGGAAGATCCGTCGTTCCTCGCGATGCTGGCGGCGCTGGTCAACAGCGGCTACTGGTTCTTCGAAGACTAAGCTAGCTTTCCCGGCCTGCGGGCCGGAATAATGAGCTCCCTGCGTCCTTGGTTCGATTCCGAGCTCGGGGCACCAGACATTCAGAAACGGACGCTCTTTGGCGTCCGTTTTGCTTTATGAAGTCAACATGTTATCCCGTTCTTCATGTTCACTACTGTTCCTTGACATACACTGGCAGCCACCGCTTTTTGTTGGTAAAAAGTTGGTAAACTCAGTTCGGTGAGTTTTTTACCGACATCTACCTTACCGGAGGCCCGCCATGCGCTTAACTGATATTGCAGTAAAAAACGCCAGGCCTTCAGAACAGCCAACCAAAGTTTCCGTTTGCCTTCGCTTTCCCGCTTAACCTGTTTTACCTGAGCCAGTCTGAGCCAGGGAGAATGAGAGCGATGCCGCCCTCATCCCCGTTCTGGTCGTTAAGCGTAAAGTGATGCTTTGCCTACAGACGAAAACAGACGCATTTTGTGTGCGACGACTTCTCGAGCCGCAGCCATCGGCTTGAGAAACAGCGCATTTGGCTCATGGCTGTTACCTTTGAGCTCCTCTTCCAGCGCCACAAAGAATGCCTTTTTCATATCGCTGGAAATATTGATTTTACCCACGCCAAATTGAATAGATTCGGCGACTTCGCTGTCCTTATTGCCGGAACCGCCGTGCAACACTAGTGGGATATTCAGACGCTGACGGATTTCCTGCAAACGTTCAATATCGAGCTTAGGTTGCATCCCCACAGGATAAAGTCCGTGAGAGGTACCAATCGCCACCGCAAGCGTGTCGACTCCAGTTTCAGCAACAAAACGTTCTGCCTGCGCGGGATCGGTATAGAGGATCTCGCTGTGTCCGCCTTCTGCACTACCCAGGGCGACACCGATGGTACCCAATTCTGCTTCAACGGAAACGTTCACCGTATGAGCGACTTCGACGACGCGTCGGGTAATTTCAATATTATCTTCTAGCGGTACTGCGGAGGCATCGATCATCACTGAGGTATAGCCAGTGCGGATCGCCCGCATAATATGTTCAAACGTCTGCCCGTGATCCTGATGAATAACGACCGGCACCGTGGCGGTTATCGCCAGTTCCCGCAAATAACCGATGAATGCATCCCCCACAAACTCATGTTCATCCGGGTGGATTTCCAGAATAACCGGTGAGCGCTGCGCTTCGGCAACCTCAATAACCAACCGGGCAAATTCCGCCGAGGCGATATTAAATGCGCCTACCCCAAATTGGTTTTCCTGTGCAACGCGCAGCAGATCTTTCATATTTATCAACATGGTTTAATTCTCCAGAACAGTTTGTGGAGCGTCTTTTTTAATAAAGCGCAGAATGAGGGCGGTCAAAATTGCACCTGCAAGAATGGCAAAGAGATAGCCCAGTACATTGGTAATAACATTGGGAATAAACATCACGAACACACCACCGTGCGGTGCTCGAGAGGCGCAGCCCAGCGCCATTGAAAGCGCCCCCGCCAGACCAGAACCCGCGACGATTGCGGGGATCACTCTCAGGGGATCGGCAACGGCGTAAGGGATTGCACCTTCAGTAATGAATGAAAGACCCAGCACATAAGTGACTTTGCCCGTTTCTCTCTCCTGTTCAGTGAATTTGCTTTTAAATAAGGTGGTTGCCAGGGCGATGCCCAGCGGTGGCACCATGCCCGCCGCCATACATGCGGCAATGGGCTCATAGATACCGGTGGACATTAAGCCAATGGCGAACATACATACCGTTTTGTTTAACGGCCCGCCCATATCAAAGGCAACCATCATGCCCATCATCAAACCCATAATTGCCGCATTGGTATTCCCCATATTGGCGAGGAAAGCCGTCAGGGCTTCGAGAAGCAGTTTGATCGGTTCGCCAATCACCAGAATCATCAATGCGCCGGTGATAAAAACGCTTAGCAGAGGGACTATCAGAATAGGCTTCAGGCCTGCGATAGCTTTAGGCAGGTTGATATACTTCACGATAGCAAAGGTGACGTATCCGGCCATAAATCCGGCAAGTAGCGCCCCCAGGAAGCCTGAACCGGTATGAATGGCCAGCATCCCTCCTACCGCGCCGGAGACAATTCCGGCGTTGCCGCTAATTGATTTACTGATCCCCAATGATAGGATCGGCAACATCAGTGCAAATGCTGCTCCCCCACCAATATCGGAAAGCATTTTAGCGAGGGGGCTGAAATGCGGATCTCCCGGAGTGGCGGCTGTAATACCGAACGAAAAGCTCAAGGCAATCAATATCCCTCCCGCAACGACGAAGGGGATCATCAAATTAACGCCAGTGATCAAATGGACGTAAATTTGCGATAGTAATGTTGATTTATCTCCCGCTGTAGTGGGTTCATTGGCAGATTTCGCATCGCGGCTTTCCATCAACTCAGGCGCTAAATTACCTGAGACAATATCTTGTAATAATCCTGATGCATCTTTAGCTGCACGGGTGACTGAAACCCGAATGATTTTTTTACCTGCGAAGCGGGACATGTCGATAACTTTATCTGCGGCAATCAGAACAATATCCGCTAATTTAATATCATCGACAGTAAATATATATTCACTTTCTACTGCGCCCTGCGTTTCAACCAGTAGATTGAGGCCCATCTTTTTTGCATGTTTTTTTAAATTAGCTTCTGCAAGGTACGTGTGAGCAACGCCTGTTGGACAGGCCGTTATGGCTATAATGTTCAAGATATCTCTCCTGGGAAAGTTATTATTCTTCAGTATTGTTAACAATCAAACCGTATAGTTCCTCTTGTGAATTAGCATTAAGTAATTTTTCGACAGTGTCATCATCACCAAGAGCAATAGAAATTTTGGCGAGGACACGAATATGTCCGGCACCGCTATCAGCATCTTTTACGGCAAAAAGAATGACGAGTTTGACATCCGTGCTGTCCATCGTTTCCCAATCAACGGTATGTTTTAATTTCGCCACGGCGATACGTGTCTCTCTGACCCACGGTGATTTTCCATGAGGAATCGCAATTTGATTTTCGAAACCGGTAGAGCCTAATTCCTCACGGGCCAGAACATCCTGAATAAACCCTTTTTTATCACTTATCGCTCCTGCTGAGCACAGTCGATCGGTCATTTTTTCAATAACATCAAGTTTGGTATTGGCGACCAGGTCAGTCAGCACGCACTCTTTACTAAGTAGATCAGAGATGACAATCTTATCTAACATCATAATTCTCCTTAATATTTATATTCAGGTCTGACCCAAGACACTCAGTCACGCGGATAATATCTTTGGTTGAGAACAGGGCCGAAACATAAGCGATTGGCAGATTAATATCGTCGAGACGAATGGTGGAAATGATAAGGTCGCAAGCTTTCTGCTCCAGCGTTTCTTTCAGACGGGCACCTGGTACAATATCTACGATGTCCCACTCCGGAAATGCCCGTTTAATTCGGCTATACAATAGTTGTGAGGTACCAATGCCGCTGGAACAGACAAGAATAATTTTCTTGCTAATTTTTATTTTCTCAATGGCGGCCTGAATATAAACGGTCAGGTATGCGACTTCGTCGTCTGAGGCAGAGAGAAGCGCCTGCTGTGTATTGATTTTTTCGACCGTTGCCTTGACCGATGTGAAGACGGAAGTCAGCTCCTGTTTAATCTCTTCCAGTAATGGGTTATGGATGGTAATGCCATAGGCTAGCCGGTTAAGCATCGGTTTGATATGTGATATCAGGGCACTTTTGAGAGTGGGGTCGTACGACAGATCGATAGCCAGCGACGCCGAAATCTCTTGTATAAGCTGTTCCACGTAATGAGTCGCCTCGTGGTTGCTATGCAGGTTTTCATCCGGCGGAGCGAGAGTGGAGTGAATTCCTGAAGAGACAATATACTGATAGATATAGCTCACTTCGATTGTCGGCAGTGAGGTGCTGTATTCTGTTTCCAGCCACTGGATGGCCTTCTCCGCAATATGCCACTCTTTATTCTCGGCGCGTACGTAATCATCATCGCAATGATCGCGAAAATGATTTTTAGCCCGTCGAATGGTGACTAAAAGATGTGAGAATAAATTGGTATAATACGGCTCACTAATTGAGGATTGCAGGTCCTCTTCGATGAGTGAAATCAGCGTCATGCAATTAGCGACATTTTTCTTGCCAAATTCCTTGATGAGCTGTATGCGTGAAAAGCGGTCGATACGGCTATCGGTCATCTGGTAATTATTGAGTACGCTATAAGTAATAATATCTTTTAAGGCTATGCGAATATTAAAATCATTACCTCCAATATAGGTTCCGGTATGATTTCTTATCATCGTTAGATTAAAAGACGCTACCCATGCCTCCACCTTCTTTAAGTCAACAACAATAGATGAACGACTAATGAAATATTTTTCTGCAAGCGCATTGATGGAGAGAGGAGCCGGAGAATGAGTTAATAAATCGGTGGCAATTCCGATAAGCCGCTTGCTTTTTAATATTTCCTTAATAGAACTATCACCGGAGTTGTGCGGCCGAGTGAGTACTTTAGTACCGACAAGTTTGAGGCCTAACCCAGGTTTGCTGTCAATGCGGTTCCCTTTATAACGATAGAAAGCATTGACAGTGTCGATATCTCTACGCAACGTGCTGACCGAAACATTTAAAATTTCAGCCGCGTGATTCGTTGCCAACCATTCATTTTCGTTAGCCAACAAGTTAATCAGGTTAATTTGTCTTTGATTCAGCACGCTCATTATCAACATCCTGGTGGAGATATGGGGCTTCTTTAATGTTAGTTATAGCAATGCAGGGAAGAAACTAAAATACCAAAGGATGAACAGAATAGGGTCATAAAGGTGAACAGATGTTGTGACGTGAGTCGTTTATTTGGAGAGAGGAGTCAGGCCCAAAGCCTCCAGTTAATCTTCTTGCCCCTCACGGTAGCAGTGGTGATAATTGATTCTATCGCTTTGAACTTGCCACGAGCGAGGTAGGCAGCGAAAGTCGACTTGCCTTCACCGCCTTTTGGGGAAATAACGGATAGAATTTTCGCAGTTTGTACGTCCACTCGGGTAACGTACAAACGCACTCATACATCCGGTTAATGCCTGCTAAGTGGTCGCGATGCCGGCAGCCCGGTTCAGCCGGGCGCTACTGCGCGCCCCGCTTTGCCGTCAGTTCGGCTATCCGCACGATAACCTGTACCGCCTTCTCCATCCCTTCCAGCGTCACGAACTCATGCTTGCCGTGGTAGTTATAGCCGCCGGTAAACAGGTTCGGGCAGGGCAAGCCCATAAAAGAGAGCTGCGCCCCGTCGGTGCCGCCGCGAATGGGCTTCATTTCCGGTTCGATATGGCAATCGACCATCGCCTGGCGGGCAATCTCCACGACGTGCGGATGGGCGATCACTTTTTCATGCATGTTGTAGTAGCTGTCTTCAATTACCAGCTCGATATAGCAGTCCGGATGCAGCCCTTTGCCGACCTTTTTGGCGATCTCCATCATCCTGCGCTTGCGGGCTTCAAACTGCTTGCGGTCAAAATCGCGGATAATGTAGTGCATCTCGGCGCGGTCAACGCTGCCCTTGATAGTCGACAGATGGTAAAAGCCTTCATAGCCTTCGGTGGTTTCCGGCGCCTCATCGGCCGGGACTTCGGCATGAATTCTTGCCGCCAGCGACAGGGCGTTAACCATCACCCCTTTGGCGGTGCCGGGGTGAACGTTATTGCCAACGATTTTAATGGTCACCGAGGCGGCATTGAAGTTCTCAAACTCCAGCTCGCCGACGCCGCCGCCGTCAACGGTGTAGGCCCAGCGCGCGTCGAAGGCGGCAACGTCAAAGTGCTTCGCCCCTTTCCCCACCTCTTCGTCGGGGGTAAACGCCACGCGGATATCGCCGTGGGGAATATTTTTCGCCTGCAGCGTCGCCAGCGCGGTCATAATTTCGGCAATGCCGGCCTTATCGTCCGCGCCGAGCAGCGTTTTGCCATCGGTGGTGATCAGCGTTTGCCCCAGCAGCTGATGCAGCACCGGGAACATCACCGGCGAGAGCACCTCGTCGCCGATGCCGAGGGCGATATCGCCGCCGCGGTAGTTTTCGACAATTTGCGGGCTGACGTGCTTGCCGCTGAAGTCAGGCGCGGTATCGACGTGGGAGATAAAGCCAATGGGCGGAATATCCCCCGCCACGTTCGCGGCCAGGGTTCCCATCACCGTCCCTTTCTCGCTTAGCGTCACGTTAACCAGCCCCATTTCTTCCAGCTGCGCCTGCAGCAGGCGCAACAACTTCCACTGCCCTTCCGTGCTCGGAACCTGACGCACGCCGGCCTTCGACTGCGTGTCTAAAGAAACGTACTGTAAAAAACGCTCAAGCAATTTATCCATGTGGCCACCCTCATCTTTTGTGACAACATTATTGATAAGCCCGAAAAGACAAATATTGCGTCAGGTCATTTTTAACCCGGCAAACAGGAATTTAATACATTAACTCACGTAATGTTGTAAAGGTAAGCTATCTGCAGGCTACAAGGATTGGCGATCGGTAACCTTTGCCGTAGAATGCTTGCCCTTATTAATTATGTGCAGCCCCAAAGGTGGTTAACCACAAACCCCGCATCGGTAAGCCTTCCGCTGCGTCTACACGGGACAGAGTCAAAAATTGAATATACAACCGCGTTCACGTTCTCCGCTGGTTCAGCTGGCGGGAATTGGTAAAAGCTTTGATGGCAAAACGGTTATCGCCGATCTGAATCTGACCATCAATAACGGTGAGTTTCTCACTCTGCTTGGCCCTTCTGGCTGCGGTAAAACAACCGTTCTCCGCCTTATTGCCGGGCTGGAAAATGTCGATTGCGGACACATTCATCTCGAAGAGCACGATATCACCCACGTTCCGGCGGAAAACCGTCACGTCAATACCGTCTTTCAAAGCTACGCCCTGTTCCCGCATATGACGGTATTCGAAAACGTCGCCTTCGGCCTGCGGATGCAAAAAACGCCGGCGGCGCAGATAGCGCCCCGCGTCGTCGACGCCCTGCGCATGGTGCAGCTGGAGGAGTTTGCCCAGCGCAAGCCGCACCAGCTCTCCGGCGGCCAGCAGCAGCGCGTAGCCATTGCCAGAGCGGTGGTCAACAAGCCGCGCCTGCTGCTGCTCGATGAATCCCTCTCGGCGCTGGACTACAAGCTGCGCAAGCAGATGCAAAACGAGCTCAAAGCGCTCCAGCGCAAGCTCGGCATCACCTTCGTCTTCGTCACCCACGATCAGGAAGAGGCGCTGACGATGTCCGACCGCATCGTGGTGATGCGCGATGGCAAAATTGAGCAGGACGGCACCCCGCGCGAAATTTACGAAGAGCCGAAGAACCTGTTTGTTGCCAGCTTTATCGGCGAGATCAATATCTTTAGCGCGACGGTGATTGAGCGCCTCGACGAGCAGCGCGTTCGCGCCTGCGTTGAAGGCCGCGAATGCAATATCTACGTTAACTTTGCCGTTGAGCAGGGGCAGTCGCTGAACGTCATGCTGCGTCCTGAGGATCTGCGCGTCGATGAGGTTCACGACGCCAGCGAAGCCGATGGCCTGATAGGCTATATCCGCGAGCGCAATTACAAAGGCATGACCCTCGAATCGGTGGTCGAACTGGAAAACGGCAAAATGGTGCTGGTCAGCGAATTCTTTAACGAGGACGATCCCGACTTTGACCACCCGCTTGACCAGAAAATGTCCATTAACTGGGTCGAGAGCTGGGAGGTTGTACTGGCTAATGAAGAACACCAGTAAATTCCAAAATGTGGTGATTGCCACCATCGTCGGCTGGCTGGTGCTGTTTGTTTTCCTGCCCAACCTGATGATTATCGGCACCAGCTTTTTGACCCGCGACGACGCTAACTTCGTCAAATTGGTCTTTACGCTGGATAACTATGCGCGCCTGCTGGATCCGCTCTATTACGCCGTGCTGCTGCACTCGCTGAATATGGCGCTGATGGCGACGCTCGCCTGCCTGCTGCTCGGCTACCCTTTTGCCTGGTTTCTCGCCAGGCTGCCGGAAAAGGTCCGTCCGCTGCTGCTGTTTCTGCTGATCGTCCCGTTCTGGACCAACTCGCTGATCCGCATCTATGGGCTGAAAATCTTTCTCAGCACCAAGGGCTACCTCAACGAGTTTCTGCTGTGGCTGGGGGTCATTGAGACGCCTCTGCGCATCATGTACACCCCGTCGGCGGTGATTATCGGCCTGGTCTACATTCTGCTGCCGTTTATGGTGATGCCGCTCTACTCCAGCATTGAGAAGCTGGATCGCCCGCTGCTGGAAGCGGCGAAGGACCTCGGCGCCAGCCGGCTGCAAACCTTTATCCGCATTATCATCCCGCTGACCATGCCGGGGATTATCGCCGGCTGCCTGCTGGTGATGCTGCCGGCGATGGGGCTGTTCTACGTCTCCGACCTGATGGGCGGCGCGAAGAACCTGCTGATCGGCAACGTCATTAAGAGCCAGTTCCTCAATATTCGCGACTGGCCGTTTGGCGCGGCCACCAGCATTACGTTAACCCTCGTGATGGGCCTGATGCTGCTGATTTACTGGCGCGCGGCAAGGCTGCTTAACAACAAGGTGGAGCTGGAATGATCGGTCGACTGCTGCGCGGCGGTTTTATGACCGCCATTTACGCGTATCTCTACATTCCCATTATTATTCTGATCGTTAACTCGTTTAACAGTTCGCGCTTCGGCATCAGCTGGCAGGGGTTTACCACCCATTGGTATAGCCTGCTGATGAACAACGACAGCCTGCTGCAGGCCGCGCAGCACTCGCTCACCATGGCGGTGCTGTCGGCGACCTTTGCCACCCTGATCGGTTCGCTGACCGCCGTTGCGCTCTACCGCTACCGCTTTCGCGGTAAGCCCTTCGTCAGCGGAATGCTGTTTGTGGTGATGATGTCGCCGGATATCGTGATGGCGATCTCCCTGCTGGTGCTGTTTATGCTGATTGGCATTCAGCTGGGCTTCTGGTCGCTGCTGTTCTCGCATATCACCTTCTGCCTGCCTTTCGTGGTGGTGACGGTGTTTTCGCGGCTCAAGGGGTTCGACGTGCGGATGCTGGAAGCCGCGAAGGATCTCGGCGCCAGCGAGTTAACCATTTTGCGCAAGATAATCCTGCCGCTGGCGCTGCCGGCGGTGGCGGCGGGATGGCTGCTGAGCTTTACGCTATCGATGGATGACGTCGTGGTGTCATCGTTCGTCACCGGACCGGGCTATGAAATACTGCCGCTGAAGATCTACTCGATGGTCAAAGTGGGCGTGTCGCCGGAGGTGAACGCGCTGGCAACCATCCTGCTGATTCTGTCGCTGGTGATGGTTGTCGCCAGCCAGCTCATTGCCCGCGACGGCACCAAAGGCTCACCCAAACGGGCCTGATTACTGCAGCCGGTTCGGGCCTCGTCCCGGACCGGCAACTACCATAGCCTGCTGAACAGGCTTAAACCAGGGGACGTTAAATGAAAAAATGGTCACGCCACCTGCTCGCGGCGGGTGCTCTGGCAGTCGGGATGAGCGCCGCGCACGCGGACGATAGCAAAACGCTCTATTTCTATAACTGGACCGAATACGTGCCGCCAGGCCTGCTGGAACAGTTCACCAAAGAGACCGGGATCAAGGTTATCTATTCGACCTACGAGTCGAATGAAACCATGTACGCCAAGCTCAAAACCTATAAAGACGGCGCCTACGACCTGGTGGTGCCGTCGACCTATTTCGTCGATAAGATGCGCAAAGAGGGCATGCTGCAGAAGATCGATAAGAGCAAGCTGAGCAATTTCAGCAACCTCGATCCGCAGATGCTGAATAAGCCGTTCGACCCGAATAACGACTACTCTATTCCCTATATCTGGGGCGCAACGGCGATCGGCGTAAACAGCGACGCCATCGACCCGAAAACCGTGACCAGCTGGGCCGACCTGTGGAAGCCCGAGTACAAAAGCAGCCTGCTGCTGACCGACGATGCCCGGGAGGTGTTCCAGATTGCGCTGCGCAAGCTGGGCTACTCCGGCAACACCACCGATCCGAAAGAGATTGCCGCCGCGTATAACGAACTGAAAAAGCTGATGCCAAACGTCGCGGCGTTCAATTCCGATAACCCGGCGAATCCGTATATGGAAGGGGAAGTGAATCTCGGCATGGTATGGAACGGCTCGGCGTTCGTCGCTCGCCAGGCCGGGACGCCGCTGGAGGTGGTATGGCCGAAAGAAGGCGGCATCTTCTGGATGGATAGCCTGTCGATTCCGGCCAATGCCAAAAACGTCGACGGCGCGCTGAAGCTTATCAACTTCCTGCTGCGCCCGGACGTCGCCAAACAGGTTGCCGAGACCATCGGCTATCCGACGCCGAACCTCGCCGCGCGCCGGATGCTCAGCCCGAGCGTTGCCAACGATAAGTCGCTCTACCCGGATGCGGAAACCATCCAGAAAGGCGAATGGCAGAACGACGTCGGCAGCGCCAGCACCCTGTACGAAGAGTATTATCAAAAGCTTAAGGCCGGTCGTTAATCCCGCGGCTCGCGCATCAGTATCTGGCCGAATTCGGCCCGCAGCTGATTCTTCAGGACCTTGCCGGTGGCGCTCACAGGCAGGGCATCAATGAAAACGATGCGGTCCGGTACCTGCCATTTCGGCACCCGCTGCTGGTACCACGCCAGCAGCGCCTGCTCCTCGACCTCTCCCCCTTCCGCCCTGACGCACAGCAGCACCGGACGCTCATCCCAGCGCGGATGCTGCGCGGCAATCGCCGCCGCGCTGCGAATGGCCGGGTGGGCAAGGGCAATATTTTCCAGCTCCACCGTTGAGATCCACTCCCCGCCGGACTTGATAATGTCTTTGGCCCGATCCTGAATCGTCAGATAGCCGTTCGCATCGACGGTGCCGATATCGCCGGTATCAAACCAGCCGTCGTCGGTGAGCGCCGTTTCGCTGCGACCAAAGTAGCTGGCCACCACCCAGTGACCGCGGACCTGCAGATACCCGCGGCTTTCGCCATCGTCGGGCAGCGGCTCTCCGTCGACGTCCACCACCCGCAGATCGATGCCAAAGATAGCCCTTCCCTGCCCCTCGGCCACCCGCTGGCGCTGCGCCTCGGTCAGCGCCTGATGTTTACCCAATGGCGTATTGATGGTGCCGATGGGCGACGTTTCGGTCATCCCCCAGGCGTGGATCAGCTCGATACCGTAGTCGCGGCGAAACGCCTCCGCCATCGAAGGAGGCAGCGCCGAACCGCCGACGAACGAGCGTTTAAAATAGGGCAGGCGGATATCCGATTTACGCAGCGCCGCCAGCAGTCCGGCCCAAATCACCGGCACGCCAAAGGCCACGCTGACCCGCTCGGCGCTCAGCAGCCGCAGCAGGCTCTCGCCGTCGAGATGCGGCCCCGGCAGCACCAGCCGCGCCCCGACCATCGCGGCGATAAACGGCGTTCCCCAGGCGTTGACGTGAAACATCGGCACCACCGGCAGCAGGGAGTCGCAGGCGGAGATCCCGGCGGCATCGGGCTGATTGCCGCTCAGCGCGTGCAGCACCAGCGAACGATGGGTATTGAGCACCCCTTTGGGTTTCCCCGTTGTGCCCGAGGTGTAGCACAGCGATGCGGGGGTGGTTTCGCTCAGCGCCGGCCAGTCGTAGCCGGGATCCCCTGAGGCCAGCAGCTCATCGTAAAACAGCAGCGAATCGAGCTCGCTGAGCGCCTCTTCGCTGCGGGCTTCCATCAGCACAAAGTAGCGCACGGTGGTCAGATGGGGTCGCAGCTGGCGCAGCAGCGGCAGGAAGGTGGCGTCAAAAAACAGCACCTGATCCTCGGCGTCGTTGATGATAAAGGTCAGGTGCTCAATCGACAGCCGCGGGTTGAGGGTATGGGTAACCCGCCCTCCCGAGCCGATGGCGAAATAGATCTCCAGATGGCGGCGATTATTCCACGCCAGGGTAGCACAGCGGGCGTCGGCGGGAATGCCCAGCCGATCGACGGCAGACGCCAGGCGGCGCGCGTTATCCGCCACCGCTCCCCAACTGCTGTACTCCCTCTCCCCGCTCGTGGACACGGAGACGATTTCGCTATCGGCATGATAGCGCGCCGCGTGATTGATTAACGTTCCGGTGGTTAAATCCTGATACATCATCGATGGGTGCATGGCAGCTTCTCCGCGGCGTTGGCGCGCTTTTCGGGCAAAAAAAAGCGCCGATACGGGCGCCTTAGGGGATGATGCGAATTTTCTGGATTCGGTTTCGCGGCCAGCGATCAGGCGCGCACGGGATGCGCCCGCGATTTAATCAACGCATCTTCCACGTCAAAATCGCTCAGCGGGTAGTTCGTCGCCACCATATAGAAGCGGCCATCCTGGGCTGGATATTCGTGGACGTTGTAATTCACCGTTCGCGGCTGGATGCCGGAGGCTTCTTCAGCAGGGGAATGGGCATGATTCGCCAGCGGGTATTTCGAACGAACTTCAAGACGGTGGGTTTTAACGCCGCTGTAGATCTCGCCGTGATGTTCATCCCCGAGGATCAGGTAGTCAAAATACTCTGTGCGCATGCTTACACTCCCTTTCTGTTGCAAGAATGTAAGAAGATGTCATAAAAGAGCACGCAATACTGTTTTACCTGTCACATCATCGTATCAATTCCACAACCTCAGACGATAATGCCGGGAGCGCCGGGCGGCAATACGCCGGAGGGCGCTACCCGGTAACGCCCTCCGGCCCTGAGATTCGCGTCGCGCGATCAGAGATCTTTGAGCAGCTGGTCGATAAACTCCGGTACCACCTGGCTTGCGAGGCCATAGCGTTTTTCGGCAAACTCGCTGCCCACCTGGCTCGGCTCAAGGTTGAGCTCAACCGTATGCGCCCCCTGCAGGCGGGCCTCGTGAACGAAGCCCGCCGCCGGATAGACGTGCCCGGAAGTGCCGATAGCGATGAAAATATCAGCATCGGCCAGCGCGCTGTAAATGTCGTCCATTCCCAGCGGCATCTCGCCAAACCAGACCACGTGCGGGCGCAGCGGCGCCGGGAACTGGCAGCAGTGGCACTTGTCGTCCACGGTGACGTCCCCGGTCCACTCCAGCACCTGTCCGCTCCACGAACAGCGCACCTTCAGCAGCTCGCCGTGCATATGGATAACCCGGCGGTTGCCGGCGCGCTCGTGCAGGTTGTCGATATTCTGCGTCACCAGCACAAAACGATCCCCCAGCGCCTCTTCCAGCCGCGCCAGCGCCAGATGCGCGGCGTTAGGGGCGATATCCTGCCCCTGCAGCTGACGACGGCGGGCGTTGTAAAACGCCTGCACCAGCGCGGGATCGCGGGCAAAGCCTTCCGGCGTCGCCACGTCTTCCACCCGATGTTCTTCCCACAGGCCGTCGGCCGCGCGGAAGGTTTTAATCCCCGACTCAGCGGAAATGCCTGCGCCGGTGAGCACCACTACCCTGGGTTTTTCCATCGTTTCCGGAGCCACCTTATCCTCTTTAAAGAAAATTCGCTGACGCAGTCGCTCGCGCAGGCGTCGTTTATTGCGGCGAAAACGGCTCAATCGATGTAAGCGGCGCGACAACATAGCTACCTCTGTGATTAATCAGTCAAATGAAGGAAGGCCGCACCGCGCATTCCTCCCGCATCGCCGTGGCGCGCCCGCTCAATCCGAGGCACCCGGGCAACGGGAAGTAAGTGACGCGGCAGGCGCTGCGCCAGCCCTTCGGTTATTGCAGTAAAGTTAGACAATCCTCCGCCAACTACCAGCAGATCCGGGTCAACGATGGTTAAAATATTCCCCAGACACACCGCCAGCAGATCAAGATAACGCTCGACGTGGGCGCGCGCTTTTTCATCGCCCTGCTGCCACAGCGCGACGATTTCGGGTGAGGTCAGGGATTGGTGATAAAAGTGCTGGTACAGCCAGGCAAAGCCGCGGCCGGAAAGGTAGTTTTCGATGCAGCCCAGCTGGCCGCAGCCGCAGCGGGTCAGTGGAAAGTCACGCCCCACCACCTCCAGGGCATCCACCGGCAGGCGGATATGGCCAAATTCGCCGGTGATATAGCTATGTCCGGTAATCGATTTGCCGTTGAGGATCAGGCCGCCGCCTACGCCGGTGCCAAGAATCAGCCCCATCACCAGCGGATAGCGGGTAAACTCGTCGTCCCAGGCTTCCGAGAGCGCAAAACAGTTGGCGTCGTTATCCAGACGCACTTCACGCCCCAGCCGGGCGCTAAGGTCGGCGCGCAGCGGTTTACCGCTGGCGGCAGGCACGTTGGCGGCGTACAGAGTGCCGTCCGCGGTCTCCGGCATTCCCGGAATGCCGATCCCGACCGAGCCCTGGCAATCGAAGCGGGCGTCCGCCTCAAGCACCAGCGCCTCTACCGCCTGGAGAAAATCTTCATAACTGTCCTGCGGAGTGGCGACGCGCTTTTCCCACTGCAGCCGCCGCTCCTTGTTAAATACGCCCAACGCAATCTTGCTGCCGCCAATGTCAAATCCGTAATACATTTCAGCAATTCCTCTTTCTAACCCTGCGCTTCACCTTGCAAAATGAAGCGCATTAGCGGGTCATGACGATAAATTACTGGCCACTCAGCACCCTCGCCGGGTCAATGCGGCTGGCGCGGCGGGCGGGATACCAGCTGGCCAGCAAACTCAGCAACAGTGCCGTCACCAGCACGTAAATGACGTCCAGCCAGTGCAGTTCAGACGGCAGGAAGTCGATAAAATAGATGTCGCCGGAGAGGAATTTATGCCCAATCAGGGATTCAAGGCCGTTAATAATCGACGTCAGCTTCAGCGCGCAAACCACGCCAATGGCGACCCCGATCAGGCTTCCGACCGAACCGGCAAGTAAACCATACCATACGAAAATCGCGCGGATCAGGCCGTCTTTCGCGCCGAGCGTGCGCAGCACCGCAATATCGCTGCTTTTATCTTTCACCGCCATCACCAGGGTGGAGACGATGTTAAAGCAGGCAACGCCGATAACCAGCACCATCGCGAGATACATAATGGCGCGGATCATCTGGATATCGCGATACATATAGCCGTAGGTGCCGATCCAGCTCTTGATATAGACGTAGCTGTTGGTGACTTCACCGGCGTCGCGCACCAGGGTGTTGGCGTGGAAGACGTCGGTGACTTTAATCGCGATCCCGGTGACGCTGCTGCCCATATCCAGATACTGCTGAGCATCCGGCATCGGGATCATGGCGAAGCTGTGATCGAGCTGGCCGCTCAGCTGCAGGATCCCGGTGACGTGCAGCCTGACGCGTTTCGGCTGCAGCAGCTGGTGCTCGGCGTCGGAGTTCGGGATCATTATCGATACCCAGTCGCCCTGCTTAACGTGCAGCGCATCGGCGACGCCCTTGCCTAAAATAATCTGCTGCTCGCCGGGCTTAAAACCGGCCCAGGCGTTGTTCTGCACGAAGGTCGGCAGCGAGCTCAGGCGGCTCTCCTGCTGAGGATCGACGCCCTTGACCTGAATGGCGCGCATGTTGCTGCCGCTCTCCACCAGCCCGGTAAAGTTGATATAGGGCGCCGCAGCAACGATGCCCTTGACCTTCTCAACCTTCGCCAGCGCCTCGTTCCAGTTGCTCCAGGGCTGCTTAACCGGCTCGATTTCCCCGTGGGGAACCACCGCCAGAATGCGGTTATTGAGCTCGCGCTCAAAGCCGTTCATAGCGCTCAGGCCGACGATCAGCACCGCCACGCCCAGCGCAATGCCGACGGTCGAAATCACCGAAATAAGCGATACCATGCCGCCGCGTCGACGGCCCCGGCTAAAGCGCAGGGCGATCAATAGGGATAACGGAGAGGCCATTACTCGGCCCCCATCAGGGTCAGTTCCGCGTTCAGGTGGCCATCACGCATCTCCAGCTGACGGTTCATCCGTTTTGCCAGCTGCAGATCGTGGGTCACCACCAGGAAAGCGGTGCGCTGCGCGATATTGAGCTCGCCCAGCAGCTGGAAGATGCTGTCGGCATTGCGGGCGTCAAGGTTACCGGTCGGCTCATCCGCCAGCACCAGCCGCGGCTTGTTAACCAGCGCACGGGCAATCGCCACGCGCTGGCGTTCGCCGCCGGAGAGCTCGGACGGACGATGGCTGCTGCGGTGCTCAAGGCCAACCGCGCGCAGCATCTCTTTTGCCTGGCGTTCGATATCGGCCGCTTTCTGCTTGCCGATCAGCAGCGGCATCGCCACGTTTTCAAGAGCGGTGAAATCCGGCAGCAGGTGGTGGAACTGATAGATAAAGCCCAGCTCGCGGTTGCGCAGGTCGGCGCGGGCCGCGGCGGAGAGCTGGCTCATCGGCTGGCCGGAGAAAATAACGTCGCCTGAGGTCGGCGTATCGAGGCCACCGAGCAGATGCAGGAGCGTACTTTTGCCGGAACCCGAGGTGCCGACAATCGCCATCATCTCGCCCTCTTCAATGCTGAAGCTGACATCGTGCAGCACATCCGTTTGCACGTTGCCTTCCTGATAGCGTTTGCACAGATTGTCGCATTGCAGCAGGATCTTATTCATAACGTAAAGCCTCAGCGGGTTGGGTGGCGGCAGCGCGCCAGGAAGGATACAACGTCGACAACAATGCCAGCACCATCGCCACCAGCGCAATCATCGTCACCTGCAGCGGTTCGATGGCTACCGGCAGCGCGGCGCCGTCAAGAAACGCGCCGATAATCGGCATCAAATTGTTCAGCTGGCTGGCGAGCAGCACGCCGAGCAGCGCGCCGAGCAGCGCGCCGACGATACCGGCGCTGGCGCCCTGTACCATAAAGACCAGCATAATCTGCCGCGGCGTCAGGCCGAGGGTTTGCAGGATAGCCACCTCGCCCTGTTTTTCCATCACCATCATTCCGAGCGAGGTGATGATATTAAAGGCCGCCACCGCCACAATCAGGCTCAGCAGCAGGCCCATCATATTTTTTTCCATCCGCACGGCCTGGAACAGCTCGCCTTTGCGCTCGCGCCAGTCCTGCCACTTCGTGCCTGCAGGCAGGGTTTGCTGGCTGAGCGTATCCACCTGCAGCGGCTGATTCAGCCACAGGCGCCAGCCGGTAATATTCCCCAGCGGGTAGCGCATCAGGCGCGACGCATCGTCGATATTGGTCAGCATCTGGTAGCCGTCGACTTCGCTACTGGCGGCGAAGGTGCCGATAACGTTAAACAGGCGCTGGCTCGGCACGCGGCCCATCGGCGTAAACTGGCTGGCGGACGGCACCATCACGCGGATCTGGTCGCCGCGATTAACCCCGAGCTGGCCGGCCAGCTGCTCGCCGAGAATGACGTTATATTTCCCGGCCTGCAGGTCGCTCTGCTTGACGTTAACGAGGTACGGCGTCAGCGGATCTTTTTGCGCCGGGTCGATGCCGAGCATCACCCCAACCGCGACGCTGCGCGCGCTTTGCAGCACCACGTCGCCGGTGGTCAGCGGCGCGACCCGGCTGACGCCCTGCAGCTTGACGGCGCTTTCCGGCAGCGTTTGCGGATTGATTGAGCCCTGCTGGGCGCTAAGAATGGCCTGCGGCATCAGCCCCAGGATGTTGTTCTGCAGCTCGCGTTCAAAGCCGTTCATCACCGACAGGACGGTCACCAGCGCCATCACGCCGAGCGTAATGCCAATGGTTGAAAGCCAGGAGACGAAACGACCGAAGCGGTCAGCTGCGCGCCCGCGCATGTAGCGAAGGCCGATAAAGAGTGCGGCAGGTTGGTACATGTATTCCATCTGGTTGCTAATAGCCGATGCACGAGTATATATGTCATAGCACAACGCGTAAATCACTGAAACGGTAAGTTTTTGTCGCCAGACGGAGAAAAAGCAAAGATAAATCAATCGGATATTTGATATGTCAGTTCTTATCTATCAGAATCTTTCCCCGCAAACGAACATCCTTTTGTCATTCGGGTTGGCGAATTAAGGCCAATCGCGGATAATCAGGGGCATTGAATATCAGCGATTTGCCCCTACATCGTAGAGCGAATCACTCAGAGCCTATTGCGGTAGGCGTACTTTGCTGGCAAATAAAAAAGCCTAATGGGATAGGCTCTAAGGGATCCTGACAACCGCTATGTCTCAACAATATCGATACTCACTGCCGGTCAAACCCGGCGATCAGCGGCAGCTCGGCGAACTCACCGGCGCGGCCTGCGCGACCCTGGTCGCAGAAATGACCGAGCGCCACGACGGCCCGGTGATCCTCGTCGCCCCCGATATGCAAAACGCCCTGCGCCTGAATGATGAAATTCGGCAGTTTACCGACAGCATGGTCATCGCCCTGGCGGACTGGGAAACCCTGCCCTACGATAGCTTCTCGCCGCATCAGGATATTATCTCCTCCCGTCTGGCGACCCTTTATCAGCTGCCGACCATGCAGCGCGGCGTGCTGATCGTACCGGTCAGCACGCTGATGCAGCGCGTCTGTCCGCATAACTACCTGCACGGCCACGCGCTGGTGATGAAAAAAGGCCAGCGCCTGTCGCGGGATACCCTGCGCGAGCAGCTGGATAGCGCGGGCTATCGCCACGTCGATCAGGTCATGGAGCACGGCGAATACGCGACCCGCGGCGCCCTGCTCGACCTCTACCCGATGGGCAGCGAGCAGCCGTATCGCCTCGATTTCTTCGATGATGAGATAGACAGCCTGCGCCTGTTTGACGTTGACAGCCAGCGCACGCTCGAAGAGGTGGCGGCGATCAATCTGCTGCCCGCCCACGAATTCCCGACCGATCAGGCCGCCATCGAGCTGTTCCGCAGCCAGTGGCGCGATCGCTTCGAGGTCAAGCGCGATGCCGAGCATATCTATCAGCAGGTCAGCAAAGGCACCCTGCCCACCGGCATCGAATACTGGCAGCCGCTGTTTTTCAACGAGCCGCTGCCGCCGCTGTTTAGCTACTTCCCGGCGAACACGCTGATCGTCAATACCGGCGAGCTGGAAGCCAGCGCCGAACGTTTCCAGAGTGAAACTCACGCCCGCTTTGAGAGCCGCGGCGTTGACCCAATGCGCCCGCTGCTGCAGCCGGAGCTGCTCTGGCTGCGCAGCGATGAGCTGTTCAGCGAGCTGAAAAAATGGCCGCGCGTGCAGTTAAAAACCGACCGCCTGGCGGAGAAAGCGGCCCATACCAACCTCGGCTATCAGAAGCTGCCGGAGCTGGCGATTCAGGCGCAGAACAAAGCGCCGCTGGATAACCTGCGTCGCTTCCTCGAATCCTTCAGCGGGCCGGTTATCTTCTCGGTCGAGAGCGAGGGCCGTCGCGAAGCGTTGGGCGAAATGCTGGCGCGCATTAAGGTTGCGCCAAAGCATATCCTGCGTCTCGAAGAGGCGACCGGCAGCGGCCGCTATCTGATGATTGGCGCCGCCGAGCACGGCTTTATCGATGGCCCGCGCGGCCTGGCGCTGATTTGTGAAAGCGATCTGCTGGGCGAGCGCGTGGCGCGCCGACGCCAGGACTCGCGGCGCACCATCAACCCCGATACCCTGATTCGCAACCTCGCGGAGCTGCATATCGGCCAGCCGGTGGTGCACCTTGAGCACGGCGTCGGCCGCTATGCGGGAATGACCACCCTCGAGGCCGGCGGCATCAAGGGTGAATACCTGATGCTCACCTACGCCAATGACGCCAAACTGTACGTCCCGGTCTCCTCGCTGCATCTGATTAGCCGCTATGCCGGCGGCGCGGAGGAGAGCGCCCCGCTGCACAAGCTCGGCGGCGACGCCTGGGCGCGAGCGCGGCAAAAAGCGGCGGAGAAGGTGCGCGACGTGGCGGCGGAGCTGCTGGATATTTATGCCCAGCGCGCGGTCAAATCCGGGTTTGCCTTCAAGCACGATCGCGAACAGTATCAGCTCTTTTGCGACGGCTTCCCGTTTGAAACCACCCCCGATCAGGCCCAGGCCATCAACGCGGTGCTGAGCGATATGTGCCAGCCGCTGGCGATGGATCGTCTGGTCTGCGGCGACGTGGGCTTTGGTAAAACCGAAGTTGCCATGCGCGCCGCCTTCCTGGCGGTAGAAAACCATAAGCAGGTGGCGGTGCTGGTGCCAACGACCCTGCTCGCTCAGCAGCACTTCGACAACTTCCGCGATCGCTTCGCCAACTGGCCGGTGCGCATCGAAATGTTGTCTCGCTTCCGCAGCGCCAAAGAACAGGCGCAGATTCTGGAACAGGCGGCCGAGGGCAAAATCGATATTCTGATCGGCACCCACAAGCTGCTGCAGAGCGAAGTGAAGCTGCGCGATCTTGGTCTGCTGATCGTCGATGAGGAGCACCGCTTCGGCGTGCGGCATAAGGAGCGCATCAAGGCCATGCGCGCCGATGTCGATATTCTGACGCTCACCGCGACGCCGATCCCGCGTACCCTGAATATGGCCATGAGCGGCATGCGCGATCTGTCGATTATCGCCACTCCTCCGGCTCGCCGTCTGGCGGTGAAAACCTTCGTTCGCGAGTACGATGCGCTGGTGGTACGCGAGGCCATGCTGCGTGAAATACTGCGCGGCGGCCAGGTCTACTATCTCTACAATGACGTGGAAAACATCCAGAAAGCCGCCGACCGCCTGGCCGAGCTGGTGCCCGAGGCTCGCATCGCCATCGGTCACGGGCAGATGCGCGAACGCGAGCTTGAGCGGGTGATGAACGATTTCCACCACCAGCGCTTTAACGTGCTGGTCTGCACCACCATTATTGAAACCGGGATCGATATCCCGACCGCCAATACGATCATCATCGAGCGCGCCGATCATTTCGGCCTTGCTCAGCTGCACCAGCTGCGCGGGCGCGTCGGGCGTTCACACCATCAGGCCTACGCCTGGCTGCTGACTCCGCATCCAAAGGCGATGTCCACCGATGCGCAAAAGCGTCTGGAAGCGATCGCCTCGCTGGAGGACCTCGGCGCCGGGTTCGCCCTGGCAACCCACGATCTGGAAATTCGCGGCGCCGGCGAGCTGCTGGGCGAAGACCAGAGCGGGCAGATGACCACCATCGGCTTCTCGCTGTATATGGAGCTGCTGGAGAACGCCGTTGATGCCCTGAAGGCCGGGCGCGAGCCGTCGCTGGAAGACCTGACCAGCCAGCAAACGGAGGTCGAACTGCGGATGCCGTCCCTGCTGCCGGACGACTTTATCCCGGATGTAAATACCCGACTCTCGTTCTACAAGCGCATCGCCAGCGCCAAAAGCGAGCACGAGCTGGAGGAGATCAAGGTTGAGCTTATCGACCGCTTCGGCCTGCTGCCGGACGCGGCCAGAAATCTGCTGGATATCGCCCGTCTGCGCCAGCAGGCGCAGAAGCTTGGCATTCGCAAGCTGGAGGGGAACGAAAAAGGCGGCATGATTGAGTTTAACGAAAAGAACCACGTCAACCCGGTGTGGCTGATTGGCCTGCTGCAGAAACAGCCGCAGCACTTCCGCCTCGACGGGCCGACGCGGCTGAAGTTTATGCAGGATCTCGCCGAGCGGAAAACGCGCATGGAGTGGGTTCGCCAGTTTATGCGCCAGCTGGAAGAGAACGCCGTCGCCTAACCGTGACGGAGAAAATGGATACGGTGATATTCATCGTATCCATTTTTTCATCCGACACATTCAGCAAACTTTACAAATGTTTTGCAATCCACCAGGGTTTCCCCACACTCCCCCGCGCCATAATTTGTCTCTGTTTCCGTAGGAAAATAACCACTTACTTATTATGGTCATAAACTCTTCGCGTATCTCTCTGTGGCTGGCGCTGGTTGCCGTTGTCGCCGCGCTGGCGCTTCCGGCCCATGCTAACACCTGGCCTTTACCGCCGCCGGGAAGCCGTCTGGTGGGGCAAAATCAGTTCCACGTGGTGCAGGATAACGGCGGTTCGCTGGAAGCCATTGCCAAAAAGTATAACGTCGGTTTTCTGGCGCTCCTGCAGGCTAACCCCGGCGTCGACCCCTACGTTCCCCGCGCCGGCAGCGTGCTGACCATTCCGCTGCAGACGCTGCTGCCGGACGCGCCGCGCGAAGGGCTGGTGATTAATCTCGCCGAACTTCGTCTGTACTACTATCCGCCGGGCAAGAATGAGGTGACCGTCTACCCTATCGGTATCGGCCAGCTCGGGGGCGATACCCTTACGCCAACGATGGTCACGACCGTCTCGGATAAGCGCGCCAACCCGACCTGGACGCCGACGGCCAATATCCGCGCCCGCTACAAGGCGATGGGCATCGAGCTGCCTGCCGTGGTTCCCGCCGGGCCGGATAACCCGATGGGGCACCACGCGATCCGCCTGGCGGCCTACGGCGGCGTCTATCTGCTGCACGGTACCAACGCCGATTTCGGCATCGGTATGCGCGTAAGCTCGGGCTGCATTCGCCTGCGCGATAATGATATTAAGACGCTGTTCAATAAAATTACTCCCGGAACCCGGGTGAATATTATCAACACGCCGATTAAAGCTTCCGTTGAGCCAAACGGCAGCCGGCTGGTCGAGATTCATCAGCCGCTGTCGAAGCACCTTGATGACGATCCGCAGACGCTGCCCATCGTGCTTAACGCCGAAATGCTGGCCTTCAAGGAGGCGCAGCTGACCGACCGGCCGGTTATGGAGCGCGCAATCGAACTGCGTTCGGGCATGCCGATTGACGTGACCCGCCATCAGCCGGATAGCGGGCAGGCGCTGTAATCGCCCTATTCAGCCTGGCGTCTTTCCGTCAGGCAGAACGTCCTTCCCCGGCGCCGGGTGAGCGGATTTGTGGGAAGAGAAGCCTCTTCCCCTTTAACCTCATGTAACCATCTTCGCAATCCCGCGCCGAAATCGCTGCTGCGCGCTGCGCCCGGCTCAATTCGACCTACTCGCTCCTGCCTCAATTCACCTCTTGCGGCCTTCGGTTCGCCTTTTCCTCTGCACCGGTTTATCCGCGTCGCTCAAAACAACCGATATTATCCGCTGCAAGATGGCGACGGGACTGCCTGCAACCTCACGCGAGGAAACGGGGATCGCAGCGATGCAAGGCGTCCGCTGAGCGGAAAACCGCTTAACTGAGGGGGGTCTTTATGGTGTTTTATTGGGGGAAGAGCCGGACATTCAGACAGCGAGTCGCGGTCCATAAGGGTGTGGACCGCTTCGCAATATTGGCATAACAGGGGAACAACTTACTGCTTACTACCGCGGCCTGATAAAGGGGTCAGAACCGCGTTTGTCAGTGGCATGACAGAGGGAACAGCTTATTTGTAGATAACCGCAGTCCCGTGCAGGGTGTTAGGACCGGTTACCGACGTAATGCGGAATGAAGTCGCGCCCATTTCTTCAGCTTTCTGCGCCAGCTGGTCTTCCAGAGAGCCCAGGTTGGTACCGGCAGAAGCGGAAACGGTGCCGATTTTTTGCTGGCCAGCAGGAGTGGATTGCACTTCAACGGCGGCAAAGCTTGCGAAAGAGAGTGAGCTTAGTACGGCAGCGAGGGTCAGAGTTTTGATGGTTTTCATGATTATTATACCTATGCAGATGATTTTTTGTTAGGGTCGCAAGAATTAACTTAACGATCGATAGGTAAATAATAATGTGACCTGCATCACACGTCAACGCATTTTTATAACGATCGTTTAATTATTTATAAACAACTTAAAATTCATACATATATGAATTATTTATTTTTGGACTGACTCTGCTGGCAGGTTATGCCGTTTATTTTTATAATGGCCCTTCAACAAACCAACATAGGTACAGGCGGCATCATGACAACTGACGTTCAAAGTTGCACAAAAAAAAGCCGTGGCCGACCTAAAGTGTTCGACAAGGAAGCGGCGCTGGATAAGGCCATGACGCTGTTCTGGCAGCATGGGTATGAGGCAACCTCCCTTGCCGACCTGGTGGAAGCTACCGGGGCAAAGGCCCCTACGCTCTACGCCGAATTCGTCAATAAAGAGGGGCTGTTTCGCGCGGTGCTCGATCGCTATATCTCGCGCTTTGCCGCCAGACACGAAGCGCAGCTGTTTGACGAAGAGAAGTCGGTCGACCAGGCCCTGCGGGACTATTTCACCGCGATCGCCACCTGCTTTACCAGTAAAGATACCCCGGCGGGCTGCTTTATGATCAACACCTCCGCGGCGCTGGCGGCCTCCTCTACCGATATCGCCAACACCATTAAGTCGCGGCACGCTATGCAGGAGCAGACGCTGACCCAGTTCCTGCAGCAGCGCCAGCTGCGCGGCGAGTTTCCGGAAAACGGCGACGTTCGCCAGCTCGCGCAGTTCTTAAACTGCGTCCTGCAGGGGATGTCGATCAGCGCTCGTGAAGGCGCCGATTTCAGCAAATTAATGCAAATTGCCGAGACCACCCTGCGCCTGTGGCGGCAAATCCTCCAGCACTAACCCGCTCTGCTGCCCGGTGATCTCAGTCACCGGGCCTGCGTCTCCCGGTACCATCCTCTGCCTTAACCCCATTTTCACTAATGTTTTCACACCTTTAAGCGTTAATTTGTTGTAAATGATATTGATAACAATAATCACTACGTGCAGAATTCGCATTTGAGTTTTTCAATTTGTTTCACCCTGTAACAATCGGTGCACACGCGCCGAAAAAATAGAACAACAATGCTTAACAACAAAGCAATTAACTCATAAAAGGAATGCGAATGAACACGCGTCTCTGGGTGCTTAACCCACTGCTGCTGGCTACCACCCTCCCCGTCTTTAGCACCCAGGCGGCTGAAGAAAACCTGATCGTTAGCGCCAACCGTACGCACCGTACCGTTGCCGAAATGGCGCAGACCACCTGGGTTATTGAAGGTCACGAAATTGAACAGCAGGTTCAGGGCGGCAAGGAGTTCAAAGATGTGCTGGCGCAGCTCATTCCAGGCATCGACGTCAGCAGCCAGGGACGGACAAATTACGGCATGAATATGCGCGGTCGCGCGATCGTGGTGCTGATCGACGGCGTGCGGCTAAACTCCTCCCGCACCGACAGCCGTCAGCTCGACGCCATCGATCCGTTCAACATCGAGCACATCGAGGTCATCTCCGGCGCCACCTCGCTGTACGGCGGCGGCAGTACCGGCGGCCTGATCAATATTGTCACCAAAAAAGGCCAGCAGGATCGCCAGGTCGATCTCGAACTGGGCGGCAAAACGGGTTTTGCTAACAGCAACGATCATGATGAGCGGGTGGCGGCAGCGGTGAGCGGCGGTACCGACCACGCCTCCGGCAGATTATCGGTGGCCTATCAGCGCTTCGGCGGCTGGTATGACGGCAATAACGATGCGCTGATCCTCGATAATACCCAGACCGGCTTACAGCACTCCGACCGCCTCGACGTGATGGGCACCGGCACCATCAACATCGACGATAATCGTCAGCTTCAGCTGGTCACGCAGTACTATAAAAGCCAGGGCGACGACTACGGCCTGTACCTGGGGAAAAACATGTCGGCGGTGACCGGCGACGGCAAGGCCTACACCACCGACGGGCTGGACTCCGACCGCGTACCCGGCACCGAGCGCCACCTGATAAGCCTCCAGTATTCCGACGCCGACTTCTACGGTCAGAATCTGGTCAGCCAGATCTACTATCGCGATGAATCCCTGACCTTCTACCCCTTCCCGACCCTCGCTAAGGGCCAGGTCGGCAGCTTCTCCTCCTCGAAGCAGGATACCGATCAGTACGGAGCCAAAATTACCCTCAACAGCCAGCCGCTGGAGGGCTGGGACCTGACCTGGGGGCTCGACGCCGATCATGAAACCTTCAACGCCAACCAGATGTTCTTCGACCTCAACGAATCGATGGCCTCCGGCGGGCTGAATAATCAGGCCATCTACACCACTGGCCGCTACCCGGGCTACAGCATCACCAATCTCGCTCCGTTCCTGCAGAGCAGCTACGACCTGAACGATATCTTCACCGTCAGCGGCGGCGTGCGCTACCAGTGGACGGAAAACCGGGTGAATGATTTTGTCGGCTATGCGCAGCAGCAGGACATCGCCAACGGGAAAGCCCGCTCGGCGGACGCCATTCCCGGTGGGAAAACTGATTACGATAACTTCCTGTTTAATGCCGGGATTGTCGCCCACATTACCGACCGCCAGCAGACCTGGTTTAACTTCTCCCAGGGCGTCGAGCTGCCGGATCCGGGCAAATACTACGGCATCGGTAAATACGGCGCCGCCGTTAACGGCAACCTTCCGCTGCTGTCGAGCGTCAACGTCGGTGATTCACCGCTGCAGGGGATAAAAGTTAACTCTTACGAGCTGGGCTGGCGCTACACCGGCGACAACCTGCGCACGCAGCTGGCGGCCTACTACTCAACGTCGGACAAAACCATCGTCGTCAACCGCACCGATATGACGATTGACGTTGAGTCCGATAAGCGGCGTATTTACGGCGTTGAAGGGGCGGTAGATTACGCCTTCCCGCAGAGCGACTGGAGCACAGGAGCTAACTTCAACGTCCTGAAATCGCAGGTGAAAAGCGAAGGCAGCTGGCAGAAATGGGATGTGACCCTCGCCTCACCGTCGAAAGCCACCGCCTGGGTCGGCTGGGCGCCGGACCCGTGGTCGCTGCGCGTGCAAACCCAGCAGGTGTTCGATCTTAGCGACGCCAGCGGCAACAAGCTTGATGGCTACAACACCGTCGACTTTATCGGCAGCTACGCGCTGCCGCTGGGTAAGCTGACCTTCAGCATCGAAAACCTGCTGAACGAAGACTACGTCACCATCTGGGGCCAGCGCGCGCCGCTGCTCTACAGCCCAACCTACGGCAGCAGTTCGCTGTATGAGTACAAAGGCCGCGGCCGCACCTTTGGTCTGAACTACGCCCTGAGCTTCTGATAAAAAAAGCCCCTCACCCTGAGCGTGAGGGGCAAATATCAATAAACGTCTTTTTTACGCTTTGTTATTCAGGATCAGCTGACCGTTACTATCCAGCGGAATTTGCGTGCCGGGGTCATGTTCCATGCGAATCTTGCCCTGCTGTCCGCCAATTTTGTACGTGACGTCATAGCCCAGCATTTTATCCGATTTGTCATACACCGTTTTGCAGCGCTGCTGCGTGGTGGTGTAGGTATCGCCTTCCTGCATCGATCCCTGAATCTGGTTACCGGCATAGCCGCCGCCCAACGCGCCCACGACGGTGGCAACGCTACGGCCACGGCCGCCGCCAAACTGGTGGCCGATAACCCCGCCGGCAACCGCGCCGAGTACCGAACCGGCAATGCGGTTTTCGTCCTGTACCGGACGACGGTGGGTTACGGTGACGTTGCGGCACTCCTGACGCGGCGTTTTAACACTTTCTTTAATCGGCGTACTGGAGACCACCTGCGCATACTGCGGTCCGCGATCCAGTACGTTCAGACCGGCGACAGCTGCCACACCCAGCGCGGCGGCCACGCCAATCCCTATACCCGCCAACATTGATTTATTCACGGGGCATCCTCCGTTGTTGCTGATAGCGATAATTTTGCTATCTACCCGGGGAGCTTGCAAATGAGAAAGCGGATGAAAAATGCGAGGATCTGCAGCAAACAGCGGGGATTCAGAGGAATCCGAGAGGATATAGCGAATCTTACAGGACGATATTCCGGATAATCGCCCGGCAGCGCGTTATCTGACCAGGCGACAGCTCGTCGCGCTCCGCGAACCCGGACAAGGCGTTAACGCCGTCATCCGGGAGCGGGGCGCCCGAGAATTAGTGCAGCTTCAGGCGCGGACGAATGATGCGGTTGATGCGCCCTACCAGCATCATCAGGCCGGTTTTAAAGTAGCCGTGCAGGGCAATCTGGTGCATGCGGTACAGGGAGATGTAAACGAAGCGCGCAATGCGGCCTTCGATCATCATTGAACCGCGCATCAGGTTACCCATCAGGCTGCCGACGGTCGAGTAGTTGGAGAGCGAAACCAGCGAACCGTGATCCTTATAAGCATAAGGTTTCAACGGCTTGTTTTTCATCTGCGCGAGGATGTTATGCAGCGCGCAGGTTGCCATCTGGTGAGCGGCCTGCGCGCGCGGCGGCACGAATCCGCCTTCCGGACGGGCGCAGGAAGCGCAGTCGCCGATGGCGTAGATATCCGCATCTCGGGTCGTTTGCAGCGTCGGCTCAACCACCAGCTGGTTGATGCGGTTGGTTTCCAGACCGCCGATCTCTTTCATAAAGTCCGGCGCCTTAATCCCGGCAGCCCAGACCATCAGATCGGCCTTAATAAACTCGCCGTCTTTGGTGTGCAGGCCGTTAGCATCGGCGCTGGTGACCATGGTTTTCGTCAGCACCCGCACGCCGAGCTTGGTCAGCTCGCTGTGCGCGGCGCCGGAAATACGCGGCGGCAGCGCCGGCAGAATACGCTCACCGGCCTCAACCAGCGTGACGTTCAGCGCTTCGTTGGTCAGCCCTTTGTAGCCGTAGCTATGCAGCTGCTTAACCGCATTATGCAGCTCGGCAGAGAGCTCTACGCCGGTGGCCCCGCCGCCGACGATAGCAATATTCACTTTGCCGCTGGCGCCGAGATCCGCGGAGTATTTCAGGAACAGGTTCAGCATTTCCTGATGGAAACGACGCGCCTGGTGCGGGTTATCGAGGAAAATGCAGTTCTCTTTAACGCCCGGCGTATTAAAGTCGTTAGAGGTACTGCCCAGCGCCATCACCAGGGTGTCGTAAGGCAGCTTACGCTCGGCCACCAGCAGCTCGCCCTTTTCATCACGCAGTTCACTGAGCGTGATGGTTTTGGTTTCGCGATTGATATCCGCGACTGACCCGAGCTGGAACTGGAAACCGTGATTGCGGGCATGAGCCAGGTAGCTCAGCGCATCTACACCTTCGTCGAGCGAACCCGTTGCCACTTCATGCAGCAGCGGTTTCCACAGGTGGCTATGGTTGCGATCCACCAGGGTGATTTTCGCTTTTTTGCTGCGGCCCAGCTTTTTACCCAACTGAGTAGCCAGTTCCAGTCCGCCGGCGCCGCCACCCACGATTACTATTTTTTTCAATGGTGTAGTCACGTGACCCCCTAAAATTATTAACCAATTGTTAATTAAAAGTTATAGAAATAGCCTTTAATTAACAACAAGTTACAGCATTGAAACCATTCAGCGGAATCGAGAATAACATGAACGGTTCATTGGTCATACCAAAATTGATATGCATCAAGTTTTACCGCATATTTTTTGCGCAGGCAATCACGGAATGGATAAAAAAAAGCCCGCTGTGCGTTCACACAGCGGGCTGGAGGGGGGCTATCAGCCGAGGGTTTTAAAGGCCTTTATCCGCTGCAGGTGCGGGGAGATACTCTTGAATTTATGGCCCTGCTCGTTATCCCAGATGATTTCATAGTAGTGGTGCAGCAGCTCAGCCGAACGCTGGCTGTCGAGCGCTTCATCCTTGCGGGAAAGCATCACCAGGCAACGATCGCGATTTTTTTCACGGAAATTATTCACGCACTTCGTGCCGATATCCGCGTACTCTTCCGGGCGATCGATCTTCCCTTCCATATTCTCATCGGGAAACAGGTTCGGGTTAAAAATAGCCTGGCGGATATCGCAGAGGAAGCCAATCCGTTCCGCCCAGTAGCCGCCGAGACCGACGCCGCAAATCAGCGGCCGATCGTCGGCGTTGAGCTGCAGCATCTTATCGACTTCTTTTAACAAGTGCTGCATATCGTGTTTCGGATGCCGCGTACTGTAGCTAATCAACCGCACGTCGGGATCGATAAACTGCAGCTGCAGCACCTTTTCATGGTTACCGGGGCTGTTAGAGTCAAAACCGTGTAAATAGATAATCATCGCATCCTCACCAGACAACAACGCCCTTCAGGTTCGCTACGCGGACTTCGCCTCCTGCCAGCGCGCGTGGAGCTGCTCCAGCTGCGCGTTGACCCTCTTCCAACGGGCGGAATCCCTTAGCTCCTGACGGGTAAAGGAACCTTTATGATACAATTTCGTAACACGCTCTGCTTTGATCGGCGACAGGTTATCCAGCACGCTGACCGCACCCTTACGATTATTGCAGACCAGGATCATATCGCAACCTGCATCCAGAGAAGCCTGTCCGCGTTCGGCATAGCTGCCCATAATCGCCGCGCCTTCCATCGACAGGTCGTCGGAGAAAATCACGCCGTCAAAGCCTAACTCCCCGCGCAGTACCGTCTTCAGCCAGTGCGGCGAGCCGCTGGCCGGACGCGGGTCAACGTCGGTATAAATAACGTGGGCAGGCATAATCGCATCAAGGCGCTGCTCCGCAACCAGGGTGCGGAAAACGGCCATATCCCGGGCGCGAATTTCCGCCTCAGCGCGCGGGTCGCGCGGCGTCTCTTTATGCGAATCCGCGGTTACCGCGCCGTGACCTGGGAAATGCTTCCCGGTCGCCTTCATGCCCGCTTCATGCATACCGTCAATAAAGCAGCGCGCGATGGCCAGCGCCTTCTCGGGATCCTCATGATAAGAGCGCTCGCCGATGGCGGCGCTGATGTGGCCGACGTCAAGCACCGGCGCAAAGCTGATATCTATATCCATCGCGATCATTTCGCTGGCCATCAGCCAGCCGGCCTGCGCCGCCAGCCTGCCGCCCTCTTCCATTCCCAGCAGTGCGGCAAAGGACTGCGCGGCCGGCAGGTGGGTAAAGCCCTCGCGAAAACGCTGGACGCGCCCGCCTTCCTGATCGACCGCGATCGCCAGATGATTGTGCGAAGCTTCGCGGATCTGACGCACCAGCTCGCGCAGCTGCGCCGGATCGTGATAGTTGCGGGTGAAGAGAATCAGCCCGCCAACCAAAGGGTGCGCGAGGATCTCCCGCTCTTCCGCATCCAGTTCAAAACCTTCGACATCCAACATTACCGGACCCACACTGACCTCTCTTATATTATGTGTCTAACTGACGCCAGGCCGCATCTGCCAGGGCGATAAACTGCCGGTCGCCGGTTTGCTGCCAGCGACGCTCGTACCAGCCTGCCATGAGCATCAATACCCACGGGCGCCAGCGCTGAATTTGTCGCCACAGCTGACGTTCATTCATCTTCGCCAGCCGGGCATACTCCGCCGTCAGCCGTCGCTGCTGTGCAGAATCAATCCACACGGCGGCAAGCTCCAGCGCAATATCGCCGTCGCCGGCATATTCCCAGTCGATCAGCCGCAGCCCGCCCGCGGTATGAACCAGATTGCCCGCATGTACGTCCATATGCAGCGGCGCCAGGCGCAGCGGCCGGGGCTCTCCGCGGCGTAGCAGACGCTTATACCAGCGCAGCCATAGCGGGGTTCGTCGCGAGCGATCGCTCTGCTGCCAGTAGCGTTCCAGCAGCGGCGCCAGCGCGATACGCCAGCCCAGGCACGGCTGCTGGTGCAGATGATACAGCACCCCGGCCAGCTGCGGGCACGGCGGCAGCGCGCTTTTCATTTCACCGACGCAGTATTCCACCACCATCCAGCGCGGGGAGTAAAAAATCGGCGACGGCGCAAGCGTATCCGGCATCCGGGATAACGCGCGATATTGACGAAGGAAATCGCTGGCGGGGGCGGCAGGATCGTGCGGCTGGCGTAATACCAGCCGCCGGGTGCCGTCGCTGACGATGCAGCTACCGCCGCTCAGACCGGCAAAGGCCGGATCGTCGAGCGGCGAATAGCGGGGGAAAAAGCGCGACAATAGCTCATCGCGCGTTAGCTTACTGTTGCTGAACTGCACCTTTACCTGACCAAATAATCTCGCCGGTTTGTACCAGCATCAGCTGCATCTTCAGCTCAGGTGAGTTGACGTTGCCGGTGGCATTAGAGTAGAGCACGTACTGGGCGCCAACGGTGCGCGCAATGCCCATCGCTTTGCTGCGGCTGCCGAGGCTATCCTGCGGTGACAGGCCAAGCTGCTGTTTCGCCACGCCGAGCTGCTGCTGCGAGACCAGCGTAAACTTGCCGTTTCCCGTCAGCGCATTGCGCAGGGCCTCGGTCGCCTCACCCGCGTTCAGCGTACCGTTCGTGCGGTTATTGACGCTATCAACCAGCAGAATGCTGCCCGCGTTCACGCCGCCCGCCTGCAGCATCTGCCCGACCATCGGCTGTACCGCACCGCTCCAGTCATAGTGGCGAACGCGCGGGGTTGGCTGAGTCGGCTGCTGTTCATGCTCAATCGGACCCGGCTGCGCTGGAACTGCCGGAATGCCCGGCACCGTTGGTACCGTAGGCTGAGCGGGCTGCTCCGGTTTCGGCTGCGCCTCCCCTACCGGCGCGGGCTCCTGACGCTGCCCAACGCACCCGGCAAGGAATATCGCCAGTGCTGTGATCAACGCATAGCGACACATTTTAATCATCACAATTACCTCTTACAGATAAAGATAGAGTCGGGCCTTATGCGCCCCCAAAATATTTGCGCTACCGTAAAGCGTCACGGATGAGCGTGCGGGCACCGTTATGCTGCGTGCCGGCTCCAGCGGGTGCATCTCCAGCCCTCTGGCGTCATACCAGAAAAAGCGGTAATGCACGACGATCGGCTCCTGGCGTTCGTTGAACAGCCTTGAGGTCGCGGTGGCCTGAATCTCTGAGGCGGTGACCTCAGGCGCATCGGCGCTGATACCTGCGGCTAAGACGTTAGATTCCATCACCAGCGTCTGCTGCTCTCCCACCGGAATTTCCGCGTGAGAACCGCAGCCGGCCAGCAGCGCCGCCGCCAGAAGAGTGCCGAAATGAGCTGCGCGCATTGATTAGCCTTTGTGAGCCAGCATGGGACCCAGCGGGCGACCGCCCAGCAGGTGCATATGGATATGGTAGACTTCCTGGCCGCCGTGGCGGTTACAGTTGACGATCAGGCGATAGCCGTCGTCGGCAAGACCTTCATCACGCGCGATTTTCGCCGCGACGGTCATCATGCGACCCAGCGCCAGCTCGTGCTCCGTGGTGACGTCGTTGACGGTAGGAATCAGGATATTGGGGATAATCAGAATATGGGTCGGCGCCTGCGGAGAAATATCGCGAAAGGCGGTAACAAGCTCATCCTGATAAACAATATCCGACGGGATCTCCCGGCGAATGATTTTGCTAAAAATCGTTTCTTCTGCCATGACTGATTCCTTATTAATTTTTATACCGTGCTCTGGCCTGCCTCTGCAGATAAACGCGGATGCACAGGATTCGTCTAAGAGTATGAGCGAGTTACTCCCCCTCTTTCAACCCGAATGCACTTTTTCTTACGCGGCTGCGGACTTAGCTGATGACGGATTAAGCATATCCCTGATTATGTCCCGGCACCGCCGTCGATAAAGCGCCTTTTTGCCCCCCTTCTTACGTCTGTTTACACATTAAATATAAATGCGTATATTTCTCATTTGTATTCACAACATGGACGCACCGCACTTCGGGAATGATTCGACCGCGGCCACAGAGCCCCGGCGTATAACGACAGGCTCCTCATTAAGGGTTAATCATGTCTTTCACTACCATCTCACGGGACGGACGCCGCGCGCCGTCTCTTCTTGCCGTCGGTATTGCGTTAGCGCTCTACCCCACCCTCGGCCTTGCCGCCGACGCGACCGACGACACCATCATTGTAGAAGGAGCAACGCCAGCCGGCACCGACGAACAGCGGCAGGATTACAGCGTTAAAACCACCACCGCCGGAACAAAAATGCTGATGACCCAGCGCGATATTCCGCAGTCGGTCAGCATCATCAGCGAGCAGCGGATGCAGGATCAGCAGCTGCAAACCCTCGGCGACGTGATGGATAATACCCTCGGGATCAGCCGGAGCCAGGCGGACTCCGATCGCAGCAGCTATTATTCCCGCGGCTTTCAGATAGACAACTATATGGTCGACGGCATTCCGACCTGGTTTGAGTCCCGCTGGAACCTCGGCGACGCGCTCTCCGATACCGCGCTTTTTGAGCGGGTCGAGGTCGTACGCGGCGCCAACGGCCTGCTGACCGGGACGGGCAACCCCTCCGCATCGATCAACATGATCCGCAAGCATGCCACCAGCCGCGAGTTTACCGGCAATATCTCCACCGAGTACGGCAGCTGGAACAAGCAGCGCTACGTCGCCGATATGCAGAGCCCGCTGACCGAGGACGGTAACGTGCGGGCGCGTATTGTCGCCGGCTATCAGAATAATGACTCCTGGCTCGATCGCTACAACAGCGAAAAGACGTTCTTCTCCGGCATTCTCGATGCCGACCTCGGCAGCGCAACCAGCCTCTCCGCCGGCTATGAATATCAGCGTATCGACGTCAATAGCCCAACCTGGGGCGGCCTGCCGCGCTGGAACACCGACGGCAGCAAGAACCACTACGATCGCGCCCACAGCACCGCGCCGGACTGGGCCTATAACGATAAAGAGTTCAACAAAGTCTTCGTCACGCTGAAACAGCGCTTTGCCGATACCTGGCAGGCGACCATGACGGCAACCCACTCCGAGGTCAAATTCGACAGCAAAATGATGTACGTCGATGCGTACGTTAACAAAGAGACGGGAATGCTGGTCGGCCCCTACGCCAGCTATGGACCGGGCTACGATTACGTTGGCGGAACGGGCTGGAACAGCGGCAAACGTAAAGTCGATGCCGTGGATCTGTTTACCGACGGCGGCTTCGATCTGTTCGGCCGCCAGCATAACCTGATGATCGGCGGCAGCTACAGCAAGCAGAACAACCGCTACCTTAGCTCCTGGGCAAACGTATTCCCGGATGAGATCGGCAGCTTCTCTGGCTTCAATGCGGCTAACTTCCCTGAAACCAACTGGGGCCCGCAAAGCCTCGCCCAGGACGACACCACGCGTATGAAGTCCCTGTACGCCGCGACGCGCTTCTCGCTGGCCGATCCGCTGCACTTAATTCTTGGCGTTCGCTATACCAACTGGCGTATCGACACCCTCTCCTACAGCATGGAGAAAAACCATACCACGCCGTACGCGGGCCTGGTTTACGACATCGATGATAACTGGTCGACCTACGCCAGCTACACCTCCGTCTTCCAGCCGCAGGATAAGCGCGACAGCTCCGGGAAATATCTGACGCCGATCACCGGAAATAACTATGAGCTTGGTCTGAAGTCGGACTGGATGAACAGCCGCCTAACCACCACCCTGGCGATTTTCCGTATCGAACAGGACAACCTGGCGCAGTCTACCGGTACACCGATTGCCGGCAGCAACGGCGAAACGGCCTACAGAACGGCGGACGGCACGGTCAGTAAAGGGGTTGAGTTCGAGATTAACGGCGCCTTAACGGATAACTGGCAGATGACCTTCGGGGCCACGCGCTACGTTGCGGAAGATAACGAAGGCAAGGCGGTGAACCCCAACCTGCCGCGCACCAGCGTCAAGCTGTTCACCCGCTACCGTCTGCCGGCAATGCCCGAGCTGACCGTTGGCGGCGGCGTGAACTGGCAAAACCGCGTTTATACCGACACCGTGACCCCGTACGGCACCTTCCGCGCCGAGCAGGGCAGCTACGCGCTGGTGGACCTGTTCAGCCGCTACCAGGTCACCAAAAACTTCGCCTTACAGGGCAATATTAATAACCTGTTCGATAAAACCTACGACACCAACGTCGAAGGGTCGGTGGTTTACGGCGAGCCGCGCAACTTCAGCATCACCGCCAGCTACCAGTTCTGATTTATCCTCAGCGCTGACCAGCAGAACCCAGGGAGCCAGCCGGCTCCCTTTTTACTCGCTTAAGCCAATAAAAAAGGCAGCCATTCGGCTGCCTTAGTCTCCCCACATCACAACTTAGTTGGCGCGGATGTACTCGTCCATTTCAGTTTTCAGGTTATCGGATTTAGTCCCGAAGATCGCCTGAACGCCTGAACCTGCAACGACCACACCGGCAGCACCCAGTTTTTTCAGGCCCGCCTGATCAACTTTAGCTACGTCAGCAACGCTAACGCGCAGACGGGTGATGCACGCATCAAGGTTAGTGATGTTTTCTTTACCGCCGAACGCTGCAATCAGAGCCGGAGCCATTTCGCTGGTGGTGCCCACTTTGCTGTCTTCGGTTGAATCTTCACGACCCGGAGTTTTCAGGTCCAGTGCTTTAATCAGCACGCGGAAGACAACGTAGTACACGATCGCATAGCAAATACCGACAATCGGGAACAGCCACAGCTTGCTGCTGTTACCGGACAGGACGATAAAGTCGATCAGGCCGTGAGAGAACGATGTACCGTCACGCATACCCAGCAGGATACAGATCGGGAATGCCAGACCTGCAAGAATTGCGTGGATAACGTAGAGGATCGGCGCAACGAACATGAAGGAGAACTCGATCGGCTCGGTAATACCGGTCAGGAACGAGGTCAGCGCTGCGGAGATCATGATACCGCCCACTTTCGCGCGGTTTTCCGGTTTAGCGGAGTGCCAGATAGCGATAGCCGCAGCCGGCAGGCCGTACATTTTAAACAGGAAGCCGCCGGACAGTTTGCCCGCAGTCGGGTCGCCTGCCATGTAGCGCGGGATATCGCCGTGGAAGACCTGACCTGCCGCGTTGGTGTATTCACCAATCTGCATCTGGAATGGAACGTTCCAGATGTGGTGCAGGCCAAACGGTACCAGGCAGCGTTCAATGAAGCCGTAGATACCGAACGCCACAACCGGGTTCTGGTACGCAGCCCACTGAGAGAAGGTCTGGATAGCAGTACCGATCGGTGGCCAGATAAAGGAGAGGATCACGCCGGTGAAAATAGCGGCCAGACCGGAGATAATCGGCACAAAACGCTTGCCCGCAAAGAAGCCCAGATACTCTGGCAGCTTGATGCGATAGAAGCGGTTGAACATGTACGCTGCGATTGCACCGGAAATAATACCGCCAAGTACGCCGGTATCAGCCAGGTGTTTAGCCGCAATCTCTTCAGCAGGTAAATGCAGAACCAGAGGGGCAACAACCGCCATGGTTTTCACCATGATGCCGTAAGCAACGACCGAAGCCAGCGCGGATACGCCGTCGTTATTGGTGAAGCCAAGCGCGACACCGATAGCGAAGATCAGCGGCATATTAGCGAATACTGAACCGCCTGCCTCTGCCATGACGTGGGAAACGACTTCTGGCAGCCAGCTGAAGTTTGCGGAACCGACGCCCAGCAGGATACCTGCGATAGGCAGTACGGAAACCGGCAGCATCAGCGATTTACCGACCTTCTGCAGGTTAGCAAATGCATTCTTAAACATAATTGAGAGTGCTCCTGAGTATTTGGTACTTTTTTACGTTTTCACGCATTGGCACGGGGGGAGAACCGTGCCGTGGACAGGACATCTAAGCGCCCTTTATTTATTACACAGAGTAAAATAATTGGCGGAATGATTGTTTGACGGCTATCACGTTTCAATCAGTCGGCGTGGGAAAATTTACATCAACTTACATAAGCTGTATCTAAATGTTGCCAAAATCCGGTCACCGCCCCTTTTGTGGCGGTGAACTTTACTCGCTTTAAGTATTAATTACGAGCCTTAAAATAATAGGAAGATCGGCGGGTTACAGGCGGGAGGGGTCGATATGGAACAATCTGGCGAAATTATCGGTGGTCTGCTGCGCCAGCTGCTCCAGCGAAACGCCCTTCAGAACCGCCATATATTCGGCAACGTCACGAACCATCGCCGGCTGGTTCTCTTTACCGCGATGGGGTACCGGCGCGAGGTACGGCGAATCGGTCTCCACCAGCAGGCGATCGAGGGGAACGTAGCGCGCGGCATCGCGCAGCTGTTCGGCGTTGCGGAACGTGACAATACCGGAAAACGAGATATAGAACCCCATGTCCAGCAATTTACCCGCTGTCTCTCTATCCTCTGTGAAACAGTGTAGTACGCCGCCGCAATCCGTCACTTTTTCTTCCTGCAAAATTGTCAGCGTATCGGCCCGCGCGTCGCGGGTGTGCACAATTACCGGCTTGTTGAGCTCGCGGCCGATGCGGATATGATCGCGGAAGGACTCCTGCTGGCGGGGCTTGGTTTCCGGGGTGTAAAAATAGTCCAGCCCGGTCTCCCCCATCGCCACCACGCCCTCTTCCGCGGCCAGCTTGCGCAGCTCGTCAACGTCGTACGCTTCATCCTGGTTGAGCGGATGCACGCCGCAGGAGAAAACCACGTTGTCACGCTGTCCGACCAGCTCGCGCATCCCGCGATATCCCGGCAGCGTTGTCGCAACGGCAAGGAAGAACTTCACGTCACGCGCGGCGGCTTTTGCCAGCACATCGTCCACGTCTTTATGCAGGGTTTCATAATCCAGGCCATCAAGATGGCAGTGGGAGTCGACTAAAAACATAATGTCTCGCTCAGAGGTGGGAAACGGGCAGGACCGTCCCAGGTTGCAGGTAATGTTCCCAGCGCAGAAGGCGCTCGGTTAGCAGCAGTTCTCGGTTGACGCCGACCACGCTCAGCAGCTGCTCGCGGCAGGCGCTGACGTCCTGCGTAATGGCCTGCAGGCGGCTGGCAGGCAGCGCCTGCGCCAGCTGGTTGATTAGCGTCCAGGCATCGGGGTTGCTCAGCAAAGAGATCCCCTGCTGCCTTTTTTGTGCATCCAGCAGCAGCGATGCCAGCCAGTGCAGGCGAACGGCGGCCTGTTCATGATTGAGGATCGGCAGCAGCGTTAGCCAGTCGCCGCCGGTTAGCGCGCTTGCCAGAGTCTGGATGAGCTGCTGCCGGGCGGCCCAGCGGCTCTCCTCGAGCAGCTCCAGCGCCGCCGCCGGCGCATTAGCGCTCAGGCGCAGCGCGGCCAGCAAGGCGTTTTGCTCAAGCGTTACTTCGCGCTCCAGCCACGCCAGTCCATAGGACTCCGCCGGCGGAGCAAGATGATACAGGCGGCAGCGGCTGCGCAGCGTGGCCAGCAGCCGCGCCGGCTCCTGACAGGCGAGGAAGAACCAGGTATTTTCCGGCGGCTCTTCCAGCGTTTTCAGCAGGGCATTGGCCGCCGCATCGGTCAGCAGCGCCGCGTCGCTAATCCACACCACCTTGGCTCCGCCGAGGCGCGAGCGTTCGTAGAGCTTTTCATTCACTTCGCGAACGGCATCAATGCCGAGAGCGCTTTTGCCCTTCTCCGGCACCAGCGTGTAGTAGTCAGGGTGGGTACCGGCCTGCATCAGCTGGCAGCTATGGCAGTGGCCGCAGCTTTTGTGTCCTTCCGGCTGTCGGCACATCAGGTAGCGGCACAGCGCGTAGAGCAGCGCATCGCCGCCCATTCCGGGCAGCGCCTGAAGCAGTAACGCATGGTGACCCCGCCCGGCCTGATAGCTGGTGACTAACTGCTCGAACGGCGGGCGTAACCACGGATACCATTTCATGCGCGCTGCTCCGCCACCCACTGGCCGATCGTCGCACGGATATCGCGCGCGACCGCTTCCAGCGGCTGGGTGGCGTCAATGGTGCGGATCGTCGGGTCCTGCGCCGCCAGCTCAAGATAGCGCGCGCGGGTCCGGTTAAAGAAGTCCAGCGACTCCTGCTCAATGCGATCGAGCTCACCGCGGGCGCGGGCGCGCTTGAGGCCCACCTCAGGCGTCACGTCGAGATAGAGCGTCAGGTTCGGGCGAAAATCGCCGAGCACCGCGTCGCGCAGCGTCGCCAGCATCGTCTGGTCAATGCCGCGGCCGCCGCCCTGATACGCCTGGGTTGAGAGATCGTGGCGATCGCCAATCACCCACTGCCCGCGGGCCAGGGCCGGCTTAATCACCGTTTCCACCAGCTGAACGCGGGCGGCATAAAACATCAGCACTTCGGCTTTATCATTAATCACTTCATCGCCGGTCGACTGAATATCGAGTACCAGGCTGCGCAGTTTCTCGGCGAGGATGGTGCCGCCCGGTTCACGGGTAAACAGCAGATCGCTGACGCCAGACTGTTCCAGCGCCTCCACCACCAGGTTACGCGCGGTGGTTTTCCCTGCGCCCTCCAGGCCTTCGATAACGATGTAATTACTGCGCATTTTTTTCCTTAAGAACTTTTAGATAATCCTGAACCGAGCGGTTGTGGCTGGACAGATTGGTATTAAACGTATGTCCGCCCTTGCCGTCAGCGACAAAATAGAGGTACGGCGTTTTCGCCGGATGCGCGGCGGCGGTCAGCGAGGCCTCCCCGGGCGCGGCGATCGGCCCCGGCGGCATACCGCTAATCACATAGGTATTATAGGCCGTCGGGGTTTCGAGATCCTTGCGCGTCAGCCTGCCATTATAGCTCTCACCCATGCCGTAAATCACCGTCGGGTCGGTTTGCAGGCGCATGCCGATGCGCAGGCGGTTGATAAACACCGACGCCACGCGATCGCGCTCTTCCGGTACCGCCGTCTCTTTTTCAATAATTGACGCCATGGTCAGCAGCTGGTTTTGGTCCTCGTACGGCAGGTTATCCATCCGCCCTTCCCACGCCTTGTCCACCTCGGCGACCATCTTCTGATGCGCCCGCTTGAGGATCGCTACATCGCTGGTATTGGCGGTATACATCCAGGTATCCGGCCAGAACCAGCCTTCGACCCAGTCCGGGTGTTCAAGGTCGAGCGTTTTTGCCACCGTTTCGTAGCTGTCATCGGCCAGCGTATGTTTGACATACGGCGCATCGCGCAGCTGGCGCAGATAGTCGCTCACCCGCATTCCTTCGACAAAGCGCAGCGGGAACTGGGCCTCTTTGCCGCTGCCCAGCAGCTGGAGCATTTCGCGCACCGTCATTTGCGGCGTGAAGCGGTAGGTCCCGGCTTTGAAGTGCGACAGCTCCGGCTCAATGCGCAGCAGCCACTGGAAGACGCGAGGCCGGTTGATGACCTTGTCACCATACAGCTGCTGGCCCAGCGCGATGCGCCCGGTGCCGGCTTCCAGGGTGAAGATGGTCTCTTCTTTGATAAGCAGCTTGCTGTCAGCGAGATGGCGGACTTTCCACATGCCCACGCCTGCGGCAATGCCAAAAACCACTAACAACAGCAGGATAAAACGTAACATTTTCTTCATGACTAACCAGACAGCTCACACAGTGGGGCTAAAAAATGATAAAGCTCGCGCGAGGACCAACGGCTCTCGTCCCAGCGGCGAACCGGCACCAGCGGCATCAGGGCGTTGCAAATCAGCACTTCATCGGCATCCCGCAACGCATCAGGGCCCGCGGTGACTTCGACAACGCGAAACGGCGATTGTGCCAGCCGCGCGATACAATACTGGCGCATGATCCCGTTCACGCCCGCCTGGTCAAGGCGCGGCGTAAATACCGCCATTCCCTTGCGCCAGAACAGATTCGCGGCACAGCATTCCGTAAGCCACCCTTCGCTGTCAAGAACCAGCGCCTCGTCGGCGTCCGTCTGCTCAAGATGAGAGCGGATCAGCACCTGCTCGAGGCGGTTAAGGTGCTTAAGGCCGGCAAGCGACGGGTTACGCCCCAGCCGTATCGGGCTCAGGGCCAGGGTGATGCCCTCTTCACGCCAGCGGGAGTAGTGCGCCGGCAGCGGGGATACGCTGAGGATACGGGTCGGCTGCTGGCACAGCGTACCGCTATAGCCGCGGCCGCCGGAACCGCGCGTCAGAATAACCTTGAGGACGCCGCTTTTCTGGACCTGCGCCAGGCGCAGCATTTCCTGTTCCAGCGTTTGCCAGTGGGTATAGGGGATCATCAGCTTTTCGCAGGCCTGCTGCAAACGCCGAAGGTGGGCAGGCAGCATCTGCACCTGACTCTCTACAATCCGCGCGGTGGTAAAGCATCCGTCGCCAAACTGTATCGCCCGGTCGTTAGCGGCCAGGACGTCCTGTTCAAGGCCATTAATCAAGAACATAGTGGCTCCTTATCGGTGGCCCGCTAGTGTCGCAGGATGAATTACGCAGGACAAGCAGAGAAAGCTGAAGAAAAAAGAAGGCCCGCATAAATGCAGGCCTGAGTCATGGCTGGGTGAGGCAACTAACGCGCTTAGACCTTTTTAAAGATCAGCGAACCGTTGGTGCCACCAAAGCCGAAGGAGTTACACAGCGTGTACTCCATACCGGAAACCTGGCGGGCTTCGTGCGGAACGAAGTCCAGGTCGCAGCCATCGTCCGGGTTATCCAGGTTGATGGTCGGCGGAACCACGCTATCGCGCAGCGCAAGGATTGAGTAGATAGACTCTACCGCGCCTGCGGCGCCCAGCAGGTGCCCGGTCATAGATTTGGTCGAGCTAACCATTACGCTGCGAGCCGCATCGCCAAAGACTGACTTAACAGCCTGAGTTTCCGCTTTATCGCCCGCTGGCGTCGAGGTACCGTGCGCGTTAACGTAGGCAATCTGGCCCGGTTCAATGCCCGCATCGCGAATGGCGTTAACCATTGCCAGCGCGGCACCCGCACCGTTCTCCGGAGGAGAAGTCATATGGTAGGCATCGCTGCTCATACCAAAACCGACGATTTCCGCGTAGATTTTCGCGCCGCGTTTTTTAGCGTGCTCGTACTCTTCCAGCACCACCATGCCCGCACCGTCGCCAAGCACGAAGCCGTCGCGATCTTTATCCCACGGACGGCTTGCCGCCTGCGGATTGTCGTTGCGGGTAGAGAGCGCACGCGCTGCGCCAAAGCCGCCCACGCCAAGCGGGGTACTGGCTTTTTCCGCACCGCCGGCAACCATAGCGTCAGCATCGCCGTAGGCAATGATACGCGCGGCCTGACCGATATTATGCACACCGGAAGTACAGGCGGTCGCGATGGAGATGCTCGGCCCGCGCAGACCAAACATGATGGTCAGATGTCCGGCCACCATGTTAACAATTGTAGACGGTACAAAGAACGGGCTGATTTTACGAGGTCCGCCGTTGGTCAGCGAGCTGTGGTTTTCCTCAATCAGGCCGAGGCCGCCGATGCCGGAGCCGATAGCTGCGCCGATGCGGTCTGCGTTCTCTTCCGTTATTTCAAGACCAGAATCCTGCATGGCCTGAACGCCAGCGACAATTCCATATTGAATGAAGGCATCCATCTTGCGCTGCTCTTTGCGCGAGATAATGTCATCACAGTTAAAATCCTTTACTAAGCCAGCAAATTTTGTTGCATAGGCGCTAGTATCGAAATGGTCGATCAGGCTGATGCCACTCTGACCGGCAAGGAGAGCTTTCCAGGTAGACTCTACGGTATTGCCGACAGGAGACAACATGCCCAGTCCGGTCACAACTACACGACGCTTAGACACGGTTGTCCTCCAGGGAGGGAAAATAGATTCTTGTGGGACAAACTAAAGATAAAACTCAGGCGGTCGAATGACCGCCTGGAGATGTTCACTTACGCCTGGTGACCGTTGATGTAATCAATGGCAGCCTGAACAGTGGTGATTTTCTCAGCTTCTTCGTCCGGAATCTCAGTATCAAACTCTTCTTCCAGAGCCATTACCAGCTCAACGGTGTCAAGAGAATCAGCGCCCAGATCTTCAACGAAGGAAGCATTGTTGGTAACTTCTTCCTGCTTAACGCCCAGCTGTTCGCCGATGATTTTCTTAACGCGTTCTTCGATAGTGCTCATACTCTTAAATTTCCTATCAAAACTCGCTTTCGCGATGGTTTTCGTAGTGTATAAAATGTTGAAAAATTTGCAACTAAATCCCGGCAGGTCGTACCACGATTTTACGCTATTTTGCGGCTGTTTGCCCTCATAACGCAAATCATTTTGCACAAAACCGTACCCGGAACCGCACAGACTGCGCGGTTCCTGAACGTTTTGCACAAAACTCGGTCAGACCATATACATTCCGCCGTTGACGTGCAGGGTTTCACCAGAGATGTAACCCGCTTCGTCAGAAGCTAAAAACGCAACCGCACTGGCGATTTCTTTTGCATCGCCGAGGCGACCCGCCGGAACTTGCGCCAGAATACCCGCACGCTGATCGTCAGATAGCGCACGCGTCATGTCCGTTTCAATAAAGCCCGGAGCAACAACGTTAACCGTAATACCGCGGGACGCGACTTCACGTGCCAGCGACTTACTAAAACCGATCAGACCCGCTTTCGCCGCAGCGTAGTTAGCCTGACCAGCATTTCCCATGGTACCGACCACAGAACCGATAGTAATAATGCGGCCATGACGCTTTTTCATCATAGCGCGCATTACTGCTTTTGACAGACGGAAAACTGATGACAGATTGGTTTCGATAATATCGTTCCACTCGTCATCTTTCATCCGCATTAACAGGTTATCACGAGTAATACCGGCATTATTAACCAGGATATCAACTTCACCAAACTCTGCGCGAATATTTCCCAGAACAGATTCGATAGATGCCGGGTCGGTCACATTCAGCAGCAGACCTTTACCGTTAGCACCTAAATAGTCGCTGATCGCCTGCGCACCGCTCTCGCTGGTGGCAGTACCGATAACCTTCGCGCCACGGGCGACGAGCGTTTCAGCGATTGCACGGCCAATCCCGCGACTTGCACCGGTAACCAGCGCGATTTTTCCTTCAAAACTCATGATATTCCTCTTTTATTGCTCAAGCGCCGCAGACAGCGCTGCAGGCTCGTTAAGCGCGGAAGCGGTCAGGGTGTCAACAATACGTTTAGTCAGGCCGGTGAGGACTTTACCCGGGCCCACTTCATACAGATGTTCTACGCCCTGAGAGGCCATAAACTCGACGCTTTTGGTCCACTGAACCGGGCTGTAAAGCTGGCGGATCAGCGCGTCGCGAATCGCGTCAGGCGCGGTTTCGCACTTCACATCAACGTTGTTCACCACCGCAATAGCCGGGGTGTTAAAGGTAATTTTTTGCAGCTCAACCGCCAGCTTTTCCGCCGCAGGTTTCATCAGCGCGCAGTGGGACGGGACGCTTACCGGCAGCGGCAGCGCGCGTTTGGCGCCGGCAGCTTTACAGGCGGCGCCAGCGCGTTCTACGGCTTCTTTGTTGCCCGCGATAACCACCTGACCCGGGGAGTTGAAGTTGACCGGTGAAACCACCTGGCCTTCGGCAGACTCTTCGCAGGCTTTGGCAATTGAGGCATCGTCGAGGCCAATGATGGCCGACATAGCGCCGGTACCTTCCGGTACCGCTTCCTGCATGAATTTGCCACGCATCTCAACCAGACGCACGGCGTCGGTGAAGTCGATAACCCCGCTGCAAACCAGCGCGGAGTATTCGCCAAGGCTATGGCCTGCCAGCAGAGCCGGCGCTTTGCCGCCCTGCTGTTGCCACGCGCGATACAGCGCCACGGAGGCGGTCAGCAGCGCGGGCTGGGTCTGCCAGGTTTTATTCAGTTCTTCTGCCGGGCCCTGCTGGGCAAGCGCCCACAGATCGTAACCCAACGCCGCGGAGGCTTCACGGAAAGTCTCTTCAATCACCGGATAAGCTGCTGCCATCTCTGACAACATGCCTACCGCCTGCGAGCCCTGTCCCGGGAACACAAAAGCAAATTGCGTCATCTCTAAATCCTTATACTAAAAACGAACCAGCGCGGAACCCCAGGTGAAACCGCCACCAAAGGCTTCCAGCAGAATCAGCTGACCGCGCTGAATGCGGCCATCGCGCACCGCTTCGTCCAGCGCGCAGGGGACGGAGGCGGCGGAGGTATTGCCGTGACGATCGAGCGTCACCACCACGTTGTCCATCGACATCCCGAGCTTTCTCGCCGTCGCGCTGATGATACGCAGGTTGGCCTGGTGCGGGACCAGCCAATCGAGCGCGCAGCGTTCAAGATTGTTCGCCGCCAGCGTTTCGTCAACGATATGCGCCAGCTCGGTCACGGCCACTTTAAAGACTTCGTTACCCGCCATCGTCAGATAGATCGGATTTTCCGGATCGACGCGATCGGCGTTCGGCAGCGTTAACAGCTCGCCGTAGCGGCCGTCGGCGTGCAGATGGGTCGAGATAATGCCCGGCTCGGTTGACGCGCCCAGCACAACGGCGCCCGCGCCGTCGCCAAAAATAATGATCGTCCCGCGATCGGTTGGATCGCAGGTACGCGCCAGAACGTCAGCGCCAATAACCAGCGCGTAGTCTACCGCACCATTTTTGACATACTGGTCGGCGATGCTCAGGGCGTAGGTGAAGCCAGCACAGGCCGCGGCAACGTCAAACGCCGGGCAGCCGTTAATGCCCAGCATAGACTGAATCTGACAGGCCGAGCTCGGGAACGCGTGGGTGCCGGAGGTGGTCGCAACAATAATCAGACCAATTTGCTCCGGCTTAACGCCCGCCATCTCCAGCGCATTTTTTGCAGCTTCAAAACCCAGCGTAGCAACGGTCTCATTCGGCGCGGCAATACGACGTTCACGGATACCCGTACGGGTGACAATCCACTCGTCAGACGTATCTACCATTTTTTCCAGGTCGGCGTTAGTACGCACTTGCTCAGGCAGATAACTGCCGGTACCAATAATCTTCGTATACATGTACGCTCAGTCACTCTTGGGTAACATACCCGCCTTGTTCAAACCGCTGGGGCGTCAATCCTGCTCGTTCGTCCCACTTTGCTGTCGGGAGTTCCCGTTTCTGCCGCCCCCCGGCAGTTCAAAGCCTGCTGGGTATAAAGATTCCAGGCGAGCGGCGATCCGTTGAGGTATCTGCCGCTGCACCGCCTGCACTGCCTGCTCTATTGCAACGCTAAAGGCGCGCTGATTGGCAGCACCATGACTCTTAATCACGGAACCGCGCAATCCTAACAGACAGGCGCCATTATACTGGTCGGGGTTGAGGTGACTGAATCGCCTTGCGAGGCTTTTTTGTAACCAACGTTTCAATAACAGCAGCCACCACGACCGTTTTTTGCCCTCTCCCTGCGATTTCAGCAGCGAAAGAAACATTCTGACAACACCTTCCATAGTTTTTAATGTGACGTTGCCCGTGAATCCATCACAAACCAGAACATCGGTTTTGCCCGTCAATAGTTCATTGGCTTCAAGATAGCCTATATAGTTGAGAGACGGCAGCGTTTTCAAAACCGCCGCGGCGTCGCGAATGCTGCTGAGGCCCTTCATTTCTTCTTCGCCAATATTCAGCAGCGCGACGCGGGGATTTTCAATACCGACAACTTCTTCCGCCAGTACCGCCCCCATCACCGCAAACTGGACCAGCATGGTGCTGTCGCAGTCGACGTTGGCGCCAAGATCCAGCACCACCGTTTTCCCCTTCTGCTGGTGCGGCAGCACCGTCACCAGCGCCGGGCGCTCAATTCCCTCAATGGGCTTGAGCAATAGTTTTGCCAGCCCCATCAGCGCGCCGGTATTGCCCGCGCTGACGCAGGCCTCTGCCCGCCCCTCTTTCACCAGCTCGAGCGCCATGCGCATTGAGCTTCCGCGGCTGCTGCGAATCGCCTGCGCGGGTCGCGCATCACTGGCAATAACTGACTGCGCAGGGATAACCTGCAGACGTGAACGTTGTTCGAAATCAGCTTTGGCAAGTAATGGCGTGATGGCGTCGGGGTCGCCGACTAAAAGAAGTGTGAGTTGCGAATTAGAGATCAGTGCCTGCAGTGCTGCAGGCACCGTCACGGAGGGACCAAAATCGCCCCCCATGACATCTAACGCCAGGGTTAGACGTGTCAAGGTATCGTCGCTGCCCGGTTCGGTTATTCCCCAGTTACCTGGGGAAATCCTCACTAAGCTTCACCACGCTTATACTCGTTGTCCTTCACGCTGCAGCACCGTTAACTGCGCGGGCTTCATACAGCACGAAGTTCATAGAGTATCGCGTGATTACTTAGTGATAACCTTGCGACCGCGGTAGAAACCGTCGGCAGTCATGTGGTGACGCAGGTGTTTCTCACCAGAAGTTTTGTCTACAGACAGGCTGGTGACTGCGGTCAGAGCGTCATGGGAACGACGCATGCCACGTTTGGAACGGGTTGGTTTATTCTGTTGTACGGCCATGGACCTTACTCCTCAATTACTTATTCTTTAAGCTGGCTAATACGGCAAATGGGTTTGGCTTCTGTGCCTCTGCAGGCAGTTCACCAAAAACCATGTCCGCGTCGGACACTTCACAGTGTTCAGAATCATGCACCGGAACTACAGGCAAGGAGAGAATAATTTCATCCTCAACCAACGCTTGCAGATCGATTTCACCGAATTCGTTAACCTCAATCGGCTCATACGCTTCCGGCAGTGCTTCGGCCTGTTCGTCATTTCTGACCGGGCTGAAACAATACGTTGTGTGGACATGACGAGGGAACGGTTTCCCGCAACGCTGACATTCGAGGGTTACTGACACCGTCGCATCGCCGGTTATAACGGCAAGACGCTGGTTATCAATAGCGAACGACATGCTGCATTCCACATCGGTGTCCACGCTGACTACAGAATCGGCCACACGTGCTACCTGATCGCGAGCATAAATGCCCTGGTAATCAAGGCGTTTTTGAGCCGTGCGAACCGGGTCAAGAGTCAGGGGTAATTTTACTTTTTGCATAGGGCGCGCATATTAACTTTGTAATGTCATAGAGTCAAAGAAAAAGGCAGCCTCAGGTTGCCTTTTGCCATTTATTCGCACACATTGCGGCCCATAGTTTAAAATGATGCTCTTCGAAGCGCTATATGTGGATGAAAAAATATGTCTGAGCTTATCCTGGCGTCGACCTCGCCCTGGCGGCGCATGCTGCTGGAAAAACTGTCCGTGCCGTTTGAGTGCGCGGCGCCTGAGGTCGATGAAACGTCTCACCCCGGCGAGTCCGCTCGCCAGCTGGTCGTGCGTCTGGCGCAGGCTAAGGCGCAGGCTCTCGCCGCGCGCTACCCGCAGCATCTCATTATAGGCTCCGATCAGGTTTGCGTCCTTGACGGCGAAATCACCGGTAAACCGCATAGCGAAGCGAACGCCCGCCTGCAGTTAAGAAAAGCCAGCGGCACCATCGTGACGTTTTACACCGGGCTGGCGCTCTACAACTCGGCGAACGGCCAGTTGCAAACCGAATGCGAGCCCTTTGACGTTCACTTTCGCCATTTAAGCGACCGGGAGATAGAGACCTACGTGCGTAAAGAGAACCCGCTGCAGTGCGCCGGGAGCTTTAAAAGCGAAGGGCTGGGGATCACGCTTTTCGAGCGCTTAGAAGGCCGGGACCCCAATACGCTGGTCGGCCTGCCGCTGATTGCGCTTTGTCAGATGCTGCGCAGAGAAGGCTATAACCCGCTACTCGCCTGAAGCGCGGATCCCCGTTCTGAGCATCACCGCTGCGGGCTTATCGGCCCGCGCGGTGAAAGCGGCGGAGAGTGCATCCGCCGTTCCGTTACTTCTTGTCGCGTAGCACCTGCAGGCAGCGCTTCAGCTGGCCGTCCAGCGGCGCTTCAACGCGCATCACCTCACCCGTGCCCGGGTGGGTAAACTTCAGCGCCGCGGCGTGCAGGAACAGGCGATTGAGGCCGGTTCCCGTTAGCTGCTTATCAAATTCCCGATCGCCGTAACGATCGTCAAACGCGATCGGGTGCCCGGCATACTGCGTGTGCACGCGAATCTGATGGGTTCGACCGGTCACCGGGCTGCAGCGCACCAGCGTGGCGTCGGTAAAGCGCTCTTCTACCTTAAAGCGGGTTTCCGACGGCTTGCCTTCCTGATTCACGCGCACGATACGCTCGCCGCTTTGCAGGATGTTTTTCAGCAGCGGCGCCTGTACCACTTTGGTATGCGACTGCCACTGCCCGCGCACCAGCGCCAGATAATCCTTTTGCATCCCCTTCTCGCGCAGCTGCTCATGCAGCGAACGCAGCGCGGAACGCTTCTTCGCCACCAGCAGCACGCCGGAGGTATCGCGGTCAAGACGGTGCACCAGCTCAAGGAAGCGCGCCTCAGGACGCAGCGCACGCAGGCCCTCAATCACGCCAAAGCTCAGACCGCTGCCGCCGTGAACCGCGGTACCGGAAGGCTTGTTGAGCACCAGGATATGATCGTCTTCATACAGAATCACGTCCGCCAGGGCCGCGACTTTTTGCAGATGCGGGGAGACCGCGTCTTCCTCACGCTCGGCTACGCGGACCGGCGGAATACGGATCTCGTCGCCCGCTTCCAGCTTGTACTCAGGCTTGACGCGTTTTTTGTTTACCCGCACCTCGCCCTTACGCAGGATGCGATAAATCATGCTCTTCGGTACGCCCTTAAGCTGCGTACGCAAAAAGTTATCGATGCGTTGCCCCGCTTCATCAGCGGTAATGGCAACCATTTTTACGGTTGGGGTCTCAGTTTTCATGGTGCGCGATTCTAAATAGCCCGACGCATTAGCGCCACTCATTTTTATATGCTTATATTTATCATTATCCGGTTTTCATCGTATGGGTCATCGTCGTTTTGTTTGTTATTAGAACAATCTGTATACGCAGGTGATAAAACTGTGAGTAACCGGGTGATAAAAGGTAAAAGTCAACTTGCTATAACAAGCTTAGCAATGGAATAATGATGCCGTTTTCCGTGTTGAATCTTGTTAGAACAAGAGATTAGCGGAATGACCCATTTTGTCTGACCGATCATCAACGCAGCAATGGCGTAAGACGTATTGATCTTTCAGACAGTTAGCGGGCTGCGGGTTGCAGTCCTTACCGGTACAGGCTCTATGGATTTCACGTCGCAGGAAGGCGTCGACTCCGGGTATCCCCGGGAGCTCATGATAATCGCATGATTGTGATGAGCAGGTTAAGCCAACACGCCTGCAACGTGAAAGACGATAGAATATACGCAAAATTATTCGAGATGCGTCATGGCAGCAAGAGAGTGAATCCCCGGCAACCTGCATCGCCAGGTAACAGGGATGAACGAGCGCAGCCAGTGCAAAAGCAGCTCGATGCATGAAGTGTATAAATGGAATCTTCTCTGGTGATACATCCCAGGCAATTCCCCTGACAATTGCGCTGTGTTTCCGTTTGAAATGCAGGCGACCGACACTCTGCGCCTCTTAAGCGCGCGACAACCGTGAGGTTGGCGACGTGAAACAGACACGAGGCCATCGGTTTCCCCCGGCAAGGCGTTACTCTGCCCGCAGCTTAGTCGTCAATGTAAGAATAATGAGTAAGTTACGATGAAAAGAATGTTAATCAACGCAACTCAGCAGGAAGAGTTGCGCGTCGCCCTTGTTGATGGGCAGCGCCTGTACGACCTGGATATCGAAAGCCCCGGGCACGAACAGAAAAAAGCGAACATCTACAAAGGCAAAATCACCCGTATTGAACCTAGCCTGGAGGCCGCATTTGTTGATTACGGCGCCGAGCGTCATGGTTTCCTCCCTCTTAAAGAAATTGCCCGCGAATACTTCCCAGCCAGCTACAACGCTCACGGCCGTCCTAACATTAAGGATGTGCTGCGTGAAGGTCAGGAAGTTATTGTCCAGATTGATAAAGAAGAACGTGGCAACAAAGGCGCCGCGCTCACCACCTTTATCAGCCTGGCAGGCAGCTATCTGGTACTGATGCCGAATAACCCGCGCGCTGGCGGTATTTCTCGCCGCATCGAGGGTGACGATCGCACCGAGCTGAAAGAAGCGCTGGCCAGCCTCGAGCTGCCGGACGGTATGGGGCTAATTGTACGCACCGCGGGCGTCGGCAAATCTGCCGAAGCGCTGCAGTGGGACCTTAGCTTCCGCCTGAAGCACTGGGAAGCTATCCAGAAAGCCGCAGAAAGCCGCCCGGCGCCGTTCCTGATTCACCAGGAAAGCAACGTCATCGTGCGCGCGTTCCGCGACTACCTGCGTCAGGATATCGGTGAAATTCTTATCGATAACCCGAAAGTGCTTGAGCTGGCTCGCCAGCACATCGCCGCGCTGGGTCGCCCGGACTTCAGCAGCAAAATTAAGCTCTACACCGGTGAAATCCCGCTGTTCAGCCACTACCAAATCGAATCGCAGATCGAATCCGCTTTCCAGCGTGAAGTTCGTCTGCCGTCCGGCGGCTCTATCGTTATCGATAGCACCGAGGCGTTGACCGCGATCGATATCAACTCCGCACGCGCAACCCGCGGCGGCGATATCGAAGAAACCGCCTTCAACACTAACCTTGAAGCATCCGATGAGATTGCCCGCCAGCTGCGTCTGCGCGACCTCGGCGGTCTTATCGTTATCGACTTTATCGATATGACCCCGGTACGCCACCAGCGCGCGGTAGAAAACCGCCTGCGCGAAGCCGTACGTCAGGATCGCGCGCGCATCCAGATCAGCCATATTTCTCGCTTTGGCCTGCTCGAAATGTCGCGTCAGCGCCTGAGCCCATCGCTCGGCGAATCCAGCCATCACGTCTGCCCGCGCTGTAGCGGCACCGGCACCGTGCGCGATAACGAATCCCTGTCGCTCTCCATTCTGCGTCTGATTGAAGAAGAAGCGCTGAAGGAGAACACCCAGGAAGTTCACGCGATCGTTCCTGTGCCAATCGCGTCCTATCTGCTGAACGAAAAACGTGCGGCGGTAAGCGCTATCGAAACACGTCAGGGCGACGTGCGCGTTATCATCGTGCCGAACGATCAGATGGAAACCCCGCACTATTCCGTGCTGCGCGTGCGCAAAGGCGAAGAGACCTCTACCCTGAGCTATCTGCTGCCGAAGCTGCATGAAGAAGAGATGGCGCTGCCAGCTGATGAAGAACCGGCGGAACGTAAACGTCCGGAACAGCCGGCACTGGCAACCTTCGTCATGCCGGACGCTCCGCCTGCGCCGGCATATGAAGAGCCTGAAGCCGTCGCCGTAGCCGCCAGCGCACCGACAGCGGCCGTGGCCTCAGCGCCGGCCCAGCCGGGCCTGATCTCTCGCTTCTTTGGCGCCTTGAAAAATATCTTCTCTGGTACGGAAGAAGCCAAACCGGCTGAAGTCCAGGAAGAGAAGAAAGTCGAAGAGAAGCCGGAACGCCAGCAGGAACGTCGTAAACCGCGTACCAATAATCGCCGCGATCGTAACGATCGTCGTGACAACCGCGAAGGCCGTGATAGTCGCGATAACCGTGAAAATCGTGATAACCGCGAGAATCGTGACAACCGCGACAACCGTGCCGAGCGCGATAACCGTGTAGAGCGTGCTGACCGCGATAACCGCAGCGAAAACGGCGAAGGCCGTGAGTCTCGTGAATCCCGCGAGGAGAACCGTCGTAACCGTCGTGAGAAGCAGCAGCAGAACGTCGAGCTGCGCGAACCTCGCCAGGCCACCGGCGACGAAGCGGAAAAAGCGAAATCCCGTGACGAGCAGCAGCCGCGCCGTGAACGTAACCGTCGTCGTAATAATGACGATAAGCGTCAGGCACCGCTGGAAGCCGTTGCCGTTAAGGTACAGGATGAGCCGGTTGTTCTGCAGGAAGCTGAGCTGGAAGAACGCGTTCAGAACATGCCGCGTCGTAAACCTCGCCAGCTGGCCCACAAGGTTCGCATCGAATCTGCGGTAGCGGAAGTCGCCGTAGAAGCAGCTGAAGCCGTAGTTGAGAAAGCGCAGCCAGACGTTGTTGTGGCTCCGCGTACTGAACTGGCGAAAGTTGACCTGCCTGCGGTGGTTGAGACTCACGTTGAGCACGAAGAGAGCAACGAATCCCGTGATGCTAACGGTATGCCGCGCCGCTCCCGTCGTTCGCCGCGCCATCTGCGCGTGAGCGGTCAGCGTCGTCGTCGTTACCGTGACGAGCGTTATCCGACCCAATCACCGATGCCGCTGACCGTAGCCTGCGCGTCGCCGGAAATGGCTTCAGGTAAAATCTGGATCCGTTACCCGGTAGCCCGCCCGAACGACCAGCAGCAGGAAGAGCCGCAGGTTCAGGCTTTTGTTGCCGAAACCGTCGCGCCAGCTGTCGTTGCCGAGCCGGCTATTGCCGAGCAGATCGTTAGCGAACCGGCCGTTGCGGAAGTCATCGCACCGGTCGCGGCTGACGTCGCTGCCAGCGAAGCCGAAGCGCCGGAAGCGGCTGCGCAGGTTATCGCCAGCGAACAGCAGGCGGCGCCTGAGGAAGTCGTTGCTGAGACCGTCGCAGAAGCCGCAGCTGAAGCTGAAGTTGAGGTTAAAGCTGAAGCTATCGCTGAGCCGGTTATCACTGCTGAGCCTGTCATCGCCGCTGAGTCTGCAGCCGTAGACGAAGAAGCCGTGGTTGAGCAGCCGGCTGCCGAGCCTGAAACCGCCGTCGTTGACGCCGAGCCTGCAGTCCAGGCAGAAGCGCCAGTTGAAGTGGAAGAAGCTGTGGCACCGCAGGTCGTTGACCAGGCGCCGGCCCCTGTTGCCGCGGTAGCACCCGCTCCCGTCGCTGCAGCGGTTATCGATACTGACCGCCACGCTACCGCGCCGATGACCCGCGCACCGGCTCCGGCTTACGAACCGGAAGCACCGCGTCGCAGCGACTGGGTTCGCCCGTCGTTCGCGTTCGACGGCAAAGGTTCTGCCGGCGGTCATAGCGCAACTCATCAGGCTACGGCGGAACCAACCCGTCCACAGTCCGTCGAGTAAGCGTTAAGTCTAAAAAAACCGGCCTCTGGCCGGTTTTTTTTTATTCCCCTTCCGGGCGCTGCATACCCGCCACCTGCGGCATAACCTCGCGCATCAGGTCGAGAAACTTGCGTAAACGGGTCGGATAGTACCGCGCCCACGGATAGACCAGGTGGACCGGCAGCGAAGAGGCTCGCCACTGCGGGAACGGCTCGACCAGCCGCCCGGCGGCGATATCCTCCACCACCGCCCAGCTTGAAACGATAGCCACTCCCAATCCCGCCAGCGCGGTATTGCGCGCCACGTACACGCTGTCGGTGCTCAGGCACGGCACGATGCCGAAGACCTGCTGCTGACTTTGCTCCTGATGGAATAATTTCACCTCATGCTGATAAAAGGTGCTGATCGCTACCCACGGCAGCTGCGACAGCTGCTGGGGCGTTTCTAATGCCGGGTAGCGCGCCAGCAGCGAGGGAGAGGCAACCACGCTGCGCGGTACTTCAGCCAGCAGCACCGATACCGTCTCCGGATCGACTTCGGCCCCGACGCGTATCGCACAATCGATATTATCGCTGAGAAAATCGACGTTTTTGTCATTGAGCATCCACTCTACGGCGAGCTGAGGATAGCGCTGCAGAAAGCTGACCAGCGGCTCCAGCAGCTGCTGCTGACCAAACGCGTGCGGCGCACGTACCCGCAGCACGCCGACGGGTCGGTCATCGGCAATGCTCAGGTCGTCCTCCAGCGCCAGCCACGCATCAACCACCCGACGTGCATGCTGATAGCAGCGCTCGCCGTCGTCGGTCAGCTTCATCGCATGGGTGGTGCGCAGAATAAGCTTGCTGCCCAGCAGCCCCTCCAGCGACTGCAGGCGCCGGCTCACCGTCGCCTGAGTCGTGGTCATCTGCAGCGCAGCGGCAGAAAGCGAGCCGGCTTCGACGATTCGAATAAAAGTGCGCATCAGTTCAATTCGGTCTATACGTTCCTGCCGTTTCATATTTACCATGCCTATACGTTTAGCGTATAACCGTTTTACCACCACGCTATCTACCGCGCCAGCCGGATTCAGGGAAAAATAGCGCCATCGCATCTACGAGGGCTTTATCATGGCACCGACAACACTATCCCCCCGCGAAGCCGGCTGGATTATCTTCATACTCGCACTTGGCGCAGGTTTTAGCGTCGCCTCTATTTACTACGCGCAGCCGCTGCTGCCGCTGATGGGTGCCAATCTGCATCTTAGCGTCGAAGGCATGGGGCTGGTTCCTACCCTGACTCAGGCGGGCTACGCGCTGGGCATTCTGTTTCTTCTGCCGCTGGGCGATCGTCATGACCGCCGTACGCTAATTTTGATTAAAAGCGCGGCGCTGGCCGTGCTCCTGCTGCTGTGTAGCCTGACGGGGCAGCTCACTTCCCTGCTGATTGTCAGCCTGCTTATCGGTATGGCGGCGACGATGGCCCAGGACATCGTGCCGGCGGCCGCAATCCTCGCCCCGGCGGGAAAACAGGGGAAAATGGTCGGCACCGTCATGACCGGCCTGCTGCTGGGGATCCTGCTCTCAAGAACGGTGAGCGGCGTGGTCGGCGCGCTATTTGGCTGGCGGGTGATGTATCAGGCGGCGGCGGTGAGCATCGCACTGATTGGCCTGCTGATGTGGCGGGTGGTGCCGCGGTTTGAAATTCACTCCGCGCTGAGCTATCCGCAGCTTATGAAGTCGATGGCGCATCTGTGGCAGCGCTACCCCGCTCTGCGCCGCGCCGCGCTGGCGCAGGGGTTCCTCTCCGTCGCCTTCAGCGCCTTCTGGTCAACGCTGGCGGTCATGCTGCTCGAACGCTATCAGATGGGCAGCGCCGTTGCCGGTGGATTCGGCATCGCCGGGGCCGCGGGCGCGCTCGCCGCACCGCTGGCCGGTGGCCTGGCGGATAAGTATGGCGCCGGGAAGGTCACCCAGCTGGGTGCCGCGCTGGTTACCCTCTCTTTTGCCCTGATGTTCCTGATGCCGGTCCTGCCGCCTCACGGCCAGCTGGTACTGATCGCCATCGCGGCTATCGGCTTCGACCTTGGCCTGCAGTCAAGCCTCGTGGCGCACCAGAACCTCGTCTACGGCCTGGAGCCGCAGGCCCGCGGCAGGCTGAACGCCCTGCTGTTCACCGGGGTCTTTATTGGTATGTCGCTCGGCTCCGTGCTCGGCAGCAAGCTGTACGTGATAGCCGGCTGGAACGGCGTGGTGATTCTGGCCGTCGCCGCGGGCGCAATCGCCCTTGCAATTCGCCTGCTGGAAAACGCACGGATCGCGGCGCTGCAGCGCGCAGAAGAATAAAAAAACCCGCTCCGCGCTGCGGAGCGGGTCTGTTTCTACCCGGCGTTTAGCTTCAGGCCGTGCGTCGGGCAAACTCTTTCACCCTAAAGCCCAGCAGCAGCAGGCTGGCAAAATAGGCCACCACGCCAACCCCCACCACCGCCATCAGGCGCAGCAGACGGAACGGCATGGTCCCCTGGGACCACTCCGGCATGATATACATCATCCCGAGCAGCGCCGCAGACATCACCAGCACCGCAATCACCAGACGCAGCAGGAAGGTAAACCAGCCCGGCTGCGGAGTGAATATTTTTTGCTTACGCAGCTGCCAGTAGAGCAGCGCGGCGTTGAGGCAGGCGGCAAGCCCGATAGAGAGCGACAGGCCGGCATGCTTCAGCGGGCCGATAAAGATCAGGTTCATCACCTGGGTCATAATCAGGGTGACGATGGCGATTTTAACCGGCGTTTTAATATCCTGGCGCGAGTAGAACCCCGGCGCCAGGACCTTGACGACGATGAGCCCCATCAGGCCGACCGAATAGGCCACCAGCGCGCGCTGGGTCATCGCCGCATCAAAGGCGCTAAACTTGCCGTACTGGAACAGGGCTACCGTCAGCGGCTTCGCGAGGATCCCCAGCGCCACCGCGCTCGGCAGGGCCAGCAGGAAGCACAGGCGCAGCCCCCAGTCCATCAAACGGCAGTACTCATCATGATTGCCGCTGGCAAAGCTTTTCGACAGCGACGGCAGCAGGATGGTCCCCAGCGCCACGCCCAGCACGCCGGAGGGAAACTCCATCAGGCGATCGGCGTAGTACATCCAGGAGACCGACCCGGAAACGAGGAAAGAGGCGAATATGGTGTTGATAATCAGTGAGATCTGGCTGACGGATACGCCGAGGATCGCCGGCCCCATCTGTTTTACTACCCGCACCGCACCGGCGTCTTTCAGGCTGATACGCGGCAGCACCAGCATGCCGATTTTTTTCAGATGCGGCAGCTGATACGCCAGCTGCAGCACGCCGCCGACGGTGACCGCCCACGCCATTGCCAGCATCGGTGGGTGGAAATACGGTGCCGCAAATAGCGCAAAGCCAATCATGCTGACGTTAAGAAAAGTCGGCGCAAAGGCAGGGACCGAAAAACGGTTCCAGGTGTTAAGGATCGCGCCAGCTAACGAGGCCAGCGAGATAAGCAAAATATAGGGAAAAGTGATGCGCAGCAGCTGGGTCGTCAGCGCAAATTTATCCGGGGAGTCGGCAAACCCTGGCGCGGTCACGGTGATGACCCACGGCGCGGCCAGCATGCCGAGCACGGTGACTACCGCCAGAACCAGCGTCAGCAGGCCTGAAACATAGGAGACAAATACGCGGGTGGCGTCTTCGCCCTGTTTGCTTTTATATTCCGCCAGTATCGGTACAAACGCCTGAGAAAACGCGCCTTCGGCAAAAATGCGCCGCAGCAGATTCGGTAATTTGAACGCCACAAAAAAGGCGTCCGTCGCCATGCCGGCACCAAAAATACGCGCGACGATGGCGTCTCGCGCAAAGCCCAGCACGCGCGAAAACATGGTCATCGAACTGACTGCCGCCAGTGATTTTAAAAGGTTCATTGAGGTGTTTTCCACAACCCTGAAGTAAAACGCCCGCAATGGCGGGCGCTGGAAAGTGGCGATAGTCTACCGGGTTCGTCATGAATTACTACTGCCAGATGTTACAACGAATTATTCGCTCATCGCCTCGCGCCACAGCTTTTCAACGATGCGCTGGGCCAGCAGCGCCTGTTCGCCAGCGGTTTCGGGAACCGTCTGATTTTGCACGCATTCGATAAAATGACGCGCGCAGCCGACAAAGCCGCGCTGCTCGAGGGTGGTTTGCCAGCCGGGAACCGGACGCTGAACCACGCCCTGACCGCGCTCTTCGTGCCACTCGCGCATATCGCGAACCTCATACAGGCCGCCGTCGGTAACCGCCTGCACCCACTCCCGCTGGCTGCCGGCGCGCCGGTGCATGCTGGTGGTCACCTCCAGCTGCGACGAGCTGAAGTGGTGCTCAGCATAGAGCATTTCGCCCTGGGCGGTGGTTTGCAGCAAACCGCCGCTGAGACGCGCCTTCCCGCCGGCCAGCCACAGCGCGGTATCGACCACATGCAGGTAGTCATCAAGCAGCGTAAAGCGCAGATCGTGACCGACGCTGTCGCTGCGATGCTTATCCATACGCAGCGAGGCGGCATCGTCCAGATGCGCTTTCAGCTCGCGATAGAGCGGCGCAAAGCGACGGTTAAATCCGACCATCAGCGTTAGCCCACGGCGGGCGGCCAGCTCGACCAGGGATTCGGCATCGCTGAGCTTATCCGCCAGCGGCTTATCCACGCAGACATGCACCCCGGCGCCAAGCAGCCGGCTGACGACCTCAAAATGCGAGGCCGTTGAGGTATGGACAAAGACCGCATCGCACTGCGCCGCCAGCTGCTCCAGAGAGTCAGCGTAGGGTATACGCCAGGTTTCGCAGACGCGCAGCGCCTTCTCTTTCCCCGGAGACCAGGCCGCCTGCAGCGTCCAGCCGTCCGCGGCGCCTAACACCGGGAGCCAGGCCTTCTGCGCAATGCCGCCCAGTCCCACCACTCCAACGCGTAGTTTCGCCGTCACGATTAATCCCCCAGATGAGCCAGCAGCGAGGCCAGCCGCTCTTTAAGTTCCGCCACTTCGGCCTCCAGCACCTCAACCCGGGTCTGGAGATCGTCTCCCGCCGGCGATACCGCTTCTACCGCCGTAATCAGCGAGTCCATATCATCGCAGAACAGATGCATGTAGCGGCATTCGCGCTTCCCCGGCTCGCGAGGCAGACGCGCGACAAAGGGGCCATCCTCGCGGCCTGCCAGCGTCTCGAGCACGCCTTCGATTTCCGCCATATCGCTAAATTCGTACATTCTTTGCGCCCGGCTGCGCAGCTCGCCCGGCGTCTGCGCGCCGCGCAGCAGCAGCGTCGTGACCACCGCGACCTCCGCCGGGGTCAGCTTCAGATCGCCGAACTCGGAGTTGCAAAAGCGCTGTTCGTATTTGGTCACCCGATTGCCAAACCCGCTCACCGTGCGCAGGAAATGGCGCTTAACTAACGTATCCAGCAGGTCCTGGATATCGCTTTCGCTGAGCGACATCACCGGCTCGCGGTTGGTTTTCTGGTTGCAGGCGGTCACCACCGCGTTAACCGATAGAGGATACTGCTCCGGCGTCGTGACCTGTTTCTCCAGCAGGCAGCCAATAACGCGCGCTTCGTGCGCGGTTAACTGATATTTCATGCTCTCTCCTTAGCGACCCGGGATCCAGTCCGGTGTCGTCAACGCCGTCAATACGTGGTCACGCCACTGGCCATCGATTAGCAGATAATCTTTGGCGTAACCCTCTTTTTCAAAGCCAAGACGCGCCAGCAAATCGCCGCTGCGCTGGTTGTGCGGCATATAGTTGGCCATGATGCGATGGATATGCTGCGTGCGCTGCATATAGCGAATCGCCGAAGTCAGCGCTTCAAACATCAGGCCCTGCCCCTGCCACTTCTCGCCGATGGAGTAGCCGAGGTAGCAGGCATGAAACGACCCGCGCACCACGTTCGAAAAATTCGCCACGCCGACTATCTCTTTTTCTTGCGGATCGAGGAGCGCAAAGTAGAACGCCGATCCCTGCTTATGAAACTCCGAAATCATCGACAAGCGCGCCTGCCAGCCGGAGGGGTAGCAGTGGCTGTCATCGCGCACCGGCTCCCAGGGTTTTAAGAACCCTTTATTCTCCGCGTAGTAGTCGGCCAGACGCCAGGCGTCACGATCGTGGACCAGCCGCGTCACCAGCCTGTCCGTCGTCAAACGCACCTTTGGTACGTTACTGCGGTAGCCAAACATTCCCCTCTCCTGTTCCCCTGACTTATTACCCTGCTCCCTTCACTATACCTGTCCTGAACGACGGTGTGAAAACAGCAACATACCATTTTCTGCACCATCTCCCCTTTTCGATGAATAGCCTCTATCAAACTTGCTTTTTGATAAAAAAATATTGTCGCAGGTACGCTGGGAAACGCCCGCTCTTCCCCGCACACTAGAAAGGCTAATCTCTATTTTCCCAGGAGGGGAAATGTCCCGCGTATCGCAGGCAAGGAGCCTGGGTAAATACTTCCTGTTGGTCGACAATATGCTGGTCGTTCTCGGCTTTTTTGTCGTCTTCCCGCTGATTTCCATTCGCTTTGTTGACCAGATGGGCTGGGCCGCGCTGATGGTCGGGATCGCCCTCGGCCTGCGCCAGCTGGTTCAGCAGGGTCTGGGGATTTTTGGCGGCGCGGTTGCCGACCGCTTCGGCGCCAAGCCGATGATCGTCACCGGTATGCTGATGCGCGCGGGCGGCTTTGCCGCGATGGCGGTGGCCCACGAGCCGTGGGTACTCTGGCTATCCTGCATTCTCTCTGGCCTCGGCGGGACGCTGTTTGACCCGCCGCGCGCGGCGCTGGTCGTTAAGCTGGTGCGTCCGCATCAGCGCGGCCGCTTCTTTTCGATTCTGATGATGCAGGACAGCGCCGGCGCGGTCATCGGCGCCCTGCTCGGCAGCTGGTTGTTACAGTACGATTTCCGCCTCGTCTGCAGCGTCGGCGCGGCGCTGTTCGTCGCCTGCGCCGGCTTTAACGCCTGGTATCTCCCGGCGTGGAAGCTGTCGACGGTGAAAACGCCGGTGCGCGAGGGGCTGGGGCGCGTGCTGCGCGACAGGCGCTTCGTGACCTATGTCCTGACGCTAACCGGCTATTACATGCTGGCGGTGCAGGTCATGCTGATGCTGCCGATTATGGTCAACGACATCGCCGGTTCCCCTGCCGCCGTCAAATGGATGTATGCCATTGAAGCGGCTATCTCCCTGACGCTGCTCTACCCGATTGCCCGCTGGAGTGAAAAGCGCTATCGGCTGGAGCATCGGCTGATGGCCGGCCTGCTGGTCATGACGCTGGCCATGCTGCCGATCGGCTTAACCAGCAACCTGCAGCAGCTGTTTACGCTGATTTGCATTTTCTATATGGGGTCGATCATCGCCGAGCCGGCGCGTGAAACCCTGGGTGCATCGCTGGCCGACGCCCGCGCGCGCGGCAGCTATATGGGCTTTAGTCGACTGGGGCTGGCCTTTGGTGGGGCCTTCGGCTACGCCGGCGGCGGGTGGCTATTTGACGCCGGTAAAGCGGTCAATCAGCCGGAGCTGCCGTGGCTGATGCTGGGTATTATCGGCTTCATTACCTTTATCGCCCTATGGTGGCAATTCAGCGCCAGGCGTTCGGCCTCCGGCATGCTGGAGCCACGAACCTGATTCGCTGCGTCATGCCGGGCTGATTTTCAGCATTTTCCGCTAGCGCCTGTGGTGCTGGCAGGCCATGCTGCTTTGTGTCAGGATGAGTCCATGGCATTACGTTAAGGAACCCAATGAAAAAGATGTTTATCGTGGCCGCGCTTATCGTGAGCGGCCTCCTGAGCGGCTGTAATCAGCTTACGCAGTATTCGGTAAGCGAACAGGAAATTAATCAGGCGCTGCAGAAACGTAATCACTTCGCCAAGGATATCGGCCTGCCGGGCGTGGCGGATGCGCATATTGAACTGCACAATTTAACCAGTGCGATTGGTCGCGAGGAGCCGAATAAGGTGACTTTGAGCGGCGTTGCCAGCCTGGATCTCAATTCGCTGTTCGGTAATCAAAAAGCCACGATTGACCTTAAGCTGAAAGCGCTGCCGGTATTCAACAAGGAAAAAGGAGCGATCTTCCTGCAGGAGATGGAAGTCGTCGATGCGAAAGTCGCGCCGGAGAAGCTGCAGTCGGTCGTGCAGACGCTGATCCCCTACCTGAATCAATCCCTGCGCAGCTATTTTAACCAGCAGCCCGCCTACGTTCTGCGCGAAGACGCCAGCACCGGCGAAGCGCTGGCGAAAAAGTACGCGAAAGGTATAGAGGTCAAGCCGGGTGAGATAATCATCCCCTTCACCAATTAACATCACGGGCGCCAGGCGCCCGTTTTTTTACGGAAGTTGATGCAAAGGAAAACGTTTACGCTTATCCTTTGTGCCCGGTGAAAAACAGCCCTGATGACTGAACCTATTAGCCGGAGCCTTCCATGACAGCACAACCCCAGGTACTGAAAATCCGTCGCCCTGACGACTGGCACATCCATCTGCGCGATGACGATATGCTGGAAACCGTCGTGCCTTACACCAGCGAGTTTTACGGTCGGGCGATCGTGATGCCGAATCTGGCGCCGCCTGTCACCACCGTTGAAGCCGCCGTCGCCTATCGCCAGCGGATCCTTAACGCCGTGCCCGCCGGGCATGACTTTACCCCTCTGATGACCTGCTACCTCACCGATACGCTCGACCCAGCCGAGCTGGCGCGCGGATTTGAGGCCGGCGTTTTCACCGCGGCTAAACTCTACCCGGCCAATGCCACCACTAACTCCAGCCACGGCGTGACCAGCATCGATGCCATTATGCCGGTGCTTGAGCGCATGGAAAAACTCGGCATGCCGCTGCTGGTCCACGGCGAAGTCACGCATGCGGAAATCGATATTTTCGATCGCGAAGCGCGCTTTATCGAGACGGTCATGGAGCCGCTGCGCCAGCGCCTGCCGGGCCTGAAGGTGGTGTTCGAACATATCACCACCAAAGACGCCGCAGAGTACGTTCGCGATGGTAACGAGCTGCTGGCCGCCACCATTACGCCGCAGCATCTGATGTTTAACCGTAACCACATGCTGGTTGGCGGTATTCGTCCGCACCTTTACTGCCTGCCGATCCTCAAACGTAATATTCACCAGCAGGCGCTGCGCGAGCTGGTCGCCAGCGGCTTTACGCGCGCGTTTCTCGGCACCGACTCCGCGCCGCACGCCCGTCATCGTAAGGAAGCCAGCTGCGGATGCGCCGGCTGCTTTAATGCGCCGACCGCGCTGGGCAGCTACGCGACGGTGTTTGAAGAGATAAATGCGCTGCAGCACTTCGAGGCGTTTTGCTCGCTTAACGGCCCGCGCTTCTACGGCCTGCCGGTCAACGAGACCTTTGTTGAGCTGGTGCGCGAAGAGAGCGTTGTGGCAGAGAGCATCGCGCTGCCTGGCGACACGCTGGTCCCCTTCCTGGCCGGTGAAACCGTGCGCTGGACGATGAAAAAATAAAACGCAGCCCTCTGTTGTAAATACGCAAATGATACTGTATAAATAAACAGTATATTACACAGGGGGCTATCATGCGCATCGAAGTGTCTATCGCCAAAACTACCGCCTTACCGAGCGGCGCTTTAGAAGCGCTGAATAATGAACTCTCCCGACGTATCGATCAGCAGTTCCCGGCCAAACCAAGCCAGGTAACCGTACGCTTCGCCACCGCTAACAATCTTTCTGTTATTGGTGGCCTTAAAGAAGATAAAGACCGGATAAGCGAAATCCTGCAAGAAACCTGGGAAAGCGCTGATGACTGGTTTATCCACGACGTACCCTGAGTCATTCGAGTTGTATGCAGACGGCGGTGCAAAATACCTCAGGTCGTTCATCGAGGTTTTTGCCTGCTCCAGGCTCATGCAGCTCGAAATCTGACCGGTACAGCAAATTAATTTGCTCCCTCATTGTGCTTCTTTTGCCGGGTCGCCCCGGCTTTTTTATTCCCTCTTCCTGAATACTCAGACTTTTCTTTAATTTCCTGATTATTTCCTTACAAAATAACGTACAGCGGGACAAAATTTGCGCAAAAAAGCGGCAAAAAGAGAAAAGCTCGCCCCGCGCGCGTTAATTTCTCGAGTTTATTCTTAACACCTGATATAATTAACTTGCTTCAAAAAATATGCATTAAACCTCGAGAATTGTTGTCTTTTAACATATGAATAAGGGGTTATGATGGAAAAGAATAATGAAGTCATCCAGACCCATCCCCTCGTCGGATGGGACATCAGCACCGTAGATAGCTATGACGCGCTGATGTTGCGCCTGCACTACCAGAACCCCACTCATGAAAGCAGTAATGAAGCTGAAATTGGCCAGACTTTATGGCTGACGACGGACGTCGCACGTCAATTTATTTCTATTCTTGAAGCCGGTATTGCGAAGATTGAAGCAGGTGAATACCAGGTAAATGAGTACCGCAGACATTAGTGATTCTGCGGTCATCCATATACTCTAACTAAACGGGCACCGATTGGTGCCTGATTTATTTTCGGGCTTGTATAAGTGCGGGTTGTTAATTACCCTGCTAATAAAGCAAAAACCCGGAACATACCATGCAATACGACCTCATCATTATCGGCAGCGGCTCAACCGGCGCCGCCGCAGGCTATTACGCTCGTCGCGCAGGACTCAACGTTCTGATGATCGACGCCCACCAGCCTCCGCATCAGGAAGGCAGTCATCACGGCAATACGCGTCTTATTCGCCACGCCTATGGTGAAGGTGAACGATATGTCCCTCTGGTGCTGCGGGCGCAGCAGCTGTGGGATGAACTGGCGACCCTCAGCGGTGAAGCCGTTTTTGAGCGTACCGGGGTTATCAATCTTGGCCCGGCGGAGTCTGCGTTTCTCACCAACGTCATGAACAGCGCTCGTGAATTTGAGCTTAACGTCGAAGAGATGGACGCCCAGGCCATTATGGCCCGCTGGCCGGAGATTCGCGTGCCTGAGGGCTATCGCGGGGTTTTTGAGCCGGCATCAGGCGTCCTGCGCAGCGAGCTGGCCATTGAAACCTGGATTCGCCTGGCCCGTGAAGCGGGCTGCGCGCAGCTGTTCAACTGTCCGGTCACCGCTATCGACCATCACCAGGATGGCGTCACTATCGACACCGCGGATGGCCAGTACAGCGCGCAAAAGCTGCTGATCAGCGCCGGTACCTGGGTAACCCGCCTGCTGCCGGAATTGCCGGTTCAGCCGGTGCGCAAAATCTTTGCCTGGTTCCAGGCCGATGGCCGCTATAGCAGCAAAAACAACTTCCCGGCGTTTACCGGCGAGCTGCCCAACGGCGACCAGTTCTACGGCTTCCCGGCGGAAGATAATGAACTCAAGATAGGCAAGCACAACGGCGGGCAGCTTATCTCCAGTGCCCAGGAGCGCACGCCGTTTGGCAGCGTGGCAACGGACGGTTCGGAATCGTTCAGTTTCCTGCGCAACGTCCTGCCCGGCATCGGCGGCTGCCTGCACGGCGCATCCTGCACCTATGACAATACGCCGGATGAGGACTTCATTATCGATACGCTCCCCGGTCATCCGCAAACGCTGCTCATCAGCGGATTAAGCGGCCATGGCTTTAAATTTGCGCCGGTTTTGGGCGAAATCGCCGTCCAGTTTGCCCGCGGAGAATCGCCAGCGTTTGATCTGACCCCCTTCTCGCTGGCCCGCTTTCAGCAATAATGGCCCACCCGCGGTGCCGCCACTGCACCAATAAAAAAACGGCCTCATCGGAGGCCGTTTATCACTGAGAGATCCTATGCGTCGCCTGTATGACTTACTGATCAACAACGTCCGCGAGCACTTTATGATCTATCTCGCTCTGTGGCTGCTGCTGGCCATTATCGACCTCGTCTGGCTATGGTTTTTCTGACGTCTCAGGATCCGGGATCCCGAGCTTGGTATTCAGACGCCCGCGGGATTTATTGAAAATCTTATTCCCATTCTCACGCCCGGCCCGCAGCTGACGCTGCTCCTCTTCCGGCAGCTTATGCTCTTCCATACAGGATTCACTGCAGCATCCGGCAAACTTCTCCGCGCAGCTCGGACACTGGATAAACAGCAGATGGCAGCCGTCGTTCAGGCAGTTGGTGTGGCTATCGCAGGGCTCACCGCACTGATGACAGTGCGCGATGATGTCGTCAGAAATACGCTCGCCCATGCGCTCATCAAAAACAAAGTTTTTACCGATAAAACGCACCGGCAGACCCTGCTCGCGCGCGCGACGCGCATACTCAATGATGCCGCCTTCAATGTGCCAGACCTTGCTGAAGCCGTTGTGTTTCATCCACGCGCTGGCTTTTTCGCAGCGGATACCGCCGGTACAGTACATAACGATTTTTTTATCTTTATGCTCCTGCATCATCTCAACCGCCTTCGGCAGCTGATCGCGGAAGGTGTCGGCGGGAATTTCCAGCGCCTGTTCGAAATGCCCCACTTCGTATTCGTAATGGTTACGCATATCGATAAAGATCGCGTCGGGATCGTCCAGCATCGCGTTAACTTCCGCAGCCTTCAGGTAGTCACCGACGTCAGAGGCATCAAAGGTCTCGTCATCGATACCGTCGGCAACAATTCGGTCACGCACCTTCAGGCGCAGCACCCAGAATGATTTACCGTCGTCGTCGAGGGCGACGTTCATGCGCAGCCCTTCCAGCGCCGGGTTGAAGGCGTACAGATATTCGCGCAGGGCCTCAACGCGGCTTTGCGGGACGCTGATTTGCGCATTGATCCCTTCGTGGGCCAGGTAAATACGGCCAAACACGTTCAGCTTAGTCAGCGCAATCCACAGGGCGTCGCGCGTCGCTTTTGGGTCAACGATGGTGAAGTACTTATAGAAAGAGATCGTCGTGCGCGGCTCGCTCTCGGCCAACATCTGCGCTTTTAACGTCTCATTTGAAATGCGGTTATGTAACACTGGCATGGTGTACCTGCTCGACATAAAAATGAGTAAAACAAACGGCCGGCATCATATAGTAAAAAGGCATTAATTTACATCCATACATTTCACGCTACATTTTTTACCGCAACCTTCGCTCTGATTTAACAATAAATGCCAACCGGGCCGCTGGTTTTGGCTGAACCATAAAAAAATGCGATAATATAACGCGTTGCTTAATTAAACAGGTATGAGATGACCCATTTACCTAAATTTTCCGTGGCGTTGCTGCATCCGCGCTATTGGCTACTTTGGCCAGGAATCGGCCTGCTGTGGCTCGTTGTCCAGCTCCCCTATCCGCTGATTTATCGCCTGGGTACTGCCCTGGGTCGACTCGCGATGCGCCTGATGACCCGGCGCGCAAAAATTGCCTACCGTAACCTGGAGCTCTGCTTTCCCGAGAAGAGCGAGCAGGAACGTCGTCAGCTGATAAAACAAAATTTTGAATCCGTTGGCATGGGCCTGATGGAAACCGGTATGGCCTGGTTCTGGCCTGCGCGCCGCATTGCGCGCTGGACCGACTCTATCGGCGTCGAACATATCAGGGCCGTACAGGCACAAAAACGCGGCATTCTGCTGATCGGTATCCACTTCCTCACTCTCGAAATGGGCGCCCGCATGTTCGGGATGAATGAGCCAGGTATTGGCGTCTATCGCCCGAATGATAATCCGGTTATCGACTGGCTGCAGACGTGGGGACGACTGCGCTCCAACAAGGATATGATCGACCGTAAGGACCTGAAGGGCATGGTTCGGGCGCTGAAAAAAGGCGATGTTATCTGGTACGCGCCGGACCACGACTACGGCCCGGCCTCCAGCGTCTTCGTGCCTTTTTTCGCCGTCGAACAGGCCGCCACCACCTCCGGTACCTGGATGCTGGCAAAAATGTCGAAAGCCTGCATCGTTCCCTTCGTGCCGCGGCGTAAGCCCGACGGTAAAGGCTATGAGCTGATTATTCTGCCGCCGGAGTGCGATCCGCCGCTGGACGACCCACAGACGACCGCCCTGTGGATGAACCACATCGTCGAGAAGTGCATTCTGATGGCACCGGAGCAGTATATGTGGATGCATCGCCGCTTCAAATCGCGCCCACCCGGCGTTCCTTCGCGCTACGAATAGCCGCCGTTATTACGCACAAAGCCCCCGTTCGGGGGCCACGACCTTAGCATTAAAAGCCCTCCTCCGTTGCAGCAATCCTTTCTCAGGCGCATAATTAGCAGGCTCATATTTTCAACTTTTGACCTGCAGCGCAGGCCAGTGGGAACCTATGTCGTCTGCCGATCTACCTGTTAACTGGAAACGCAATCTTACCGTCACCTGGTTCGGCTGTTTTTTAACCGGCGCGGCGTTCAGCCTCGTGATGCCGTTCCTTCCGCTTTACGTTGAACAGCTCGGCGTAACGGGCCACGGCGCCCTCAATATGTGGTCGGGGCTGGTCTTCAGCATTACCTTTCTTTTCTCTGCCGTTGCCTCACCGTTCTGGGGCGGCCTGGCCGACCGAAAAGGTCGCAAAATCATGCTGCTCCGTTCCGCGCTCGGAATGGCTATCGTCATGGCGCTGATGGGGCTGGCGCAAAATATCTGGCAATTTCTGCTGCTGCGCGCGCTGCTGGGACTGTTAGGCGGGTTTATCCCGAACGCCAACGCCCTTATCGCCACCCAAATTCCTCGCCAGAAGAGCGGATGGGCGCTGGGTACGCTCTCCACCGGGGCGGTCAGCGGCGCCCTGCTTGGCCCGCTGGCCGGCGGTTTTCTCGCTGACCTGTGGGGCCTGCGCCCCGTCTTCTTTCTCACCGCCAGCGTCCTGTTTATCTGTTTCCTCCTGACGCTGTTCTTCATTCGCGAGCAGTTTGTGCCGGTGGCGAAAAAAGAGATGCTTAGCGCCAGAGACGTCTTCTCCTCCCTGAAAAGCCCAAAACTGGTACTCAGCCTGTTCGTCACTACCCTGATTATCCAGGTTGCGACCGGGTCGATTGCGCCGATCCTGACGCTGTACGTGCGGGATCTGAGCGGAGACATCAGCAATATTGCCTTTATCAGCGGGATGATCGCCTCCGTGCCCGGCGTGGCTGCCCTGATCAGCGCCCCGCGTCTCGGCCGGCTGGGAGATCGGATCGGGCCGGAAAAAATCCTCATCGTGGCGCTGATCCTCTCCGTTATGCTGCTTATTCCGATGTCATTCGTCCAGACCCCGCTGCAGCTGGGCATTTTGCGTTTCCTGCTCGGCGCCGCCGACGGTGCGCTGCTGCCGGCGGTGCAAACGCTGCTGGTGTACAACTCCACCAGCCAGGTCGCCGGCCGCATCTTCAGCTATAACCAGTCGTTTCGCGATATTGGCAACGTCACCGGCCCGCTCATCGGCGCCTCCGTCTCCGCCAACTATGGCTTCCGGGCGGTCTTTTTGGTCACCGCCTGCGTGGTGCTGTTCAACGCTATCTACTCGACCATCACCTTACGTCAGCCGCGAAGCAGCGAACCCTCTGACGGCCGGGGCTCCGGCGATCGTTCGGTAAATTAGGTCCGCAAAGCCTCCTTGCCCTTGACGCATCGCCCGCCGCCTTCTATAGATTGGATCGTGTCCATTTCTCATTCTTCTTAGGGGGTTAGCCATGCCAAAGGATTCCGTTTTCTATGCCACGCTCGAAGAAGCTATCGATGCAGCCCGCGAAGAGTACCTGGCCAATAATCCGGAGAGCGACGAGGAGAGCGCCAACGTCGAGCAGCTGAATATCCAGAAGTACGTCTTGCAGGATGGCGATATTGCCTGGCAGGCCGAGTTCTTTGCCGACGATGAGGGGGAAGGCGAGTGCCTGCCGATGCTCAGCGGCGAAGCGGCGCAGAGCGTTTTTGACGGCGACTACGACGAGATAGAGCTCCGCCAGGAGTGGCTGGAAGAGAATACGCTCCATGAATGGGACGAGGGTGAGTTTCAGCTTGAACCCTCACTGGATACGGAAGAGGGTCAGACGGCGGCCGATGAGTGGGACGAGCGCTAGCTAATTGTAGGGGCCGTGGCTCGCATCAAGCGGCAGCAGCAGCGTGTCGAACACCAGCGAAAAAGGCAGGTCGAGGATGGTGATATAGCGCCACGGCGAGTCGCGAACGTCCCACTGGACGCCGGGGTAATACTGATTGCCGTGCCCCTGCCCCGGCACCGTGCGGCTAATAATGCTGCCGCAACCGCTGAGTACCACGGTCATGACGATGACCAGCAAAATTCTCATCTGTAACCTCAATTCCTGGAGAAAAAAATACCGGCAAAATTGCCGGTATTTTTCTTAACGTGCGGCTTACTTCGTTTTTAACGCCAGCGGATTCAGCGCTAGTTTGCCATAGGCATCCACCCACGAAGAGTATTTCTCCGGCGCGGCCCATACGCGATAGTGCAGGCGCGACAGGGTCACCGGATCGCTTAACAGCACCAGACGACGGTCGCGGTTAAGTTTATCCGGCGTCTCGTTCAGCGCCTGCTCAACGTGACGTTCACGGGCGATATCGAGGATCGGACCGTGGCGGTGACGAGCGGTAGCCATTGCCGTTGCCAGCGCGTTAAACGACGGGTTAAACACGGCGTGCATAAAGCCATCATCCAGCGAACGCTGACGGTTCAGGGTCAGGTAGGCGTCGGTATCTTTCAGCACCTGCGGCGGGGAGTACTCTTCCGGGATCAGGAACAGCTTCCAGCGTTTGGTACGCAGACCAATGGTCGCCCGGCTGGAGATCACCGACACAAACGGCGACAGAATCAGCGAGAAGACGATCGGCGCCAGCCAGAACAGGAAGCGCAGATCCAGCCACGCCATGCCGACGGCCCAAACCAGGCCCAGCAGCAGCTGTGAACCGTGGCGCATAAACGCTTCGCCCCACGGGGTGGAGTCGTCATCACGCTGCGGCGAGTTCCAGACCACTTCCCAGCCGAGGAACGCGCTGACCACAAATACGGTGTGGAACAGCATACGTACCGGCGCCAGCAGCACGGAGAACAGCACCTCCAGCAGCAGAGAGAGGGTCACGCGGATAAACCCGCCGTACTCTTTCGACCCTTTGCACCACACCAGAATGATGCTCAGCAGCTTCGGCAGGAACAGCAGCACCATGGTTGAGGCAAACAGGGCTATCGCCAGCTCCGGACGCCACTGCGGCCAGACCGGGAACAGCTGACGCGGCTGCAGGAAGTACTGCGGCTCGGTGAGCGCGTGCACTACCTGCAGAGCGGTCGACAGGGCGAGGAACATAAACCACAGCGGCGCGGAGAGATAGGACATGACGCCGGTCAGGAACACCGCCCGGTGTACCGGGTGCATACCTTTAACCAGGAACAGGCGGAAGTTCATCAGGTTACCGTGGCACCAGCGACGGTCACGCTTCAGTTCATCCAGCAGGTTCGGCGGCAGCTCCTCATAGGAGCCCGGCAGGTCATAGGCAATCCACACGCCCCAGCCGGCGCGACGCATTAGCGCGGCTTCCACGAAGTCGTGCGACAGAATCGATCCGGCGAAAGAGCCTTCACCCGGCAGCGGCGCCAGCGCGCAGTGCTCAATGAACGGTTTTACGCGGATAATGGCGTTATGACCCCAGTAGTGCGACTCACCAAGCTGCCAGAAGTGCAAACCGGCGGTAAACAGCGGGCCGTATACGCGGGTCGCGAACTGCTGGCAACGGGCGTAGAGGGTGTCCATTCCGGAGGCGCGCGGCGAGGACTGGATGATCCCGGCATTCGGGTTCGCTTCCATCAGGCGCACCAGACCGGTCAGGCACTCGCCGGACATCACCGAGTCGGCGTCCAGCACCACCATGTAGCTATACTGGCTGCCCCAGCGACGGCAGAAGTCATCGATGTTGCCGCTTTTACGCTTCACGCGACGACGACGACGGCGATAGAAAATCTGCCCTTCCCCCTGGACTTCAGCAATCAGCTCCATCCACGCCTTTTGCTCCGCTACGCAGATATCCGGGTTGTAGCTGTCGCTGAGGATGTAAACGTCGAAGTGCTGCTGCTGGCCCGTCGCCTTCACCGATTCCCAGGTGGCGCGCAGACCGGCGAATACGCGATCGACGTCCTCGTTACAGATAGGCATGATAAGCGCCGTCCGATGCGCCGGATTCAGCGGCTCGTCGCCGACGGTGGAGGCGGAAATACTGTACTTATCGCGCCCCATCAGCAGCTGCAGGAAGCCCATCAGCGCCGTCCAGAACCCCGCTGATACCCAGCAGAAGAGGACCGCAAAGAGGATCAGAATGCCGGTTTGCAGCATATACGGCAGCAGCTGCATAAATGAAACCCACAGGTTCTGCCCTACCATGTCGGCGGGGTTGATTAACGCCCAGCCCTGATACGGCAGAATGGTTTTCATGTACCAGGTCGCAACGACGGTCTGCGCCAGCGTTAGCAGCAGCAACGTGTAGCGACGGATGGTACCGGCGGTGCGCCATTTCTGTTCGTTTTCCTGCTCTTCTTTGGTCAGACGAGAAAGATAGCGCGGGGTGACATCGCGTCCACGCAGCCGATCCCAGAAGCGGCCGACCGGGTTGGTCCGCCACGGATCCGGGAACATAGAGGAGCGCTTCGCCTTCGGCATGGCGTGCAGCTGGGTGCGACCTTCATCATCTTTGATGAGCTGATCGCCCGCCAGCGCGTCCGGCCAGCTATGCTCCAGCCGCGCTTTCACCGACCCGAGAGGGGAATCGTCTTCGCGGGGAAAATCGTGACGATCGGCGTCCAGCGCTTCATGTACCGCCTTCAGGCTGGTATCAGGAAGTGCAGACTTCTCTGCACCCGACAGCGGTAAGGCGTCAATGTACTTGGTTATGTTATTCATTAGCAGGCAGCTGATAGCTCCAGGTTTCACTCAGCGTCTGGTCGGCATTGACCAGCGCAGCGCGCATTTCCGTGGTTTTCTTCGGATCTTTCACTTTCACGCGCAGAATCATACGCCAGCCCTTGGTGATCGGGTTGTAACGCACCGCGTTCTCCACGATCTCCGCGTTATCGCCAATGCTCGCCTGCGCCGTTACCGGCGTATCTGACGGCAGTTTTTTCATCTCAGCGCCGGTGAAATCAACGATGAAGGCGATAGTACCGTCCGGCTGACGAATCAGGTTCGACTGCTTCACATCGCCGGTGGAACGACGGGTCTGCATCACGTAGGCGTTATCCGGCGCGTGCAGCTTGTCTTCATCGCGGCTGAAGGTAATAGAGTATTTGAAGTTCATCTCTTTACCCGGCTCCGGCAGCTGATCCGGCGTCCAGTAGGTCACGATGTTATCGTTAGTTTCATCGTTGGTTGGAATCTCAACCAGTTCGATTTTACCTTTACCCCAGTCACCTTTCGGCGTGATCCATGCGCTCGGGCGCAGATCGTAGCGGTCGTCGAGATCTTCAAAGCGAGAGAACTGACGTCCGCGCTGCAGCAGGCCAAACCCTTGCGGATTTTCCATCGCGTAGCTGCTGACGGCCAGATGCTTCGGATTGTTCAGCGGACGCCAGATCCACTCCCCGTTGCCGGCGAGAATAGAGAGACCGTTAGAGTCGTGCAGCGCCGGACGGTAGTTTGTCGCCGGAGAGGGCTGATTCGGCCCAAACAGGAACATGCTGGTCAGCGGTGCAACGCCCAGCTTACCGACCTTGTCACGCAGATAAACCTTGGACTGCACGTCAACCACGGTATCGCGACCCGGCATAATGACAAAACGATACGCTCCGGTTGCGCGCGGGGAATCGAGCAGAGCATAAATCGTCAGACGCTTGTCGGTCGCTTTTGGGCGCTCGATCCAGAACTCGCGAAAACGCGGGAACTCTTCGCCTGAAGGCAGCGCGGTATCGATAGCAAGGCCGCGAGCGGAGAGCCCGTAAACCTGGCCCTGGCCCAGTACGCGGAAATAGCTGGCTCCGAGCATGCTGACAATTTCGTCATTCTTATCTTTGCTGTTGATCGGGTACAGCACTTTAAACCCGGCAAAGCCAAGGTCTTTGACCGTGTCTTTGTCATGCTGGACGCTGCCAAAATTGAAATAGTCCGGGTTATATTTGATCTTATGCACGCTACTTGCAGTCACTTCGTTGATAGTGACCGGCGTGTCGAAGTACATGCCCTGATGATAAAATTCAAGTTTGAACGGGGTCTTCTGGTTGTTCCAGTATGCTTTATCGTGGTTAAACTGGATTTGCTGGTAGTCCGCGTATTTCATGTCACGGAAAACGGAGGGCAGGTTGCTCTTCGGCGCTTCATAGCCCTTCCCGGCTAACGATTTTGCCTCTTTTGCAACGTCATCAATGCTAAACGCCCATGCAGATGAAGTACACAGGGACAACATTACGGCTGCGCTTAACCAGCGCATTTTCATCATCTGTGGTTTATGTTTCATATAAGTAAGCACTTCCCCCTTTGTGTGCTTAAATCGATCCGATCTATTTTAATGGAAATTCAGGCAATCCGACAACATAATCCCTGCATTGTTCAGCTTAGCAGTACAGGTAATGGACAGTTCTCTGTCACTTTTGCACTTTGCGTGCTTATCCTGGAGACAGGTATCCAGAGTTGATGTAGGGTTGCTGAGAATTTAAACGTTATCACCTTGAGTGATAAGACGAATTGTCTGAGAATGTAGTGAAACTGTATGAATAATGCGCCAGTAGAACGTGAATATTTCTTCGATAGCATCCGCGCATGGTTAATGTTGCTGGGGATACCTTTTCACATATCGCTTATCTATTCCAGCCACAGCTGGCATGTTAATAGCGCCGAACCTTCGTGGTGGCTGACGCTGTTCAACGATTTTATTCATGCATTTCGCATGCAGGTTTTTTTCGTCATCTCCGGCTACTTCTCCTACATGCTTTTTCTTCGCTATCCGCTAAAAAAATGGTGGAAAGTGCGGGTTGAGCGCGTGGGCATCCCCCTGTTAACCGCCATTCCGCTGCTGACCCTGCCGCAGTTTATTATGCTGCAGTACGTCAACGGCAAAGCCGATAGCTGGCACGCGCTCTCAGGGTACGACAAATTCAACACCCTCGCCTGGGAACTGATCTCGCATCTGTGGTTTTTACTGGTGCTGGTCGTTCTCACCACCCTCGGGGTGGTGCTGTTCAAATGGCTCACCGGGCGCCGCACGGAAGGCGGCCCGAGCCTTGGTGACACCGTCACATTGTCTCAGCTGTCGATGATTTTTCTCGCGCTCGGCGTGCTCTACGCGCTGATTCGCCGCACGCTGTTTATTCTCTACCCGCCGATTCTCAGCAACGGCCTGTTTAATTTTATCGTCATGCAGACCCTGTTCTACCTGCCGTTCTTCATTCTCGGCGCGCAGACCTTTATCAACCCGCGCCTGAAAGCGCTGTTCACCCGGCCGTCGCCGTGGTGCTACGTCGGGGCGCTGCTGGGCTTTATCGCCTACCGCCTGAACCAGCAGTACGGCTCCGGGGACGCGTGGATGTTTGAAACCGAGTACGTCATTACCATGGTGCTCGGACTGTGGATGGTTAACGTGGTGTTTTCCCTTGGGCACCGCCTGCTGAACTTCCAGTCGGCGCGGGTGACATATTTTGTCAATGCCTCGCTGTTTATCTATCTGGTGCACCACCCGCTCACCCTGCTGTACGGCGCATGGATTGCTCCGGCTATCCAATCAAACACCTTAGGCTTTATTGCCGGGCTGATTTTTGTGGTGGGGATTGCGGTGATCCTCTACGAAATTCATCTGCGGATCCCGCTGCTGCGCTTCCTCTTTTCGGGAAAATTCCAGACTAAAACGCCGAAGCCGCAGGTTTCGGCCAACGGATAGCCGCGGCGGGGCTGCGCCAGGCACGCGGCCCCGGAGCAGGCTAGCGAAGATTATTTTTTGTCAAACAGAAGCTGGAACAGGTCGCGATAGATCGCGGCCATCGCCGGCTTATTGGCCTCCGCTGCGGTGGTCAGCTCGCGACGATACGCCGCGCCCTCGGTTAATATCGCAATCAGTTCAGTGGCGGCATCGATCTGCGCCGCCGACATCTCGGGATGAGAGTGACGGGTAAGCCGCCCGCCCTCCTCTTTCAGGCGCCGATCGGCCTGCTGTAAAATTTCGCGCAGGCGCGGGTTTCTCGAGGCTTCGGCGTTAATCTCCATCAGCAGATAGCTGTCGGTTATCGTGGCGGCCGACGGCGGTATGACGCCAGCCAGCATCAATGCCATCCGCTCGAGGTCGTGATTGCCGCGAATCATCTCCTCCACCCTGGCGTGAACAATTTCGCTGACTATCGCCTCGATAATCTCCTCTTTGCTGGCAAATATGCGGTACAGCTGCCCTACGCTAAGCCCGGCCTCGCGGGCAATATCGGCAACGGATGCGCCGTGGAGCCCTTTTGCGGCAAAACATGCTTGTGCAGCAGAAACAATCTCCGCCCGACGAACGAGCTGCTTTTGCGCTACCTTTCCCTCAGCCACCAACGGATCTCCTTCATTGATAATTACTGACGCCTGCCTGGCCAGCAGCGTCGGCTGCGCTGCGCTTATTGTGCCTGCAGCAGGCGGTGATAAATCTCAGCCGTTTCGGCATCAAAACAGACAAAGCAGACGCGTTCCAGCGGATTGTAGCGCGTGAGAAAGGCGTTCACCGTCCGCACGGCGATCTCCGCCGCAGCCTGCTTAGGGTAGCCGTACACGCCGGTACTGATTGCCGGGAAGGCAATAGAGCGGTAGCTATTCGCCGCCGCCAGCTGCAGGCTGTTTTTATAGGCATCGGCCAGCAGTTCAGCCTCCTGGCGATCGCCGCCGTGCCAGACCGGCCCAACGGCGTGAATAACCGCGCTGGCCGGGAGCTGGCCGGCGGTGGTGATCACCGCATGACCGGGAGCGCACTCGCCCTGCTGCTGACGCACTATTTTGCACGCGGCCAGCAGCTCCGGCCCGGCGGCCCGATGAATAGCGCCATCAACCCCGCCGCCGCCGAGCAGTGAAGGGTTAGCAGCGTTGACGATAACATCGACGGCCAGCGTCGTGATGTCTCCGAGAATAACCTCAGGTTTAACAGCCATTTCGCCTCCTGTCGGCAAACGTCTTAAGTAAAGCTTAGCGGTAATATCGCATGACGGCCCCGAGGACGAAAGCCCGAGGCCCGGCAATGCGCGATATTCGGTTGCCAGAATAGCAAGGGTATGTTGCGGATTAATATACTTTAATTGCACTGGCTTGCTGTTTTCCTCGCGCAGGCTCCCTTTTGCGGGCTACCGACCGGCAATCCGTTCAATTTTTCGCCTGGACCAGGGCGTAACAATATGATTAGCCATCGAATAAAACGGCTTCGAGAGTACAGTGCGGGGGTGTGTTACGCTCGCCGTGGCGCAAAGGAGCGCTGCGCAAGCAGGGAAAGTGATGTACAGAAAAGCAAAACAGGACCTGAGGTCCTGTTTTAGGTGTGGGACAGCGCCGCTTAGGCTTCGTCGGGGGTTTCGTGGGCCAACGATTTACTCTTTTCCGCCCGCGCCGCCAGCCAGAGTCCGCTGTTTTTCATCGCGTAGCCAAAAACCAGCCCCAGCGCCAGAGAAGGCACAATCAGTCGCCAGTCGCCGCCGCCGGCAAAGGTTGCGCAGGCGCCGATAAAGGTTCCGGGCACGAAGGAGAGCAGTACCTGACGCGCCTGAATGCACATCAGAAACGCCACGATGCCGGTTATCATATAGCCGAGGAGCTCCAGATGCGGTGCCAGCGCGCTGCCGTAGACGATCGCCTGGGCCCATATCACGCCGCTCATCACCGTACATGTAGAGATCAGCAGCCCTTTCAGGCCGCCCTGCGGGCAGGCAAAATAGGCCGTACAGCCGAGAAAGCCCGCCCAGCTCAGCAGGCCGAGCGCGACCGCCACCCATCCCCAGATCCCGGAGAGAATGCCCGTCGTTATTGCAATTGCGAGAAGTATGTTCATGGCGCGTATCATAGCAGATACGCACCCTCCAAATGCGATCCTGAGCACACTATCTGAAATGGCATTCTCTTTGTTGCATTTGAATTGTGATATTAATCACATTTACTCTTCGTTCTCTTCCTGCAGCTCGTCCCACATGGCGGAGAGCGCCTCGCGCGTCAGCGGCGCCATTGTCCGCCAGAAAGGCGTCACCGCATGGGCTTCGACCTTGCCGAGGAAGATCCCGCACCACGGCAGAATATAGTCGGCAAACAGCGTTTCCAGGGTCTCGCTTTCATCCTCCGTCGCATGATCCTCAAGCCACGAAGCGGCCAGCAGCAGGGAACCAATATGGTCGGCTCGCCCCTCTCCTGTTGGGATCCCGTGCTCGCTCAGAAAGCCACGAACTTCGGCCTCCGTAGCGCCCTCAACCCAGGCGCTACGGTACGGCGGGACGCCGCACTCTTCGCCGACAAACAGCGCGTTGTAATCGGCGGCCAGCGGCTGCACGTCGCAGCTTTTTTGCAGGCGCTCCAGCTGCTCATCCTGCTCCAGCGGCCAGCTTGCCGCCAGCTTGCCTTCACGAATAAGGGTAAACAGCGGCACCAGCAGCGGGTCCTGTGGCTGACGATAGTACAGGGAGCCCAGCACGCGGCAGAGGATTGAAAACTCGTTCATTCATTTATTCCAGTTAGACAAATTAAAGATCGGCAAACTCAGCGATCGCCGGCATCCCGCGAGATTCAAGGAAGTTCAGCAGCCGGCGCGGAGAAACGTTAAGGATCCTCTCCTCGGGGAAATTCACCTCATCGAGGATCTTGCGGCACTCCCTGAATTCGCCCAGCGTAAAGGCAGTATGCGAATCAGAGCCAAGGGCCACCCAGCCTCCGGCATCACGCACCGCGGCGGCGATGGCCCGGCAGTTATCTTCACTGCCTACGCGTGAAGAGATAAAAGAGGAGTTGTTGATTTCCAGCGCCACCTGGTATTTTGCCGCCGCTTCGGCGACGGCCGGGATATCAACCGGATATTTAGGGTTGCCCGGGTGGCTGATAATGTGCACCGCCCCGCTCGCCATCGCGGCGATCATCGCCTCGGTATGGGTTGCTTTGTCCTGCGGTGGAAAGACCGGCTCATGGAAGCCCGCAATGAACAGGTCCAGGGAGGTGAGCATCGGACCGGAGCAGTCAATTTCACCGTGGATATTTTTAATATTGGCTTCAATACCGCGCAGAATGCCAACGCCGTCCACCAGCCGCGGCCAGATGCGCATATTGACGAAGTGCCAGTAGTGCGGCGCATCGGCCATATCCGGGCCATGGTCAGTGATCGCAAAGAGTTTGATCCCTTTACGCTTTGCTTCGGCAATGTAATCGTGCAGGGTGCTGTAGGCGTGGGTACTGGCGACGGTATGCATGTGCAGGTCAACAGGATACATCACAATCTCCTTCTCTGTTTGTGGCAAGAATAGCAGGAATCAGGACGTATGATTAGCAAAACCCCGCCGCAGCGGGGTTCTCTTTTAATAACCGCGCTGGCGATCGACCTGCCCGCCGACCGTTTCCCCTCGCTCGAGCTGGCTAATCGTACCGGCTATATAGGTAATCGCTTCCTGCGGCCGCGTCACCGCGGCGATATGCGGCGTCATTGCCACTCGCGGATGCGCCCACAGCGGGCTTGCTGCCGGGAGCGGCTCGCGGCTAAAGACATCAAGCATGGCGCCTTTAAGTTTACCGCTTTCCAGCGCCGCCAGCAGATCGTCTTCAACGACATGGACGCCGCGCGCCAGGTTGAGAACATAGCTGCCGTCCGGAAGCTGCGCCAGTAGCTGCTGATTAATAATGCCGACCGTCTCCGCCGTGTTGGGCAGCAGGTTGATCAGGACCCGGGTTTCGCGCAGGAATTCATTCAGCTCGTCCGCCCCGGCAAAGCTTTGCACCTGCGGCCACGCCTTGCGGCTGCGGCTCCAGCTACGTAGCGGAAAGCCCCATGCCTGCAGCCCTTGCGCAACCTTCGCGCCAAGCACGCCGGCCCCCATGATGCCGATGGTAAAATCTTCGCGCCGATATTCATCGAGCGGCTGCCAGCGCGCCTGCTGCTTCAGCGCCTGATAATCGTCAAACCGGCGGAACCAGTGCAGCACCTGGCTGACCGCATACTCCTGCATCTGCAGCCCCATACCGGTATCTTCCAGGCGGAACAGCGGAATCGATAGCGGCAGCATCTGCGGATATTCGCGCAGCTTGCTGAGGATCGAGTCCACCCCCGCGCCGAGCGCAAAGACGGCCTTTAGGTCGCGGCCCTGGAGCATTTCCACCGGCGGGTGCCAGACCAGCGCATAGTCGGCGGGCCGATCGTCGCCAGGCTTCCACTCACGTACGCGCGCACCGGGGAGCTGTTTTTCCAGCTCGGCAATCCAGTACGGGATATCAAACGTCGGGTGGTAAAAGATAATCTCCATTGTGACTCCTGATAGCTAATGTCTTAAGCAGGTTTGCGTTAGCGTCGTATTTTACTTGTTGTTTTCTATTGGTTTGCCAGCATAGCAAATTTCGCCAGGCCGGCGGGAAAAAGAGAGTGGCGACAAAAAAAACGATTGTCGTGCGTTTCGCCAGCAGGTTGCGCGAAGTTTGGCTAAACGCGCGCTTTTTTTAAAAAGTTGATTGACGAGAGATACGTATTTCCCTAAATTAGCGCCCGTTCCCAGCGACAACGGGAACGACAATATGGTGAGGTGTCCGAGTGGCTGAAGGAGCACGCCTGGAAAGTGTGTATACGGCAACGTATCGAGGGTTCGAACCCCTCCCTCACCGCCATATTTGAAGAAGAGCTCGTACGCAAGTACGGGCTTTTTTTTCGTCCGTTGTGCAGCCTGAACGGCGCTCTGCCGATGACCGATAACGTACCGACCTTAAGCCTCACCGCAACGGTGGCGCAGGCAAAGAGTCGGTTATCCTCGCCGGACATGCCCATCACTATGAGAGAGAAACCCACGCCCCGGAGCTAATCCTCCTCCATCCGCTGATACTCTTCGCTGAGGAAATCCACCAGCGCGCGCACCGACGGCAATAGCCCGCGACGTGAGGCAAAGACCGCATGAATCACCTCCCGGCGCGGCTGCCACTCGTCAAGTACCACCACCAGCTCACCCGCCGCCAGCCGATCGCGCGCCATTAATAGCGGCAGCTGAACAACGCCAATGCCGGCGACCGCCGCTTCGCACAGCGCCAGCATGTCGGTGGTCACCATTCGCGGCGTAAAATAGACCTCCGCGCGAGCGCCCTGCGGACCGCTCAGCTGCCATTTATGCTGATGTTTGCCGGTGGCCAGGCTCAGTCCCGGCCACTCGCTGAGTTCAGACGGCGCCTGCGGCTGCCCCATGCGCGCCACCAGCGCGGGGCTGGCAAACAGCCGGTGCCCGCGATCGGCCAGCACCCGCATCACCAGATCGCTATCATCGAAGGGCCGCGGGCGCACGCGAATAGCCACGTCAACCCCCTCACCGACCACATCAACCCGTCGGTTGGTTGCCTCCAGATGCACGTTCACCCCCGGATAGCGCTGCATAAAGCGCGCCAGCATCGGGCCAATATGCACATGCAGGAGGGTAACCGGACAGGTGAGCTTCACGCTGCCGCGCGGCTCAGAACGCAGGGTATCCACCGCCTGCTGCGCCGCCTCGGCCTCGATCAGCATCGCTTTGCAGTGCTGATAAAACGTCTGCCCAACTTCGGTTACCGCGAACTGCCTTGTGGTGCGATGAATCAAGCGCACGCCGAGCCGCTCTTCCAGCTGGGCAATGCGGCGGCTGAGCTTCGATTTAGGCTGATCGAGCGCCCGACCCGCAGCGGCGAATCCGCCATGATCCACCACCTGGACAAACCAGGCTAAGTCGTTGAGATCCTGCATCCTTCCCCCATCGTTCCATTTTTAGAACAGTATAGGTCATTTTTGCTATCTACCGGGATATTAGCCGCGCATCTAAGCTTATCGACATCGAAACAACCGCACAGGAGAGAACAATGAAACAGATTACAGGCGTCTATACCGCGCCATCCCAGCACTGGGTCGGTAACGGTTTCCCGGTACGCTCGCTGTTTTCTTATCAAACCCACGGCGAGCAGCTGAGCCCCTTCCTGCTGCTGGATTACGCCGGGCCGCATAGCTTCCCGGCGGGAAGCGGCAAACACGGCGTTGGCGAGCATCCGCATCGCGGGTTTGAAACCGTAACCGTCGTGTATTCAGGTGAAGTTGAGCACCGCGACTCGACCGGCAAAGGCGGCGTGATTGGCCCCGGCGATGTGCAGTGGATGACGGCGGGCGCCGGGATCCTGCACGAAGAGTTCCACTCGGCGGAATTTACCCGTACCGGCGGCGAGCTGAAGATGATCCAGCTGTGGGTCAACCTGCCGGCCAAAGACAAAATGGCCGCGCCCGGCTACCAGAGCATCACCGCTGACCTCATTCCCCGCGTCGCGCTGCCGGATAACGCAGGCCACGTTCGGGTCATCGCCGGTGATTACGCCGACGTTTCCGGCCCGGCGCGCACCTTCTCGCCGCTGAACGTCTGGGATATGCAGCTGACGCAGGGCCACGACGTCTCGTTACGCCAGCCTGCCGGCTGGAGCACCGCGCTGGTTGTTCTTGAAGGTGAAATCAGCGTTAACGGCGCTGAAAATGCGCGCGAAGGGCAGCTGGTGGTGTTGAGTCAGCAGGGTGAAACGCTGCACCTGAGCGCTACCGCTGATGCCAAAGTCCTGCTGCTGGCCGGCGAACCGCTGGGTGAGCCTATCGTCGGCTATGGCCCATTTGTCATGAACAGCAAAACGCAAATCGCCGAAGCGGTGCGCGATTTTAATAGCGGCCGCTTTGGCCAAATCTGACGCTACAGAGGTACAAAAAATGTCTACTCCAGCTAATTTTAACGGGGCTCGCCCGGTGATTGACGTAAACGACAGCGCCATGCTGCTGATTGACCATCAGAGCGGCCTGTTCCAGACCGTTGGCGATATGCCCATGCCGGAACTGCGCGCCCGGGCCGCCGCGTTGGCGAAGATGGCCTCCCTTGCGGGGATCCCGGTCATCACCACCGCCTCGGTACCGCAGGGGCCTAATGGTCCGCTGATCCCTGAGATCCATGAGAATGCGCCGCATGCTCGCTATATTGCGCGCAAGGGTGAAATTAACGCCTGGGATAACCCGGATTTCGTGGCGGCAGTGAAGGCCACCGGGCGCAAAACGCTGATTATCGCGGGCACCATTACCAGCGTGTGCATGGCGTTTCCGTCTATTGCGGCCGTCGCCGATGGCTATAAGGTCTTCGCGGTTATCGACGCTTCAGGCACCTACAGCAAGATGGCGCAGGAGATAACGCTGGCTCGCGTCGTTCAGGCCGGCGTCATTCCGATGGATACCGCCGCGGTGGCGTCCGAGCTGCAGCGGACCTGGAACCGTCCTGACGCCGCCGAGTGGGCCGAGGTTTATACTAAAGTGTTCCCGGCCTATCAGCTGCTGATTGAGAGCTACGCCAAAGCACAGGACGTGGTGAAGAACGGCGAACAGCTTGATTCACAGCGTTAAAGCCACCGCCCCGGCCTTTTTTGCCGGGGCGGTGTTCATTGCTTGAGCGAACGGTAAGGAAAGAATAAATACTGCTTGACCGTTTTAGCGCAACTCCCTATAGTACCGCCCCGTTGCCCACCCAAGGTGTGCAGCGAAACAATATGGTGAGGTGTCCGAGTGGCTGAAGGAGCACGCCTGGAAAGTGTGTATACGGCAACGTATCGAGGGTTCGAACCCCTCTCTCACCGCCATATTTGAAGAAGAGCTCGTACGCAAGTACGGGCTTTTTTTTCGCCTGTTGCCTCCCCCATTCACAGGGAGCGCCCCGAAACGAAACAGCGCTCATCCGGCTACCGCCCCTGGTCCCCCTATGCTACTTTTATATACCCAACAACAACATGGATATAAAAATGAGCACGATTGCCGTTGTGGTTCTGACTTACGTTAAACCGCTGGATGACGTTGACGCCCTGCTTCCCGCGCACGTGGAGTGGCTTAAAAAGGGGTATGCCGACGGCTTGTTTCTGGCCTCGGGTCGTAAAATGCCCCGTTCTGGCGGCGTGATCCTCGCCAGGGGCGATGATATGGAAACGCTGCGCGCCACGCTCAGCCAGGATCCGTTCCAGCAATCAGGCGTTGCCAGGGCCGATATCATCCCTTTTGAAGCCACGATGGCCGCACCCTCATTACAAAACCTGCTGTAAACGGAAATAACAAAGCCCTGGTTTCCTCTCCATGGGGCGACGCCCGCTATTCATCACTATTTCGTCTCGTTTATCGATACGGCGGGGCATCTGACGATGCTCCGGCTTTGCTCGCGCCTCCCCACCCTGGGCCCCTCTTTGCAGTAGATTACGATCGCTGACAAATCTATACTTGGCGCACAATTTCATCCTAAGGCCTGGACATGACCTTCTCTTCCCCACAAAACAAACGCGGCGTGACGCCGGCTAAAGCCATGGTCGCGGCGATCAGCGGCTACGCAATGGATGGTTTCGACCTGCTAATCCTCGGCTTCATGCTGCCGGCAATCAGCGCTTCTCTGGCGCTTAGCACCTCTCAGGCGGGTTCTCTCGTCACCTGGACGCTCATTGGCGCGGTGCTGGGCGGGATTTTGTTTGGTCATCTCAGCGATCGCCTGGGGCGCATTCGCGTCCTGACCTTCACAATTTTGATGTTCTCCGTTTTTACCGGTCTTTGTGCGGTCGCCCAGGGCTATTGGGATCTGCTGGCCTATCGCACCCTGGCGGGCATGGGCCTCGGCGGCGAATTCGGTATCGGCATGGCGCTGATTGCCGAAGTCTGGCCCGCCCATAAGCGCAACCGGGCCTCGGCATGGGTCGGCATCGGCTGGCAGCTAGGAGTCCTGCTTGCCGCCTTTATCACCCCGCTCCTGCTGGACATCATCGGCTGGCGCGGGATGTTTCTGGTCGGCCTGCTGCCGGCGCTGGTCTCATTTGCCATCCGCCGCGGCATGGGCGAACCCGAGGCGTTTACCAAAGATAGCCGCGTCGCTGAGGAGATGTCGTTCACGGCGCGGATCAAGATGCTGTTTGCCGACAGAGCCACCTCGAAGGCCAGTATCGGCATTCTGATCCTGTGTTCGGTGCAGAATTTTGGCTACTACGGCCTGATGATCTGGATGCCCAGCTATCTCTCCTCCAGCTTTGGCTTTTCGCTGACCAAATCCGGACTGTGGACGGCGGTCACTGTGGTGGGGATGACCTTCGGCATCTGGCTGTTTGGCGTGCTGGCGGATCGCTTCCCGCGCTGGAAAATCTTCCTTATATACCAGGTCGGCGCCGTGGTGATGGTCATTATCTACGCCCAGCTGCGCGACCCTGTCGTCATGCTGTTTACCGGAGCGCTGATGGGGATGTTCGTCAACGGGATGATCGGCGGCTACGGGGCGCTTATCTCCGATACCTACCCGCTGAAAGTGCGCGCCACCGCGCAGAACGTGCTGTTTAATCTGGGGCGCGGCGTCGGCGGATTTGGCCCGCTGGTGATTGGCCTGTTCGTCAGCCACTGGTCGTTTACCGCGGCGATCACCCTGCTGGCCCTGCTCTATCTGCTGGACATTTTCGCCACCCTGTACCTGCTGCCGAAAAATCAGGGCAGCGAAGATGCGCTGGGGGCGATTGGCTAAGCCACGCACCGCGTCGGGATAGGCTCCGCGCAGAAAAAACAAAGCCCGGGTTTCCCCGGGCTTTGCACTAAATATAACCGCTAGTAGTAGGCTTTCAGCGCTCGCTGGCAGAGCATCGAGCGGACGCAGTCGTCGGTCGTAAAGCGGACAATACCAACCATCTCGTCTTCTTCAAAACGCGCCAGCGCATCGACCAGGCCAGACCTTACGCCAGAGGGTAAATCACACTGGGTAATGTCGCCGTTGACGATAACCGTCACGTTCTCCCCGAGGCGGGTCAAAAACATTTTCATTTGCGCAGCGGTCACGTTCTGAGCCTCGTCCAGAATCACAACCGCATTTTCAAATGTACGTCCGCGCATATAGGCGAACGGCGCGATTTCCACCTTGCCGATTTCCGGCCGCAGGCAGTATTGCATAAAGGAAGCGCCCAGCCTTCTCACCAGCACGTCATAAACGGGGCGGAAATAGGGGGCGAATTTCTCGGCGATATCTCCCGGTAAGAAGCCGAGGTCTTCATCGGCTTGCAGAACGGGACGGGTAACAATAATTCTGTCCACATCCTTATGGATCAGGGCTTCAGCTGCTTTTGCCGCGCTAATCCAGGTCTTCCCGCACCCGGCTTCACCGGTGGCAAAGATCAGCTGTTTATTGTCGATGGCATTCAAATAATGCACCTGAGCGTCATTGCGCGCTTCAATCGGCGATAAATCGCGGCTGTCCCGCGCCATGCCAATGGCTTCTACGCCACTCATTTGCACAAGCGATGTGACCGATTCTTCTTCGCGCTGCTTATGGCTGCGCGAATCCTGTCTCAGCACACGTTTGGCCTCACGACGAGCTTTGGTCACTGCTTTTTGTCTTCCCATGGATAGCACCTTGCGTTGTTGGTTTACATCACACGCGTCAATATCGACGCGATTATGCGCACGAACGATTGAGGTTTGGCTTCCTTGTAAGCCATTGCTTGCCTGTCGAATTGACAACGGGTCACGGCTACGCGCACCGCTCACCCGGTCTGGGTTAGGATGGTCTGTAGTGACTGGAGAAATATTTGGGGTGTGGGAATCGCGGCCGGAAGTGTGGCCCCCGTGCTGATGAGTACGGTAAGAAGTTTTACATTTTCCGTTACAGCAATCGGGCATTCGCGATCTCCATAGTGAAACGACATCACTGCCGGGAACTACCGCGTCTGTAATAAGTACATCAAAAATAATTCTTAATGCAACTTATTTTTCACATACAGACAACAAATAATTTTCATTGCAGCTCTGGAGAGTTTCCGACAATTAGATTACAGAAAAATAACACAAGGCAGGAAATACAAAAAAAGAATGGAAAAACAGCAGAAAACGCCCTGCCCTTGCGGGCAGGAACGTCAGGCTTCAAGCAGGGACTGCGCCAGGTAGTGCTGGCTATCCTTGACGCCCGGCAGCGCAAAGAAGTAGCCGCCGCCGATCGGCTTGACGTACTCCTCCAGCGCTTCGCCGTTGAGACGCTTTTGCACCGTCAGGAAACCTTTTTCCAGATCGTGCTGATAGCAGACAAACAGCAGCCCCATATCCAGCTGCCCGGAGTTGGTCACCCCCAGCGAATAGCTGTAGCCGCGGCGCATCATCAGGCTCGACTGGGTCTGCGGCGTACGCGGGTTAGCCAGCCGGATGTGGCTATCGAGGGCGATAATATCGCCATCGGGATCCTTTGCGTAATCCGGCACGTCGTGCTCGTGCTGCATTCCCAGCGGCGCGCCGCTGTGCTTGTCGCGACCGAAAATAGTCTGCTGCTCTTTCAGCGGCGTACGATCCCAGAACTCAACGTGGAACTGGATAATACGCGCCGCCTGGTAGCTGCCGCCCGTCGCCCACGCCGGTTCTCCCTGCCCGGCGGTAACCCAAACTACCTCGTCCATCAGCGCGCCGTCGGTGCTGACCGGGTTCGCCGTACCGTCCTTAAAGCCCAGCAGGTTAACCGGCGTCTCCTTGCCTTTGCTCCGCGCGGCGCTATCGGAGATAAAGCCCTCGCGCTTCCAGCGGACGCTCAGCAGATCCGGAGTATGCTTAATCACATCGCGCAGCGCGTGGATCACCGTATCCTGGGTGTTGGCGCAAATCTGTAGCAGCAGATCGCCGTGACAGAGCGCGGCATCCAGCGAATCGTTGGGAAAGCGCGTCATCTTCTGCAGCTTCTTCGGCGCGTGACTCGCTAACCCGTAGCGCGCGTCAAACAGCGAATGGCCGACCGAAACGGTCATCGTCAGGTTATCCGGGGCGATCCACGGCCCGAGAATGCCCGAGTCCATCGGCGGCAGGCGCGGATTCGGCGTGTCCGGCGCCGGCCCGCCCTTGGTGAGGAAGGCAATACGCTGGGTCAGCAGACGAAACAGCCGCTCGAGGTCGGCCTTATCGCTGGCCAGCACGTCGAAGGCCACCAGCATCATCGCGGTTTGCTGCGGGGTGAGGATCCCCGCCTGGTGCAGGCCATAAAAGGGCTGCTCCTCCATACGCGCGTTGGGCGACAGCGTGCCCGGCGAGCTGGTGCTTTTGGCCGCATGCGCAACCGGACAGCCGCCGGTGATAGCCAGCGCGCCGCCTAGCGCGCCGATCCCTTTTAGTAACCGCCGACGTGAAGGTTCATTCACGTCGAATTGCTTCTGTTCTGCCATCGCTTTAGTCCAGACCCAGGATCCCGCGCAGCTGAGCCAGATCTTCCGCCAGGGTGGTGATCGGGCCTTTCAGCGCGTTACGATCCGCATCGGTCAGCTTGTCATAGGTCTCATAGCCGTCTTTGGTGCGGTATTTCGCGAGGATCGCGTCAACTTTCTTGAAGTTAGCGTCAACTTTCGCCAGCAGCGCGGCGTTCTCTTTTTGCAGCTGCGGACGCAGCAGGTCGACAATTTTCTGCGCGCCGTCAACGTTGGCCTGGAAATCCCACAGGTCGGTGTGGCTGTAGCGATCTTCTTCGCCACTGATTTTGCTGGCGGCCACTTCTTCAATCAGGCCCGCCGCGCCACCCACCACTTTAGACGGCGGGAACGCCAGCTCGCTGATGCGCTTTTGCAGCTCCAGCACGTCGCTGTTCAGACGGTCGGCGTAGCTCTCCATGCCCTTGGTGCTGTTGTCGCCAAACAGGGCTTTTTCCAGACGGTGGAAGCCGGTGAATTTCGGATCTTCCGCCTTCTTCTCGTAGTCGTCTTCACGGGCATCAATGCTGCCGTCAAGATCGGAGAACAGCTCGGCGATCGGTTCGATGCGCTCGTAGTGCTGACGCGTCGGGGCATACAGCGCTTTCGCTTTTTCGATATCGCCCGCTTTCACCGCGTCGGTGAAGGCCTTCGTGCCGCTAACCAGCTGGGCTGTTTGTGCCGTGACGTAGGCTTTATAGGCGGTAATCGCTTCGCCGAGGCTCAGCAGCGCGTCGGCTTTCGCCGCGTCTTGGGTGGCCGCACCGGTGACAATCAGCTTCCCTTTCGGGTTAGTCAGCAGGCCGCAGGTCATATCGTATTCGCCCGGCTGCAGGTTAGCCGTCAGCTTTTGCGTAAAGCCCGGCGCAATGTTTTCGCGCTCTTCCACGACCATCACGCCTTTAAGGATCTCCCACTCCAGCGCCTTCTGACTGTGGTTCTGAATGATGAACTGCGTTTTACCCGCTTTCACGGTCACGTTCATCGGTTCACACTGCTTGTCATTAACGGTCACTTTTACCTGCGGAATATCCGCAGCCTGGACGCAAAAGGCGGAGCTGAACAACGCTGCGACGGCAAGCTGCAGCGCATTACGGCGAAAATGAGTCATTATGATCATCCCTTTCGGTAAGTATGTTGTAACGATATATCCTGCGGCGCCCTACTTAAGCGGAGCGGTACGCGAGGCTGCTGGATTGCTACGCGGCGGCAGCGCAAACAGCACCAGCGCCGGAATCAAATAGATAAAGTACACCGCCACTTCGCTGACGGTCGGCGCTTCCTGATAGCCAAAGATGCCTTCAAGCAGCGTACCGAACAGGCTGTGCGTCGACAGCACGCCGCTCAGATCGAACGCCACGTCCTGGAAGTGGTTCCACAGCCCGGCCTCGTGAAAGGCGCGAATGGCGCCGGCGGCAAGGCCCGCGGCGACCAGCAGGATGAACAGGCTGGTCCACTTGAAGAACGCGCCGAGGTTAAGACGGATGCCGCCCCAGTACAGCAGGAAACCGAGGACGACTGCGGTGGCGAGGCCAAGTATCGCGCCCAGCGGCGGCCAGATACCGACATCCTGCTGGAACGCCGCCAGCAGGAAAAATACCGACTCCAGCCCTTCGCGCGCGACGGCAAAAAAGACCATCATCACCAGCGCCCAGCCGTGGTTGTTACCGCGCTGCAGGGCGTTATCCACCGCCTGCTCCAGCTGCTGCTTCACGTTGCGCGACACCTTGCGCATCCAGAACACCATCCAGGTCAGGATAAAGACCGCGACCAGCGCCACGATGCCCTCAAACAGCTCCTGTTCACGCTGCGGAAATTCACCGGTTGTTTCGTTGATAAAGATCCCCAGGCCGAGGCACAGCGCCGCCGCGAGGAAGACCCCAATCCACATTACGCCAATCCAGTTTCCACGCTGAGTGCGTTTCAGATAGCTGGCGATCAGGCTGACAATCAGCGCGGCCTCCAGGCCTTCACGTAACATGATGAGAAATGGAACAAACATGCAGACATCCTTAAATGTGAGCCGCAGTCAACGGATGCAAAGATAGGTAAATATTTCTGATAGTGATTATCATTACAATAATCAGAAACACAAGTGAAATGTGTAGAGAATGATGACGAGGTGTAAATTAATCGCTGGAAAATAATTACTTAGGCAAGTATTCGCCTGTGCCAGCGGCGATGAACAGGATCGACGGTTTTTTCGCAGCAGATATTTACCGGGCGTAGCGGCTGTGGCTAAATAGCGGCCTTATTTATCTGCGAAAAGAATAATATGACTCAGTTTTTACACTTCCTGCTGGCGCTGGTGGTTATCCTTGGCCTTGCCTGGCTTGCCAGCTATGACCGACAAAAAATCCGCTTTCGCTATATTATCCAGTTAATTGTTATTGAAATTGCCCTGGCTTTCTTTTTTCTTCACGCCGAAAGCGGCCTGTGGATAGTTAAAAATATCTCCGGCTTTTTCACCTCATTACTCGGCTTTGCCGCTGAGGGCACCAACTTTGTATTTGGCGGCATGAGTGAAAAAGGCCTGGCCTTTATTTTCCTCGGCGTGCTGTGCCCGATTGTCTTTATCTCCGCGCTGATTGGTATTCTCCAGCACTGGCGCATTCTGCCCATTTTTATTCGCGTCATCGGCACTCTGCTGTCAAAGGTCAACGGCATGGGCAAGCTCGAGTCCTTTAACGCCGTCAGCTCGCTGATCCTCGGACAGTCGGAAAACTTCATTGCCTATAAGGGCGTGCTCGGAGATCTCTCCTCTCGCCGGCTGTTCACCATGGCCGCCACCGCGATGTCGACGGTGTCGCTGTCGATTGTTGGCGCCTATATGAGCATGCTGGACGCGAAATACGTCGTCGCGGCGCTGATCCTCAATATGTTCAGCACCTTTATTGTGCTGTCCATTATTAACCCGACGCGACCGGGCAGCGAAGAAGAGATTAAGCTGGAGAAGCTGCATGAGTCGCAGAGCTTCTTTGAAATGCTGGGCGAATATATTCTGGCTGGCTTCAAGGTTGCGATGATTATTCTGGCAATGCTGATGGGCTTTATTGCCTTAATCAGCGCCGTTAACGCCCTCTTCGCTACCGTATTTGGCCTCAGCTTCCAGCAGATTCTGGGCTACGTCTTTTACCCGCTGGCGTGGCTGATCGGTATTCCGCTCAGCGATGCGCTGAACGCCGGGAGTATTATGGCGACCAAGCTGGTGGCCAACGAGTTTGTCGCGATGATCGAGCTGCAGAAAATTGCCGCCGGCATGACGCCGCGCGGGCTGGGCATTCTGTCGGTCTTCCTGGTCTCTTTTGCTAACTTTGCCTCGATTGGCATTATCGCCGGCGCCATTAAGGGGCTTAACGAGCCGCAGGGCAACATTGTTTCCCGCTTCGGCCTGCGCCTGGTCTACGGCGCGACGCTGGTCAGCCTGCTCTCCGCCAGCTTCGCCGGTCTGGTGCTGTAAGCGCGAGCTTGCGCCGCGAATATCGCCGCAATTAAGGCGGGGCATCGCCCCGCCTTTTCTTAAGCAATAAGCCTTATTCAGCAATAACGCTTATTTAGAAATGAACGCAAACCTGGCGATCGACGCGCATCACCGACTCCTGGGCGAAGCGCGACTTATAGATCGTGCGCAGCGCCTCAATCCCCTCTTCGCTCTTCGCATCTTTCCCGTGGATCAGCATCAGCGCCTTGCTCTGCTCGCGCGCCACGCTCCCGTCGTTACCCAGCCACTGGCCCCGGGCATCAAATACCGTCAGGCCGTCGCGAAAGCGCGGGGTGACGTCGCGGTCAACAAACTGCTGCCACTCCGCGGGGGTGATATCTTTACCCGCCGGACGGCTGAGGCCAAAGTACAGCGTGGTCTGCTCCATGGAATTGTCCGCCGGGCAGGCGCCGGCAGCCGGCGCTGAAACGGTCGTTTTGGCTGGTGCCACGCAGCCGCCAAGCAGCCCTGCCAGCACCAGCGCCATTGCACCCTGTCTGAAACTCATATTGCTATCCTCATTGTTATTTGTGCTCAGATATCAGCGTATTTTCAGAGAATTAGCAAGAGGGTTCCCGTCGGTCTCGGTCCGGCTGCGGCGAACCGCGGAGACAAAAAAGCCCGCCTGAGGCGGGCTTTAGCAGAAAGCCTATGCTTACTCTGCGGTCGCGCGGACCGGCGGCGCGGAGTGATAGTGGGCGTCGGCCTCGGCAAAACGCTGCTGCATGGATGCCGAAGGCGCTTTGCTCAGCAGGCTGAAGACCACAATCCCGAGGCTGCCAAAGATGAAGCCAGGGATGATTTCGTACAGGCCAAGCCAGCCAAACTGTTTCCAGACGATAACGGTCAGCGCGCCGATAACCATACCGGCCAGCGCGCCGTTGCGGGTCATGCGTGACCACATAACGGAGAACAGCACCACCGGACCGAAGGCCGCACCGAAGCCCGCCCACGCGTAGCTCACCAGGCCCAGCACGCGGTTGTCCGGATTGGCCGCCAGCGCGATAGCAATCAGCGCCACCACCAGCACCATCATCCGACCCACCCACACCAGCTCTTTCTGCCCGGCGTTCTTGCGCAGGAATGCCTTATACAAATCCTCGGTGATCGCGCTGGAACAGACCAGCAGCTGGCAGCTCAGGGTTGACATCACCGCCGCCAGAATCGCCGACAGCAGGATACCGGCAATCCACGGGTTAAACAGGATTTGCGCCAGTTCAATAAACACGCGCTCGGAGTTCTGATTTACCGCCCCGGCCAGCGCCGGGTTGTTGTTAAACCACGCGATGCCGAAGAAGCCAACCGCCACGGCGCCCGCCAGGCAGAAGATCATCCAGGTCATGCTGATACGGCGAGCGTGGACGATACTGTGATGGGAGTCCGCCGCCATAAAGCGAGCCAGAATATGCGGTTGACCAAAGTAGCCCAGCCCCCAGCCCATCAGCGAGATAATGGCGACGAAATTAAGCCCCTTCAGCATATCGACGTTTTCAATGCTCTTTTGCTTAATCACCTCCAGCGAATCGCCGAAGCCGCCAACGGAAATAATCACCATCACCGGCGTCAGGATCAGCGCGAAAATCATCAGGCTGGCCTGCACGGTATCGGTCCAGCTTACCGCGAGGAATCCGCCGACGAAGGTATAAATAATCGTCGCGGCAGCACCGGCCCACAGCGCCGTTTCGTAGCTCATGCCAAAGGTGCTTTCAAACAGACGCGCACCGGCAACGATGCCGGAGGCACAATAAATAGTGAAGAACAGTAAAATAACCAGCGCGGAGATAATACGCAGCACCCGGCTTTTATCTTCAAAGCGGCCGGTGAAATAGTCCGGCAGGGTCAGCGCGTTATTATTCACCTCGGTATGAACGCGCAGGCGACCGGCTACCAGCTTCCAGTTAACCCACGCCCCCAGCGTCAGGCCGATGGCAATCCAGCTCTCGGAAATACCGGAAAGAAATATGGCTCCCGGCAGCCCCATCAGCAGCCAGCCGCTCATATCCGAGGCTCCAGCGGACAGCGCGGTCACGAAGGGACCGAGGCTACGGCCACCGAGAATATAATCATCGAAGTTCTTCGTCGAACGCCAGGCAATAAACCCGATCAGTACCATGCCAAATATATAAATAGTAAAAGTCACCAACATCGGGGTGCTAATAGCCATGCAAATCTCCAGATTTTTTGTCGACAGCGTCCAGATTTGTCGTTTTATTCCACTACCGGAACGGGGTAATGGCACAATGGTTGTATTGGGCGACCGTATCCTGACGGAAGCTGCGGTTTTTCACAAACGATTTAACACAGCATTTACACTAATTCCGCCGATGACCAAACCTCATTTTGTTATAGGTTGCACTTCCTCACGTTTTTATTGGTTGCACCTTGTAAAACTGTTAACTAACGCAGGTAAATACGCCTTTAAATAAAGGTTAAATTACCGCTAATCCCATTATTAAATTTAACAACAAACCCATTTTTCAGTCTGACCCACAAGTTGCGATTAACAAGGTTGCACAAAGTTGCAACATAGTAGATATTCCTACGCAACCGCATAACCGCACAGAAGATCAGCTCGCCGAAGCATGCCGCCACAATACGGGTCGGGTCATGGATGAAGCGAATGACCAATAACAGGAGTTCATGACATGGGCACCACCACCATGGGCGTTAAACTTGACGAAGCTACGCGCGAACGCATAAAGTCCGCCGCCAGCCGTATCGACCGCACGCCGCACTGGCTAATTAAGCAGGCGATTTTCAACTATCTGGAAAAGCTGGAGAATGATGAATCGCTGCCCGAGCTTCCGGCGCTGCTCTCCGGCGCGGCCAACGAAAGCGACGAAGCGGGTCCGCTGAGCGAAGAGCCGTACCAGCCGTTCCTTGAATTTGCCGAGCAGATCCTGCCGCAGTCGGTGGCGCGGGCGGACATTACCGCCGCTTATCGCCGCGCCGAAACCGACGCCGTGCCGATGCTCCTCGAGCAGGCCCGCCTGCCGCAGGCGCTGGGCGAACAGGCGCACAAGCTCGCCTGGACGCTGGCGGAAAAGCTGCGCAATCAAAAAAACGCCAGCGGGCGCGCCGGGATGGTGCAGAGCCTGCTGCAGGAGTTCTCCCTCTCCTCGCAGGAGGGCGTGGCGCTGATGTGCCTCGCGGAGGCGCTGCTGCGTATTCCGGATAAAGCCACTCGCGACGCCCTGATCCGCGACAAGATCAGCAACGGTAACTGGCAGTCGCATATCGGCCGCAGCCCGTCGCTGTTCGTTAACGCCGCCACCTGGGGGCTGCTGTTTACCGGCAAGCTGGTCTCCACCCACAATGAAACCAGCCTGTCGCGTTCGCTGAACCGCATCATTGGCAAAAGCGGCGAGCCGCTGATTCGCAAAGGCGTTGATATGGCGATGCGCCTGATGGGCGAGCAGTTCGTCACCGGCGAAACCATCGCCGAAGCGCTGGCCAACGCCCGCAAGCTCGAAGAGAAAGGCTTCCGCTACTCCTACGATATGCTCGGGGAAGCGGCGCTGACCGCCGCCGACGCCCAGGCCTATATGGTCTCCTATCAGCAGGCCATTCACGCGATCGGCAAAGCCTCCAACGGCCGCGGCATCTATGAGGGGCCGGGGATCTCCATCAAGCTCTCCGCCCTGCATCCGCGCTACAGCCGCGCGCAGTACGATCGGGTGATGGATGAGCTCTATCCGCGCCTGAAGTCGCTGACCCTGCTGGCACGCCAGTACGATATCGGCATTAATATCGACGCCGAAGAGGCCGATCGCCTGGAGATCTCTCTCGACCTGCTGGAGAAGCTGTGCTTTGAGCCAGAGCTGGCGGGCTGGAACGGGATCGGCTTCGTTATTCAGGCCTATCAGAAGCGCTGCCCGTTCGTGATCGACTCGCTGATCGATCTCGCCACCCGCAGCCGCCGCCGTCTGATGATCCGCCTGGTCAAGGGCGCCTACTGGGACAGCGAAATCAAGCGCGCGCAGATGGACGGCCTGGAAGGCTACCCGGTTTATACCCGCAAGGTTTACACCGACGTCTCCTATCTCGCCTGCGCGAAAAAGCTGCTGACGGTGCCGAGCCTGATTTACCCGCAGTTCGCCACCCACAACGCCCACACCCTGGCGGCCATTTACCAGCTGGCGGGGCAGAACTATTACCCGGGTCAGTACGAGTTCCAGTGCCTGCACGGCATGGGCGAGCCGCTGTATGAGCAGGTGGTAGGCAAAGTGGCCGACGGCAAGCTCAACCGACCGTGCCGAATCTATGCCCCGGTCGGCACCCACGAAACCCTGCTGGCCTACCTGGTACGCCGCCTGCTGGAGAACGGCGCCAACACCTCCTTCGTCAACCGCATCGCCGATACCAGCCTGCCGCTTGACGAACTGGTCGCCGATCCGGTCAGCGCGGTCGAGAAGCTGGCGCAGCAGGAGGGCCAGGCCGGCCTGCCGCATCCGAAAATTCCGCTGCCGCGCGACCTTTATGGTCAGGGCCGCAGCAACTCCGCGGGGCTGGATCTGGCGAACGAGCACCGCCTCGCCTCCCTCTCCTCCTCTTTACTCAACAGCGCCCTGCACAAGTGGCAGGCTCTGCCGATGCTGGAGCATCCGGCTGCCGAAGGCGAGCTGCAGGCGATCGTTAACCCTGCCGAGCCGAAGGATATCGTCGGCCACGTGCGCGAAGCCAGCGACGAAGAGGTACAGCAGGCGCTGACCAGCGCGGTCAACTGCGCGCCGATCTGGTTCGCCACCCCGCCGCAGGAGCGCGCGGCCATCCTCGAACGCGCGGCGATCCTGATGGAAGGCCAAACGCAAACGCTGATCGGGATTCTGGTGCGCGAAGCGGGTAAAACCTTCAGCAACGCCATCGCCGAAGTTCGTGAAGCGGTCGACTTCCTGCACTACTACGCCGGCCAGGTTCGCGACGACTTTGATAATGAAACCCACCGTCCGCTGGGGCCGGTGGTGTGCATCAGCCCGTGGAACTTCCCGCTGGCGATCTTCACCGGGCAAATTGCCGCCGCGCTGGCCGCTGGCAACAGCGTACTGGCGAAACCCGCCGAGCAGACGCCGCTGATCGCCGCTCAGGGCGTGGCGATTCTGCTGGAGGCCGGCGTCCCGCCGGGCGTTATCCAGCTGCTGCCGGGCCGCGGGGAAACCGTCGGCGCCGCGCTCACCGGCGACCACCGCGTGCGCGGGGTGATGTTTACCGGCTCCACCGAGGTCGCGACGCTGCTGCAGCGCAATATCGCCAGCCGCCTTGATGCCCAGGGGCGTCCGACGCCGCTGATCGCTGAAACCGGCGGCATGAACGCGATGATCGTCGACTCGTCGGCGCTGACCGAGCAGGTGGTGGTTGACGTGCTCGCCTCCGCCTTCGACAGCGCCGGCCAGCGCTGCTCCGCGCTGAGGGTGCTGTGCCTGCAGGAGGAGATTGCCGACCATACGCTGACCATGCTGCGCGGCGCGATGGGCGAATGCCGGATGGGCAACCCTGGCCGCCTGACCACCGATATCGGGCCGGTGATTGATGCCGAAGCGAAAGAGAATATCGAGCGCCACATTCAGACGCTGCGCGCCAAGGGGCGCAACGTCTTCCAGGCGGTGCGCGAGAACAGCGACGACGCGCGCGAATGGCAGAGCGGAACCTTCGTTCCGCCGACGCTTATCGAGCTCGACAGCTTTGACGAGCTGAAAAAAGAGGTCTTTGGCCCGGTTCTGCACGTGGTGCGCTACAACCGCAACGCGCTGGATCGGCTGGTTGAGCAGATCAACGCTTCCGGCTACGGCCTGACGCTCGGGGTCCATACCCGCATCGACGAAACCATTGCCCAGGTCACCGGCAGCGCAAAAGTCGGCAACCTGTACGTCAACCGTAATATGGTCGGCGCGGTGGTTGGCGTTCAGCCGTTCGGCGGCGAAGGCCTGTCGGGCACCGGCCCGAAAGCGGGCGGTCCGCTGTATCTGTACCGCCTGCTCTCAAGCCGTCCGCAGAACGCCGTCGGCGCAACCCTCGCCCGCCAGGACGCTGAACGTCCGCTGGACGCACAGTTGAAAACCCTGCTGGAAAAACCGCTGGTTGCCCTGCAGCAGTGGGCCACAGGCCGGCCGGAGCTGCAGGCGTTGTGCCAGCAGTATAGCGAACAGGCGCAGGCCGGCACCCAGCGCCTGCTGCCGGGGCCGACCGGCGAGCGCAACACCCTGACCTTTATCCCCCGCGACCGCGTGCTGTGCGTGGCGGATAATGAACAGGATGCGCTGACCCAGCTGGCGGCAGTTGCCGCCGTCGGCTGCGAGCTCCTGTGGCCGGATAACGCCCTGCATCGCGAACTGGCGAAGAAGCTGCCGCGCGAAGTCAGCGAGCGCATCCACTTCGCCAAAGAGGCCGATCTCACCGCCCAGTCCTTCGACGCGGTGATTTACCACGGCGACTCCGATCAGCTGCGCGCGCTGTGCGAGCAGGTGGCGGCGCGGGACGGGGCGATTGTTTCGGTACAGGGATTCGCCCGCGGCGAAACCAACCTGCTGCTCGAGCGCCTCTATATCGAGCGCTCGCTGAGCGTCAATACCGCGGCGGCGGGCGGCAACGCCAGCCTGATGACCATCGGCTAAGGCCGATTCCCGCAGGCGGCGTCGGGCAAAACCCTAGCCCGCCGCCGGGGGATCGCAGACCAGATGACAGCAGGCCAAAGCTGTGGTTAATTAAGGCTCCCGGACGGGGGCCTTTTTTATGTATGGGAGTGGAACAATGAAACGCACTTTACTCGCACTTGCCGCCCTGTTAGCAAGCGGGCAGGCGCTGGCGGACGAATGCGCCAACGCCAACAATCAAATGGAGATGAACCAGTGCACGGCGGCGCAGTATCAGGCGGCCGACGGCAAGCTCAACCAGACCTACCAGCAGGCCCTGAAGCGTGCCTCAGCCAGCCAGCAGGCGCTGCTGAAGAAATCCCAGCTGGCGTGGATCGCGCTGCGCGACGCCGACTGCGCGTTTTTAACCTCCGGGGCCGAAGGCGGCAGCGTCCAGCCGATGCTGATCAACCAGTGCATGGCGGACAAAACCGTAGAGCGTGAATCGTACCTCTCCTCGCTGCTGCAGTGTGAAGATGGCGATCAGAGCTGCCCGCTGCCGCCGGCCAACTAGCGTACCCGGATCCCTTCAACGATCATCCGCTGAACGTTTTCCACGGTCTGCTGAAAGAACGCTTCATCACGCAGCGTTGCGCCGGTCACCGCCTCAATCTGGGTGGCAAAATCGGCGTAATGCTGCGTGGTGGCCCAGATCATAAAGATCAGGTGCTGGGGATCGACCGGCGCCAGCTTGCCGCTTTCAACCCAGCCGGAAACGATCGCCGACTTTTCATCCACCAGCGCTTTCAGATCGCCGGTCAGCTCCCCCATCAGCAGCGGCGCGCCCTGCAGCATCTCGAGGCAGAACAGCTTTGACGCCTGCGGATGATCGCGGGAGACCTCCAGCTTCAGGCGTATGTACTCGCGGATCGCCACCAGCGGGCTGATATCTTCGCGAAAGGCCTTCAGCGGCGCCAGCCAGATGGTGAGGATCTGCTGTAAAACGGCAACGTACAGCGCCTCTTTCGACGGGTAGTAGTAAAGCAAATTGGTTTTCGATACCCCGGACAGCTCCGCAACCTGCTCAAGCCGCGTGCCGTGAATGCCAAATTGCGAAAACGCGTCCAGCGCGGCGGCGAGGATAGCCTCTTTCTTTGCGCTCACCGCCAGCGAACGCTTGCCGCTTTTTTTCTCGGCGCCCTGTGCCATTTGTTATCTCCTTGTTTCACCGCCATCAGCATAGCAAAAGCCCATCGCCGACACGACCTCCTGCACCCCAATTGCGCATGACTGCCGTTTTTTCGTGCACCAATTTTGACCATTTAGTCTACTTTTCTCGGCATCACATCCGGCAACCATTAAGCAACACATTAATAACATTGGCTTTTGTAAAACTGGCATCGTCTTTGCTTTATCAGATTAGCGAGGTGGCTCAGGGAGATGCAGGATGCAGCGCCGCACGCCTTCTTGTTTAACGACCGCAAAGAGGTGCATATGAAAATTGGTGTCTTCGTTCCGATCGGCAATAACGGCTGGCTCATTTCCACCCATGCCCCGCAGTACATGCCGACGTTTGAGCTGAATAAAGCTATTGTGCAGAAAGCCGAGCACTACAACTTTGACTTCGCGCTGTCGATGATCAAGCTGCGCGGCTTTGGCGGTAAAACCGAATTCTGGGATCATAATCTCGAATCCTTCACCCTGATGGCGGGCCTGGCGGCGGTGACGTCGCGGATCCAGATCTACGCCACCGCCGCCACCCTGACCCTGCCTCCGGCCATCGTCGCCCGGATGGCCTCCACCATCGACTCCATTTCCGGCGGCCGCTTCGGCGTTAACCTGGTCACCGGCTGGCAAAAGCCGGAGTACGAGCAGATGGGGATCTGGCCGGGTGACGACTATTTCGCCAGCCGCTACGACTATCTCAGCGAATATGTCCAGGTGCTGCGCGATCTGTGGGGTACCGGGAAGAGCGACTTTAAGGGCGACCACTTCACGATGAACGACTGCCGCGTCAGCCCGCAGCCGTCGCAGCCGATGAAGGTTATCTGCGCCGGGCAAAGCGATGCCGGCATGGCCTTCTCCGCCCAGTACGCCGACTACAACTTCTGCTTCGGCAAAGGGGTCAACACCCCGGCCGCCTTCGCCCCAACCGCCGCGCGCATGATGCAGGCGGCGGAAAAAACCGGCCGCGACGTCGGCTCGTACGTGCTGTTTATGGTTATCGCCGACGAAACGGATGAAGCCGCACGCGCCAAATGGGAGCACTACAAGGCCGGAGCCGACGAAGAGGCGCTGGCGTGGCTCACCGAGCAGAGCCAGAAGGATACCCGCTCCGGCAGCGATACCAACGTCCGCCAGATGGCCGACCCCACCTCGGCGGTCAATATCAACATGGGCACCCTCGTCGGCTCCTACGCCAGCGTCGCCCGCATGCTTGATGAAGTCGCCGCGGTCCCCGGTACCGACGGCGTGCTGCTGACCTTTGATGATTTCCTCGGCGGCATTGACGCCTTCGGCGAGCGCATTCAGCCGCTGATGCGCTGCCGCGACCATATTGCCACCGCTACTCGCGAGGTTGCCTGATGATTACCCTTCCCGCTCGCCCGGAATCCCTAACCTTCGCGGCGCAAAACAGCGCGCTGATCGTGGTGGATATGCAAAACGCCTACGCAAGCCAGGGCGGCTATCTCGATCTGGCCGGTTTTGACGTCTCCGCCACCCGGCCGGTTATCGACAACATTAACACCGCCGTCGCCGCCGCCCGCGCCGCCGGGATGCTGATTATCTGGTTTCAGAACGGCTGGGACGACCAGTACATGGAGGCCGGCGGCCCCGGCTCGCCCAATTACCATAAATCCAACGCCCTGAAGACCATGCGCCGCCGCCCCGAGCTGCAGGGCAAGCTGCTGGCTAAAGGCGGCTGGGACTACCAGCTGGTCGATGAGCTCAGGCCGCAGCCGGGCGACGTGGTGCTGCCGAAACCGCGCTACAGCGGCTTCTACAACACCCAGTTGGACAGCATCTTGCGCAGCCGCGGCATTCGCCACCTGGTGTTCACCGGTATCGCCACCAACGTCTGCGTGGAGTCCACCCTGCGCGACGGCTTCTTCCTCGAATATTTCGGCATCGTGCTGGAGGACGCCACCCATCAGGCCGGGCCGGCCTTCGCTCAGCAGGCGGCGCTGTTCAATATTGAGACCTTCTTTGGCTGGGTCAGCGACGTCGCCAGCTTCTGCGATGCCCTGCAGCCCGCCAGCCCCATCCCGTTCCCGGAGGAGAAACGTTATGCCTAAACAGGTCATTATTCCACCCGGCACCACCACGCCGATCGCCCCTTTCGTTCCCGGCACGCTGGCCGATGGCGTGGTGTACGTCTCCGGTACGCTGCCGTTCGATAAGCAAAACAACGTGGTCTATATCGGCGACCCAAAGGCGCAAACCCGTCACGTTCTGGAGACCATCCGCAGCGTTATCGAAACGGCGGGGGGCAGTATGGAGGATGTGACCTTCAACAGCATCTTTATCACCGACTGGAAAAACTACGCCGCGATTAACGAAGTTTACGCCGAGTTCTTCCCCGGCGATAAGCCGGCTCGGTTCTGCATTCAGTGCGGCCTGGTGAAGCCAGAGGCGCTGGTGGAGATCGCCACGGTGGCGCATATCGGGAAGCCGGCGCTATGAAGCTCAATATCGCCCCTGCGCCTTATGCCGGCGCCCCGGTGGTGGTACTGAGCGCCGGACTGGGCGGTGCCGGCAGCTACTGGACCGCGCAGCGCGCGTCGCTGGCCGAGCAATACCAGCTGGTGACCTATGACCAGAACGGCACCGGCGAAAACGCCGGCCCGCTGCCCGCCGCCTACAGCATGGCAACCATGGCCCAGGAGCTGTGGCAGGCGCTGGAGAAGGCCGGAATCACGCGCTTCGCGCTGGTGGGCCATGCGCTGGGCGGGCTGATCGGCCTGCAGCTGGCGCTCGACAAACCCCGGGCGGTCAGCGCCCTGGTGCTGGTTAACGCCTGGCTGACGCTGTCGACGCATACCCGCCGCTGCTTCCAGGTACGCGAGCGCCTGCTGCATACCGGCGGCGCCCAGGCGTGGGTGGAGGCGCAGCCGCTGTTCCTCTATCCGGCGGAGTGGATGGCCGAGCGCGCGCCGCGCATGGAGGCGGAGGACGCCCTTGCGCTCAGCCATTTTCAGGGTAAGGACAACCTGCTGAAGCGGCTACAGGCGCTGAAGCAGGCCGATTTCTCTCGTCAGGCGGCGGCAGTGACCTGTCCGACCCTGGTGATCAGCGCCCGTGACGATCTGCTGGTGCCCGCCTCCTGCTCGCGTTCGCTGCAGGCCGCGATCCCGGGCAGCCAGCTGGTGGAGATGGCCTGGGGCGGCCATGCTTGTAACGTCACCGATACCGCTACCTTTAACCCCATTTTATGCGACGGGCTGGCCGCAATGCTGCCCGCCGGCCAGGAGAGTTTATGAGTGAGAGTATTAGCCAAAGCGCGTGCGACACGCTGTTCAGACACGCCAGAACCCACGGCAGCTGGCTGGATAAGCCGGTGTCCGACGGCCTGCTGGAGGAGATTTACGCGCTGATGAAAATGGGCCCGACCTCGGCCAACTGCTCGCCGGCGCGGATCGTTTTTGTCCGCACCCCGGAGGGCAAAGAGAAGCTGCGCCCGACGCTCTCCAGCGGCAATCTGCAAAAAACTCTCAGCGCGCCGGTCACTGCCATCGTGGCCTGGGACAGCGCCTTTTACGATCGCCTGCCGGCGCTGTTCCCCCACGGCGACGCCCGCAGCTGGTTTACCTCCAGCCCCCAGCACGCCGAGGAGACCGCCTTTCGCAATAGCTCCCTGCAGGCGGCCTATCTCATTTTCGCCTGCCGCGCCCTTGGCCTCGATACCGGGCCGATGTCGGGGTTCGATCGGAAAAAGGTCGACGCGGCCTTCTTTGCCGACGGCGCCTGGAAAAGCAACCTGTTGATTAACATCGGCTATGGCGATGAGACAAAGCTCTACGATCGCCTGCCGCGTCTCTCATTTGACGATGCCTGCCGGCTGGCATAAGGAGCCTCCATGCCTATTGCGGATAAACAAAGCTTTCGCGACGCCATGGCCCAGGTCGGCGCCGCGGTTAACATCATTACCACCGACGGTCCGGCGGGCCGCGCCGGCTTTACCGCCAGCGCGGTGTGCAGCGTGACCGACGAGCCGCCGACGCTGCTGGTCTGCCTGAACCGTTCCGCCTCGGTGTGGCCGACCTTTAGCCAGCATCAGGCGCTGTGCGTCAATACCCTGGCGGCGGGACAGGAGCCGCTCTCCAATCTGTTTGGCGGTAAAACGCCGATGGCGGAGCGCTTCGCCGCCGCGCAATGGCAGCCCGGCGTCACCGGCTGCCCGCGCCTGAACGATGCGCTGGTGAGCTTCGACTGCCGCATCAGCCAGGTCGTCAGCGTCGGCAGCCACGACATTCTGTTCTGCGAGGTCGCCGCCATCGTTAAGCATCCGCAGCCGCGCGGGCTGATGTGGTTTGACCGCGGCTATCACACGCTTATGCGCCCAGCCTGTTAACCTTGAACCCGGGATATCATCATGGCACTTTTCGATTTTCCTCGCTGGCAGTTGACCTCCCCCTCCGCCGCTTCCGGCGTGGTGGCTCCCGATGAACGCCTTTCCGTCGGGCAAACCGTGGTTATGGGCGTGCAGCACGCGGTCGCGATGTTCGGCGCCACCGTGCTGATGCCGATACTGATGGGGCTCGACCCCAACCTGTCGATCCTGATGTCGGGCATTGGCACCCTGCTGTTCTTTCTGGTGACCGGCGGCCGGGTGCCGAGCTATCTGGGCTCCAGCGCGGCCTTTGTCGGCGTGGTCATCGCCGTCACCGGCTTTAACGGCCAGGGGCTGAACCCGCACCTGGACGTCGCCCTCGGCGGGATTATCGTCTGCGGCCTGCTTTATACCCTGATTGGCGTGGTGGTGATGAAAGCCGGCACCCGCTGGATTGAACGCCTGATGCCGCCGGTGGTCACCGGCGCGGTGGTGATGGCGATTGGCCTGAACCTCGCGCCGATTGCGGTGCGCAGCGTTTCAGCGACGCCGTTTGACGGCTGGATGGCGGTGCTGACCGTGCTGTGCATCGGCCTCGTGGCGGTCTTCACCAGCGGCATGCTGCAGCGGCTGCTGATCCTCGTCGGCCTGATTGCGGCCTGCGTGCTCTACGCGCTGCTGGCAAACGGCCTCGGGCTGGGCAAGCCGCTCGACTTTTCTCTGCTGGAACAGGCCGCGTGGTTTGGTCTTCCCCACTTCACCTCCCCGACCTTTAACGGTCAGGCGATGATGCTGATTGCGCCCGTGGCGGTGATTCTGGTTGCTGAAAACCTCGGACACCTGAAGGCCGTAGCCGGAATGACCGGGCGCAATATGGACCCGTATATGGGCCGGGCGTTCGTCGGCGACGGGCTGGCGACGATGCTTTCCGGCGCCGTCGGCGGCAGCGGCGTCACCACCTATGCGGAGAATATCGGGGTGATGGCGGTCACCAAAGTCTACTCGACGCTGGTGTTCGTTGCCGCCGCGCTGATTGCCGTCCTGCTCGGGTTTTCACCCAAGTTTGGCGCGCTGATCCACACCATTCCCGGGCCGGTCATCGGCGGGGCCTCGATCGTGGTATTTGGGCTGATTGCGGTGGCCGGGGCGCGGATTTGGGTGCAGAACCGGGTCGATCTGAGCCAGAACGGGAACCTGATTATGGTGGCGGTCACCCTGGTGCTTGGCGCCGGTGATTTTGCCCTCTCGCTGGGCGGCTTCACCCTCGGCGGGATCGGCACCGCGACCTTTGGTGCCATTCTCCTGCACGCGCTGCTTAGCCGCCGCGCGCGGGCAGCAGAAGCGCCTAACGCCACGGTATAAAGGGTGCCTTCCCGGTCATGCCAGACCGACCGGGATTAGGGGTCCGGGCGCTCCGCAAGCTCGGGCAGCGCCCCGGCCTCCGCCGGGGCCTCCTGCGTAGAGGAGGCCTTTTTCCGCTTAAGCTTCAGCTCGCTCACCAGAACGCCGGCCAGAATAAAGGCGCAGCCCACCAGCGCCAGCAGCGGTAAGCGCTCGCCGGCAATACGGCCAAAAATCCCCGCCCACACCGGCTCGCCGGTATAAATAAGCGTCGCCCTGGTCGGCGAGACGCTGCGCTGCGCCCAGTTCATGGTGACCTGAATAATGGCGCTGAAAATGCCCAGCCCCAGCGCAACGCCCAGCAGCCCCGGCGACATCGCAGGGATCGCTTCCCCTGCCGGCACCATCGCCGCAAACGCTACCAGCGACGCGGTGGCCAGCTGCACCACCGTCACCCGTCGAACGTCGACCTTTCCGGCCCAGGCGCTAATTAAGATAATCTCTGCGGCGATCGCCAGCGCGCTGGCGAGGGTGATCGCTTCGCCGACGCCGAGCGCCAGCAGATTATTTTCCGGCCCGGCCAGCAGGATCAGGCCCGTAAAGGCCAGCACCACGCCCAGGCAGGACATCACTCCCGGCATTTTGCCGAGGCACAGCCACTGCAGCAGCGGCACCAGCGGGACGTACATGGCGGTAATAAAGGCCGACTTGCTGCTGGAGATCGACTGCAGGCCCCAGGTTTGCAGGCTGTACCCCAGCGCTATCGAGACGCCAATCGCCACCCCGGCCTTCAGCTCAAGCCACGTCAGCCCGCGCAGGACGCGAAGCGATAGCAGGGCAACCGCCAGCGCCGCGGTCGCGAAACGCACGCCGACAAAAAAGAACGGCCCGCTGAGCGTCACGGCGTACTGTACGGCGAGGAAGGTACCGCCCCAGAACATGGTGATCACAATAAGGATCGCTTCCTGGGGTTTGATGGAGAATTTGAACGAAGACATAGCGCGGCCGGTAGCGAATGATTAGCCGGATAGTGTGCAATTAGCCCGCCGGGAGCGCAACCGTTGGCAATAAAAAAACCGCCGGCAGATGCCGGCGGCGAGGGCGATGCGCAGGGTGCCAGGGAGATTAACCCCGCATCATAAAACGCCCGACCTGCGTCATTGGCGATAAATCAGCTATGACGATTGCCGTGGCTGTTTTTGCCCCCTTTTTTGCCCGCATCCGAGGCGCGCTGGGGATCGTTTTTAAAGTTCCCCCCGCTGTGTTGTCCACCTTTACGACCTGCTTCTGATGCTCTTTCACGATCCTCGGCAAAGTTGCCGGAACCGCCACGATGGTTTGCCATCACTGACCTCCGCTTGGTTAGACATCATGCTGCATTACGCGCAATACGCAGCCGCAGCGTCTGCGGCCTATGGCATAACCATTAGCGTATCGCGTGCCTTTAAGCGTAGTGAATGAAACTCATTCATCCGGCAAATAGTAACATCCTGCAACAGCTTTCGGCGCTGTCGGGATATTCCCGCCCCGCCAGTGCGCTAAGCTACTCTTATGGCAGACGAAAACAGCGCAGCGGAAAATGTATCTTTTTGCGACAGAGGCAATCTTTGCAATTTTGTTATAAATCAAATAAATGATTGTTAGATTTGCACTCTCCGCCAGACGCCTTATCTTTAAAGGTAGCCAGTCGTTTGGCTGGCCTATAACGCAACCGAGGAGTGATGCAAATGGCTAAAATTCTGGTGCTTTATTACTCAATGTATGGACACATCGAAACCATGGCTCATGCCGTCGCCGAAGGGGCGAACAGAGTAGACGGCGTGGAAGTGGTGGTGAAGCGCGTGCCGGAAACTATGCATGCTGAGGCATTCGCCAAAGCAGGCGGGAAAACGCAAAATGCGCCCGTCGCCACGCCGCAGGAGCTGGCAGAGTATGACGCCATCATCTTTGGTACCCCAACCCGTTTCGGCAACATGTCCGGACAGATGCGCACCTTCCTCGATCAGACGGGCGGTCTGTGGGCATCCGGCGCGCTGTACGGCAAGCTGGCCAGCGTATTCAGCTCCACCGGCACCGGCGGCGGACAGGAGCAGACCATTACCTCGACCTGGACCACCCTCGCCCATCACGGGATGGTGATCGTGCCGATTGGCTACGGCGCGCAGGAACTGTTTGACGTCTCGGTGGTGCGCGGCGGTACGCCGTACGGGGCCACCACTATTGCCGGCGGCGACGGCTCTCGCCAGCCGAGCGAGGAAGAGCTGGCGATCGCCCGCTACCAGGGCGAACACGTCGCCGGCCTGGCGGTTAAATTACACGGTTAACCCTTAGCAGGAGGATTTGCATGCCAACTCAAGAAGCAAAAGCTCACCGCGTCGGTGAATGGGCAAGTTTACGCAATACCTCGGTGGAGATCGCCGAGGCGATTTTCGAATTAGCAAAATACGATGAAAAGTTAGCAGAAAAAATCTGGGAAGAAGGCAGCGATGAAGTGCTGCCGCTGGCCTTTGCGAAAACCGATAAAGATTCGCTGTTCTGGGGCGAGCAAACCATCGAACGTAAAAACGTATAACTACGACGCAGCAGAATAAAAAAACCCGGATTGCTCCGGGTTTTTTGTTTTATTTTGCCGCCTGGTTCATCACCGTTTTAAAGGTCTCCATCGGGCAGAACCCGTCGGCGTCCACCGGACAGCCGTTCAGCGCCAGAGTCACACGCTGCGGCGGAGACTGCAGCGTCAGGGCGTCGGCGTTGCGCAGCTGCGCGGTGCTTTGATAGACGTACTCAATCTTCATCAGCTCGCGGTTGCTGCCGCTGTCGTGCCAGCGCTGGAAGACAATTTTGCCGCCAATCGGCGTGCGCTCGTTCTGATCGTGCAGCTGATAGGGTTTAAAATCCAGCGCCGTCAGCAGCGAGGCGATATTGGAATCATGCCCCACCAGCAGCGTCACCTTCGCCGCCTGCGCCGCGTCGCCCACCAGCGCCTTGTCGATATACTTCACCAGCGGCTTCGCGACGTTGCGCGCCACTTCCGTTGAGGTAAACAGGCTATCCTGATAGCCGTTTTTCAGCTTCGACAGCACCTGCCACTGCTTATCGGTTTTGATTTCGCCCCACGCCACCTGGTCCTGCGGGAAGCCTTCGTAATACTGCAGGGTGAACGCGTCCACCAGCGAATTACCGACCTTCAGCGGCCCGGAAACGCCCGGCTCCTGCTGATATTTGGCGCTGAAGGTGTCCTTCCCGTCGCTCAGCGAACACTGCTGCTTCTCTTTGCAGGAAGGCGAATTGCGATAGTCGGTCATCTCTTCGAGCAGCTTGTAGCTCTCGGTGAGCTGCATTTTTTGCCGCTCTGCCTCCATTGCCTGCACCGCTTTCTCGCTAAACGCCGCGGAGTCATCGGTGATAACCGGGTTAAAGGTCGGGTCCATGGTGCCCATTTGCGGCTGGTGGTGGACGGTTACGCCGCAGCCGGGAAAGGCGCCGGTGATAAAGAACTGGGCGGTCGCGACGGTGCGCTGCAGGCTATTAGCATAGGCATACACCGCGTTGTCCGGCGGGCACTCGCCGCTGGTCACCAGCTTCTGCTGCGCCAGCCACTCCCGCATATAGTGCCCCATATAGACTTCCAGCACCCCGCCCTTGGTGGTCAGCTGCCCGCCCGGAACGTCCCACTCCGGCCAGGATTTCGGCGTTGACTGCTCCAGCACGCTGCCGTTATTCGCCAGCGGCGCGCGCAGGTTGTGGCGGCTCATGATCAGCACCTGCTGGAGCTGATAGCCCTGCGGGGCCGCCTGATCCTGCGCCTGGACGCCCGCGGACAGCAAAACGCCAGCGGCAATCGCGCCGGCGAGTAGACTTTTTCTCATCCCTTAACCCTCAGTCAGTGATTAGCATCGTCCTGATTGTGACAAATTTATGACATTTTGCCAGACGACAGCGCGCAAACTGAGGCCGCGGGCATTCTTTTAGCGCCTAAGCCGATGGCCGTTGTGGTTCATCCACTCCGCCAGACTGCAGCGCTTCGCGCATCGACAGCCCGAGCTCGCCCACTTCCCGGCGAGCAGGTTAACGAAGCTGGTCATCGGGCAGACCGGGGGGGACAAAATTATTTTCCGCAGCCTGCGCCCTGGCCCGGTGAGCACGACAGCGTTGGATAAGCTCGGCCTCAGCGCGCAGGCGCTCGGCGCCCTGCAGCAGGAGATTAAAAACCGGGTCCCGCTCGGGCGGATGGGCACGCCGCAGGAGCTGGCGAAGGCCGCGCTGTATCTCGCGTCGGACGAGTCCAGCTACGTGGTGGGAAGCGAGCTGCTGGTGGATGGCGGCACGGGAAATCTCTCATCTCCCCGGCGGCGGTCGCGGTTACTCCGGCAGCGGCACCGCCGCCAGGGTGCAGATAGCCTCATGCTCTCCGCCGCGGCGATCGACCATCACCACTTTGTCTCCGGCCTTCTTGCCTTCGCAGGGCTTGAGCACCTGATCGACGATCCGTTCCCGGGTTTGCTGACGTTCGGTCTCTGCCTGTGCAGCAAACGAGACCAGGATAAGTGCCACCCCTGACAGGCTGACGACATGTTTATTACGCATTCAATATTATTCTCAGACAATTCGTACTCGCGTGCAGAGTAGCAGCCTCGAGGCCGCGCGTCTGTAAAATCGCTTAACGGAGTGTTACCCCGCCCGACAAAACAACAGGTTTACTCTGCGGCAGTTGTTAGGTTTTACCGATGGAAGAGTCATATTTCAGACATATCCCGATGCTATCTTAGCCGCGTATTTATAGAGTGCATCGTTTTCAACCAGGACCCAGGATTGTGTATGTCCGGTATTATTCTCCTTCTCGCCGCGGTCATTTTGCTGGGGGTTGCGCTTTACAGTCTGGTGTCATACGTCAAAGAGCGTCGCGCCAGCCAGCTGCCTTTCCACAAGAAGAAAAAATAACCCCCGTTCCGCGATAGCGACAAAAGAAAAGCAGGCTATGCCTGCTTTTCTTTATTCAGCGTCCACCTTTGCGCTACGACTCCCAGGCCTGCTCCGCTTTGGCGCCGTCAAACTGCGGCGGCGGCTTGCGAAAGCGCCGGGTCAGCCAGGTCAGGTACAGCAGACCGACTGCGGCCCACACCAGGCCCAGCGTCAGCGATGTCGCCTCCAGGTTCACCCACAGCACGCCTACCGTCACCGCGCCAATCAGCGGCAGCAGCAGATAGTGGAAGCGATCCTTCCAGGTTTTGTTATAGCCCTTGCGCCGCCAGAAGTGGTTGAACACCGACAGGTTGACAAAGGTAAAGGCCACCAGCGCGCCGAAGTTGATCAGCGCCGTGGCGGTGACCAGGTCAAAGAACAGCGCCGACAGGGCGACAATGCCGACCATAATCACGTTCAGCGCCGGCGTCCGCCATTTCGGGTGGATATAGCCGAAAACGCGCTCCGGGAAGACGTTGTCGCGCCCCATCACGTACAGCAGACGCGAGACGCTGGCGTGCGAAGCCAGCCCCGACGCCAGGGTATTGACGAAGGTGGTGCAGAGGAAAATTGACTGGAACAGCTTGCCGCCAACGTAAAGCGCAATCTCCGGCAGCGCCGCGTCGGGGTCCTTAAAGCGGCTGATATCGGGGAAAAAGAGCTGCATAAAGAACGAGGCGGCAATAAAGATAACGCCACCGTACATGGCGGTGAGGAAAATGGCCTTCGGGATCACCCGCGCGGCGTCCGGCGTCTCCTCCGACAGCGTGGTTACCGCATCGAAGCCGAGAAACGAGAAGCAGACGATCGTTGCCCCGGTGATGATGGGGATCAGATGCGCGTTCTGGCTGATAAACGGCTGCAGCGACCAGACGGTCCCCACCCCTTCACCTTTATGCAGCCCCTGCACCACCAGCACGATAAAGACCACCATGATCGAAATCTGCACCAGCACAAACAGGGTATTGAAGTTGGCGACCAGGCTTACGCTCTTCAGGTTCGCAGCGGTGAGGATCGCCACAAACGACACCACCCACACCCACGGCGGAACCTCGGGGAACAGGGCGGAGAGATAGATTTTAGCCAGCAGAACGTTGATCATCGGCAGGAACAGATAGTCCAGCAGCGACGACCAGCCGACCATAAAGCCGACGTGGGGGCTGATTGATTTTTGCGCGTAGGTGTACGCCGACCCCGCTTCCGGGAACTGACGCACCAGCTTGCCGTAGCTGATGGCGGTAAACAGCACCCCCGCCAGCGCCAGCAGGTAGGAGGCGGGGACGTGGCCGTTGCTGATACCGGAGACAATACCGAAGGTATCAAACACCGTCATCGGCGTCAGGTAGGCGAGGCCCATCATCACCACCTGCCAGAGCTTGAGCGACTTGCGCAGCCGGGGTTTTGCCGCCTCGGCCGGGAGGTTAAGAGAAGTATTAGCAGCCATAGATGCTCTCCCCCAGGCAGGCACGGGTTTGTGGGTACAGCGACCGGGTTACAAACCTGCTTAGCAAGGGGGTTAATCGTAAATAGCTGGGCAAAACGTACCGGCGAACGGCGGCGGGTTCACATTCATAGCGGCCCTCATGGCCCCCTTCTCCCTGCGGATATTTGAACATCTGCATCATCTCCTACCTCGTCACACACTGTGTCGTTAACTGAAGCCCCGCTGTCGCCTGCGCTCCTTAACGCGACATTCGGGAAACGGCTGGATCCCCAGCAAAATTTTCGGCCAGGCTCCGCTCAGGCCGTATGATGCTACCGATAGTTCTCACCCGTTGGCCCCTTGCGGGGCGGCGATCAGGCGTTTTTCAACATCCAGTCAATCTCTGTTTCGGTGATCAGGCGCTCAAACTGCAGCAGCTCATCATGCTTACAGGCATGGTAAACGTGGCAGAAGCGCTCGCCGAGCAGCGCTCGCAGAGAGTCGTTTTGCATAAACTCCCACAGCGCGTCGCTTTGGCGAATCGGGAACGGCAGCCCTTCCTGCTCGAGCCCGTTGCCCTCCACCTCTTCCTGAAGCGGCAGCGTATTGTTGTCCAGGCCGTGTAAAATCCCGGCGAAGATGGCCGCCATCACCAGATACGGGTTGGCATCCGCTCCCGCCACTCGATACTCGACGCGGTGGTTATGGCGATCGCCGCAGGGAATGCGCAGCGCCACGGTGCGGTTGTTGTGTCCCCACGATGCCTGAGTCGGGACGTACATTCCCGGCTGGAAGCGACGGTACGAGTTCACGTTCGGCGCCAGCAGCGCCATCGACGCCGGCATCAGGTCAATCATTCCGGCCAGCGCGCGCTTGAGCAGCGCGGAGTCTTCACCCTGGGCATCCGCCAGCACGTTTTCACCCTTATTGTTCTGCATGCTGATATGGATGTGCATCCCGCTACCGGCGTGCTCTTCATAAGGCTTGGCCATAAAAGTGGCGTGCATCTTATGCTTCTCCGCCATTAAACGCACGAGGCGTTTTAACGCCAGCGCATCATCGCAGGCGTCGAGCACGTTATCGGTGTGGTAAAGGTTGATTTCAAACTGCCCCGGCGAGGCTTCCGCGACCGCGCCGTCGGCCGGGATCAGCTGCAGCTGGGCCAGCTCGTCGATATCATTCAGCACGTCGGCGAAGTGGTTGAGGTTATCCACGGAGTAAACCTGGCTTTGGGTGTTGCGCACGTCGGTGCCCGGCGCGCAGGGCGGCTGGAGATAGCCTTCGGCATCGCGTTTGCGATCGAGTAAATAGAACTCCAGCTCTACCGCTACCACGGGGAACAGCCCGCGCTGGCGCAGCTGCTGCCAGAGGCGGTTAAGTACGTTCCGCGGCTCAACGTCAAAGGGAGCGCCATCTTCATCAATCATGGTCAGCAGCACCTGGCCGACGTACTGCGGATCGGCGGCGGAAGGCGTTAAGGTGCCCTGCACCGGGACGCAGGTGCAGTCCGGCTCGCCCATATCCTGGCCAAGGCCCGCCTCTTCAACCACGTTGCCCAAAATATCCATCGCAAAAACCGACGCCGGGAAGTAGCAGCCCTTCTCCAGCTTGCTGAGGCTGGAGACCGGGATGCGCTTGCCGCGGAAGCAGCCGTTCAGGTCGGTTAACAGCACGTCGACGTACTGGGTATCAGGGTAGCGTTCAAGGTAGCGCTTTACTTCAGAAGTAAATGCGCTGCCCCGTCTCTCTTCTGACTGCTGAACAAAATTCTCAACTTCTACGATATTGGTTTCCATCATTCACCGCCGTTGTGTTGGTTTCGGACTTCGGCCTGCTTGCCGTTAAATATAATGTCCACCCTTCGAATGTGTATGCAAACAAAATGTTTGTCAAATGTTAAATTAAGTTTGCAAACGGCTATTTGCGCTGCTAGATTGAGAAAATATTGAACGATATGGCCTTTTAACACCCTAAATGGTCATAATTTAGTCCACTTTGTGAGGGCGATCATGGAAAATATAATGTACAAGCCAGTTATTGGCGTCGTGATGTGCAGGAACAGACTTAAGGGTCACCAGACCCAGACCCTGCAGGAGAAGTACCTGAATGCGATTATTAACGCCGGTGGGCTGCCGATTGCCCTGCCGCACGCCCTGGCCGAACCGGAAATGCTTGCCGCTCTGTTACCCAAGCTTGACGGAATCTACCTGCCAGGCAGCCCCAGCAACGTCCAGCCGCACCTTTATGGTGAAAACGGCGATGAGCCTGACGCCGATCCCGGGCGTGATCTTCTGAGCATGGCATTAATTGCCGCCGCACTCGAAAGGCGCATCCCCATTTTCGCCATCTGCCGTGGGTTGCAGGAACTGGTTGTCGCCACCGGCGGGACTCTGTATCGTCGTCTTTTCGAGCAGCCGGAACTGCTTGAACATCGCGAAGACCCCGAGCTTCCGGTAGAGGAGCAGTACGCTCCCTCTCACGAGGTTCAGGTGCAGGAAGGAGGATTACTTTCTCAGTTAATACCGGGCTGCAACACGTTTTGGGTAAACTCGCTACACGGGCAGGGAGCAAAAACATTAGGCCCACGTCTGCGCGTGGAGGCCCGCTCTTCGGACGGGCTGGCGGAAGCGGTCAGCGTTAACGACCACCCTTTCGCGCTGGGCGTACAGTGGCATCCTGAATGGAACAGTAGCGAATACGCCCTGTCGCGTATGTTGTTTGAAGGTTTTATCACCGCCTGTCAGAACCACGTTGCTGAAAAGCAGCGGCTCTGACCACTACAGTTAAGGAAATGCAAATATGAGCGATGACGGACTGGCGCCAGGGAAACGTCTGTCAGCGATCCGGCAACAGCTGGGTCTCTCACAACGTCGTGCCGCCGAACTGTCTGGGTTAACACATAGTGCCATCAGTACCATAGAGCAGGATAAAGTCAGTCCTGCCATCAGCACGCTGCAAAAGCTGCTGAAAGTCTATGGGCTGTCGCTCTCGGAATTCTTTTCTGAACCAGAAAAACCTGATGAACCGCAGGTGGTTATTAATCAGGATGACCTTATCGAAATGGGCAGTCAGGGCGTTTCGATGAAGCTGGTTCACAACGGAAATCCGAACCGTACGCTGGCGATGATTTTTGAAACTTACCAGCCTGGAACCACTACCGGGGAGAGGATCAAACATCAGGGTGAGGAGATAGGCACCGTACTGGAAGGTGAAGTTGTGCTGATTGTTAACGGTCAGTCGTATCACCTGGTTGCCGGGCAAAGCTATGCCATTAATACCGGCATACCGCACAGCTTCAGCAACACTTCGGCCGGTATTTGCCGAATTATCAGTGCCCATACCCCCACCACGTTCTAATTTTAGCCTGAGCAGGTTTCAGGTTTTCTTCAGGCCCGCGCCGGCGGATGAAATATTTCCGCCGGCGCGAAGAGTACGCAAATAATCCATTTGCGCAGCGCGGTAATATCACTCTCCGCCGGCCTCAATAAAATGCGCCAATAAATAGCGCTGAACGGTATCTGACTCCGGGGAACATCTGTATCCCAACGCATCGGCTTGCGCTCTGGCCGAAGCCGCCCCGCGCTGTCTGGAAATACCGAATATTATTATCCGATTACTTTATGAATACTCTTACCCGCTTATATTATGATGGAGTCTATATATGGATTTTCAGCATCTAAACTACTGGCAGGAAAAAGCAAATAGCCTGCAACCGGAAACCCGTTTATTTATTAATGGTGAATATTGCGCCGCCGCCGATAATAGCACCTTTGAAACCATCGACCCCGCCGCTCAGCAAACGCTGGCCCACGTGGCGCGCGGTAAAAAAGCCGACGTCGAGCTTGCCGTTCAGGCCGCGCGCAGCGTCTTCGATCGCGGCGACTGGTCCCAGGCCTCGCCGGCCCGACGTAAAGCGGTGCTGCATAAATTTGCCGACCTGATGGAATCCCATCGCGAAGAGCTGGCCCTGCTGGAAACCCTCGACACCGGCAAACCGATTCGCCACAGCCTGCGCGATGATATTCCCGGCGCGGCCCGCGCGATCCGCTGGTACGCCGAGGCTATCGATAAAGTCTATGGCGAAGTTGCCCCGACCGGCGTGAACGAGCTGGCGATGATCGTCCGCGAGCCGATTGGCGTCGTCGCCGCGGTGGTGCCGTGGAACTTCCCCCTGCTGCTGGCCTGCTGGAAGCTGGGCCCGGCGCTGGCGGCCGGCAATAGCGTGATCCTTAAGCCGTCAGAAAAATCGCCGCTCAGCGCGCTGCGCCTTGCCGGGCTGGCAAAAGAGGCCGGGCTGCCGGACGGCGTGCTCAACGTCATCAGCGGCTTCGGCCACGACGCGGGCCAGGCCCTCTCCCTGCACCCGGACGTTGAAGTCATCACCTTTACCGGCTCGACCCGCACCGGCAAGCAGCTGCTAAAAGATGCCGGCGACAGCAATATGAAGCGCGTGTGGCTGGAGGCCGGCGGCAAAAGCGCCAACATCGTCTTCGCCGACTGCCCGGATCTGCAAAAAGCGGTGAACGCCACCGCCGGCGGCATCTTCTATAACCAGGGCCAGGTGTGCATTGCCGGCACCCGCCTGCTGGTGGAAGAGAGTATCGCCGACGAGTTTCTCGCGCGTCTGCAGGAGCAGGCCAGCCTCTGGCAGCCAGGCAATCCGCTCGATCCGAACACCACCATGGGGATGCTTATCGATAACACCCACGCCGATAGCGTTCACAGCTTTATTCGCGCCGGAGAGAGCAAAAGCACTCTGCTGCTCGACGGGCGCAAAAACCCGTGGCCGGCGGCGATTGGGCCAACCATTTTTGTCGACGTCGATCCCACCTCGACCATCAGCCGGGAAGAGATCTTCGGCCCGGTGCTGGTGGTGACCCGCTTCAAAACGGAAGAACAGGCGCTGCAGCTGGCCAACGACAGCCGCTACGGCCTCGGCGCCGCGGTGTGGACCCGCGATCTCTCCCGCGCCCACCGTCTGAGCCGCCGCCTGAAGGCCGGCTCGGTCTTCGTCAACAACTATAACGATGGTGATATGACCGTACCTTTCGGCGGCTACAAGCAGAGCGGAAACGGACGCGATAAGTCCCTGCATGCGCTGGAAAAATTCACCGAACTGAAAACCATCTGGATTGCTCTGGAGTCCTAATCATGACCGAACATACCACCAGCTATTACGCCGCCAGCGCCAACGCCTATGAGCCGTTCCCGACGCTGGATGAATCCATCAGCTGCGACGTCTGCGTCGTCGGCGGCGGCTATACCGGCCTCTCCTCGGCCCTGCATCTTGCGGAGATGGGCTATGACGTGGTGCTGCTGGAAGGCGCGCGCATCGGCTTTGGCGCCAGCGGCCGCAACGGCGGCCAGCTGGTTAACTCCTACAGCCGCGATATCGACGTGATTGAACGCACCTACGGCCCGGATGCGGCAAAGATGCTGGGCAGCATGATGTTTGAGGGCGGGGATATTATTCGCGAGCGCATCAAGCGCTATCAGATTGCCTGCGACTACCGCCCTGGCGGCCTGTTTGTGGCGATGAACCCTAAGCAGATGGAGACGCTGGAAGAGCAAAAAGAGAACTGGGAGCGCTATGGCAATAGCCAGCTGGAGCTGCTGGACGCCAACGCTATCCGTCGCGAAGTTAACAGCGATCGCTACACCGGCGCGCTGCTCGACCACAGCGGTGGCCATATTCATCCCCTGAATCTGGCTATTGGCGAAGCGGATGCCATCCGCCTCAACGGCGGCCGGGTGTACGAGCAGTCGCCGGTCACGCAGATTCAGCACACCAGCCCGGCGGTGGTCAGCACCGCCCGCGGCCAGGTCACCGCGCGCTACGTTATCGTCGCCGGTAACGCCTATCTCGGCGATAAGGTCGAGCCGGAGCTGGCGAAGCGCAGCATGCCCTGCGGCACCCAGGTGGTCACCACCGAGCCGCTCTCTGATGAAGTCGCGCGTTCGCTGATCCCGCAGAACTACTGCGTGGAGGACTGCAACTACCTGCTGGATTACTACCGCTTAACCGGCGATAACCGCCTGCTCTACGGCGGCGGCGTGGTCTACGGCGCCCGGGATCCGGACGACGTCGAGCGCCTGATTATGCCCAAGCTGCTGAAAACCTTCCCCCAGCTGAAGGGCGTGAAGATCGACTATCGCTGGACCGGCAACTTCCTGCTGACCCTGTCGCGGATGCCGCAGTTCGGCCGTCTCGATAAGAATATTTACTACATGCAGGGCTACAGCGGCCACGGCGTGACCTGTACGCACCTCGCCGGCAGGCTGATTTCCGAGCTGCTGCGCGGCGACGCCGAGCGCTTCGACGCCTTTGCCAAACTGCCGCACTACCCGTTCCCGGGCGGGCGCAGCCTGCGCATTCCGTTCACCGCGATGGGCGCCGCCTACTACAGCCTGCGCGATCGCCTCGGGGTGTAAGCCTCCGCGCCGGTCAACGTCATTAATTTTGCTAAAAGGTGTTAAACATGAGCAACAGCGAATTTCATCAGCGTCGTCTTGCAGCGACCCCGCGCGGCGTGGGCGTGATGTGCAACTTCTTTGCCCAATCGGCGCAAAACGCCACCCTGACCGACGTCGAAGGTCGGGATTACATCGACTTTGCCGCCGGGATCGCCGTGCTGAATACCGGGCATCGCCATCCGGAACTGGTCGCCGCCGTGCAGCAGCAGCTGCAGCAGTTTACCCATACCGCCTACCAGATTGTGCCCTACGAGAGCTACGTGGCGCTGGCCGAGAAGCTTAACGAGCTGGCGCCGGTGCGGGGCCCGGCCAAAACCGCCTTCTTTTCTACCGGCGCCGAAGCGGTAGAAAACGCGATTAAAATTGCCCGCGCCCATACCGGACGCCCCGGCGTTATCGCCTTTGGCGGCGGCTTCCACGGCCGCACCTACATGACGATGGCGCTGACCGGTAAAGTGGCGCCCTATAAACTGGGCTTCGGGCCGTTCCCCGGCTCCATCTACCACGTCCCCTATCCGTCGGCCCTGCACGGCATCACCACCCAGGACGCGCTATCCGCCATCGAACGCCTGTTCAAGGCCGATATTGAAGCCAAACAGGTGGCGGCGATTATTTTTGAACCGGTACAGGGCGAAGGCGGCTTTAACGTCGCGCCGAAAGAGCTGGTCGCCGCCGTTCGCCGCCTGTGCGACGAGCACGGCATCGTGATGATTGCCGATGAGGTGCAGAGCGGCTTTGCCCGCACCGGTAAGCTGTTCGCCATGGATCACTATGCCGATAAGCCGGACCTGATGACCATGGCGAAGAGCCTGGCAGGCGGCATGCCGCTCTCCGGAGTGGTCGGCAACGCGCAGATTATGGACGCCCCGGCGCCAGGCGGATTAGGCGGTACCTATGCCGGTAACCCGCTGGCGGTGGCCGCCGCCCACGCGGTGCTTAATATCATTGATAAAGAGGGGCTGTGCGCCCGCGCGAACGCCCTCGGCGAGCGCCTGACGGCAAGCCTGGAAGAGGCAAAGGCCTGGTGTCCGGGACTGGCGGAGGTACGCGGCGTGGGTTCGATGATTGCCGCCGAGTTCGTTGACCCGGCAAGCGGCGAGCCTTCGGCGGCGCTGGCGCAGGCGATCCAGCGTCGGGCGCTGGAGCAGGGCCTGCTGCTGCTGACCTGCGGCCAGTACGGCAACGTGATTCGCTTCCTCTATCCGCTCACCATCCCGGACGCGCAGTTCGCCAGCGCGCTGGCTATTTTGCACAACGTGACTCGCCCGTAACGCCCTCGGCCGGCGGCCAGCGCCGCCGGCTATTTCACCTCGCCGCTGACCACGCTCTGCTGCAGATAATGCTGGGGATAGTGCTGGGGATAGTGCTGCTGAAAATAGTGGCGCAAAAACTCCACGCTAGCGCGAATTTTAGCTGAGGTCGCCAGCCGCGACACGTATACCGCCCAGACGTTGGCGGGCTGGTAATAGTCCGGCAGCACGTGAACCAGATGGCCGCTGGCGATATTTTCACTGACGTCCCACCGGGAGCGTAAAGCGATCCCCTGACCGTCGAGACACCACTGATGCACAATTTCGCCGTGGTTCGACGACAGCGGTCCGCCGACCTTAATCGCCCTCTCTCCCTCTTTGCCCTGCAGCTGCCATACGCCGAAGGGCCGATCGCGTTCTTTAATCACCAGGCACGGCAGGGTCGCCAGATCGCTAAGCTGCTTAGGCTGCGGATAGCGCGCGAGGAAGTCCGGCGAGGCGCAGAGAATACGCTGATTGGTCGCCAGCTTGCGGGCAATCAGGTTCGGGGCAATATCGTCCCCGACGCGAATATCTAAATCCACCCCTTCGCTGACCAGATCCACCAGCCGGTCCTCAACATCGAAGCGCAGCTCCAGCTGGGGATACTCCCGGGCCAGCGCCGACAGCGCGGGCGCCACCACCCTCCGACCGAAACCGAAGCTGCTGATAATCCGTAGCGTCCCCTGCGGGACCTGACGGACATCGGAGAGTTCGTCCATCATCTGATCCACATCCTGCAAAATGCGCTGCGCCCATTCGTAGATGCGCTCGCCCTCTTCGGTAATGGCGACGCGCCGGGTGGTGCGATGCAAAAGCACCACGTTCAGGGCCTGCTCAAGCAGGGCGATCCGCTTGCTGACGTAGGCCGGTGAGACACCCAGCTCTTCGGCGGCGGCGGCAAAACCGGCGCGGCGGGCGACCAGCATAAACACGCGGAGATCGTTAAGCAGCGGCAGATTATTCATAAAGTGTGTTTTATGTTTCACCAGTTGGCATGATTAATTATGAACCAGTCAATTATAGGATAGAGGGGAAGTCAATTTCGCAGGCCAACAAATGAGAACCCGTATGAAGAAAACCTGGCGGATTGCCGCCATTCCCGGCGACGGTATTGGTAAAGAAGTTCTGCCCGAAGGTATTCGCGTCTTACAGGCCGCGGCCGAGCGCTGGGACCTGGCGCTCAGCTTTGAGCAGATTGACTGGGCGAGCTGCGACTACTATGCCCGCCACGGCAAAATGATGCCGGACGACTGGCATGCTCAACTCAAAGAATTCGACGCCATCTATTTCGGCGCCGTCGGCTGGCCCGACGCCGTGCCGGACCACGTCTCCCTGTGGGGATCGCTGCTGAAGTTTCGCCGCGAGTTCGATCAGTACGTCAACCTGCGCCCGGTGCGCCTGTTCGCCGGCGTCCCCTGCCCGCTGGCGGGGAAAAAGGCCGGTGATATCGACTTCTACGTGGTGCGTGAGAATACCGAAGGCGAGTATTCGTCCCTCGGCGGACGCGTGAACCCGGGCACCGAGCACGAGGTGGTGATTCAGGAGTCGGTGTTCACCCGCCGCGGCGTCGATCGCATTCTGCGCTACGCCTTTGAGCTGGCGCAGAGTCGGCCGCGCAGAACCCTGACCTCGGCGACCAAGTCCAACGGTCTGGCCATCAGCATGCCTTACTGGGACGAGCGGGTTGAGGCGATGGCTGAGCACTACCCGGAGATCCGTTGGGACAAGCAGCATATCGATATCCTCTGCGCCCGCTTCGTGCTGCAGCCCGAACGCTTTGACGTGGTGGTGGCCTCGAACCTGTTCGGCGATATTCTCTCCGATCTCGGCCCGGCCTGTACCGGCACCATCGGTATCGCGCCTTCGGCAAACCTCAACCCCGAGCGCACCTTCCCGTCGCTGTTTGAACCGGTCCACGGCTCGGCGCCGGATATTTACGGCAAAAATATCGCCAACCCGATAGCGACCATCTGGGCCGGGGCGATGATGCTTGATTTCCTCGGCGCCGGCGACGCGCGCTACGAAGCGGCGCACAGCGGCATTCTGACAGCCATCGAGCAGGTAATTGCCAGCGGGCCGAAAACGCCGGATATGCAGGGCACGGCCTCAACTCAGCAGGTCAGCGAGGCGATTTGTCAGGCCATTCTGCGCTGAGGGGGAGTCTGCTGTCGAACGGGCAGCGCCCTGCTCATAATGGTTTGCCGATTGTTCGCCAGCGCCATTCAGATTCAACGATGCCACCATCAACCAGCAGCTGAAGCAGAATAATATTGTTGTTTCCCTATTGAGCCACCGGCCAGGATTATCAGGCTCAAGATCCAGACTGATGGATTCACGGCAGTCAATAATCATAATATCCAATAATTTATTGAACGCTCCCGGCTTTGCAACTATATGGACCAGTACTGATTACAGTCAGATTAGACCGAGCTTATTATGTTACAGCAAAATTTTAGCGCCCGTGCTGGCTGACGTACTCATTATCAGCAAAAAAACGAAGACTAACGATCTCTGAGACAATAAAAAAGCGGAACCCCACCAAAATATATGACCTTATTGTCATACCGATCATTTAGGATTTTGACAGTTAGTTTTTGGCCAGCAAGAGAAAAAAAAGCAGGATAGTGCTTGTTAGCCGCACTCTCTATCCCTTTATCATTGCTGAAGGTCACAATATGGGTACTGGTAAGCAAGTATTCATTATCCTGCCTCGTATAGGTAAAGTGAATCTGTCGGCTAACAGGGTAGCTTTCACCTTTACTGGTTACCGCGCCAATAACTCTGATACTACCATTACCATCAACGATAGACAGTATATATCGCGCACGCATCTGCATACCTTCATGCAGCAAAAAATCATCACTGGTACAGCTGAAATTATCAGTGGTTGGCCGATAAACATACCACACACTGCAGAACAGGATTAGCGCCGCAATGCCTGTAACAACTATAGACACCACTTTCACTATTCTCATTTATCGTATCATCCGGATGGTATGGCAATCTTGTTTGTCGCGATTAAACGTATCACAGACAATCGCTGAATCACGCCTGATGTCTTCATTAACTGTAATAAAAACAGTTTTATTTCCATCTTCGCAATTAATCCCTAATCGATTGACAATCGATGAATCAAAAGTAACTTTTCGTGAATCTGAGAATTTTATTATGCATTTCCCTAGAGAATAGTCCTGATAAAACGAAAATGGATCGGTATTAGTTTTCGTTACAACCAGTACCATACCCGTACACAGCATGATCCCGGCAATAGTGAAAAGGAATTTTGCAGATAAAAATGAATACCATGTATGAGAGTTACTGCCCGTGTTGTATATTTTTTTACTCGCCGCCACAGAATATATGGTACTAATTTTGATTCCAGCTCCCACAGTTAATCCTTTCCGTGGAACCGTTATGATAATGTCATCACAACCGAGAGCGACCAGGGCTTTCCTCAGCACAGATATGGTCTGGTAAAACGTATGGTTGGTGACAAAATTAGACGCTTTTTCTCCCCATGCAAACTCAATGAGTTCTTCCCGGGTCAAAATCTGCCCCTGATGGCATAACAGCAGTAGCAGGCACTGGCTTGCAGTAGAGTGAAGGATGGCATTCTCCTGTGTCTCAAGTACTCTAAGTTCTCTGAGTAGGGGAAGAAATTCAAATTTGTCACCGATCACCATACTTTCAATGTCTGAAAGCGAGAGAGGTTTTTTCATGTTTATTAACACGTAAAGTTGACTTTGTTCACAGACTCATAGGTAGCCATATACAACCACGTACTGATTTTTACTCAACATTCATCAGTCTGGCTTTGAATGTGTTCTAGTCAGGTTTGTAGAAGACCTCTCTTTACCCGTCCAACGAAACTGATAGAGAGAGGCAACCCTTTTAGCACCAGAAAAATCTTGAAGCGTAACCCACCTTCACTCGTTCATTTATGCCGCGAGAAACCGGCATTCCTGGACTTCTATTATAGCTGAAGTTCCATACTCAGGCAGACTGACAAAAGTTGATAAAACCTGAGTAAGCCTGATAACTCAAATGTGCGGAAAACTTACGCAAACTGAGTAGGTTTTTTTTTGACCGTATCGTATCTTTGCTGCGTTCACCAACGCCATGGAAATTTTGTTTCTGATTAGAGCTTTATTAATGTTTAAGTCTTGTATTACCTCTGTAGGATACGTGTTAATAAATGCATTAAAAAAAAGATATTATGTTCATATTTGGCACTTAACAACATCCAGGTAAATCAACTTAATCAATGGACAAGCCATCGCACTTTGACTGCAAAAAAAGCAACCTGTGGTGATTTACACCACAAACAGAGGGATTCGAGCGGTTGAATTGCGCATTGCATCCTTTAGCTTTTAATTGGGATAATTTTTCTAAATTCGGAAGATAGTAATAAGCCAGGCTGGATACTGTTGATATGGACATTACAACCCCACTTAAAGTTTACGGTTACATTATTGACCCAGGTATTCTTATTGATCTGGAAGGGGCTATGCTTGTGAAGTATATCCTTCACAAGAATGGAAAGTCTTTTGTCTGGGCGATGTCTCCTTTAAAAAAAGGGCCGCTTTCACTCATCTCTTTCTTACTTAAAAATAGCAGGAAAGGGCCTATTGCAAAGCGAGTTCTTTTACAAGAAGCCTTTGACGAAGCAGGCCTTTGCACGTCACAGCAAAGATTATGGCAAATAATTAAAGAGTTACAATCATGTCTTGAACAAGTAGGCGCACCTGAAAATTTGATTGTAAATCATCCCAGACGCGGTGTTTCCGTTGAGTATTCTTATATCAGAAGGTTATATGTTGAGCCTGAGGAAATTTTATTGTGAGTGTTGTTGATTGGGATAAGGTGAATACCACATATATTTTTTCCGATGATGGGTTCTTCCTTGCAGGTTTTTTGCATGAATCCTGCAATACAGGAACTGATCTTGTGCTCATTAATGTGAATACTGGTATGCCTGATTTAAACATCCAACCCTCTTCACTCTGTGTAGTGGCCATTGAATGTATCTATAAAATAGAATATGTGCTTAACAGATTACCTGATGAACACCAGAACATTCTTTTGGTCCTGAGAACTATCGGCGAGAGTAGAGAAATTGGAACACAAGACAAAAAATTGTTTTTACCCAAGCAAACGAACATTAAGACCCTGCTGCATACAATTAAAGAAGCGCAAAACAACCACTGCCCTGGTGCAGAACATAAACGCCCTCTTTTGTCTCGAATGGACTGGTTTGTTCTAAAGCTGTTGTGGGAAGGAGTACATTTTAAACATGTTGCTTCCAGGGCAAGGTTATCGACAAAGTTTTTATATCAGCGAAAACATCGCGCCCTGACATTATATGGAATAGATAGAAGTGGTGCAGCAAGCCTACTTTTATTGAGAAAAATCTTGGCTCTTGAATATAACAGGAACCTGAAAAAATCGTTTTATCATGGGTTATCACCATGGCTTGTTGATTAAGCGAATAGTAATGAGTGCATTTTGCTCAATATAAATTGAATCATAAGGAAATATTTAAATGAAAGTTAAATTTTTTGCGGCTCTGATTCCAGCAATGTTTATTGCCTCTTCTGCATATGCTGCTGAAGGTGAAACAAGCACTGTTCAATTCCAGGGTAATATCACTGAAGCAACTTGTTCCTTATCTACTGACTCTCGTGATAAGGCGGTTGATCTGGGCTCCGTATCCTCCAATGCTTTTGATGCGGGTTCTGGCGCAACCACTGGCGGAAAGTCATTTTCTATCAACTTGACTGACTGTGCTCCAAGTGTGACAACTGCGACCGTAACCTTCAGCGGTGATACGACAGCTGATTCTGTACTGAAAACCTCGCAGGGCGATATTACCAATGTAGGTATCCAGATTCTGCAGGATGGTGCTCCTCTGAAGCTGGACGGCTCTCAGGCTTCAACGGCTCAAACTCTGGTTGAAGGTGACAATGCGCTTGACTTTACCGCTCGCTATATTGCTCTCTCAAACAGCGTTGCCGCTGGCGAAGCAAATGCATCGGCAAGCTTTACTCTCAATTACGAGTAAATCATTACAGACAATAAATAATCACCGTTCCTATTAAAGGGAGCGGTGATCACGGACTTAACAAGCCGGACTTTACAGGTACTCATTTTATGTTTCCACTCTGCAAAAAGAACTTAACTTTCTCAATTCTTTTATTCTCTGCCGTTATTCCGTCTCTCTCCTTTGCAAATGGCATTGTACTAGGCGGAACGCGCATTATTTACCCATTAAAGCAAAAGCAGGTCAGTGTTTCTGTACGTAATACCTCGGAGGTTGACCGTTTCATGGTGCAATCATGGATCGATGATGCTAATGAAAAAAAAACTTCCGATTTTATTATGACACCACCACTGTTTGTCAGTAATCCAAAAGATGAGAATTCGCTACGAGTAATGTATGCAGGCCCTTCCTTACCTACTGACCGTGAAACCCTTTATTACCTGACTGCAAAATCAATCCCCGCCGTTGATAAGGAAAAAATGAAAGGACAAAATGTCTTGTTGCTGGCCACAGCTACAAGAATAAAACTATTTGTTCGTCCTGATGGATTGCAACCTGAAGTAAGCAAGGCCCCTTCACTGATAACCTTCAGCCGGCGCGGTTCTGAAATTTCCGTTTCAAATCCAACACCGTACTTCATCACAATGGTGCAAATAAAGGCTGGCGAGAAAGATATAGATAAGAATCTCATGGTTGCTCCAAAAGCTAGCGCTTCATTTCCCTCGCCTTCGGCATCGGAACTGAGCTTCAGAGTAATTAATGATTACGGTGGTATGTCTGAGGTAATTAAAGCAAAAATAAATTGATAACCCTAACTATTTTTCTGGCCTCAGGTTATGAACCCTTATAAAAATTTAGCTTATTTTGTGTCAGCTTCCCTTTGTTTGTTTACTACTCAGAGTTGGGCTGAGATGTTTTTTCCAACCGAATTTCTAAATACAAATAACAATGGCGAGATTGCCGATTTATCTAAGTTCAGTGCCGATGGAAGTCAATTACCAGGGCAATACCAGGTTGATATTTATGTTAATGACAATTACATAAAAAACAGAGTTGTTAACTTTATATCATTACCTGTTAATTCGTTATCAGGGGTAAAGGACAGCAGTGGTCTTCTCCCTTGCCTTTCGTTAAAAGATTTGAGTGACGCCGGCGTTAAGACTGAACTGTTTCCCGGGTTTGAGTTAGCGGCAGAGAACAACTGTATTGAATTAACACAATATATTCCGGCGGCTTTCTATTCTTTCAGCATTTCTAAACTTCGGCTGGATGTCAGTATACCTCAGATGTATGTGCGCAACACATCTCAGGGATATATTGACCCTACTCTCTGGGATAATGGTATAACCGCAGCATTTTTAAACTATAACTTAAGCGGTAATAATCGGGTCGCAAGCACCTTTAACAATAAGAGTTACTTTTTGAACCTGGGTAGCGGAGTGAATATCGGGCCATGGCGCCTGAGGGACTATCGTGCCTGGAACTATTATGAAAGTCAGTACGGCCGGCGTCAGCAATGGCAACGAATTAACTCCTATCTGGAGAGAGCCGTTATTCCGCTCAAGAGCACCTTTATTGCCGGGGAAGGAACGACCTCGGGGGATATTTTTGATGCGCTGCGTTTTCGTGGTATTCAGCTGGCGACGGATGACAATATGTATCCGGATACAATGCGTGGATTTGCCCCCGTCGTTCGCGGCACAGCGGAAAGTAATGCTGAGGTGACCATCATGCAGAGCGGTTATACGATTTATAAAACATCAGTTCCACCGGGACCTTTTGAAATCAACGACCTGAACTCCATGATGGCCAGTGGAGACCTGAATGTCACCGTCAAAGAGGCCAGTGGGCAGGTCCGTACTTTCACTGTCCCGTATACTTCAGTCCCTGTTCTGCTGCGCGAGAGCCGTCTTAAATACGGTTTAACTGCGGCGCGATACCGAAGTGCCTCCGGTTCCCGCTACGAAAGTCCTGAATTCCTTCAGGGCACCCTTGCATGGGGTGGGCCTCATGATGTGACGCTTTATGGAGGAATTCAGTATTCCGCTGACTATCGTGCTATTCAATCGGGAGCAGGGGTTAATCTTGGGCGGCTGGGTGCTGTATCTGCTGATATTACCCATGCCAACAGCACTCTGACTAACGGGAAAGACTATACCGGACAGTCAGTACGTTTCCTATATGCCCGCTCCTTCAATGAAACAGGAACACGTTTTCGTCTAACGGGCTATCGCTACTCAACTAAAGGCTTTCATACTCTAGATGAAACGGCACTGAAAAGAATGAGCGGCCGCCTGTCTGACCCGAATGCTTTAGACGAGAACGGTAATCGGCTTCCGGAAACATACGACTATTACAATCTTAATAACAGTAAACGGGCCCGTTTTGAAGCCAATATATCCCAGTCCGTGGGCAGCTTTGGTTCCTTCTGGTTAAGTGGAGTCAGGCAAACTTTCTGGAATGACGGTGCGAGCAACGACTCGCTGCAGATCGGGTACAGCAGCACTGTCGGTCCGGCAAGCTTTTCGATTAACTATGGCTATTCTCGCCAGAAAAGTACGGGTGCTTCGTCATTTACTGACAAAACGATCGGCTTATCAGTTTCAGTGCCGCTGGAAAAACTCTTTGGTTCGTCCTCCGACACCCCATCCGTGTACGCCACGTTTTATGGTAGCCGGGATGGGCAAGGGAACACGCGTTCAATGGCGGGCGTCAGCGGAACGCTGCTGGAAGACAGGAATCTGGACTGGAGCGCTTCTCACAGCATCGGGGGCGGAGCACAAAGCCAGTCGGGTAATGCCAGCGTAAGTTATAAAGCGAAGTACGGGAATGCCGGCGTTGGATACAACTACGCCAGGGACTACCAGCAAATTAGCTACAATGCCTCCGGCGGCATGATCCTGCACCGTGACGGATTGACGCTTGGGCAGCCTCTCGGAGAAACCTCGGTACTGATTGCGACAGATGGGGTTTCGGACGTCAGCATTCAGAATGAACCCGGCGTCAGAACCGACTGGCGGGGATTTACAATCAAGCCTTATACCTCTGCCTATCGTGAAAACCGCGTGGCTGTCGATACCCAAGCCCTGGATGATGAAACCGATCTTGCCGACGGTGGCGTGGCGAACGTTGTGCCAACAAAGGGGGCCATTGTGAGGACTGACTTTAATGTTCGTCGGGGTCAGCGCATCCTGTTCACACTGATGCACAAGGGTAAAGTATTACCATTTGGCACTGTTGTAACCACCGTTAACTCCACCGGTCTTGTGGGTGATGACGGACAAGTTTACATGGCAGGCATGCCAGAACGAGGGGAAATCAGCGCGAAATGGGGTAAAGATAGTGGTCAGTCCTGCACTACCAGTTACAGTCTTAGCGACATGACAAAGACGTCTGTCATTAACAGGATCACCGCTGAATGCCAGTAAATGACCATGCAATTAAAAATAATAGTCCGGGAATGGGTGGATAATGACACGAAAAGGTACTCCACATGGTTACCTTAATGAAATCGGGGATACTAGTAATACTAAAGCGTCTTCAGGAGAAAGCTCTCACATGGTCGGTGGCCAATGTTGATGGATTGTTTCACAAAATACACGGGATGAATTTGTAATGAAAATCAGCTATGGGGTATCTACGATAATCATATTTTTTATGGTTTTTTATATGACTTCCACCTCTGTTATGGCAGCATATAGAGACACGACATCCTTTACAGTGACTCGACAATGGCCTATTAATACTTGTTCATTTGATAAGCCTATCTATACAGTTTTTTTTGATGATATACCTGCTAAGTTATTTATCAACAACAATCGAACTAATAGTCACAATGTAAAAATAGGAATAACGTGCCCATTACCCCCAATAGTAAACGTTGTTGCATTTGGCATAGCCGATAATGATAACCCTGATTTATTTAAAAATACGGGGAGTGCCAGTGGGTTAGGAATGAAAGTGTACGTTAATGGTACTCTTGCCAGACCTGCAGGCGACAGAACGTTTACTGTTATGCATTCATCCGGTAGCAGTTATTATCTGCCAATTGATGCTGGATATGTAGCGACAAAACCCGGAAAGGTTACAGGCGGAAGTTTTGTATCTGTGATTAACCTGAGATTTGAATACCTGTAATTGACATATATTAATCTGAATTATAAGTAATGATGCTTTATGATTTCTTGTGATATCTCACCTCACCTCTTGAACAATATGTGTTTTACAGCGTTGAGTTCGGTGGGGAAATACATGCCCCCTTGCAGGTATTCCCCGGGGATGTGCGCTTAGCCCGCTAACTGGTGCAGCTTTACCGTAACACATAGATGGTTATTTCACCGAACCAAAAGAGAATGACGGATTTTATTATGCAAGGTATATGGACGATTTCTTGTTTTTTACGCGAACGCACTGGCAGCTCAGAAGTACTATTGCCCAACTCGGTTATTTTTTTGAATTCGGTGGTTTTGAACAACATCCACATAAAATGCAAATCGGAAAAATGAGTAATGGATTTGATTGGCTGAGCCCTTGTTTTGACAGTCAGAGGACCACCTTGTCGCCGCGAGCGTTACAAAACCATCAGGATCAACGGGTGCGGCTTTTTTATGAGCAAACTCGTCGGCAGTTAGTTCTCACGATGAGGCTGTACGACGGGTGCAAACGTATGACGTCGATGGGATATTTGGGAAAATAGTTTGTTTAATGCTGCTGGCGCCCTCACAAATAATATTGGAACATAGATCATGAAATTTCTGATAATCCTCGCCGCGCTCACCTCCGGGTTCGCGCATGCTGGTACGACCAAGACCGATTACCTGCTCTCTCCAAACTACAACACGCCGAACAATGTCGAATCGATACTAATAATGTCATCTGACGCAAGAGTATCTAACTGCACTATCTACGACCGCCCCAGCAACACCCTCGTCAATTATTGGAACGACGGACCATCAGCCATCGCGAGCACGCTGGCTGATCTCGCAGCTAAAGTCCCCCCCACCGTTAATGTGCGGCACTCCCTGGACGTCACTTGCTATATGGATGTCAACCCGTGGACCAGCAAAAATATCCCTCTGGAGCATTTCACTGGTACCATCTCGGTGCAATACCCCGACATGCTTACGTGTGAATTATTCCTTTGCGACGCTCTGATCACGACAACAGCCAGCGGCTTCACGGAACACGGCTACAACTTAGAATTCACCCTTATGGCTGCCGACACTAGCATCGTAGAAACATACACGACCGGAGGGGGTGGGGATTGCCCCGTGGAGACATACACTACGTACCAACCGGCAATCTTCGTCCCGATAGGCTGCAGCGTGACCGCAGGCGGTTCGCCACCTAACCCCACCATGAGCCGAATAACATCTACGAACTATGTCGTTACCTTCAATGTCCCCTAAGGGGACACTTCCCCGATCCGGTTCCACGCCCGGGGACGCCAGTTCCCCCCCTTAACGTGATCGACCGGCAATGGAATAAGGCTGGAACTAATGAACTATTACGTGAGGAACGCGTGAATCCTTTAAAACTCGATATTGATGTATTTGATGCCGCCATATTACGTCTGGAGTGGGTATTCGATACTTTCGCGGGGGTATGTTTATCTTTTTCAGGGGGGAAAGATTCGACCGTACTGTTCCATTTAGCTGCAGCCGTAGCCAGGCAAAAACGCAAAAAATTTAGTGTTCTTTTCGTTGACTGGGAAGCTCAGTATTCCTTAACTGTTCAGCATATCCAGGTAATGAAGAGCACCTATCAGGATGTCATCTCCCATTTTTACTGGGTGGCCTTACCACTAACCACCGTCAGTGGCGTATCACAGTACCAGCCAGAGTGGACGGCCTGGCAACCGGGCGTTGAATGGGTTCGTCAGCCACCTGAGGATGCGATCACCGATCCCGCTTTCTTTCCGTTTTATGAAGATGCCATGACCTTCGAGTCATTTATTCCTGAATTTATAACATGGCTCGCTGCAGGACGAAGTTTGGCTTCATTAATTGGCATTCGCACGGATGAGTCATTGCACAGATATATGGCGCTAACATCGAAAAAGAAATTACGTTATGCAACTGACAAACCCTGGACAACCGCTTCTCCGGAAGGTTTCAGCTACACCTGCTACCCGCTGTATGACTGGAAGACCAGGGATATCTGGATCTTTAACGCGAAATCCAAACTTCCTTATAACCCGCTCTATGATTTGATGTATCGCGCAGGGGTGCCATTAAGAAACATGAGGGTTTGTGAGCCCTTTGGTCCTGAACAGCGGCGGGGGTTATGGCTGTATCACACGCTCGAACCTGAAACCTGGGAGAAAATGTGTCGGCGGGTCTGTGGTGCGCATAGTGGCGCTATTTACGCCAACCAAAGCGGAGGGTATTTTGCCCTCAACACAAAAATTCAGAAACCAGCGCATCTCACCTGGCGAAGCTATGCCATGTTTTTGCTGGACAGCATGCCGGCCAGCACCGCGGAGCATTATCGCAATAAAATTGCAATCTACCTGAGCTGGTATAAGGTCCGGGATTATCCGGAGGATATTCCTGACACACAGGAGAACGATCTGGGTTATCGGGATGTGCCATCCTGGCGAAGAATTTGTAAAACAATACTCAAAAATGACTTCTGGTGCCGGCTGCTATCGTTCAGTCCTACAAAATCAAAGCACTATGAAAAATATTGCCAGTTAATACGTAAAAAAAGAGAAGAATGGAAAATAATGCAATGACATCTGAGATAATGAAATCTGTAGCCAGCTATCTGGGGTCCTTTGAGGATGTAAACAGTAAAATACAGGCCATTAACGAATTAAAAAAGTTGATCCATATTCATAGCCCCTTCTGTAATGAACCTGTAGATTGCGTTCTTTGGGTAAAGGCTTCGTCAATAAAAGCCAATGACTATAATCCAAACGTTATGGCGACAGTCGAGAAGAAACTCCTGGAACGTTCTATCGAAGCGGATGGATTCACACAACCGGTTGTCGTTTCCCGGAACCAGGACACACACCTTGTTGTTGACGGGTTTCACCGGCATCTTATTGGATCGTCACGACCGGAACTGTTTCGTCGACTTTATGGGTATCTTCCCGTCACCCTTATCAAGGACTCACAGCGGGGACAAAAAGAACGCATTGCCGCCACAATCCGGCATAATCGCGCCAGAGGAAAGCATCAGATTGCGGCAATGTCCGATATTGTACGGGACTTATCGCGTCTGGGATGGAATGAAAAACGGATCGGTGAAGAACTCGGGATGGACCAGGACGAAGTGTTACGCTTGAAACAAATCAGCGGGCTGGCTGAGATTTTTATCTGCGAAGCGTTTAGCGAGGCCTGGACAGTGGATTGAGCGACCGGGATGGTCTCTATTAAAGATATTTTCTTTCCCCTGAGATCCTATAATTTCAGGGGGACTTACAACATCACTTATCTTTCGGATGGAGTCTGCTACTACATTAAGTATGTAGAGCATTATGAATCATAGAGGTAGGTGTTTTATTTTATGTGTATTTTTTCTTATTTATTACACCTGATAAAACAGGGACGTTTTACTAAAAGAGTGATGGTAACACCCGGCCTTTTAACTATGTTATTTCCGTTTTCTCTATTTGCATCCACACAGCCCAAGGGGAATTTTACTATCACTACCCGAATATTAAATCGCACCGACGCGTTCACTGGCAATTCAATAAAAGCCATAAAATCGCTACCCATCAATCTATCATGCGGAACAGGCGTTAACGCTGTAAATGTTGTTATAAGTGGAACGCCAGATACGCTGGACGATTCTCTATTCAGGAATAATGCACAGGATCCCTCAGGAAACGCTACTGGCATTGGCCTGCAGAATAGAGGCCGCGTCGCTGACGCGGCCTGACTCTCGAAGACGCCGGGCTCGGGTATCTGCTTTTTCCGCGCCCTTCTCAGGTCCGCAGAGTCCGCAGCGCTTTACAGTTCGAGTTCGCGGTGTAGCAGTTCAGCAATAGCGTCGCTGCTCTGTGCCATGACCAGCGAGTTTCTGAACGCTTCATGCATAATGCGCCGCGCCAGACGGGAGAAAATGCGCATATGCTGGTCGCCGGCGGCGTGCTTATTCAGCGTCAGCATAATGACAAACTGCACCTCGTCGTCGCCCCACGCCACCGGCTGAGCCAGGCGGGCAACGCTGATGGTCGATTGTTCGATATGTTCCGACTTGCTGTGCGGAATGGCGAAACTGAAGCCCAGCCCGGTGGAGAATACGGCCTCCCGCGCCCAGAGATCGGCCTCCAGCTTGCGTGGATAGCGGCAGCGGCCCGCCAGCAGAAGGTTGTCAGTCATGCCTTTAATCACCTCCTCTTTGCTGCGCCAGTCGCTGTTCAGGGTGATGCACTGGCTGGCGATCAGCGGGGCGTCCTGCTGGGTCATACGGAACTGGGCCAGCAGATGTTCCACCTCCAGCGAGGTTCGGCACCGCATTGCCTGGTTCAGCAGCTGGCGACACGCCCGGCTATCGAGCTGCGCCAGGCGCGATTTCGCGGCCGGAATTGACGGCGAGCTCATGCTCAGCTCATCCACTCCGAGGCCGACCAGCAGCGGCAAGACGGAGCCCTTCGCGCCCAGCTCGCCGCAAAGACCAATCCATTTTCCCTGGCGATGCACGGCCTGAACCGCGTAGTCCAGCGCGCGTAAAAAAGCGGGGTTGAGGCTGTTATAGTGACGCGTCACTTTCGCGTTATCGCGGTCTACCGCCAGCAAATATTGCGTCAGGTCATTACTCCCGATACTAAAGAAATCGACCTCTTCGCAGCACTGATCGATGATGAACATCACCGACGGCACTTCCAGCATGATGCCGAGCGGGATCTTCTCATCAAACGGGATATGTTCATCGCGCAGCGATTGCCTGACTTCCGCCAGCCGATCTTTCACCCACAGAATCTCCTCCATCGACGAAATCATCGGGATCATGATTTTCAGCGAACCGTGCGCGGAGGCGCGCAGAATGGCCCTGAGCTGGGTATGAAACAGCGCCTGATACTCTTCATAAATCCGCACCGCACGGTAGCCGAGGAACGGATTGTTTTCAGCAGGAATATTCAGATAGGGCACCGGCTTATCGCCACCGATATCCATCGTGCGGATGATAATGCTGCGCCCAGCGGCCGGCTCCAGCGCCTGGCAGAAAATATTATAGAGCTCGGACTCGGACGGCGCGCCTGGCCGGTCCATATACAGCATTTCGGTGCGGAACAAACCTACCGACTGCGCCCCGTTATTGAATGCCGCAGCGGCTTCAACGGCGTGCGCGATATTTGCCGCCACCTCCAGACGCAGGCCGTCCTGGGTCTGCCCTTCCTTGTCCAGCCACGCCTGCTGCTGGCTATGCACCTGCGCCTGAACCCAGGCCTCCTGCTGATAATAGCGCGCGACCGCCTCATCGGGATTGACCACCACCAGCCCGGCGTTGCCGTCGATATGCACCGCCTGGCCGACCCAGGGGAGCAGCGCGTCCATATCGACGCCAACCAGCGTAGGAATATTAAACGAACGCGCCAGAATCACGGTATGCGAGGTGGTCCCGCCGCTGCGCAGCAGCAGGCCTTTGAGCAGGGTCTTGTCCAGTTCAAGAAACTGGCCGGGCGTTAGCTCTTCTGCCAGACAAACTGACGGCGCGTTCAGCTGTCCCGGCGCCGAAAAACGGGCCTCGCCGTAGATATGCTGCAGCAGCTGAAAGCAGATATCGCGGACGTCGAGCACCCTTTCCTGCAGGTAGCTATTCGCGGATTCGCTAAACCGGGAGCAGAAGTGCTCGCCGCTGGCGACAACCGCCTGTGCGCAGCTCAATCCGTCAAGCAGCCCGTCGAGCAGATGCTGGCGCAAGGAAGCATCGGTTGCCAGAGAACGATGCGCTTCAAGGATGGCGCCGGCGGTACCGTCGTTGTCCAGCAGGCGGAATTCGATATTCCTCACCAGGAGCAGCAATCCCTTATCCAGCAGCGCCTGCTCCTCTTCAATACTGCCGGCAGCGGGCAGCGGCCCGAGATCGCTGAGCGCAAGAGACTTCAGATGACTGAGCCTGCCTCCCGCACTCCCTCCACAGACGGGCTGGCCGCGAAATAGCGTCGGGTTCAGGCGGGAAAGCGATTCAGGAACCGGCTGCACGTCTACGCTGTTCACCCTTGCCAGCGGCGTATCGCAGTGCGGAAACTCCTCCACAATAAACGTCGACAGCGCGGCAAAGGCCTGCTGCTCGTCATCGCCGCTGATGATTAACTGACACTCATCCCCCTTAACGGTATCGGTACCGATGATGGCCAGCGCGCTTTTCGCATTCCCGCGCCTTGTGCTGCGCGTATTCAGCCAGTCAACGGTGGACGAAAAGGTATTGCAGCGCGTTTCGACCAGACTGGCCGGGCGGGCGTGAACGCCATTCGACAAATCGCATATGAATTTAATGACCAGAGCCATCGCCTTTCTCCTGAGCAATACGTTAGTTACCCAAAAGGTAAAGAAAGAACCCTGCCAGCACTACGCGAAATAACTCTTAATTACTGGACTATTGTACACAGCATTCTTTTTCATGCCCGCGGTCACAAATGCGGTATGTAAATTGGTTTTACACCCGCCAACGCTAAGATTTGAGGTGGATCGCAATTTTATTCTCACCTTACAAATATCCAGTAAATGCACTTTTTCTCTTCTATTTTCTGTACCGCCATTTTCCTACTGTTGAGGCATCAATACCGTCACGAGCGAAGAGCACGCTCAGGAGCAAGCAATGAACGAACTGGTGCAAATACTAAAAAATACACGCCAGCATCTCATGACCGGCGTTTCACATATGATCCCCTTCGTGGTCTCCGGCGGCATCCTGCTCGCCATCTCCGTCATGCTGTACGGCAAGGGCGCGGTCCCGGATGTCGCGACCGATCCGAATCTGAAAAAACTGTTTGATATTGGCGTCGCCGGTTTAACGCTGATGGTGCCCTTTCTGGCAGCGTATATCGGCTACTCCATAGCGGATCGTGGGGCTCTGGCGCCCTGCGCCATCGGGGCGTGGGTAGGCAACAGCTTTGGCGCCGGCTTCTTTGGCGCGCTGATCGCCGGGATGATCGGCGGTCTGGTGGTCTATTACCTCAAGAAGATCCCGGTCCACAAGGTGCTGCGTTCGGTGATGCCTATATTTGTCATCCCGATCGTCGGCACATTTATAACCGCCGGGATCATGATGTGGGGGTTAGGCGAGCCGGTCGGTGCGCTGACCGCCAGCCTGACCGGATGGCTCCAGGGAATGCGCGAGGGCAGTATTGTCCTGCTCGCCATCATCATGGGCCTGATGCTGGCCTTCGACATGGGCGGCCCGGTGAATAAAGTGGCTTACGCCTTTATGCTGATTTGCGTCTCCCAGGGCATTTATAGCGTCGTGGCCATCGCCGCCGTCGGTATCGCCATTCCACCGCTGGGCATGGGGCTGGCAACGCTTGTTGGGCGCAAATATTTCAGCGCCGAAGAGCGTGAAACCGGCAAAGCCGCGCTGGTGATGGGCTGTGTAGGCGTCTCCGAAGGTGCCATCCCCTTTGCTGCCGCCGACCCGCTGCGGGTGATCCCCTCCATTATGATTGGCGCCGCCAGCGGCTGCGTCACCACCGCCCTGCTCGGCGTCCAGTGCTATGCCGGCTGGGGCGGGCTAATCGTGCTGCCGGTCGTGCAGGGTAAAGGCGGATTTATCGCGGGCCTGCTGGTCGGCGCCTGCGTCACCGCCGCCTGCGTCATCACGCTTAAGGCGCTGACAAAAAAGAAAACGCCGGCCGCTAATGCCGATGACGAGCTGGATCTTGATTTCGAAATTAACTGAGAAGCAGAGAGGATAAGTCTATGACCCACATTATTGCCGTCACCGCCTGCCCGTCAGGAGTCGCGCATACCTATATGGCCGCCGAGTCGCTGGAGAGCGCCGCCAAAGCTAAAGGCTGGCAGATCAAAGTCGAGACCCAGGGCTCTATCGGGATCGAAAACGAACTGACGGCGGAGGATGTCGCCCGCGCCGATATCGTGATCATGACCAGGGATATCGGCATCAAGTTTGAAGAGCGTTTTTCCGCTAAAACCATCGTCCGCGTCAATATCAGCGATGCGGTGAAACGCGCGGAGGCCATCATGCAAAAAATCGACGGCCATCTTGCACAGAAAGCCTGAACAGAGCGGAGCGCGCTGGCGCTCCGCCGGACTAACATGGAGTTTGTCATGACGAATCGTACTCAACGCTTAAAAGAGAGGTTGTTCGCCCAGCCGCGGGAGATCTCGCTTGAGCGGGCGCTGCTGTATACCGCAAGCCACAAACAAACGGCGGGTGAGCCGGTAGTGTTACGCCGGGCGAAAGCCACCGCGTGGATCCTTGACCATGTGCAGATCTCGATTCGTGAGGATGAACTCGTTGCCGGCAACCGCACGGTCAAGCCGCGGGCCGGGATCGTCTCCCCGGAAATGGACCCTTACTGGTTACTGAACGAACTGGACGGTTTCGCCTCTCGCCCCCAGGATCGTTTTGCCATCAGCGAAGAAGATAAGCGTATTTACCGCGAAGCGCTGTTTCCTTACTGGGAAAAGCGCTCGATGAAAGACTTTATTAACGCCCGCATGACCGATGAGGTCAAAGCGGCCGTCAGCACCCAGATTTTCAGCGTCAACCAGACCGATAAGGGCCAGGGGCATATCATTATCGACTACCCCCGACTGCTCAATAATGGCCTCGCGGCCCTGGTTGCAGAACTCAGGGCAGCAGCCGAAAGCGCGCCATGCAACCACTTCTATCAGGCCGCGCTGATTCTGCTGGAGGCCTCGCAGCGGCACATTCTGCGCTATGCGCTGCTGGCCGACGAGATGGCCGCCGCCTGCAGCGACGCCAGGCGGCGTCAGGAGCTCGCCGCCATCGCCGCGATCTCCCGGCATAACGCGGTTCATCGCCCGGAGGATTTCTACCAGGCCTGCCAGCTGTTCTGGTATATGAATATTATTTTGCAGCATGAGTCTAACGCCAGCTCCCTCTCGCTGGGGCGCTTCGACCAGTACATGCTGCCGTTCTATCAGACATCGTTAAATCGGGGCCAGGATCCGGCTTTCCTGCAGGAGCTGCTGGAGTCATTGTGGGTCAAGTGCAACGATATCGTCCTGCTGCGCTCGTCAAGCAGCGCTCGCTACTTTGCCGGCTTCCCAACCGGCTACACCGCGTTGCTCGGCGGACTAAGCGAAACCGGGCGCAGCGCGGTGAACGTACTCTCGTTTCTGGCTTTGGATGCGTATCAGGAAGTCCGGCTACCGCAGCCTAATCTTGGCGTTCGCATCAATGAACTGATCGACCGTGCGTTCCTGCGTAAGACCGCGGAAACGATCCGCTTTGGGACAGGTATCCCGCAGGTCTTTAATGATGAAGTCGTGATTCCGGCGTTTCTGAATCGCGGGGTATCGCTCGAGGATGCTCGCGATTACGCTGTCGTCGGCTGCGTTGAGCTGTCGATCCCCGGGCGAACTTACGGACTGCACGATATTGCGATGTTTAACCTGCTCAAGGTTATGGAGATCGTCATCCTCGAGAATGAAGGCAATCCCGACGTGAGCTGGAACGGACTGCTCAACCAAATCCGCGAAAAAATTCGCCACTACATCAAGCTGATGATTAACGGCAGCAATATTTGCGATATCGGCCATCGCGACCAGGCGCCGGTTCCCCTGCTCTCCTCTTTTATTCTGGACTGTATTGAACGCGGTAAAGATATCACCGAGGGCGGAGCGCGCTATAACTTCTCCGGCGTGCAGGGCATTGGTATCGCCAACCTTAGCGACTCTCTGCATGCGCTAAAGGGAATGGTTTTTGAGCAGCAGCGGATGAGTTTTGATGAGCTCATTCAGGTTCTTAAGGCCAATTTCAAAACCAAGGAAGGGGAAAAAATCCGCGCGCGGCTGATTAACCGTTTTGAAAAATATGGCAATGATATCGATGAGGTCGACAATATCAGCGCCGATTTGCTGCGTTTTTATTGTAAAGAAGTCGAGCAACATCTCAATCCGCGCGGCGGACATTTCACGCCGGGCTCCTACACCGTCTCAGCGCATGTGCCCCTGGGGTCAGTCGTCGGCGCCACGCCAGACGGTCGTCTGGCTGGCGATCGGCTAGCCGACGGCGGGCTCTCACCCATGGTCGGCCAGGACTCTCAAGGGCCGACGGCGGTACTGAAATCCGTCAGCAAGCTGGACAACTATCTTTTATCCAACGGTACGCTGCTTAACGTGAAGTTTACGCCAGCTACCCTTGCCGGCGACGGCGGCCTCAATAAGCTGGCTGACTTTTTGCAGGCATTCAGCAAACTCAAGCTTCAGCATATCCAGTTCAACGTGGTCAATGCCGATACCCTGCGCGAAGCGCAGCAGCGTCCCCAGGATTTTGCCGGTCTGGTGGTACGCGTCGCGGGTTACAGCGCCTTCTTTGTCGAGCTATCAAAGGAGATTCAGGATGACATTATCCACCGCACCGCGCATCAGCTGTGAGGTTCTGGAGACGCGCGCCGATCGGGCGCGCATTTTTAACATCCAGCGCTACTCGCTGAACGATGGCCTGGGGATCAGGACGGTGGTCTTTTTTAAAGGCTGTCCGCACCTCTGTCCGTGGTGCGCCAACCCGGAGTCTATCTCAGCTAAAATAGAGACCGTACGCCGGGAGAGCAAATGCCTGCGCTGTACGCGCTGCCAGCAGGATGTCGAAGAGTGTCCCTCCGGCGCATGGGAGCAAATCGGCCGCGACGTCACGCTGAATGATTTAGTTAAGGAAGTCCTCAAGGATGACGTTTTCTTTCGCGCCTCCGGCGGCGGCGTCACCCTGTCAGGCGGCGAAGTATTAATGCAGGCCGGGTTTGCAACCCGCTTCCTGCAAACCTTACGCCAGCTGGGAATACGCACGGCAATTGAAACGGCAGGCGATGCTGCATTCAGCCGCTTTTACCTGCTCGCCAGACAGTGCAATGAGGTGCTGTTCGATCTGAAAATCATGGATATTGAACGTGCACAGGCTCAGCTGCGGATCGATGTACCGCGGGTGTTAGATAATTTCAGCAGGCTGGTGGACAAGCGCATTCAGGTTATTCCCAGGGTTCCGCTCATTCCCGGGTATACGCTTAGCGAAGCGAACTTCCGGCAAATTCTGGCGTTTCTGGCGCCCTTTAAGCTTCCTGAAATCCATCTTCTCCCGTTCCATCAATATGGCGAGCCTAAATACGCGCTGCTCGGCAGGAAGTGGTCGATGGCGAAAATTAAAGCCCCGGACGCCTCACAGATTGAGCCATTCAGGATGATGGCTGAGAAAGCGGGTTTTCACGTCACCATCGGCGGCTAGCGCCCGGAGGAGAATATGGAACTGAATATCGTAGCGGTGACCGCCTGCGTCAGCGGCGTGGCGCATACCTATATGGCGGCGGAACGTTTGGTAAAAGTCGGGCACCATGAAAAATGGCATATGAAAATTGAAACCCAGGGCGCATTAGGCGTTGAGAATAAGATCAACCCTGACGATATTACCCACGCCGACGTGGTGCTGCTGGTGACAGATATTGAAATTGACGATGCGCAACGGTTTATCGGCGTTCGAACCATTAAAACCAGTATCAAAACTTTTTTACTTCAGCCGCAGCAGATTATTGAGGCGGTGAAGTGCATCATGAAAAAACCGGTCGTCTATCTGGACATTCCCTGAGCGTCTCTTCAGCAAAGGGCGGATCCCCTGAATCCGCCCTTATTGCGCTGGCCTACTTCACATCAAGCAACCATTTTTGCGCCGGCGTGAGACGACTTGCCGTTTCGGGTTTGAGCCAGCGCTGCTGGTCCTGCTGCGGCGTATCTTGTCTGTCAATATAGAGGCCGTGCAGCACGCGCCTTCTGCTGCCGATGTGATTACAGGTGCCGCCATGCCAGGTATGGGCGTTATAAATCATCACGCTTCCCGCTGGCGCGGCGAACACCACCTCGTCAGGATGCGGCAGTTCGGGGTCCTCCAGCACCTCCTCCGGCAGTTCCGGTCGCAGATGAGTGCCGGGAATAATGCGCGGTGCGCCATTTTCGGCGCTTAAATCATCAATGGCCCAAATCGTATTGACCAGATGCACTTTCGGAAAATCCGGCCGCGGTTTTTTCCAGTCGGCATGTAGCGGCTGGCTGCCGCCGTTGCGCAACGCTTCCCGCGCGTTGAGGCTGGAAACCTTAAAATCGCCCTGAAAAATATAGCGACAGGCGGAGAGGATCAGCGGATGGGACCAAACTTTCTCCCAAATCACCCCCTTGTTAATCAGGTTGGCAATACGGGTCGCCGTGGCTTCCTGATGGTGTTCGATGGCGAGATTATCCCCCTCTTTCTCAACAATCGCGTCGATAAGGTCCCGCATTGCTTCCAGCCATTGCGGGTCGGCGACGCGATGCACCACAGTGTAGCCGAGGGTATTCAGCTCCTCTTTCATCTTTTCTGTGAGCGCAATATTGGCGCCAAGCGCATCCAGATATACGGCAGACTGATGTTCCATATTTATTTCCCTTAACCTTTCGATAACACGAAATAAACTTTAAACGCCGGCCTGCTGAAATACATGAGGCTAATCCTACGAAAAACTGGATATCCGTACGCGGGAGAGCAAACTGTGATTGCCATCAAAATCTTCGCATCTGCTACCGCCCGCGGCGAAGCCAGCGCTCTGCAAGGTGATCCAATCGCGTCATTAATTTATAAAATAGTTTATAATCAAAAGGATAATAGCTATCTTTCGGGGTTTAGAGGATGATTGCGGATCTGCCTGAAATTCTACATCGCCTGGTCAATCAGCAGGATACGCTGCAGGTCAGATTCCCGGAGCCGGACGTATCGGTCCCTGAGCTGGCCTATAAAGTGCCCTTCCCCCGGCTGGAAATTGTCCTCGATGGCGAGCTTAAAGAGCGCGGTTTGCCGCTGTCTGATAGCCAGCTAACGCTATCGCAGGTGCTGTACGTGCAGGCAGGGAAATGGACGCTACCGGAGTGGACCGGCCCGGCTTCTACGCTGAGTATCCTGTTCGGTAGACAAAAGCTGGGATTCTGCATCCAGCGCTGGGATGGCAAGCAGCTGCACACGGAGAAGCAGAACGTCGCCCGACTGGGGCCTCGCGTCGGATCGTATCTGCTGTTGGCGCTGAATGAAATCTGCCTTCAGCCGGACCCGGTCACCGCCAGGCTGGTGGTGTCTGCACTATTAAACCATTGTCTTGAGCAGCTCGTCGGCCTTGAGATGCAGGTTAGCCGGAGCCGCGATCTGTTTTTGGCCGTCCAGGATTTTCTGGAGGACAACCTCAGCCAGCCCTTAACCCGGGAGTCGGTGGCGAAACGTTTCCATATTACCCCCAACTACCTCTCGCATATATTCCAGAAGTCGGGCTCCGTTGGGTTCAACGAATATCTGACCCGCGTCCGGCTGGAAAAAGCCAAAAAGCTGCTGCGCGGCTATGATTTAAAGGTCAAAGAGATCGCCCATAACTGCGGCTTCGTTGACAGCAACTATTTTTGCCGGGTCTTTAAACGCTACACCGAGCGCTCTCCTTCAGAATATCGTCGCCACTGCCGCAGCGCGCAGCAGGCGTAATTTCCGCCTCAGGCTGCGGCCCACTCCACCCGGCCGCGGCCGCTGTTTTTCGCCTTGTAGAGCGCTTCATCTACTTTCTTGATAAACGCCTCCTGCGGCTCATCGCGCCCGCGCATGCCGACGCCAATGCTCACCGACAGCGGGTAATCGCTGTTAATCAGAATGGTGCGGACGTTCTCCAGAATCGACTGCGCCAGGCTACGCACCTCTTCTGGCGACATCCCGTCGACGATAATGGCGAACTCTTCGCCGCCAATCCTCGCCGGCTGTATTTTGTCGCTGGTTAATTTTGCCAGCTGCTTGCCGAGCGCAAACAGCACCTCATCGCCCATCAGGTGGCCGTAGGTGTCATTTATTTTCTTGAAGAAGTCGATATCGAGAATCATCAGCGCCAGCTGGTGGCCCTGCTTTTCGCGAATGGTATCGATAAAGAAGCGCCGGTTGGGCAGCTGGGTTAATTCATCCTTCAGCGACTGCGAGCGCGCGTCGACGTAGAGGATGTTAATGCGATCGATAATTTTGTAGATCCCGATAGTGGTCAGGAGCATGCCGGACAGGCGCAGCAGATCTTCGCAGTAGTAGCCCATCCATCGCGGCTGGACGAAAATCTCATCCATTAAATCGAAGGTACCGCCGGCGATCCACAGCAGCAGCCCGTAGCGCACCCAGTTTACCGCCACGTGGCTCATTCTGACTTTTGCCGAATTCCACAGCATAAATACCAGAAACAGCAGGGCCAGCAGATCGATATAGAGTCCGGAGTTGGCAAATATCACGTTCCAGGGGCCTAAGGGTTTTGAGATAAAAATACAGAGCGCCGATACGGCGATAATCACCAATAGCGCGGGCAGCAGGTTGGCCCGGCCAGCGGCCAGCGGGGCCTTGGGAGGCAAATGTTTTTGTAAATCAGGCATTGGCATGTCTCTCAAACAACGTTGTCTCTCTCAAAACGCAGCATACCAGCCCGATGAGATTCGGCACATCAAAAACCCGCATTGCGGCGGCGTAAATCAGGAGCACTAAGGGGGTATCAACGGTGGAGGAAGAGAGTGGACTGACCCCGCGGAATTTTTCCAACTGACTACCAATCCATGGCGACGAGGTCAGTGCCGCGGATGGTATAGCGATCGCCTGCGGCATTTTTAGCATTTAGTGCTAATTTCTTTACACATCCCCCCGGTTTTCCGGCGCCAACGCGGGGGGAAGAGCGTCAGGTCATATCGCTCAGGGCGAGGGTTGCCTGGCTAAACGCGGCGATCGCCAGCGCAACGTCCGCCGCCGTCACCGACTCCGCAGGGTGATGGCTGACGCCGCCTTTGCAGCGGACAAACAGCATACCTACCGGCCAGCGTTCGGCCATCGCGATGGCGTCGTGTCCGGCGCCGCTCGGCAGCGACAGGGAGCAATCCTGCACCCGGCACACGGCCGTACTCAGCACCTGCTGCAGCCGCTGATCGCAGGCGGTGGCCGCAATCCGGTAGAACTCCTCGCAGCCAAACTGCAGGCCGCGGCGGTCGGCAATCGTCCGCGCATCGTCGAGCAGCGTATCCAGCAGCGCCTCCAGCGGATCCTCGTGCGGACCGCGAATATCAAGGCTCAGCGTGACCTCGCCGGGGATCACGTTGACCGCCCCCGGCGCGCAGTGCAGGGTGCCCACCGTCGCCACGAGGTTGCCCCCCTGCTGGCGGGTACGGCTCTCAATCAGCGTCATCCATTCGGCGGCGGCGGCCAGCGCGTCCCGGCGGTGGCTCATCGGTACCGTCCCCGCGTGGCCCGCCTCGCCCAGAAAACGGCAGTTCAGGCGACGCGCGCCGTTGATCGCCTCAACCACGCCCAGCGCCAGCCCCGCCTGTTCGAGGCACGGCCCCTGCTCAATATGCAGCTCCAGATAGGCGGCAATCTCCTCCACCCGGCGGGCAGAGCGCGCGACCCGCGTCGGATCGAGCCCGGCCTGCGCCATCGCCTGCGCCACGCTGATGCCTTTGGCGTCGGTCTGCGCCAGCCAGCCCTCGGGCCAGGTGCCGGTCACCCCCCGGCTGCCGAGCAGGGTGATGCCGAAACGGGTCCCCTCCTCGTCGCAGAAGCCGACAATCTCAATCGCCCGCGCCGGCCGTCGTCCCTGCAGATAGAGGCTGTGTACGACCTCGATCGCCGTCAGCACCCCCAGCATGCCGTCGTAGCGCCCGGCATTGCGCACGGTATCGAGATGCGAACCCAGCAAAATAGCCGCCGCGCCCTCCTGCTCACCTTCGTAGCGGCCGCAGATATTGCCGACGCTATCCTGCCAGACGCGCATCCCGGCCTCGCTCATCCAGCGGGCGACCTGCTGGTTAGCCTGCAGATGCTGCGGTGAAAGATAGACCCGGGTCAGCGCATCCGCGCTTTCGCTGATCGCGGCCAGCTCGTCGGCCCGCGCCATCACCCGCGCCGCGGCCTGCGCCCACTCCGCCTGCTGGCGTACCGTCTGGCTCATTGCGGAGTCTCGCTGCGGTAGTGATCCCATGCCGCCTGCATACCGGCGCCCTGGGTGGTGGCAAACTTGAGGTGGTTCAGCACCGACTCCAGGGCGCTGAGGGTGGTCATTACGCAATCCTTGCGCGCGTTGTAGCCCATCGTGCCGATACGCCATACCTTGCCGTGCAGCGGGCCGAACGAGGTGCCTATCTCTATCGCGAAATCGTCGAGCATGATTTTACGCAGCTGGTCGCCGTTGATCCCCTGCGGGATAACGACCCCGAGGACGTTGTTCATCTTGTGCCTGAGGTCGCCGAAGGTCTCCAGCCCCATCGCCTGGATCCCCTTCAGCAGCGCATCGCCGTGCAGCTTATGCCGGGCAATGCCGTTATCCAGCCCCTCCTCAAGGATCAGGCGGGCGCATTCGCGGGCGGCGAACAGCGCCGAAGTGGCCTCGGTATGGTGGTTGAGGCGCTCCGGCCCCCAGTAGTCCATGATCATGCCGAGATCGAAGTAGTTGGAGTAGATAGCCTCATCAACGCCGTCGAGATGGGCCTCGGTGCGGATCCCCTCTTCTACGCACTTGCGGCGACGAATAGCCTCCTCCATCCGTGCGCTCAGGGTCACGGGCGAGGTCCCGGACGGGCCGCCGAGACACTTCTGCATCCCCGCCGATACCGCGTCCAGCCCCCAGGCATCGCTTTCGAGGGCGTTACCGCCCAGCGACGCGGTGGCATCGGTATAGAACAGCACGTCGTAGCGGCGGCAGATTTCGCCCAGCTCGGCCAGCGGCTGCAGCATGGTGGTGGAGGTATCGCCCTGCACCGTGAGCAGCAGGCGCGGGCGGACGCGCCGGATGGCATCCTCAATCTGCTGCGGGCTGAAGACCTCTCCCCACGGCACCTCAATGGTATGGACCTCGGCGCGGCAGCGGCGGGCGATTTCGCACAGCAGGTGACCGAAGCGGCCAAATACCGGCACCAGCACCCGGTCGCCGGGACGGATGGCGGAGACCAGAATCGCCTCGATGCCGGCGCGCGAGGTGCCGTCTACCAGCATCGTCCAGCGGTTATCGGTGCGAAACACGCCGCGATACAGGGCCATCACTTCGTTCATATAGTGGGTCATCGCCGGGTCATACTGGCCGATAAGCTGGCTCGACATGGCGCGCAGCACGCGCGGGTCGGCGTTGATCGGTCCCGGCCCCATCAGCAGGCGCGGCGGCGGGTTAATTTGCGAAAACTGAGTGATATCCATCGTTAATTCCTTATTGATTTAAGCCGCGCACGGAGGAGATAAACTGCTTCAGCTCGAGGGTCTGCGGGTTGGCGAACAGCGTCTTGCTGTCGCCCTGCTCCCAGACGCGCCCCTGATGCATAAACACCACGCGGTCGCCCACTTCACGGGCAAAATTCATTTCATGGGTCACGAGGATCAGCGTCATGCCCTCGGCGGCCAGCTGCTCAAGGACCTTGAGCACTTCGCCAACCAGCTCGGGGTCCAGCGCCGAGGTTATCTCATCGCAGAGCAGGACCTTCGGCGACATCGCCAGCGCCCGGGCAATCGCCACCCGCTGCTGCTGGCCGCCGGAAAGATTGGCCGGATAGTAGTCCAGGCGGTCGCCAAGCCCCACTTTTTCCAGCATCTGCCGCGCCAGCTCGCGGCACTCGGCGGCGCTCTTTTTCAGCACCCGCCGCGGGGCCAGCATCACGTTTTCCAGCGCCGTCATGTGCGGGAACAGGTTAAAGTTCTGGAACACCATCCCGACGGAGCGGCTGATCTCGCGGGCCTGCGAATCGCGGTCGGTGATGGTCATCCCGCCCAGCTTAATGCTGCCGTCCTGATACCCTTCCAGGCCATTGATGCAGCGCAGCAGCGTGCTTTTTCCCGACCCGCTGCGGCCGATAATCGAGATAACCTCGCCCATATCGATATCCAGATCGACGCCTTTGAGCACGTGGTTGTCGCCGTAGTACTTCTGCATCTGATTAATGGTGATGAGAGGCATTGAATTTGTTCTCCAGATAGCGGCTGTAGCGGGACAGCGGGTAGCACAGAATGAAGTAGCCCAGCGCCACCAGCGCAAAGACCTTAAACGGCTGGTAGGTGACGTTGGTCAGCATCGTCCCGGCCTTGGTCAGCTCGACGAAGCCGATAATCGACGCCAGGGCGGTACCTTTTACCACCTGCACCGCGAAGCCCACCGTCGGGGCAATGGCGATGCGCAGCGCCTGCGGCGCAACGACCCGGCACAGCGTCTGGGTGAAGTTCAGCCCCAGGCAGCGCGAGGCCTCCCACTGCCCTTTCGGCAGCGCGCGGATGCTACCGAACCAGATATCGAGTAAAAAGGCGCTGGTGTAGAAGGTCAGCGCCATCGACGCGGCGGTCCACGGCGAGACGTCGATGCCGAACAGCGCCACGCCGAAGAAGGCGAGGAACAGCTGCATTAATAGCGGCGTTCCCTGGAACAGCTCAACGTAGCCGCGGATCAGCCGCCTGACCTGGCGGCCGCCGGTGAGGCGCAGCAGCAGCAGCGGGAGCGTCACCAGCGCGCCGCCGAGAAACGCCACCAGCGACAGCAGCACCGTCCAGCGCCCGGCCAGCAGCAGATTGCGGATAATGTCCCAGTCGGTAAAGGTGACCATCATGCCCGTACTCCCAGCCATTTTCGCCCTGCTGCCATCAGCAGCTGGCGCATTGTTATCGACAGCACCAGGTAGATCCCCGTGGTAACCAGATAGACCTCAAAGCTGAGGAAGGTTCGCGACTGGATCAGGTTCGCCGCGAAGGTCAGCTCCTCATAGGAAACCTGCGAAACCACCGACGACCCCAGCATCACGATGATGCACTGGCTCACCAGCGCCGGATAAATCCGCTGCAGCGCCGGCGGCAGAACCACCTGGATAAAGGTCTGCGTGCGGCTCAGCCCCAGCACGCGCCCGGCCTCCCACTGTCCCTTGGGGGTCACCTGAATCCCGGCGCGCACGATCTCGGTACTGTAGGCCCCGAGGTTGATCACCATCGCCAGCAGCGCGGCTTCACCGGCGGTCATCTTTAAGCCCAGGTTGGGCAGGCCAAAGACGATAAAAAACAGCTGCACTACGAACGGCGTATTGCGTATCAGCTCCACGTAGCCGCCCCAGATGCGGCTGAACCACGTCGCCCGCCCGCTGCGAATGGCGGCACCGAAAATGCCTATCGCCAGGCCGCCCGCCGTCGCCAGCACCGTCAGCTGCACGGTGACCCACAGCCCCGCCAGCAGCTCTGGCCAGTGCGGCCAGAGCTCAGAAAAATGAAGTTGCTCCGTCATGCCGGGGCCTTATGCGCCAAAGCCTGCGGGCAGCGGCGCTTTCAGCCACTGCTGCGACAGCGCGTTGAGCGTGCCGTCCTTAACGCCCTGCTCAATCAGCGCGTCCACCTTCTCCTTCAGCGCCGGCTCGTTCTTTTTCAGGCCGATAAAGCACGGCGAATCTTTCAGCATAAAGCTCGGTACCGGCGCCTTCTGCGCATTTTGCCGGGAGATAGCCGCCACCACGAGGTTGCCGGTCGCCAGGTACTGCACCTGTCCCGAGAGGTAGGCTGACAGCGTGGTGTTGTTATCCTCGTAGCGCTTGATCTGCGCCTCTTTCGGCGCCAGCTCGCTCAGCACCATGTCCTCCACCGCGCCGCGGGTGACGCCGACGGTTTTGCCACTCAGCGCCGCCGCATCCTTCAGCTCGGCCCCCTTCGGCCCGAAAACGCCGAGGAAGAACGGCGCGTAGGCGCGGCTGAACGCAATCACCTTCTCGCGCTCCGCATTCTTGCCGAGGCTGGAGATCACCAGATCGACCTTATCGGTCTGCAGATAGGGCACCCGGTTGGCGCTGGTTACCGGCACCAGCTGCAGCTTGAGCTTCATCTGCTTTGCCAGGTAGCGCGCCATATCGATGTCATAACCCTGGGGCTGGAGATCGGTGCCCACCGAGCCAAACGGCGGGAAATCCTGCGGCACCGCGATACGGATAACGCCGCGCTTTTCGATATCCTGCAGCTGGTCGGCTCTGGCCGCGCTCATTTGCGTAAACAGACAGGCGGCCCCGGCCAGTGCGATCAACAGTTTTTTCATGATGTTTACCCGTTACGTTAGTATGAAACAAAAGATTCTTTAAATAAACTTCTGCAACTAATGTGCCAGATATACGCCGCGCCGCTGCCGAGGCGGAAGATGCCATAAAAGAGTGATGAAACAAGGAAGAGAGAGAGAATGCGCGGCAATATCGCCTTCTCTCACCGCCGGAAACCCGCACTAAAATAATGCAAAGCACCAGACTGACGCCCCATTATCGCTGCTCGAGCTCGTCCAGCTGCTGATAAAGGGTGGCGATATCGTGAATCCGCGGGCGGCCCTTATCGAGGATCTCATGCAGAAAAGCGTTGGCCAGCAGGTTGATCAGGCTGTTGACCGAGGCGTAGCTATCGTAGGCCGAGACGCTATCGAGCGGCGCGCAGAGCTGCCAGCGCGCCAGCGGGAACAGGCCGTGCGCCTGCGGCTCGCACATCAGCAGCACCGGCACGCCGCTAGCCTGGAGCTGCTGCAGCAGCGGCCGAATAAGGCGCGGGCGGCGGCGAAAGGCCATCACCACCACCACGTCACTGGCCGACAGATCCACCAGCTCCTCGCTCAGGCTTTGCCCCGGCTGGGGCAGCACCTGCACCTGACCGCGCGCCTGCAGCAGCTGCTGGCGCAGGTGCAGCGCCGCCGGATAGGCGTTGCGCATGCCGACGATGACCACCCGTTCGGCGCTCACCATCGCGTTAATCGCTTCGGCAAACTGGCGCGCGTCGAGGGCGTTGACCCACTGGGTCAGGTTGGCCATCTCCTGCTTATAATGGCGCGCCAGCAGCGTGTTTCCCTGCACCGCGTCGCGGTTATCGGTCAGCGGCATCCCGCTCTGGCGCAGGGTGCGCAGCTCGTCGCGCATATCCTTATACTTCTCGTACCCCAGCCGCTTGAACAGGCGGCTCACCGTCGCTTTCGACACCCCGCTGAGCTGCGCCAGCTCGGCGCTGTTGTAGCTAATCAGGTCATCAAAGTGATCGAAAATAAAATCCGCCACCCGCTGCTCCTGGGGCGACAGGGAGGCGTACTGTCCTTTGAGTCGTTCATCAAGCTGTTGCATAAGGCCCCTGTAACTTTTGTTTCATCGCACTATACCCGTCATATTCCGCGTTGCCTATGCGCTGGCGCTGCGTCTCGCGCTGTTGTCGCCGTTTATACCCGACCCGCGGCGCGTATGACCTTGAATACCTCTCCTTTCACGATGCGTGCCACTCCGGCAAAAAGCACCGGCGGCAGGGAATGAAACTTTGGGTTCAGAAGTGGAACGGCTTTTGCACCCTGAGAGAATACATCGCGTCACGAGGACAACGAATGCACAGTCATGTATCCACCCGTGGGATGGCGGTCGCCCCCCATCACCTGGCTAGCCAAAGCGCGCTTGCCGTACTGCGCGAAGGCGGAAGCGCAATCGAAGCAATGGTCGCCGCGGCGGCCACCATCGCCGTGGTTTATCCGCATATGAACGGGCTCGGCGGCGACGGCTTCTGGCTCATCGTCCCTCCCCAAGGGGAGCCGATAGCAATAGACGCCAGCGGCGCGGCGGGCTCGGGGGCGACGCCGGAGGCCTATTCCGACCTCAGGCAGATCCCGCACCGCGGCCCGCGCGCCGCGCTGACCGTCGCCGGGACCGTCAGCGGCTGGGACGAAGCGCTCCGGGTATCGCACTCCCTGAGCGGCAAGGCGCTGCCGCTGGCGCGTCTGCTGGAAGACGCTATCGGCTACGCCAGCGACGGGATCCCGGTCACCGAATCCCAGGCCAGCGCCACCGCCGGCAAGTTTGCCGAGCTCCGCTCGCTGCCGGGATTTGCCGAAACCTTTCTGGTCGACGGCCAGCCGCCGGTTGCCGGCAGCCGCTTTCGCCAGCCCGCTTTGGCCAACACCCTCAGGCGGCTGGTCGACGAGGGGCTGGACAGCTTCTATCGCGGCCCGCTGGCTGAAACCCTGGCCGCGGGCATGGCGCAGTACGGACTGCCCGTCACCCTCGACGATCTCCGCCAGCACCGCGCCCGCCGCCCTGCGCCGCTAAAACTGACCCATCAGAACGGCGAGCTGTGGAACCTCGCGCCGCCAACCCAGGGGCTGGTATCGCTGGCCATTCTCGGCATTACCGATCGCCTGGCGATGGCCGAGGCCGACGAGGCGATGACCGTCCACCGCATCGTTGAGGCCACCAAGCTGGCCTTTAGCCTGCGCGACGCCCATATCACCGACCCGCGCCACCTCGATGTCGATATTCAGAGCCTGCTGGAACCGGCGGCGCTGCAGGCGCTGGCTGAGCGGGTCAGCGACCAGCAGGCCGCCCCGTGGGGCGCCGGCAAAGGCCCCGGCGATACCGTATGGATGGGGGTCATGGACGACAGCGGGCTGGCGGTCTCCTTTATTCAGAGTATCTACCACGAGTTCGGCAGCGGCGTGGTGCTGCCGGAGAGCGGGATTGTCTGGCAGAACCGCGGCGCCTCGTTCAGCCTCGATCCGCAGCATCTTCTGGCGCTGGCCCCCGGCAAGCAGCCGTTCCACACCCTTAATCCGGCGGCGGCCCGCCTCAGCGACGGCCGGGTGATGGTGTACGGCTCGATGGGCGGCGACGGCCAGCCGCAGACTCAGGCCGCCCTCTTTACCCGCTACATCCTGCAGGGCGTGCCGCTGCAGGAGAGCATCTCCCGGCCGCGCTGGCTGCTGGGCCGCACCTGGGGACAAACCTCCGACTCGCTGAAGTTGGAGGGCCGCTTTACGCCGCAGAGCATCGCCCGCCTGCGGGCGCTGGGTCATGAGGTCGAAGTGCTGGACGATTTCAGCGAGGCCATGGGCCACGCCGGCGCCATCGTCCGTCATCCAAATGGCCTCTTCGAAGGGGCATCCGATCCGCGCAGCAACGGCTCAGCCGCCGGTTATTAGGAGTTCAGCATGCAAAAAGTGACGCTCGACTGGAGCACGTACCTGGCACAAATGGAGCAGATCCTCGGCCTGGAGCTGGATGAAACCCGCCGCGCCGAGCTTCAGCTGCAGTTCAGCCGCATCGCCGCCATGGCCGAACCGCTGATGGCCTTCCCCCTCGACGAACGCCTGGAAATCGCCGGAGTGTATAAAGCATGACGCTTAACCAAATGACGATTAGCGAGATCCAGCGCGCCCTGCAGACCGGGGAGCTCAGCGCCCGGGAGATCGCCCGCCGGACTCTGGACGACATTGCGCGGGTCAACCCGCACATCAACGCCTGGACCACGGTGACGGAAGCGCGAATGCTGGCCGAAGCGGACAGCATTGATACCCTGCGCCGGGGTAAGCAGCCGCTGCCGCCGCTGGCCGGAGTCCCCTACGCGGTAAAGAATCTGTTCGATGTTTACGGACAGACCACCCTCGCCGGCGCCCGGCTGTTTAGCGAACGCGCGCCCGCCACGGCCGACGGCTGGGCGGTGCGCCAGCTCCACGCCGCAGGCGGGCTGCTGTCAGGGATGCTGAATATGGACGCCTACGCCTACGGCTTTACCACCGAAAATAGCCACTACGGCGCGACGCGTAACCCGCACGACCTGGCGCGCATCGCCGGCGGCTCGTCCGGCGGTTCGGCGGCGGCGGTAGCGGCCGGGCTGGTGCAGTTCGCGCTGGGCAGCGATACCAACGGCTCCATCCGCGTGCCGGCCTCCTTATGCGGTATTTTTGGCCTCAAGCCGACCTTTGGCCGCCTGTCGCGATCCGGCAGCCATCCGTTTGTTGCCAGCCTCGACCACATCGGCCCCCTCGCCCGCAGCGTCGGCGACCTCGCCGCGGTCTACGATGCGCTACAGGGGCGCGATCCCGGCGACGGTTTCCAGGCCGATAAGGCCAGCGAGCGCACCAGCAACCTGCTGCCGCGCGGTCTCGAAGGCCTGCGCTGCGCGGTACTCGGCGGCTATTTTAGCCGCTGGTGCGATGACGACGCCCGCGCCGCCGTCGCCCAGGTAGCGCAGGCGCTCGACGCCCGCGAGGAGCTGCAGTTCCCCGAAGCCGAGCTCTCCCGCTCGGCGGCGTTTATCATCAGCGCCTCCGAAGGCGGCAACCACTACCTGCCCGCCCTGCGCCGCGAGCCGGAGCGCTTCGAGCCCCACTCCCGGGAGCGGCTGCTGGCCGGGGCGATGGTCCCGGCAAGCTGGTATATTCAGGCCCAGCGCTTTCGCCGCCACGCCCAGCGGGCGTTCCAGGCGCTGTTTGCCCACGCCGATATTCTGATCGCGCCGGCAACGCCGTGCAGCGCCACGCTCATTGGCGAGCAGACCATGGAGATCAACGGCCAGCAGCTGCCGGTCCGCGCCAGTATGGGGATGCTCACCCAGCCCATCTCCTTCGTGGGCCTGCCGGTCACCACGGTGCCGCTGCGCAGCGCCGCCGGGCGGCCGATTGGCCTGCAGCTGATCGCGGCCCCGTTTAATGAACAGGCCTGCCTGCGGGCGGCGCGCGTACTGGAAGAGATGGGGCTGACCGATGCCAGCCCTGCGGAGGTAATAGCATGATCGATCAGGACAATATTAACCGGCCTCGCGTTCTGGCCGAGGTCACGGCCGCCTTTTATCGCTATGAAGAGGCGCTGGTCAGCAACAACGTCGCGGTGCTCGACGAGCTGTTCTGGGAGGATAAACGCACGGTGCGCCTCGGCGCCGGGGAGAATCTCTACGGCGCCGACGAGATCCGCGCTTTCCGCGCCGCCCGTCCGGCGGCCGGACTCCAGCGCGAGCTGCGCCACACGGTGATCGTCAGCTTCGGCGAGGATTACGCGGTCTGCAGCACCGAGTTCACCCGTGAGGGCAGCGATCGCGTGGGCCGCCAGCAGCAGACGTGGGTGCGTTTTCCCTTCGGCTGGCGCATTGTCGCCGCCCAGGTGAGCCTGATGAGCTAATGAACGCGGCAGCCCTGGCCGGGCCGGAGCGAACTCCGGCCCGGCTATCGGCTAGCGACGAAACGGATAGGTTTCCCGCCAGCGGTCGGCAATCTGCTGACGGGTGCAGACCCACACCTGCTCATGCTGCTGGACGTAATCAAGGAAGCGCTGCAGGGCCCGAAAGCGCCCCGGCCGGCCCAGCAGACGGCAGTGCATGCCGACAGACATCATCTTCGGCGCCTCGCGCCCCTCTTCATACAGCACGTCAAAGCTATCTTTGAGGTAGGTATAAAACTGCTCCGCGGTATTGAACCCCTGCGCGGTGGCAAAACGCATGTCGTTGGTATCAAGGGTATAGGGCACGATCAGATGCGGCTTACGCGAACCGTCGCCGCACGGCACCTCGACCCAAAACGGCAGATCGTCGCCGTAGTAGTCGCTGTCGTAATCAAAGCCGCCGTGCTCGACCACCAGCCGGCGAGTGTTGGGGCTGTCGCGCCCGGTGTACCAGCCGGTGGGCGACCTGCCGAAGAGATCGGTTAACACCTGCACCGCCTGCTGCAGATGCGCGCGCTCGGTCTCGATATCCATATGCTGATAGTGGATCCAGCGCCAGCCGTGGCTGACCACGTCGTAGTTGGCCTCTTTGATCGCCGCCACGATATCGGGATGCCGCGCCAGCGCCATCGCCACGCCGAACACGGTCAGCGGCAGCCCGCGCTGGCTGAACTCGCGGTGAATGCGCCAGAACCCGGCGCGGCTGCCGTACTCATACAGCGAGTCCATCGACATATGTCGGTCAGGGTAGCTGGCCGCACCGATAATGTCGGAGAGAAACTGCTCGGAGCCCGCGTCGCCGTGCAGGACGTGGTTTTCCGCCCCCTCTTCATAATTTAAAACAAACTGTACGGCGATACGCGCATTCTGCGGCCACGGCGCGCGCGGCGTCTGGCCGGCATAGCCGCGCAGATCGCGAGGATAATCCTGATTAAAAAGCGCTGACTGCTGATCCATCTCCCACCTCTTTATTCATCACCATCAGTTAAATGACTGAAACCTGCCGCCTAAATTTTTTGCTTCCGGGAAAGCCAGGTCGCCCTGCTTGCTGGTCGACAGGCCGAGCGCCACCAGCGACTCGACCATTTTTACCGCCGCGCTGACGCCGTCGATGACCGGTACATGCAGCTCGCGAGTGAGCTCCTGCGCCAGCGTCGCCATCCCGCCGCAGCCCAGCACAATCGCCCCGCAGCCGTCCTCCTTCAGCGCCTGAATGCAGCGCTGACGTACCTGCTCCTGCGCCCGACCGCTGCCGTCCTCCAGCGCCAGCACCGGCAGATCGATAGCGTGCAGCCCGGCGCAGTGGTGGTAGAAGCCATACTGGTGCAGCAGGTGGCGGGCGATAATCAGCGTGCGCGGCAGCGTGGTGACAATGGAAAAGCGGGTGGCGACCAGGGTGGCCATATGCATCGCCGCCTCGGCGATGCCAACCACCGGCCCCTGCGCCAGCTCCCGCGCCGCCAGCAGCCCCGGATCGCCAAAGCAGGCGATCACGTGACCCGAGACCCCCTGCTGGCGCCCGGCCTTAATTTGTTCGAGCACCCCGACCGCGGCGATGGCTTCATCGAAGTGCCCTTCGATGGAGGGCACGCCCTCCGTCGGGCAGACCGCCACAATCTCGGTCCCCGGCGCGGCCGCCGCCCGCGCGGCGGCGCCGATGGTCTCGGTCATGGCGCGGCTGGTGTTGGGATTAATCACTTGTATACAAACAGAGGACATTACGACTCCTTGTAGCCGGCAAACAGCCGGGCGAAATCGGGCAGGGAAACACCCGCGGTGTCAAAGCGCAGGCTGGCAACGATATGGGCAAAGTGGTGGGTCAGCGCCGCGCTCAGCGGCTGCAGCTCCCCGGCGCGCAGCAGCCCGATCAGCTGCCCGTGATCGTCGCAGCGGCAGCCCTGTCGCCACGGCGATCCCCATGCCGCAACGGCTAATGACGAGCGCTGGCTCAGGCGGGTGACCATCTCGGTAAGCACCTGGTTGGCGGAGATCGCCTGCAGCTGAATATGAAATTCGGCTGAATAGCGGATCGCTGCCGGGCCGTTGCAGGCCTCATGCGCCTGCTGCTCCTGGCGAATGATCGCCTCCAGCGCCGCCAGATGCGGCGGCTGACAGCGGGCAAGTACGTCGGGCAGATTGGCGACCTCCAGCAGCTCTCGGGTGCGGAAGATCTCCCGCGCCTCTTCTTCCGTGGGGCTGGTAACCTGTGCACCACGCTTGGGCGTCAGAGTGACCATTTGCACAGCGGCGAGTCGCTGCAACACCTTGCGGATCCCCGTGCGGCTGACGCCAAAGACCTCCGCCAACGCCTCTTCCGGCAGCTTGCTGCCCGGCGGCAGCTGGTGTTCAACGATGGCGGTCATCAGCGCCTGATAGATGGCTTCATCCTTGTCCTGCAGGCCTGGCGCGGCGTGCAGACGATTTTCGTGACTCATTAACCGGCTCCGTATTCACGTTTCGACATCAAACTGTATACATAAAAATTAAATATTGCATACAAGATTAACTATTTTGGCCTAATTCCTGCAACAGCCTCAGCAATCCATATTCAGGGGTTTCATCAAGAGGAGCAGGTTTCATGCCACATTCACAAAATACGCATCAGGTTAAGGCCACGGGCTCCAGCGCCGGCTACAGTCCACGGCTGTGCAACGAGGATCTGGCGCCGACGCGCGACCAGAACTGGAGCTGGTACAACATCTTTTCCTTCTGGATGTCGGACGTGCATAGCATGGGGGGCTACGTCGTGGCGGCGAGTTTCTTTACCCTCGGCTTAGCCAGCTGGCAGGTGCTGCTGTGCCTGCTGGTCGGCATCTGTATTGTCCAGCTGTGCGCCAACCTGGTGGCCCGGCCGAGCCAGATGGCGGGCGTGCCCTATGCGGTGATCTGCCGACAGGCGTTTGGCGTCTTCGGCGCCAATATTCCGGCGGTGATCCGCGGGCTTATCGCCTTTGCCTGGTACGGGATCCAGACCTATCTGGCCGCCAATGCGCTGATGCTGGTGATGCTAAAGTTCTGGCCGTCGCTGGCGACGCTCACCGCGAGCAGCTTCCTCGGGCTGTCGCATCTTGGCTGGCTGTGCTTCGCCACCATGTGGCTGCTGCAGGCGATGGTGTTCTGGCACGGGATGAGCGCCATCAAGCGCTTCATTGATATCGCCGGTCCGGCGGTCTACGTGGTGATGCTGGCGCTGGCGGGCTGGATTGTATACAAGACCGGCTTCGATGGAATCTCCTTTACCCTCGCCAGCAAGTCGCTGAGCGCCGGGGAGCAAACCTGGCAGATGATCACCGCGACCGCGCTGGTGGTCTCCTACTTCTCCGGCCCGCTGCTTAACTTTGGCGACTTCTCGCGCTATGGCAAAAGCATGGGTGAAATCCGCCGCGGCAACCGCTGGGGCCTGCCGTTCAACTTCCTGCTGTTCTCTATCGTTACCGTGGTGATTGTCTCCGGGACGCAGTCGCTGTTCGGCCGGATGATAACCGACCCGATTGAAACCGTAAGCCGCGTAGGCAACGACCTGGCGGTGGCTATCGGCCTGCTGACGATGATCACCGCGACCATCGGGATCAACATTGTCGCCAACTTCGTCTCCCCGGCCTTCGACTTCTCCAACTGCTCGCCGCAGAAAATCAGCTTCCGTACCGGCGGGATGATCGCCGCGGTGGGTTCAATCCTGCTCACCCCGTGGAACCTGTTTAACTCCCCGGAGCTTATCCACTACACCCTCGACGTGCTGGGGGCGTTTATCGGCCCGCTGTTCGGCATTCTGCTGGTCGACTTCTACCTGATTAAGCGCGGGAAAATCTCGGTGGACGATCTGTTTGACGATACGCCGAAAGGACAATACTGGTATCGCAACGGCTTTAACCCGAAGGCCATCGCCGCGCTGGTGCCCTCCGTGGCTATCGGTCTGGTTATCAGCTTTATCCCCGCCCTGCATGAGGTCGCCAACTTTAGCTGGTTTATCGGCGTCTTCCTGAGCGGCGCCACCTACCGCTGGATTGCCCGCGACGATCGCGTCGCCGTCTCCGCCACCGCGCGCTACGGCGCCCGCGCCGTGGCGCAGAAAGAGTAGTTTCCCCTCTCTGGCCGCGCCCTCCGGCGCGGCGTATTCCTCAACCGCGACGGCTGGCATTAATATTGCTTTAGATCTTGCTCAATGCGCGATTCAACAGGGAGCCAACATGGCGGAAACCATCAAGTCGTACGATGCTGCAATTCGCGGAGCATTTTTTGATATCGCCCGGGTCGCCGACGGCGCCGACGATATCGCCCGCCACGCGCGCTATCTTGCCGACGGCCTGCTGTTTATTGAGAACGGCACGATCCAGACGCTGCTGCCGTGGCAGGAGGGAGAGCAGTTTCTCCATCCGCACAAGGGATACACCGACCTGCGCGGCAGACTGCTGCTGCCGGGCTTTATCGACGCCCACGTCCACTATCCGCAAACGGAGATGATTGGCGCCTACGGCGAACAGCTGCTGGAGTGGTTAACCACCTACACCTTCCCGGTTGAAAGCCAGTTCGCGGACGAGGCCTACGCCACGGAGATCGCCCGCTTTTTTGTCAACCAGCTGCTCAGCCACGGCACCACCACCGCGCTGGTGTTCTGCACTCTGCACCCCGAGTCCGTCGATGCGCTGTTTAGCGAAGCGCTGCGCCTGAATATGCGCATTCTCGCCGGGAAGGTGATGATGGACCGCCACGCGCCGGAATACCTGACGGAAACGGCGGAACAAAGCTACCGGCAAACCCGCGAGCTGATCCAGCGCTGGCACCACCGCGGGCGCCTGGGCTACGCCATTACCCCGCGCTTCGCCCCCACCTCCACACCGGAGCTGCTGTCGGCCATTCAGCAACTGCGGGAGGAGTTTCCGGATACCTGGCTACACACCCATCTGAGCGAAAATCTCAGCGAGGTCGCGTGGGTGAAAAGCCTGTGGCCGGAGCATGAGCACTATCTCGACGTCTATCACCACTACCGGCTGACCGGCGAGCGCAGCGTATTTGCGCACGGCATTCACCTCGCTGACGCCGAGTGGCGCTGCCTGCACGAAACCGGCTCCGCGCTGGCCTTCTGCCCGACCTCGAACCTGTTCCTCGGCAGCGGCCTGTTTCGCCTGCCCGCCAGCTGGCAGCAGCGGGTGCGGATCGGCATCGGCACCGACGTCGGGGCGGGAACCACCTTCAGCATGCTGCGCACGCTGGGGGAAGCCTATAAAGTTGCCCAGCTTCAGAGCTATCGCCTGCCCGCCTGCGAGGCCTTTTACCACGCCACGCTCGGCGGCGCGCACGCCCTGCGCCTTGACGATAAAATTGGTAATTTCGAACCGGGAAAAGAGGCCGACTTCGTGGTTATCGACCCGGCAGCCACCCCTTTACAGCGGCTGCGCATCGGACGCTGCAAAGATATCTACGAGCAGCTGTTTGTGCTGATGACCCTCGGCGACGAGCGCAATATCAGCGAGACCTGGGTCAACGGCGAGCGCGTCTGGCACCAGCAGGGCTGACGCCCCCGCCGGGCCAGAACGCAACATTAGCTCCCCCTATAGGTCGACCAGCCGCCGGGGGCAATCAAAAACGGCAGGTGGAAGTGCTCATCGGCGTCTTCGGCGATCGCAAAATCGATCTGCGCGCTGAGGTAGAGCGTTTCCCGCCCGTCGCGCGAAAACCAGTCGCCGATCTCCGCCACCAGCCGATAGCGCCCGGCGCTCAGCATACCGGGCGCCAGCAGCGCAATGCGGCCCTGCTCATCGGTCAGGCCGCTGGCGATCGTTTGCCCGCCCAGCAGCAGGTTCACCGCCACGCCCTGCGCGGGCCTGCCGCTGGAGATATCGAGAATATGGGTACTCAACGTATTCATTCGCCTATGACTCCCGTCAATCTTAATAAGGTAATTTCGCGCAGCTGCGCCAGCGCCACCCGCGTCTCTTCCGCCTCGTCGTGGTTCAGCCGCTGCGTCAGCGCCTGCAGGATCTCTTCCCCGCTGCGGCCTTTGGCGCGGATCAGGAAGACCCGCCCGAAGCGGGCTTCGTAGCGGGCGTTGCCCTCTTTCAGCGCCCGGGCAAGAGACGCATCTTCATCGTTGATGGCCCCCTGCTCGTGCCGCGACAGCGCGGCGTGCGGCCTCTCTTCGGGCAGCTTTTCACCAATACGCGGATGGGCGCTCAGCGCCCGATCCAGCTCGGCCTCTCCCCAGCGCTGCGCGGCCTCCTTCGCGGCGGCCAGCAGCGCGGTGCGGTCGGGGTAAGGACGGCCCTGCACCAGCGCCGTCGTCCAGGCGGGGATCGCCACGCAGGGCTGCAGCAGGCCACGGGCCGCCTCGTCGTCCAGCCGGTTAAAGTCCTCAATCGCGATCGTCGCGGCCACTTCGGACATGTTGTTGCTCCTTATACCAAACGGCCCATACGGCTCGTTGTTAATAGCATTAGCGCAGGATTGCACAGAGCGGCTTGCACAAAGCAGGCCACATTCCCTCCGTGCAGGGTCCGGATGCCGCGGGCGGGTGAAACGGTCGATTCGCAAGCGCCCGGTTTAAAATTTTTGATGCAATAAAAGGCAATTATTGCCCGATAACGCACCACTTTAGCGCATAACCTCCGCCGACGCCTCCGGCAGCCGCCTCGTGGCGCCTGTCGGCAAGCTGGTACGCAAATTGCTCGGTTCTTCACAACACATGCCACAGGAGAAGATAATGAAAGCATTAGTGATGGGTGCCGGTATCGGCGGCCTGAGCGCGGCGGTCGCGCTTAAAGCGGCCGGAATTAGCTGTGAGGTGTTTGAAGCGGTGCAGGAGATTAAGCCGGTTGGCGCCGCCATCTCAATCTGGCCCAACGGGGTGAAGTGCATGAACCTGCTGGGCATGGGTGACATCACCGAGACCTACGGCGGGCCGCTGCGCTATATGGCCTATCAGGATCACCGGCATGGCAAAACCCTGACCCGCTTTAGCCTTGCGCCGCTGGTCGAACGCACCGGCGGCCGCCCCTGCCCGGTCTCGCGCAGCGAGCTGCAGGGCGAGATGCTGAACTTCTGGGGCCGCGACGCGGTACGGTTCGGTAAGCGGGCCACCCGCGTGGAGGAGGACGATGACGGCGTGACGGCATGGTTTAGCGACGGAACCACCGCCCGCGGCGATATGCTGATCGCCGCCGACGGCAGCCACTCTGCCCTGCGCCCGTACGTGCTCGGTTTTACCCCCGAACGACGCTACGCGGGCTACGTTAACTGGAACGGGCTGGTGGAAATTGATGAGGCCATCGCCCCCGCCGATCAGTGGACCACCTTTGTCGGTGAGGGCAAGCGCGTCTCGCTGATGCCGGTCGCCAACGGGCGCTTCTATTTTTTCTTTGATGTCCCTCTGCCGGCCGGGCTGGCGGAAGATCGTAGCACCCTGAGGGCGGATCTTAGCCGCTACTTCAGCGGCTGGGCAGCGCCGGTGCAGGAGCTGATCGCCCGCCTCGATCCGGCCACCACCAACCGAATCGAAATTCACGATATTGAGCCCTTCGACCGCCTGGTACGCGGCAGGGTGGCGCTGCTGGGAGATGCCGGACACAGCACCACCCCGGATATCGGCCAGGGCGGCTGCGCGGCGCTGGAAGACGCGGTGGTGCTGGGGGAGACGTTCCGCAACGGCGGGGATATCGCCGCCGCGCTGCGCCAGTACGAAGCCCGGCGCTGCGAGCGGGTTCGCGACCTGATCCTCAAAGCGCGCAAGCGCTGCGATATCACCCACGGCAAGGAGATGGCGCTCACCGAGGCCTGGTACCGGGAGCTTGCAGAGGAGAGCGGCGAGCGGATCATCAACGGCCTGTGCGAGACGATACAGGGTGGCCCGCTCGGCTAGCCGCCTTCAGGGCCGCGGCTCCCGGTTTTCGCCGACGGCCCGCATCGCCTCCATCACCGCCGTCAGCTTCTGAATCGCCATCTGCGCCGGACGAGAGAGCTGGCGCGATGGCGCGGTGCACAGCGCCAGGGTCAGCGGGCGCAGCAGCTTGTTGCGCAAAGGGATAAACGCCAGCTGCCCGCTGTTGACCTCATCCAGCACGTCCAGCAGGCTCAGGATCGTGACGCCGCTGCCTTTGAGGACCAGCGATTTAATTAGCCGAATATCATTGCAGCTGATGCTGTTTGCCGGGGAAAAGTCGTAGTGCCGATAGAGCATCGCCACCCGGTCGTGCACGATAAGCGGCGCGCCGGGAACGATGTGCCGCAGGTGGCTAAGGTCGCCTAACGACAGCGCCGCAGCCTGCGCGAGCGCACAGTCCGGGCGCATCACCACCCCCATCTCCAGCTCGACGAACGCCAGCACGCTGAGCCCCGCCTGGCCCTCCGGGTCGAGGATCAGACCAAAATCGACGTCAGCCTGGCGAACCTTTTCGCTCACCGCGTGGCTATCCGCCACCCGCAGATTGAGCTCCAGCCACTGCCACCCGGTAATGATATCGGCCAGCGCCGCGGCAAAGCTGCCCTCCGCCAGCGCCTGCACCATGCCGATGCTGACGCTGCCGCGCTTTAGCCCCTGCAGCTCGTCAAACTGCTGGCGGGTCAGCTGAAACTCCTTTTGCCAGCGCAGCAGGTTGTCATAGAGCAGCTCTCCGGCGGTGGTCATGCGCAGCCCCTCCGGCAGCCGTTCAAACAGCGGCGTGCCGAACTCCTCTTCGGCCTGCAGGATCTGGCGGTTTATCGCCGAGGCCGAGATATGCAGCTTTTCAGCCGCCCGGCGCAGGCTGCCGCAGCGGGCCACCGCGGCGAAATAGATAGCGAAACGCGAAAACGGACTCATATTCCCCCTGTACTCTTTTTTGCAACGGGTTAGTGAATTAATGGCGATGGATGTCAACACCCTAATATGACAACAATAAACTCACAACAATTAAACAAATGCTTTTCCGTGAGCAGGAAGGAATATGATGAACAGAACCCACCCCACCCCACCGGCCCGCTGCACCTTCGAGCCGGACGACTGGCTCCGGCTGGCGAAATGCTGGCACCCGGTCGCCCGCGCCGAGGACGTCGGCGGCGCTCCGCTGAAGGCAACCCTGCTGGACGAACCGCTGGTTCTCTACCGGATTAAAGGTTCGGTGGTGGCGGCCCGCGACGTCTGCCCCCATCGCGGCGTCCCGCTGACCCTCGGCTCGCACGACGACGAAGGGATTATTTGCCCCTATCACGGCCTGCGCTTCGGCGAAGAGGGGCGCTGCAACCGGATCCCCTCCAGCCCCGACCAGCCGGTGCCGGCCAGGCTCCACCTGACCCACTACGCGGTGGAGGAGCGCTTTGGGCTGATCTGGGTGTGCATGGCCTTCGACCCGGAGAACCCGATGCCGCTGCCCACCATGCCGCACTGGCACGATGAGGGGTTTCAGCAGATCAACTGCCCGGCGTTTGAAGTCAACGGCTTCGCCGGCCGCCAGGTGGAGGGGTTTCTCGACGTGGCCCATTTCGCGTGGATCCATACCGATACCTTCGCCGACCCGGAGAATCAGGAAGTGCCGGCCTACAGCCCGCAGGAGACGCCCTTCGGCTTTATCGCCGACTACTGGAGCTCGGTCGGCAACTATCCGGCCAGCGCCGGTTTCCGCGCGCCGGAAGGGTTTCAGTGGCTGCGCCATTTCGAGATGCACCTGCCCTTCACCGCGACGCTAACCATCCACTTCCCCGGCGAAGCCCGGCTGGTGATTATGAACGCCGCTTCGCCGGTATCGTCGCGCGTCACCCGCATGTTCGCCCCGATTGCGCGCAACTTCGATCTCCACGTGCCGGTCGCGGACGTGCACGCGTTCAATCTGCGCGTCTTCGAGGAGGACCGGCTGATGGTCGAAACCCAGCGTCCGGAGAGACTGCCGCTGGACTTAACCCTTGAGGCGCACATTCCCGCCGACCGCAGCTCGATTGCCTATCGTCGCGGGCTGCAGAAGATGGGCTTTGGCGACTTTTTCCTCGTATAGGCGGAGGCATAAATGAGTGAACAGCTGCAGGTAGTCGTTGACGGAATGTGGCGCGAGGGCGATACCAGCCTCGCCGTCAGGCTGGTCTCCAGCCGCGGGGAGCCGCTGCCCGCGTGGCGGCCAGGGGCGCATATCGATCTCCATCTGCCGGATGGGACCCAGCGCCAGTACTCGCTGACCGGCCCCACCACCGGCGCTGAGGGCTATCTGATCTGCGTCGCCCGGGATCGTAAATCGCGCGGCGGATCGCGCTATATCCACGAGGCGCTGCGCCCGGGGCAGACGCTGCGCATCTCTCCCCCGCGCAACCTGTTTATGCTGCAGCCCGCGGAGCGCGTTGTGCTGCTGGCCGCCGGTATCGGCATTACGCCGCTGTACGCGATGCTGCTGCAGCTCGAAGCGGACGGCGTGCCCTGCGAGCTGCACTACTACGTCAAGCGTCGCGAAAACGCGGCCTTCGTCCGCCAGCTGGCGCAGCGCTTCAGCCAGGGAAGCTGCGCCCTTTACTGCTCTGAGGAGGGGCAAAGCCCGCGTCAGCACCTCGCCACGACGCTCGCCGGGGCGCACACCGGAGAGCTTCTGTACCTCTGTGGGCCCCAGGGTTTTATGGCCTGCGCGCGCGAGGTCGCGGTACAAAAGGGTTGGCAGGAGGCGCAGATCCACAGCGAAGCGTTTCAGGCAACCGCGCCGGTCGCCGACGCCCGCGGCGAGGCCGATACCTTTACCGTCACCCTGGCGTCGTCAGGCGCGCAGTGGCCGGTGCCGGCGCACCAGACCATTGCCCAGGTGCTCCAGCAGCAGGGGGTTGCGGTCCCGCTCTCGTGCGAGATGGGAATGTGCGGCGCCTGCCTCACGCCGGTTATCGAGGGCGTGGTCGATCACCGGGATACGGTGCAGTCCCCGGCGGAGAAAGCCGCCGCCGAGCAGCGCATCGCGCTCTGCTGCTCCCGCAGCCGTTCGCCCAACCTGCTGATCGATCTCTAGCGGGGTCGCTTTTCACCGGCGCCGGGCTGCCGTAGAGCAGGCTGGCGCCCTGCTCGCTGACAAAGATTAACAGCCATCAAAAGTCGGTCAATCATTCCATAATCGAATAATTTTAATAAAAATTATTCATTTCCTTTCTGAATCAAATACCATCATATTTGTATGACAAATCCGGCATCGCCAGACGCCTGCTGCTGGCTGAGGGGAAGAGACGATCTCTCCCGGCGCACAATAAGCGTGACGAGCCTGACCAGCTGTCTGGATATTGCCTGTCGCAGCTTCCAGACCGGTGCTCAGGGATCATTCTGAACATCCACTATAAAATTGAGTACTATCCGAGTATTTGCCAGCCAGCTTTTGGCTGGCTTTTTTTTGGCCGTCACCGGCCTGATTTTTCGTTTTTCAGCAGGTCGCTTAATCTGCCACGGTTTTGCGCTAAGAGAGCGTTAAACGTCTCGCGGCTCTGCGGGCCTGACTCCGCCACCCGCGCCTCGCGCTGCGCCTGGCTGCGGATACTCACCGCAAAATATTGCGTTATTATTATCTGGCCGCAGATATGCAGCGCTCTGCCCGCTCATTTGGCGGCACGGGCAGAACAATCCTCGACAAAAAAGTATCGCTATTTTAATGCATAAATACCCGCGCTTTCCCGGCGACCGCTAAACGCACCCTGGCCCCCGTCGTCCAGCCGGCCTGGCTAACGGTTTTGAGGATCAGCGGTTCACTCATCCCCGGAGCGGCCAGACTTAGGGTTGAGAGGTGTCCACAAAAATCGACGTCAACGATAGTCATGGCGCTTTCACCCTCCTGACAGAGGGTGACCATCAGCTGCTCCGGACGCAGCATAATCCGGCCGCTTCCCGCGGCGTGGTCATCATCGGTGAGCACCTCGCCAATAATGCACTCCGCGCGGCCGGCGCTGAGTCGGGCAGGAAGCACCAGCGCATCGCCAAGAAAGAGCGCGGTCGCTTCATCGACCGGTTGCGAGTAAACCGCAAAGGGGCTACCGACCTGAGTGAAACGACCCCGGCGCATCACCGCCACCTGGCTGGCGAAAGAGAGGGCTTCGTTCTGATCGTGGGTCACAAGGATTGACGCCACGCCGCTTTGCGCCAGTAAATCGGCGGTGGCTCTGCGAGTGGCGGCGCGAAGCCCGGTATCAAGGGCCGAGAAAGGCTCATCCAGCAGCATCAGCGAGGGACGCTGCGCCAGCGCCCTGGCTAAGGCCACGCGCTGCTGCTGGCCGCCGGAGATTTCGTGCGGCCAGTGGGTCGCCAGCTGCTGGTCGAGAGAAACCATCTCCATCAGCGCCGCCACCTTACGCCGCTTCTCCTGGCGGGTATCGTCCAGCCCCCAGGCAATATTGTCCGCCACGCTAAGATGAGGGAAAAGCGCCCCCTCCTGCGGTACAAAGCCAATACCACGCTGGTGAGCGGGAATAAAAATCCCCTCGCCGTAGAGCGTTTTCCCCTGCATCACGATCCGCCCCGTATCCGGGGTTTCAAATCCGGCAAGAATGCGCAGCAAGGTGGTTTTTCCGGAGCCTGAAGGCCCGACGATCGCCGTACGGCTGCCCGGAGCCACCGTCAGATTGAGGTTATCCAGCACCTGAGCATCGGCAAAAGATTTAGAGAGCGCGGTGAGTTCCAGCATATTACAAACCTGCAATTTTTTTCGACTGTACATAAAGAATGCCGGTCAGCGGCAGCGAGATCAGAATCATTAACATCGCGTAGGGCGCGGCGGCCACGTAGTCAATCTCGCTGGTGAGCGCCCAAAAGCCGGTTGCCAGCGTGCGGGTGCCCAACGGTGAAAGCAGCAGCGTGGCGGTGAGCTCGTTGCTTACGCCGAGAAAGACCAGCGCAGCCCCGGCGGCGGCACCGGGTGCCGCGAGGCGCATGGTGACGCTCCAGAGCGCCCGGGCAGGACTTCGCCCCAGGCTGCGCGCAACGTTTTCCAGCTCGACCGGCGCCTGGGCAATTCCGGCACGCAGATTGATCAGCGCTCTGGGCATAAACATCAGCAGATAGGCAAGAAACAGCGTGACTTCCGTTTGATAGACCGGCCGCGCGTAATGGATGGTGACCGTCACCAGCGCCAGCGCCGTGACGATACCCGGCAGCGAGCTGGTTATATAGTTGACCCCTTCCAGAAGGCGGAACACGCGGTTCGGATAGCGAACGCCCAGCCACGCGATAGGAATAGCGCAGGCAGTGGTCAGCAGGGCGCCGGCGGCGCCGGTCATCAGCGTCTGGCGCAGCGAGAGCCAGAGATCGGCGTGGGACCAGTTTGCCACTCCTCCCAGCCACAGCCAGCGGCAGAGCACAATCAGCGGCACGCCGAGGGCGAGCAGCACCAGGGCAAAAAGCAGCAGCTGCGCGGCGAATGCGGCCGGCGCGTTCAGCGTCCGCCGCTTTTGCTCGCGCGCGGCTCCCGCACCGATCCTCGCGTAGCGAGCTTTACCGCGCGTTGCCCCTTCCAGCAGTAAAATAGCCAGGCAGCATAGCGCGAGGACGCCAGCCAGCATATTCGCGGCCGGACCGCTGAACGTGGACTGAAACTGGTCATAGATCGCGGTGGTAAAGGTATCGAAGCGGATCATCACGTACAGGCCGTACTCCGCCAGCAGATGGAGCGCCACCAGCAGCGCCCCGCCGCAAATCGCCAGCTTCAGCTGGGGTAGTATCACGCTGAAAAAAACCTTCCATGGCGGCGTCCCGAGCGATGCGGCCACGTCTTCAAGCGTGGGATCGAGGCGTTTGAGCACCGCCGCAACCGGCATATAGATAAACGGGTAGTAGGCCAGGACCGAGAGGAAGACGCCGGAGGAGAGGCCGTGCATCGACGGCACGGCGCTCACCCAGGCATAGCTTTGGACAAATGCCGGAATGGCCAGCGGCGCAACGGCCAGCGCCGACCATACCCCGCGCCCCGCCAGCGTCGTGCGCTCCGTCAGCCATGCCACCATCACCCCAAGCGTAATGCACAGCGGGATCGTCAGCACGGTCAGCCACAGCGTGTTGCTGAGCAACTCTCCCACCCGCGGGCGAAATACCAGCGCCTTGATGGTCTCCCAGCCGGTTTCAATGCCGACGGCGATGACAAAACCGGGCGGCAGCAGCGCAAGTAATGAAAACAGGACGGCTAATGCCACCATCGGAAACGCAGGACGCCTGCGCTCAGGCAGGCGTCCAACTTTTTTTCCGAGTATAAGACTCAGACCAGACATAAATTTTTCACTTCAGCAGAGATTACAGCAGGCCAGCCTGCGTCATCAGATCGATAACCTTTTTACCGTTCAGCGAAGAAGGCTCAACTTTTGGCGCATCCAGCTCACGCAGCGGCGTCAGCTTCGGGTTGGAGGCCGCATTGACGCCAACGGCATATTCAAAGGCGTTATTGGTGCGCAGCTCTTCCTGGCCCTGCTTGCCGGTGATCCACTTGATAAAGGCCTGAGCCTGCTGCGGATGCTTGCTGGAAGCCAGGACGCCACCGCCGGAAATGCTGACGAATGCGCCCGGGTCCTGATGTTTGAAGTAATAGAGCCCGGTATTCTTGCTGTTTTCGCCGGTTTTAGCCTGATCGACAAAGCGGTAGTAGTGATAGATAACGCCGCCATCAATCTGGCCGGCGTTAACCGCCTTCATCACCGTGCTGTTGCCTTTATAGGCCACAAAGTTGGCTTTCATGGCTTTGAGCCAGTCGAGGGTGGCCTTCTCGCCTTTCAGCGCCAGCATCGCGCTAACGATAGCCTGGAAATCTGCCCCTGACGGAGAGGCCGCCCAGCGCCCTTTCCACTCCGGTTTTGCCAGATCCATCAGCGAGCGCGGCAGCTGAGATTCACTGATTTTTTGCGGGTTATAGACGAACACGGTGCTGCGTGCGGCAATGCCAATCCAGCGCCCGTGTTCCGGGCGATACTCTGGCGCCACCTGCTTCAGGGTATCGGCATCCAGGGGGGCAAACAGCCTGGCGTTATCAACCAGCACCATCGACGGCGAGTTTTCGGTCAGGAAGACGTCTGCGGGTGATGCCGCCCCTTCCTGCACCAGCTGGTTGCCCAGCTCGCTGTCGCCACCGTTACGTAAGGTCACTTTAATACCGGTCTCTTTGGTAAAGCCATCTACCCACGACTTAACCAGGTTTTCATGCTGCGCATTATAAATAACAATGCCTTCACCGCTATCAGCTGCCAGAGCCTGCGGTGCCAGGAACATTGCCGAAGCGACCAGAGCCGCAGAGCAACAGGATAAGAGGCGGAAATTCATAGGCTAATCCTTAGTAATAGTAGAAAAATGGCAACCAAAGCAGAGCGAAAAGGATTAAAGCACAGCGAAAAGGGAATGATAATGAAAACAATTACCATCAAAACAAAACAGTTAAAAATACTCTGTTTAATAAACCGAGTGTTTGATTATTCTTGGTTTAAATTAAGGAACAACGAAAGATTAAAGTAACCTTAAGACGATATTAATTTTTAAGCGCAATATTTAAAAATACGCGCGGTGTGGCATTTTATTGCGCCAGGAATAAAAACCAGGTCGGCAATTAGGGCAAGGATTGCACGCCGCCTGCTCGCCTGATTAGGCTATCGTGCTGGCCTGGTATGTGTGGCGGCCCATCCGCTTCGCTGTGCGTGGTTTATCTCGTTGCCAACGAAGCATATCAGGGTAGCGAACGTCCTCTCGGTTTCTCTTCTTCATCGCGGCTGGTGGATCCCTCAATTCATCGCTACGCTGAATAATTCACGCCCGGGCTGCGCTTTTTGCTCGCTCAGCCGGGAATGCTTATCGCTGAGTCGAAGGAGACCCCATGAGCGAAGTCAATATTGTTGCCACCCTAACCCCGCTCCCTGAGCATATCGAAGCAGTCAGGGCCGCTGCCCTGGCAATGGTCCCCCTGACGCATCAGGAAGCGGGCTGCCTGCAGTACGATCTGCATGAAAGCCGGGCAATTGCCGACGTCCGCCAGCTGCAGAATGAGGGTAAGACGTCATTTATCTTTATTGAGCGCTGGAAGTCAGAGGAGGATCTGAAAAAGCACGTCGCCATGTCCTATCACGATGATTTTCTCGCGATCCTCGACGGCAGGCTGGAGAGTCTGAACGTTCAGCGGCTGACCCGCCTGTAGCGCTTTAAAAAACGTCACTATTCCGCCAGTATGAGCTATCTCCCCCGCCCGCCGGGGAATTTATCATCTTGCTTAATGAGGAATAATGGAACGTTTATTTGTCTACGGTACGCTGCGTCCGGGCCACGCGAATGCCTATATTCTGGAAAATATCGGCGGAGAGTGGCTGCCGGGAACGGTGACCGGCACCTTTTATGCCCGCGGCTGGGGCGCTGCCGCTGATTTTCCGGGGATCGTCCTGAGTGAAAGCGGGCCGCAGGTCCACGGCTATCTGTTTTCGTCCGCAAAGCTGGCGGAGTTCTGGCCCGCGCTGGACGAGTTCGAAGAGGGCTACGACCGGGTGGAAGTTGAGGTGACGACGGCCGATGATCTGCGCCTGTCCGCGTGGATCTATCAGCTACAGCCGCCGGCCCAGCCGTAGGATTTAACGCCCCGCATGGCTCACGGGGCGTTGGCGTTACCGCCTATTTGTCGCGCCAGCCCAGCGCCGGCGCAACCTGTTTGAGAATGGACTCAATAACGTGCACGTTGTAATCCACGCCCAGCTGATTCGGCACGGTGAGCAATAAGGTGTCGGCTTCGGCAATCGCTTCGTCTCTCTTCAGCAGCTCGATAAGCCGGTCCGGCTCGGCGGCATAGCTGCGCCCGAAGATCGCCCGCGTTTTCTCATCAAGCTGGCCAATTGTATCCCCGTCATCCCGGCCTGTACCAAAATACATCCGGTCGCGATCGTTCATCAGGGCAAAAATACTGCGGCTGACCGAGACGCGCGGCGTACGGGAATGCCCCGCCTGCGCCCAGGCCTCGCGGTATGCCCGGATCTGTTTTGCCTGCTGAATATGGAAAGGCTCGCCGGTTTCGTCATCTTTCAGCGTCGAGCTCTGCAGGTTCATCCCCAGCTTCGCCGCCCATACCGCCGTGGCGTTGGAACCCGCGCCCCACCAGATGCGCTCGCGCAGCCCTTCGGCATACGGCTCGGGGCGCAGCAGGCCCGGCGGGTTGGGGAACATCGGCTGCGGATTCGGTTGGGCAAACCCCTCCCCTCGCAGCACGTCCAGCAGCACTTCGGTATGACGACGCGCCATGTCTGACTCGTTTTCTCCGTCGGCGGGCACGTAGCCAAAATGACGCCAGCCGTCAATCACCTGCTCCGGCGAGCCGCGGCTGATGCCAAGCTGCAGGCGACCGCCGGAAATCAGATCCGCCGCCCCCGCGTCCTCGGCCATATAGAGCGGATTTTCATAGCGCATATCGATAACGCCGGTGCCGATTTCAATCCTGCTGGTTTTTGCGCCTATCGCGGCCAGCAGAGGAAACGGCGAGCTGAGCTGACGGGCAAAATGATGCACCCGAAAATAGGCGCCGTCCGCGCCCAGCTCTTCGGCGGCAACCGCCAGATCGATGGACTGCAGCAGCGCGTCAGCCGCCGAACGGGTGGCGGACTGCGCCGATGGCGTCCAGTGGCCAAATGACAAAAATCCAATCTTTTTCATGACGTATTCATCCTGGTTTGCAGGGAAATTATCCGCAGGCCGGCATTAACCGCGATACCGTAAATCAGCGCCTGGCGAGGTTTAGGTCTACTTTACGCATTCGCTGATGGGAATAAATATCGTTTGTTTAACATAATGCATCAAATAAATTGACCGAGTCGCACCGGGCCTGCAGGGCTCACAGGTCCGATTTGAGCGGCTTCGGCGCAACCGCCGACCGGCGGGCGCTTTCGTGGCGGGTAATTTGCGTGCGGAACGGGGGAGGTAAGCGAAGCGAAAAAAATCGCGCGCGCTTTCCCGGTAACGATCAGGCGCGCAGAGTCAGGTTATCGAGCAGCGGCTGCACTATTGTGCGGAAAATATTCGCATCGTTAAAGGCGCGCGCCGACAGCATGGCGCAGATGCAAAACGGCGAGGAGCCCTCGCGAATGCAGGTCGCCCAGTAGTCGACGTAGGCCTGAAGTTCCGCCAGCGGGTCATTCATCTGCCGGGTCATCGCCTGCATTCCGGCCCGGGCCTCTTCCCGATACTCGGTTACCACCACCTTCACCAGCTCCGCCTTGCTCGGGAAGTGGTGATGAATGCTCGCCTTACGAATATTCACCTTTGCAGAGATATCGGCAAAGCTGAAGCCGGCTTCCTGCCGGCAGGCAGGCCTCTCGGGCCCGCTTACGGCGCAGCGATGAAGGGCCTGAGAGGCTACTTTTTTAATTGCCCAATGATCGTCGGCTTGCCAAAAAGAAAGCCCTGGACTTCGTTGCAGCCTTCATCTTTCAGGATTTTCAGCTGCTCCAGGGTCTCAACGCCCTCGGCAATCAGCGGGGTATTAATCGATTTACTGAGCGAGATAACCGCCCGCACGAAGGAGCGAACTTCGGAATCGTTCTCAATGTTTTGCAGAAAACTGCGGTCCATTTTGATGAGGTCAAAATGAAATTCACGCAGCATGCTAATGGAGGAGTAGCCGGTGCCAAAATCATCGAGGGCAATACTGATCCCCATGTTTTTTATTTGATTGAGAACGTTAAACACCAGCTTTTTATCGACCATAAACGCCGTCTCCGTGACCTCGAATTCAAGGAGGCTAACCGGGAAACAGGTCCTCATTAAAATTCCGCGGACGTTGTCTATAAAATCACGATGGCGCAGCTGCACCGGAGAGATATTTACCGAAACCTTCTTGTGAATTTTATTCACCAGCGCTTCACGACATACCTGCTCTAATACCCAATAGCCCAGCGGTATAATCGTCGCGCTCTCTTCCGCCAGGGGAATAAATTCGTCAGGGTATATCAGCCCGAGTTCGGGGTGCTGCCAGCGTAGTAAAGCCTCATATCCCGTCACCTGCTTTCCGGAGATCGAGCGCTTTTCTTGATAGTGAAGATAAAACTGGTCCTCCTTGATCCCCTGCCTGATATCCGAAATCATTTGATTGCGCTTACGCGTTCGCTCGTCCATCTCAGGCTCGTAGCGGCACACCTTATTGTCGATATCAGATTTGGCACGATACATAGCCAGATCTGAGTTGCTGATTAAGGTATTAAGATCGGTACCGTCGCGAGGAAAAACAGAAAAGCCGATGCTCGCAATGACTGAAACCGAGGTAGTGGCAAAATCATGTATTCCGCTAAAGCACCCCTGCAGCTTCTCGGTAAAGAGATCGAGTTCTTCGGCAGACTCAAACGGCTTTACCGCCACAAACTCATCGCCACCAAACCGGGCCACCAGCTCATCGTTCTTGACCATTTTAGCGACATTTGCCGAAACTCTTTGCAGCAGCAGATCGCCAATAAGATGGCCCTCAACGTCGTTTATTTCCTTGAACTTATCAAGGTCTATAGTAAAAATAGCCAGCTGAGGATAGTGATTACCCGCGATCAATCCTTCGACAAACGCAAAAAACGCCACCCGATTAGGTAGCCCGGTCAGAGAATCATATCTCGCCATCCATGAGAGCTTATCAATCACTTGCTTATGTTCGGTAATATCCCGGGTTATTTTGGCGAAACCCTGTAAAGTCCCGTCGTCATCGCGGATAGCGTCTATTACTACGTGCGCCCAAAATGACGAACCGTCCTTTCTGTAGCGCCACCCTTCTCCCTCGAATTTGCCGGTTTTCAGGGCCAGCGCCAGGTTTCTCGCCGGCTCTCCTGATTGCTGCTCGCCTTCGCTGTAAAATATGCTGAAGTTACTGCCAATAATCTCTTCGCTGGTGTAGCCCTTAGCCTGGCGCGCGCCCTCATTCCAGCTGGCAATCGTCCCATCCAACTCCAGCATATAGATAGCATAATCTTTCACATTTTCGACGAAATGACGATATGAAATATCAGTTAACATTCTGTTATCCATATAAACCAACCCAACGGCGTAGCAGCGTATTGACAGAATCACGAAACAAAAATGTGAAAATGTGTTAATCACAATGTAACCCATCGCTACCGCTCTTGCCACAAGCATCTCTGGCCCGCAGTTTCGCCGCATCCGCCGCCAGCGCGCGCCTCGCCCCTTCTTGTACCTCAAGGGACGATGCGCCTGAAAAAGCCCGCTTTCATTATTTATCGCCGAAACTGTGGTCAACCACATGAATAAACAGCATCGGCATTGATGATGAAAAAAAAATAATCTCAGCAACCTGGTTCATAACCAAAAAAAATTAAGCAAAAAAAGTGATGCTGTTATTTCAAAACGCGGCGTTAGCGACGTTAAGTACCGGTAAAATAATGGCTCAGAAAGGCGCTATGCCGAGGCGGCCGATTTAATTTACCGTCAGGCGCAGGGCTAAATCCTGCGGATAGGGATCAAAGTAGTTCTGCGTTAACAGATAGCGATCCGGGTATTCCGCCAGGTAATGCTTCAGCAGCGTTAAGGGTGCGAGTAACGGCAGCAGCCCGGCACGATAGTGGAGGATCGCGTCGCGCAGTTCACCGCGCTGACGGGTATTCAACTGCTCACGAAAGTAGCCCTGAATATGCATCAGCACGTTAGTGTGATTTTTCCGCGAAGCAGGTTGCTTGAGGATCGCCATCAGCTTTTCGCGGTAGGCCACGAAAAAAGCGTCCAGATCCTGCCATTCGTGCAGCGAGGCGACGAACGGCCCGATCTCACGGTAGCGCGCCTGATGGTGCGCAAGCAGCTGCAGTTTGTAGCGGCTGTGGAAATCGAGCAGACCACGGCGATTCAGGCCGTTAGCCCGTAGGCTATTGAGCTCATGCAGGGCGAAAACGCGCTCGACAAAATTTTCACGCAGCTGCGGGTCGTGCAGGCGGCCATCCTCTTCTATCGGTAGCCACGGGTAATTCTCCAGCAGCGCCCTGGTGAAAAGCCCCACGCCCTCTTTACGCCCGCGATTGCCTTCTTCATCGTACAGCCGCACGCGCTCCATGCCGCAGCTCGGCGATTTAGCGCAAACGATGAACCCCGACAATTCGCCCAGGCGCGGAAGAGCATGCTCGGTGAAATCAGCCATTTTCTGCGTGACATCGTCGTGCGGTGCATGGCTGAAACGCATGCGAATATCCCCTTCCCGGGTTTGCAACAAGCGCAGCGCCGGGCGAGGAACCGGCAGGCCGATGGCCATCTCCGGGCAGATGGGTTTGAAGGTCACGCACCGTGCCAGCTCATCCATCACAAAGGCCATCCGCTTATGTCCGCCATCAAACCGTACGGCCGAGCCGGTTAAACAGCCGCTGATCCCAACAACAGGTTGCGTATTCATGACTCTATCCTCTTTACGGCGTTTTGCGTGTGAAGAAAAGCGTGGCTATTCCCACGGTTAGGTCGAATTTCTTCATCTCGGTTTTGTTAAAAGACCGGCACATAGCGGCGCTTCAAACGCGTTCTGCGGTCAGTTGCACCACGCTAATGGTGCGGGCGTTGAACCCCGCTTCGCAGTAGCTGAGGTAATACAGCCACATGCGGCGAAAGCGATCGTCAAAACCCAATTTTTCTATGTCCTGCCATGCGTGAACGAAACGCTGTCGCCAGTGCACGAGCGTGCGGGCGTAGTCAGGCCCCATGTCGATCAGATTGCGGATGACAAAATCGGTGTGGCGGGTCATCAACGTGCTCATCGCCGTGACGCTGGGCAAAAAGCCGCCGGGGAAGATATAACGCTGAATAAAATCAACGCCTTTGCTGTAGTCACGGTATCGCTGATCCTGAATGGTGATGGCCTGAATCGCCATTTTCCCCCCGGAGCGCAGGCGGGCCTGGCAGGTGCGGAAGAAAGTGGGAAGGTAGCGCTGCCCCACCGCCTCGATCATCTCAACCGATACCAGCTTGTCGTACGTGCCGGTCAGATCGCGGTAATCGCACAGCAGAACCTCAACCCGCTCTTCCAGCCCGGCCTCGGCAATCCGGGCTTTCGCCCAGTGATATTGCTCCTGCGACAGCGTGGTCGTCGTGACGCGGCAGCCGTAGTGGCGCGCGGCGTACTCCGCCATCGCCCCCCATCCGGTGCCAATTTCCAGCAGGTGATCGCCGGAGGTCAGCGCCAGTTGTTCACACAGACGCGCCATTTTCGCCCGCTGAGCCTCTGCCAGACTCTGCTCATCGGCGGTAAACAGCGCGCTGGAATAGAGCAGCTCTTCATCGAGGAAGTGCGCGTAAAAATCGTTGCCGAGATCGTAATGTGCGGCGATGTTTTTCCGTGCCTGCTGGCGGTGGTTGCGACGTGCCCGGTGGTGAAGGCGGGCAATGGGCCTGCCCAGCAGGCGAAAACCGCGATTCAGCCGCCCCAGCACGCGCCGGTTTAGCGCCAGTATTTGCAGCAGCGGGGTGAGCTGCTGGGTTTCCCATTCCCCTTCCATCCAGGCTTCGGCGGCGGCCAGGCTCCCGCCCGTCAGCAGGCGCCAGTAAACGGCCGGCGTGAGAATCGCCACGTCGGCGCTCAGCGACGCGGCGGCGTCACCAAAATGAAACGTCTGCGCCCCCTCCCGCAGGGTCAGCGAGCCGTGGCGGATGCCGCCCAGCAGCCGGAAAAGCAGCCATCGCGCAATACGCACGTTGCACGGAATATCGGGCTCAAGCGCAAAGACGGGATCGGTCATGAGCGTTCACTCCTGCTAGCGGGATGAGGGTGGACGGGCATACGCTTGAGCCACAGCCGCAGAGCCTGCCAGTAAATGGCGAGCACGGTTTTCAGCGTCATCCACGGGATGCGTAGCTGCAGTGACCTCAGGTTTTTGCGCGTCAGCGGCCGGCGCTTCAGCATCAGAGTGGCGTCGAACACTTTCGACACCTTGTGATTCTCGATATGCATATAGAGCGTGCTGTCGGGATGGTTGAAGCGCCAGTGATAAACCATGTCCATCGGGTTGAAGGGGGAAACGTGGAAGGCTTTTTCCAGCGGACGCGGCGTCCGGGCATCGACCGCGTAGTAGTGACGCTCGTTCCACGGGGTATTGCGCACCTCGACCAGCACCCAACGCAGGGTGTCAGCGCGGTCGTAGCAGTAGTAGAAATTGACCGGATTAAAGTGCAATCCAAAGTAGCGAAACTGGGTCAGGAGCATGACGCGGCCGTCAGGCCGGATTCCCGTCAGGCTTTCGAGCCGGTTGAGCGCCTTCTCTTTCAGCGGCGTTCCCAGCGGGTAATCCGCATCGTGGAATGCGGCCGCGGCGAAGCGGTTGCGGCGCACGCCGACGCAAGGCAGCAGCGTCAGCTCATCCAGATCGAGCCAGCCCATAAACACGTTATAGCTAAACCGGTGCGTTTTCGGCTGAAGACGGCGATGGCGCAATACGCCCTGATACAGGCAACTGTTCATCTTAGCGCCCCTCTCCGGCGGCAATCCCCTGCACCACATCCAGCGCGCTACGCACCCCATCTTCATGAAAGCCGTTGTACCAGTATGCGCCGCAGAACCAGCTGCGCCGCTGGCCGTTAATCTCATGACGGCGAGCCTGCGCGCGCCAGCTTTTAGGGGTAAACAGCGGATGCTCATAGGCCAAATGCCGCCAGACGTAGCGTTCATCTACCGGCGTATCCGGATTCAGGGTGACGCAGAACAAAGGGGCATTTGCCGGCAGGCCTTGCAGGATATTCATGTTGTAGGTCACGCAGGCGCGGGCCCGATCGTGCTCGCTCAGGCGATAGTTCCAGCTCGCCCAGGCGCGCTCGCGTACGGGTAGCCAGCGAGGGTCACCGTGTAATACCACCTCATTACGCTGCCAGCAAATGTCGCCCAGCACCTCACGTTCGGCCTTAGAGGGCTCAGCGAGCATGGCCAGGGCCTGCCCTGAGTGGCAGGCGAAGATCGCCTGATCGAACGTATGACTCGCAGCTGCAAGCTGAACCGTCACGCCGCGGTCATCACGGATAACCTTCTGCACGGGGGCATTGAGGTGTAGGGTCAGGCGATCCCCCAGCTGCGCCAGCATGGCGCGAATATACTCCCGCGAACCGCCGGGTACGACGAACCACTGCGGGCGATGGGTCATATCCAACAGGCCGTGATGCTCAAAAAACTGCAAAAAAAGCGGCAGTGGAAAACGACGCATCTCCTGCAGCGACGATGACCAGATAGCGGCCCCCATCGGCAGAATGTAATGGCGGGCGAAAAACGCGCTGAAGCGGTGCTGTTCCAGAAAGGTGGCGAGCGTGGCGTGCCGATCGACGTTGCCTAACGTCCCTTTTGCCAGCCGATTAAAACGGGCGATCTCTTTTAGCAATCCCCAGAATCTCGGGCTCACCAGATTGCGACGCCGGGCAAACAACGAGCTTAAGGTATGTCCGTTGTACTCCAGGCCGCTTTGCGGGTTATGCACCGAGAAGCTCATCTGCGTTTTTTGTCCGCTGATGCCCAGCTCGCTTAGCAGGCCGGTAAAACGGGGATAGGTGCGGTCGTTGTAGACGATAAACCCGGTATCAATGGCCCAGGTCCCCTGCGGCGTCGCGACATCGACCGTCGCGGTATGCCCGCCAACCGTGGGCTCTGCTTCGAAAAGCGTCACCTGATGATGCCCGGCGAGCCGCCAGGCGCAGGTCAGCCCGGCGATGCCGCTGCCGATAATGGCGATGTTCATGAGCGTACCATCCTGCGCAGAAATGTACGCTGAAGGCCGGCAGGAAGAGCAGCAAGCAGGCGCAGGGTAAGACCGAACCCCGTCGGGAAAGCGATATCGTCTTTCCCTTTGGACAAGCCGCGCCGGATAGCCTTCACTGCGCTCTCCACGCTGACCCGTCCGGGCATAGGGAAATCATTTTTACGCGTCAGGGGGGTATCGACAAAGCCCGGTGAAACCACGGTGATGGCGATACCCCTGGGCTCCCAGTCCAGCCGCAGGCTGTTAGCAAACCAGGTCAACGCGGCTTTTGACGCACCGTACGCCTCGGCACGTGGGAAGTGCAGCCAGTGCGCCATCGAGCTGACCAGCACCACGCGGTTTCCCGAAACCAGCTGCGGTTCAAGCGCGGCCAGGCAGTTGACGGGGCCCAGAAAATTGGTGGTGATGACCCGTTCCACCAGGGCGGCATCCACCACCCCATTTTGCAGATATTCACAGGTCCCCGCGCAGAGGATCGTCAGCTCCGCGGAACAGCCCGCCAGCGCCTGGCGACAGGCGTCCCTGTCTGTCATATCGAACAGGCGTATGGCGATGTTTGGGCTGCAGCGCTGCAGGGCCTCCAGGCGGGCCCGATCCCGCCCGCAGGCGATGACGCGGTAGCCGTCATCGGCCCAGGATTTGGCGAGTCCGGCCCCAATCCCGGAGCTTGCACCCGTGATGAGGACAGTCATCATGGGCGCACCCTGCGCTTCACGCTGCGCACCGCCCATCCCAGCAGCGGGAGATGCTCGTAGATCATCTCGCCAGCATCGTAGTAGTCGCGCTGGCTAGTAATCATCTCGCCCTGAATCTTTACTACCGAGCATCCCGGCAACGTCAGGATCGCGCCTCCGTCAATACGCGGATGCGACCAGTGCATGGTCCAGGTCACGACAAAAAAGTGGCCGTCGCACAGCGGCGGATCGATGGAAAAGCGACAGTGCTCCACGTTGGCCAGAAGATGGGTGAAGTAACGCTGGATGGCGTAAAGCCCCCGGTGCTCACCAAACGGATCGATAAGCGTGGCGTCAGCCTCATAGAGCGCGGCCAGCGCCGATGGCGGCTGGTTATCCAGTCCGGCGTAGTACTCAACAAACCGATTGATAACGGACGGCATTGTGCTCATAAGTCTCATCCTGACGTTAAACAACGTAGCGCACTCGCATAGTTAAAACTTAGACAATTAAGTTTATTTGTCCAAGTTTATAATGATATTATTTTTTTACTTAATGTATTTCAATCAATTAAATTAAGTTCTTTAGGCGCTTAATTTTTGATAGTCACACGCAGGCACGCCACCTTTGCGGTGGCGCGTGAGGAACAACATCGGCAGTGGACGAAAGAAACTACAGAGGAATAACTTCGAGGGAAACGCCCTGCTGCTGCCAGAGAACGATCTGCTTTTTGCGAACGGCGGTAAGCTTGCCGCTGGTGACCAGCAGCCATTTGCGCTCCGGGAAGATTTCCGGAGCCAGCGCGGCGGGCGGGACGGGAAGTACGTCAATGCGCTGCCCCTGGCCGGTGCGCTTGAGCGCTTCGAGCCAGATTTCACACGGATCGGCCAGGTGCCAGCCGGTAATCAGGGCGTTATCGCCGGGCGCTTTTTTATCTCCTTCAAGGCAAAACGAGGTGTAGGCGATAATAATGCCGTCGAGGATTTCGCGCAGGGTCATCATGGCAGGAATGTTGGCCGAGACTTTACTGCGCAGGGGGCGCAACACTTCAGTGACCAGCTCCGGGCGAGGATATTCGCGGCCAGAATCGTAAATTAACTGGCGCAGGGATTCGATTTTCCCCTCTTTGAGACGCTGTAGCATCGTCTCCTGGAGGTTGACCCAGTTGTTGGTACGTCGCGGGCCGGGGCGGGCCAGCAGCGGCTTAACCTGGCTGACAGGCACCCCTTTTTTGACCCAGTCGAGAATTTTTAGCGCCTGCTGGATATCGTCGTCGCTGTACTGGCGATGTCCGCCGTCGGTGCGCAGCGGTTTTAGCAGGCCGTAGCGACGCTGCCAGGCGCGAAGCGTGGTGGCGTTGATTCCGCAAAGCCGGGCAAATTCCCCGATGGAGTAAGACATAGCGGGTACCTGATCATAAAGAATACTCTCAATATACTACGAATCATTTCGGGTGGAATGAAGTGCGGAAAGTTTGCACTACACTTTACTCCCAACTGCACAGATGAAAGGAGTTCTCATGAAGCTATGGCCCGTTGCAACCGGTATTGCAATCGCCTTGACCCTGGTGGCCTGTAAATCCCCCACGCCGCCAAAAGGTGTGCAGCCTGTCACCGGCTTTGACGCCGGCCGTTATCTGGGTAAATGGTACGAAATCGCGCGCCTGGAAAACCGCTTCGAGCGCGGCCTTGAGCAGGTGAGCGCCACCTACGGCAAACGCAGCGACGGCGGTCTTAGCGTGCTGAACCGCGGCTACGATCCGCAGAAAAACAGGTGGAATGAGAGCGAAGGAAAGGCCTATTTCACCGGTCCGGCGACCACTGCGGCGCTGAAGGTCTCGTTCTTTGGGCCGTTTTACGGCGGCTATAACGTGATTAAGCTCGATGAAGATTACCAGTACGCGCTGGTCAGCGGGCCGAACCGCGACTATCTGTGGATCCTGTCGCGTACGCCAACCCTTTCGGAAGCAGTCAAGCAAGACTACCTTAACACCGCCCGTGCTCTGGGCTTCCGGGTCGATCGGTTAGTGTGGGTGAAGCAGTAAACAGGCGATCGCCGCGCCCTCGCTGACGCGGCTCTTAGGTTATTTCATCCGGATAATCAGCGTCACTAAAGGTAGGGAGAGCGCTCTTCCCCACCTTTAGTACAGCCGTGCTTTCAGCGCTATTTATTCTGGCTTTGACCAAGTACGTTGTTAATGGCTTCACTCCCACAGCGATCGTCGGACTCAGCCCCGCCGGTTCCCGCCATACCGACGGCACCAATCCACTGGCCGCGATATTGTACCGGTACGCCGCCGCCAAGGAGCAGTAGCTCGTTAACGGTATTCAGGTTCGCGGCATCCGGCGATGACTGAGACTGTTTGGCCAGCTGCCTGGTCGGCGTTTTTGTCGACAGCGCCGTGAAGGCCTTACGCCATGCGGCCTGGGTATTATGCGGCCCCACGTTGTCATCCCTCATCAGCGAAACCAGGTTCCCGCCGCGATCTACCACGGCGACCACGCCCTGACGATTCATACCGTGACAGACGGCCAACGCTTCCGTCGCCAGTTTCTGACTGAGCGCCTGGGTCATGTCATAGACGACCGCGGGTTCAGCAGCAAACGCGAAGCCCGATCCCGTGGCAAGGGTCAGTGCAAGCATAAAACGTCTCATTTATGCTCAGCTTCCCCGGTAGGTGGAGTAGCCGTACTGGCTCAGCAACAGCGGGACGTGATAGGTGGTGGTCGTATTCGTTATCTGGAATTCAACCGGGATTTCTGGGAAAAAACTCTGCTGTTTTTGTTCAGCGAAGTATTTCCCGGTTTTAAAAGTCACCCGGTACTCTCCCGCTTCAAAGGGCTTTCCCGGCCATAGCGCATCAATGCGGCCATCCTCGTTAGTGCTGGCCGTATTCAGAACCTTCCAGTTCTCACCCTGTTTCTGCTCAAGCGTCACGCCAACGTGCGGTGCCGGCAGCCCCGTTTGCTGGTTTAGCACATGGACGCTCAGCGGGTTTTTGCTGGCGGCAAGGGTAATACCGGGGGCAGCCAGAAGCATGGCGAGGGACAAGGCGGCAACGGACTTTTTCATAGTTGATTCTCCTGTGTTAATCACCGCACTTTTATACCCGAGTGGTTTTCGAAATAACCTGTCAGAAAGATGACCATATTGTCATCTGGCGCTGAAACGCTGGGGCGGTCATACAATTCATGGCAAACTGCGCGAATGAAACTATTACTCATTGAAGATAACCAGAGAGCCAGCGCCTGGGTGCGCAAGGGACTGGAAGAAGCGGGCTATATCGTGGATCACGCGGCGGACGGGCGGGACGGCCTGCACCTGGCGCTGGCACACCCCTACAGCCTGGTCATACTGGATATTATGCTGCCGGGTATGGATGGATGGCAGGTGCTGCAAGCCCTGCGCACCGCCTGCAATATTCCCGTTATTTGCCTCACCGCCAGAGATTCGGTTGACGATCGGGTCAGAGGGCTGGAGCTGGGAGCGAATGATTATCTGGTCAAACCGTTCTCATTTTCTGAGCTGCTGGCAAGGGTAAAGAATCAGCTCCGCCAGCACCAGCCGTACAGCACTTCGCTTCGTGTGGCCGATCTGGTGATGGACTCGGCGCGCCTTCAGGTGACGCGCGGCGGCATACCCGTGGCGCTAACGCGTAAAGAGTTTATGCTGCTGTGGCTTCTGGCGAGTCGTCACGGTGAAATCCTGCCCCGGACTCTGCTTGCCAGCGAAATTTGGGGGGTTAATTTCGACAGCGAAACCAACATCGTGGATGTCGCCATTCGCCGCCTGCGACGTAAAGTAGACGATCCTTTTGCTAAAAAGCTTATTACCACGGTAAGAGGCATGGGATATTGTCTGACGGAACAGGAGCCCGGCGGTGTATAGCCCTTCCCTCACTCTGCGGCTGACGGCGATTTTCACGCTGATTATGACGATGGCCTGCAGCGGTATAAGCCTGATCCTTTATAACGCATTACGCAGCGAGCTTATCTGGCGTGACGATCAAACTCTTCTTAACCGTGCGGCCCAATTAAGGCAGTTACTTGAAGATGGCGCCCATCCCGGCTCCCTGCCGCTCTATTTCAATCGCATGGTCGATATCCGCCAGGATATTCTCAGCATCCGCTCACAGCATGAGCAAAACGTCAGTATTAACCATACGGGCGTTGCTTTGCCGGATATCACGCCCACGTCGATAAGCAGCCAACCCAACGCGAAACAGCTGCACCGCTGGGTCAACGCTGACGATACCGAAGTCTCAGCGCTTAGCCTGCAGGCAAATTCACAGGAAGGACCGATAACCATTACCCTTGCACGGGTTGCACGCGAGCGAGCGCTCATGCTCGAACGTTATCGCCAGCAAAGTATTCTGGTTTCGCTGGCCGCCATTCTGCTGTGTGCCGCCGTCAGTCCGATACTTATCCGTAGAGGGCTTCGCGCGATCGGTCAGTTAAGCAAGATCATGGCAGAAACCGGCAGCGACAGGTTAAATAATCCGGTGCCGCTTCAGGCGATACCGCAGGAGCTTCTTCCGCTCGGCGAGGCGCTTAATGCCATGCGCCAGCGCCTGTCGACGGACTTTATCCGTCTGACCCAGTTTGCCGACGACCTGGCTCATGAGATACGTACCCCCATCAACGTTTTATTAGGTCAGAATCAGGTTGCGCTTGGTCATGAGCGTTCAGCGGCGGAATACCAGACTCTGCTTGAATGGAATATTGAAGAGCTGGAGGGTCTGTCGCGGCTGACAGAGAATATTCTCTTTCTCGCCCGCGCCACGCACAACAATATCAAACTCAATGAACAAACGTTCCTACTCCATGACGCCCTGGAAACGCTGATCGACTTCCTGGAGCCCGTCGCGGAGGAGCGGGAAATATTCATCGAGCTGAAAGCCGAAGGTAGCCTCACCGCGGATAAAATGCTCTTCCAGCGGGCGATGACTAACCTGCTGACGAATGCAATTCGCTATTCACCGGGAAAAGGAACGATATCCGTCGGGGCCTTTCAACGCGGTGAATTCGTTGAGGTTGAAGTCTCCAACGCCGGTGAAGTGCTTGCCGAGCCTGACAAGCTATTCGAACGTTTCTGGCGCGGAGACAACGTCCGCCACACCGCCGGTAGCGGACTGGGGCTGTCGCTGGTCAGCGCAATAGCCACATTACACGGTGGCAGCGCTTATTACCTGCACGCGCGTGGCAACAATATCTTCGGCCTCCGTCTGCGCGCCTGATCGATGACGCGGGTCGGGTCGGTTGTCTGCTTCGCGCAGGCGATATTTCGGCCGTTGAGGGGAGCAGCAAAGATAAGGCGTTGTTCAGCATAGACAAAACCGAACAGCCCAGGACAGGAAGAGGGAAATTTCGCCGACGCTCAATGCTCCATCGCCGTGGAAAGGCAAACGATTGAGGGTGTCAAAATGGACAGTATGCCCGGCGAATAGACCAACACGATACCAACAGCCCAAAGCAAGAAGGGGCTACCTTTTGGTAACCCCTTCTTTTATTTGGCGGAAGCGTAGAGATTCGAACTCTAGAACCCTTTCGGGTCGCCGGTTTTCAAGACCGGTGCCTTCAACCGCTCGGCCACGCTTCCGGTATGGGGCGCACTATAAACACCTCCGTTCAGGCTGTAAAGCACGATTTTGTTCAACTGCCTTAAAAACAAACAAAACTGTGTTATTCGTCTGAAAATCAGGCGGTTTGCGCAGAATTTCAGCGCCAGCCGCCCTCCCAGCGTTAATGTTTTTTGATGTACATATCGCGGGTAAAGTAATACCCCAGCTTATCCGGCGTAAATCCGCCTACCCACGGCTTCACCAGATGCGTACGGACATAGTGGTAAACCGGGACTGCCGGGACATCTTTGCCCAACAGGTCCTCTGCCTGCTGATAAAACTTGCCCCGGGTGGCCACGTCCGGCGCTTTGGCCGCATTACGCAACGCTTCATCGTACGCAGGGTTGCTGTACTGGCTGGTATTTTCACTATCGCCGGTGCGGAAGTTATTGAGGAAGGTGGCGGCATCGTCATAATCGGCAATCCACGCGTAGCGCACCGCATCAAAATTATGCGTATGCATGGTGTCGAGCATCGTTTTCCACTCCTGATTTTGTAGCTTCGCCTCAACGGCGAGGTTTTTCTTCCACATCGAACTGGCGGCAATGGCCACGCGCTGATGCGATTCAGAAGTGTTGTAGAGCAAATTAAACACCAGCGGGTGGCTGTCATTATAACCGGCTTCGCTCAGCAGCTTTTTAGCCTCGGCAATACGCTTGTCGCGCGGCCAGCTGGCATAGTCCGGGTTATGCAGCTTTACGCCGCCAATATCAGGCTGGCTAATTAACCATGCCGGACGCTGCCCCTGCCCCAGGACCTTCTCTGCGATGATGTCTTTATCCAGCGCCATATTCAGCGCCAGCCGGACCCGCGGGTCGTTAAACGGCGGCCTGGTGGTATTGAATTCGTAATAGTACGTCGCCAGCTGCGGGGAGACGTTCAGCTGCTCGCCCATGGTTTTTTTCAACTGCGTAAACTGGTTAATCGGCACCGTAAAAACGATATCGATTTCTCCCGCTTTATAGCGGTTAACATCTGCCGCCTCGGAGCTAATGGGTAGATAGGTCACTTTATTGATCACGGTAGCGGCATTATCCCAATAGCGCGGATTGCGCTCGGCCACGATGCGCTCGTTCACTACCCACCTGGACAGCTTATAGGCGCCGCTGGTCACCATATGCTCGGGTTTGGTCCACTTCTCGCCGAAGCGGCTGACCAGCACTTTATCAATCGGTACCAGAGACGGGTGCGCCAGCATCGGCAAGAACGCGGCGTTAGGCTGGCTCAAGGTGACTTCCAGCGTGGCGTCATCGAGAGCCTTCACCCCCAGCGTATCGGGCGTTTTTTTACCCTGCGCGATATCCTGCGCATTCACAATATGCATATTTCCCGGATAGCTGGCATAGGGTGATGCCGTAGCCGGGGAAACCAGCCGCTGCCAGCTCCAGACAATATCCTGGGCGGTAATTGCGGTCCCGTCAGACCAGGTGACGCCCGGACGCAGGTGGAACGTCCAGACGGTGTTATCTTTGTTGTCCCATTTCGCCGCCAGACGAGGCTGAATTTCGCCTGCCGGAGAGACGCTGACCAGCCCATCGAAGAGATCGCTGATGATGTTGAATTCCACGTCACTTTCGACTTTATGCGGATCCAGCGATGAGGGCTCGCTACCGTTATTTCTGACCAGCTCCTGCTTCTCTGCCAGCGCGGTGCCGGCCGGGACCTGTGCTGCGAGAGTCGGCGCCGCTGCGGCGAGTAAACCCACCACCAGTAGCGCCCGCGTGATGTCGTTATATTTTTGTAATTTCATATCCCTTGCCTTTATGGTGCTTCGTTTGTACCCTCTCCACACTTAGCCACAGAATCGCCATAACGCAATATTTTTCAGTGACCTATCAGATTCCGATCGGGTTCCTGACGCCAAACGCACAAACGCGCCGCCTTACCGTCATTTATTAGAATAATATGCTGGTTCTCTGCGCTGAGGTCTAAGTAAAGATGGGTAAAAGCACTATGGCTTCTGGCGTGGTTTTTTTATGCTTCGTTATTAATAACATCTGTCATAAGAGAGTGACTCATGGATCGTATAATTACGTCGTCGCGTGACCGTTCATCGCTGCTCAGCACGCACAAAGTTCTGCGGAACACCTATTTCCTGCTCAGCCTGACGCTGGCATTTTCTGCCATTACGGCAACGGCAAGCACGGTCCTGATGCTACCATCTCCCGGGCTGATTCTGACCCTGGTCGGCATGTACGGACTGATGTTCCTGACCTATAAGCTGGCCGACAAGCCATCGGGCATCCTCGCGGCCTTCGCCTTTACCGGCTTCCTGGGCTATATCCTTGGGCCGATGCTTAACGCCTATCTGTCGGCGGGTATGGGAGATTTGATCGGCCTGGCGCTGGGCGGTACGGCGCTGGTGTTCTTCTGCTGCTCGGCCTATGTGCTTACGACCCGCAAAGATATGTCTTTCCTTGGCGGCATGCTGATGGCAGGCGTAGTGGTGGTGCTGATCGGTATGGTGGCGAATATCTTCCTGCAGCTGCCGGCTCTGCATCTGGCAATCAGCGCGGTGTTTATTCTGATTTCATCCGGCGCCATCCTGTTTGAAACCAGCAACATCATCCGCGGCGGTGAAACCAACTATATCCGCGCCACCGTGAGCCTGTACGTGTCGCTGTACAACATCTTTGTCAGCCTGCTCAGCATTCTGGGCTTCGCCAGCAAAGACTAATCTCTCCCACGTTCTTCTCGGGCCCTGCTTATGCGGGGCCTTTTTTTTTGCTAAACTGCCGCCAGTTTTAGCGGTATGTGAAGAATTATGTTTATCTTTGAAGGCAATGAAATTGAGACCGATAGCGAAGGCTATCTGAAGGATACCACCCTCTGGAGCGAAGCCCTGGCGACCGCTATTGCCGAGCGGGAAGGTATTATCCTGTCGACAGAACACTGGGAGGTCGTGCGTTTTGTCCGCGACTTTTATCTGGAGTTCAACACCTCGCCGGCCATTCGGATGCTGGTGAAGGCGATGGCAAATAAGTTCGGCGAGGAGAAAGGCAACAGCCGCTATCTCTACCGCCTGTTCCCCAAAGGCCCCGCCAAACAGGCAACGAAAATTGCCGGGCTGCCCAAACCGGTGAAATGCATCTAGTACAGAATAGAGAACTTTTGCCACTCTCTGGTGGGCTGATGGGGCTCGGTGTGCACCCGATCGACCCGTGCGCTGCGAGGCCCGCCCTCCTTCAGCCAGCTCACCAGCGCCGCCACCTGCTCCGCCTCGCCGCAGGCCAAAACCTCGACGCTGCCGTCGTCCAGATTGCGCGCGTAGCCCGTCAGCCCCAGGCGTAACGCCTCCCGCTGCGTCGTGTAGCGAAAGCCAACCCCCTGAACTGAACCATATACCCATGCCATCGTGCAGAGTGTCGCCATGATTGCTCTCCTTTTATTGCCAATAACTCTACGCTGAGAATAGCAAATTCTGGCTAGCGTACGTGCTTCGGCAACAGGCCATAGTGCTGGCGAAAGCGCGCCGTGAAGCGCGAACCGGACTGATAGCCGCTGTTGAGGGCGATTTCACCTATCGGTAATGAGGTCGATTGTAGCTGGCCGAGAGCGTAGGCCATACGCACCTCCTCAACAATCTGGCGAAAACTTTGATCTTCCTGCTGCAGGCGACGGCGCAGCGTCGATTCACCAAGAAACAGCATCTTCGCCACTCGCGGGACGCTCCAGGCCTGCGCGGGCGACAGCATGATAATTTGCCGCACCTGGCCGCTCAGGTTCTGCTGGCGCTCATTGAGCAGCGGCCCGGCGTAGCCCGCCTGATGCAGCGCCAGCAGCAGCCCCATCGCCTGATGATGCTGCAGCTCCGCCGACAGCCCGCTGCGTACCGCCTGCAGGACGTTTTGCCACATAAACAGCAGGTCCGGGGTCGCCGGTGCGCACAGAGAGGTAAGTCGCCCGGGCTGCGGCTCGCTCATATAGCGGGCCTTAAAATCCGCCAGCAGCTCCGGCGTCAAAGAGAGCAGATCGGAGCAAAACAGCCCCTTATCGGGCTGATTAATCACCTCGAGCTCAAGATCGGCGGGCAGAATAATCAGCTGCTGCGGCGTCGCCAGCATCTGGCTAACGCCCTGAACGATAATTTTGCTGCCGCGATTGACCCGGCACAGCGCGGGGGTAAATAGGGTCACGCGATGCAGTTTATACAGGCGCCTGGAGGTAATTTCCGCCGCGGTTAAGGCGTTATGGCGAAAGTTTATATTCTGCATCTGGCCATCCTTACGGGGTTAGCGCCCTGCCCTTGCCGTCAGCTGCGCGCTGGCGATAGCGTGGCTGTGCAACATAAATCCGACCAGCGCACCGCTGGCCTGTGCATCAATGGGTAACGTCGGCGTATCAAGCGCCCACACGGTAAAGCGGTAGCGGTGAGGCTTATCGCCAGCGGGCGGACAGGCGCCGCCAAAACCGGCATAGCCAAAATCATTGCGCCCCTGAACCGCTCCGCCCGGCAGTTTAGCGCTGTTTTTATCTCCGGCGCCAGCGGCTAAGCTCGTCACGCTGCTGCTGATATTCACCACCGTCCAGTGCCACCAGCCGCTGCCGGTTGGTGCATCCGGATCGTAGGCGGTGACGGCAAAACTGCGGGTCCCCGACGGCGCATTTTTCCAGGCCAGCTGCGGCGAGACGTTGCCGCCGGTGCAGCCAAAACCGCTGAACCAATGTACCTGAGCGAGGCTCCCTTCATCCCGCATATCGCCGCTGGTGACCTGAAACTGCGCCGCTGCCGCGCTGCCGCACGTCGCTAACAGTAAAACCATAGCTAAGCCAAATCCTGTTTTCATTGCATTTTCCTCCATTGGGTTGAGGAAAACACTGTAAGATCCGCGGGTGATTTTTATTGTGCCAAAGTGCCTGTGTTTTGTGCCGAAACGCTCACCTGCCTGCACAGCGGGCATGGTGCTTGCGGCGGCCACATGTGCTAACCTACGCGCCATTTTTCGGTGCCGACATTCCCGTTGCTAAAGGTAGCCCCATGACAGATTCCATTTTCCCCCGCTTAGTGTTGACCAAAGGACGCGAGAAATCCCTGCTGCGTCGCCATCCCTGGATTTTCTCTGGCGCCGTCGCCCGTATGGAAGGTAAAGCCCGTTCCGGCGAAACTATCGATATCGTTGATTCGCAGGGGAAATGGCTTGCTCGCGGCGCGTTCTCTCCATCGTCGCAGATCCGCGCTCGCGTCTGGAGTTTTGACCGCAGCGAGGAGATCGATATTGCCTTTTTTGAACGCCGTCTGCAGCAGGCGCAAACCTGGCGCGAATGGCTGGCGGAGCGCGATGGCCTCGACAGCTATCGTCTGATTGCCGGCGAGTCTGACGGGCTTCCGGGCGTAACTATCGACCGCTTCGGCAATTTTTTCGTTCTGCAGCTGCTTAGCGCTGGCGCAGAATATCAGCGCGCCTCTATCGTTAGCGCGCTACAAACGCTGTTCCCGACCTGTTCCATCTACGATCGCAGCGATGTCGCGGTACGTAAAAAAGAGGGTTTGGATCTGGCACAGGGCCTGGTTACCGGCGAAATGCCGCCTGCGCTGCTGCCCATCACCGAGCACGGAATGCAGCTGCTGGTTGATATTCAGGGCGGCCACAAAACCGGCTACTATCTCGATCAGCGCGATAGCCGCCTGGCGACCCGTCGCTATGTTGCCGACAAACGCGTCCTCAACTGCTTCTCCTATACCGGCGGTTTTGCCGTTTCTGCCCTGATGGGCGGCTGCAGCCAGGTCATCAGCGTGGACACCTCTCAGGAAGCGCTGGACGTGGCGAAGCAGAATATCGAACTGAACCAGCTCGATCTCTCCAAAGCTGAATTTGTCCGCGATGACGTCTTTAAGCTGCTGCGTAAGTATCGTGACCAGAATGAAAAATTTGACGTGATCGTGATGGATCCGCCGAAATTTGTTGAGAACAAAAGCCAGCTGATGGGCGCCTGCCGCGGCTATAAAGATATCAACATGCTGGCTATCCAGCTGCTCAATCCCGGCGGGATCCTGCTGACCTTCTCCTGCTCGGGTCTGATGGCTACCGATTTATTTCAGAAAATCATCGCCGATGCCGCAATTGACGCCGGACGTGATGTACAATTTATAGAACAGTTCCGCCAGGCTGCCGACCATCCCGTGATCGCAACCTACCCGGAAGGTCTGTATCTGAAAGGGTTTGCCTGCCGCATCATGTAACTTGAAAAGCGCAACGTTGCCCGCATATAGCAGGTAATAACGTTTCCCAGGAGGTGCCTATGATTGCCAGCAAATTCGGTATCGGCCAGCAGGTTCGCCATACTCTGTTAGGCTTCCTCGGCGTGGTCGTTGATATCGATCCAGAATATTCGCTTGCAGAGCCGGCGGAGGACGAAATTGCGGCCAACGACGAGCTGCGGGCGTTGCCCTGGTATCATGTGGTGATGGAAGATGAGGATGGTCAGCCCGTTCATACCTATCTTGCCGAAGCGCAGCTCAGCAGCGAGCCCAGCGATGAGCATCCGGAGCAGCCGTCAATGGACGAGCTGGCACGGACCATTCGCCAGCAGCTTCAGGCACCTCGACTGCGCAACTAGCAGAAAAAACCCCGCACCGGCGGGGTTTTTTATTTACTTCGCCAGACCTAATCTCGGGATTTCAATCGCCGGACAGCGGTCCATCACTACGGTTAGTCCTGCCTCTCGCGCCAGAACAGCCGCCTGCTCGTTAATCACGCCTAGCTGCAGCCACAGCGTTTTCGCACCGATGGCAATGGCCTCCTGAGCAACGCCCAGCGCCGCATCAGAGTTGCGAAAGACGTCGACCATATCCACTTTTTCCGTAACATCAGCCAGCGTGGCGTAGCCTTGTTGCCCCATGAGGGTTTTACCCGCCACCTTCGGTGAAACCGGGATCACGTGGTACCCCTGCTCCAGCAGATACTTCATCACCCGGTAGCTTGGGCGGTCCGGTTTGTCACTGGCTCCCACCAGCGCAATCGTCCGTGTTGAGGTCAGAATGCCTGCGATATCGTTCTCTTTCATTTTATCCTCCCGCTATTTAGCCCAAGTGTAAGCTAATCCAGGCTAACCGGCCATCCACGCTGACTAGCGGATACGTCAAAATTTTTCACCCTGATGCTTGCAGCAGCAGTCACTTCCAGTAATCTGTCTGCAGGCTAAAATGTGGAATGAAATTATGGAACTGACGACACGTACGCTGCCCGCGCGCAAACATATCGCTCTGGTTGCTCACGATCACTGTAAAGATATGCTGATGAAGTGGGTTGCTCGCCACCAGGCGCTGCTGGCTCAACACGAACTCTACGCAACAGGTACCACCGGAAATCTTATCTCCAGGGCAACCGGGCTTGAAGTGAACGCGATGCTGAGCGGCCCGATGGGCGGCGACCAGCAGGTCGGTGCGCTGATTGCAGAGGGGAAAATTGATGTGCTGATTTTCTTCTGGGATCCGCTAAACGCCGTGCCTCATGACCCGGACGTTAAGGCGCTGCTGCGTCTGGCGACGGTATGGAATATTCCCGTTGCGACCAATGCCTCAACCGCCGACTTTATTATCCTGTCGCCGCACTTTGGCGAGCCTCTCGATATTCTGATCCCGGATTATCAGCGTTACCTGGCGGAACGCCTTAAGTAGCCCCTGCTGGCGGCCAGGCCGCCAGCCGCTAAGGTTTTCTTACTACCGGTACATCCAGCGCTTCCAGCATCTCCACAAACGCAGACGGTCGCTCTTTGTTGAACAGCAGCCAAACGCGAAGACGTGCACGAGTGATGGCAACGTACAGCAAGCGCCGCTCTTCTGCATCGGGAAAATCCTCCGGCTGCGGCAGCAGCGCCTCTTCCATGATCGACTCCCGCGCCGGAGCCGGGAACGCATCATCCCCATCCTGAAGCCCAAGGACAATCACGTAATCTGCCTGCTGCCCTTTGCTGGCATGGATCGTCATAAAATCGAGCTGCAGATTCGGCCATCGCGTAGCGGCCTTCTCCAGCGCGGCGGGTTTCAGGTGATGGTAACGCGCCAATAGCAGGATCCGCTGATCCGCTTTCACGTAGCCGCTCATCTTATCGAGCAAATCATCAAGCTTATCGTCCGCCAGCAGCGTAACGGCTTTTTTATCCCCGGCGGTCAGGCTGTTGAGCGGCTTGCTTAACTGGTGCGGGTTCTGTTGAATAAAACCGTTCGCCACTTCACCAATGCGACCATTAAAGCGGTACGTCGTATCCAGCGCGCAGCAGTCCCCTTCGCCAAAGCAGTGATTGAAAGCGGTAGTCAGCGAAAGCTGGGCACCGCTGAAGCGATAGATTGCCTGCCAGTCGTCGCCGACGGCAAATAGCGTGGTCTGGGTATTCTGCCGGCGCAGCGCGGCCAGCAGTGAGGCCCGCTGCGGTGAAATATCCTGAAATTCATCGACCAGAATATGCTTCCACGGGCTGACAAAACGGCCTTTATCAAGAATATTGATGGCCTGATGGATCAGGCCGGAGAAATCGACCGCATTTTCCTCTTTTAGCGCCGTTTTCCACGCTTTCAACAGCGGCGCCATTAATTTTACGCGCTTAGCAAAAAGCTCGCGTATCTCCTCCGGCGCGTCGGCGATCATCTCCGCCTGCGAACCGCCGTGCATACGCATCAGGCTGACCCAGCGATCGAGGCGGCTCGCCATTCTCCTCGCTATTTTTTTGTCCTGCCAAAAATCGGTTTCCGGAACCTGCCAGCCCATCTCTTCTTCCAGCCACTGTCGCCAACCTTTGGCGTGAGCTTTTTTCTCCCGGCACTGCTGCTGCCAGTTTTTCAGCAGCAGCGCCTGGCGCGCCGGAGTGTCGCTCTCAAGCTGACTAATAGACGGTACTTTTTTACTGCCCTGCTGGATGATATGCAGAGCCAGGGAGTGAAATGTCCGCGCCGAAATATCTTCGGAGCCCAACCGCTCGCGAATGCGCTCATCCATCTCCTGCGCCGCCTGACGACCAAACGCCAGCAGCAGGATCTGCTCCGCCGCCGCTTCACCTCTGGTCAGCAGCCATCCGGCACGGGCAACCAGCACCGAGGTCTTGCCGCTGCCGGCGCCGGCAAGAACCAGCAGAGAGCGCTCGCCGTTCACTACCGCTCGCGCCTGCGCCGGGTTAAGCGGTGACGACTCCACGCCCGCAAAAAATGCGTCGTACTGCTCGAGCATCGAGGCCGTGAAAGCCTGATTGTGGGCCATCCGGGCCACCTCGGTATCACCCAGCCAGCTCTGACATTGACGCCACAGCTCGCGGCAGTTGTCGAAAGCGTCAAGCCGGCTGGTCGGTATCGGTAGTCCGGTGAGCGCCCGCCGAATTTTCCCCTGCACCTCGCTGACCTGCTGACGGGTCAGCCACTTGCCTTCTGCGCTGGAGCGGGCGATCTCAGCCAGCTGCTGGCTCAGCACGTCGGCGGCAATGGCGCTCATGTCCGCGCTCCACTGCTGCCATAGCGTATTCAGATGATGAAAGAAACGCTGGGTTTCATTCCATTCGGTACCATGCAAACGCACGACCTTGCCATCCGGGAGCACGAACTCAAGCTCGCCCCAGACCAGCCCACGCCGACAATGAACTGACAATAACTGATTGAAAGGTATAAGATACTCGTGGCTATCGCCGGAAACTTTTACCCCGGCGTTAAGCAGCTGCACCCTATCATAGGGATGCTGCGCCATGCGTTTGCCCAATGTTGTCGCTTTAAGTTCCATATCATGCCGAATTTCAATCAGGTTGGATGTTTTTAAGTTTAACCGCCAGTGACCGGGTGCTCCAGCGTAAAAAACGTTACAATGGCCGGGTCTTATTATCCACAGGAGTGAACGGAGGGTTTATGCGTACCATTCTGAATATTTTGAACTTTATCCTCGGCGGTTTCGCCACTACGCTGGGCTGGCTGCTGGCGACGCTGGTCAGCATCATTCTGATCTTCACGCTGCCGCTGACACGCTCATGCTGGGAAATTACCCGACTCTCTCTTTTACCCTATGGGAATGAAGCTATTCACGTCGATGAGCTCGAGCCGCAGGGCAAGAATAGCCTGCTGAATGCAGGCGGTACCGTGCTGAATATTTTATGGTTTATTTTCTTCGGCTGGTGGCTGTGCCTGATGCATATCTTTAGCGGTATCGCCCAGTGCCTGACCATTATCGGTATTCCGGTGGGCATCGCTAACTTTAAAATTGCCGCTATTGCGCTGTGGCCCGTGGGACGCCGGGTTGTTTCCGTCGAGACCGCCCGCGCCGCGCGTGAAGCGAATGCGCGCCGTCGCTTCCAGTAATCGGACGGAATACTGACATGCTTAGCCCCCTGCTACGCCGTTATACATGGAACAGCGCCTGGCTCTATAACGCCAGGATTTTCATCGCACTTTGCGGCACAACCGCCGTTCCATGGTGGCTTGGCGAAGTAAAACTCACGATTCCATTAACGCTCGGAGTCGTTGCCGCCGCGTTAACCGATCTCGACGACCGCCTGACCGGGCGGTTGCGCAATCTGGCCATCACCCTGGTGTGCTTTTTTATCGCATCGGCTTCGGTGGAGCTGCTCTTTCCCTGGCCGTGGCTATTTGCTCTCGGTTTAACCCTCTCGACCACCGGGTTTATTTTACTCGGCGGTCTGGGGCAGCGTTACGCCACTATCGCCTTCGGCGCTCTGCTGATCGCTATCTACACCATGCTGGGGGTCACGCTCTACGATCGCTGGTATCTACAGCCGTTATTTTTGCTGACCGGTGCCGTTTGGTACAACCTGCTGACGCTGGCCGGACATATTATTTTCCCGATTCGCCCGCTTCAGGACAATCTTGCGCGCAGCTATGAGCTGCTGGCGCGCTATCTGGATCTCAAATCACGCATGTTTGACCCGGATATTGAAGACGAAAGCCAGGCGCCACTCTACGATCTGGCTATCGCCAATGGCCAGCTGGTGGCAACGCTTAACCAGACTAAAACGTCGCTGCTCACCCGCCTGCGCGGCGACCGCGGGCAGCGAGGTACCCGACGGACGCTGCAGTATTACTTCGTTGCCCAGGATATCCACGAACGCGCCAGCTCGTCGCATATCCAGTACCAAACGCTCCGCGACCGTTTTCGCTACAGCGACATCATGTTCCGCTTTCAGCGCATGCTATCGATGCAGGCTCAGGCGTGTCAGAAGTTATCCCGCGCTATTTTGCTGCGCGAACCCTACCAGCACGATGCGCATTTCGAGCGCGCATTTATGCATCTTGACGCCGCACTCGACCGCGTACGGGCCAGCGGAGAACCGTTAGAGCAGGTCAAAGCGCTGGGCTTCCTGCTGAACAACCTGAGAGCAATTGACGCTCAGCTGGCAACCATCGAGTCCGCTCAGGTTGCCGCCCCCGCACACGGGACGACGGAAAATTTACTCGCAGAGGACCGTCTTAGCGGCTTCAGCGATATCTGGCTGCGCTTACGCCGTAACCTGTCACCGGAATCGGCCCTCTTCCGCCACGCGGTGAGAATGTCGCTGGTACTGTGCGCAGGGTATGCGTTTATCCAGCTAACCGGGCTCAATCACGGCTACTGGATACTGCTTACCAGCCTGTTTGTTTGTCAGCCAAACTATAACGCCACCCGTCACCGCCTGGCCCTGAGGATTATTGGCACCCTGGTGGGGGTGGCTATCGGTCTACCGATACTGCTGCTGGTACCCTCGGTCGAAGGCCAGCTGCTGCTGATTGTCCTTACCGGCGTCCTGTTCTTTGCCTTTCGCAATGTACAATATGCCCACGCCACAATGTTTATTACCCTACTGGTTCTGCTCTGCTTTAACCTGTTGGGGGAAGGCTTTGAAGTCGCTCTGCCGCGCATCTTCGATACCCTCATCGGCTGTGCGATTGCCTGGGCTGCGGTCAGCTTTATTTGGCCGGACTGGAAGTTCCGTAACCTGCCGCGAGTTCTGGATCAGGCCATAAACGCCAACTGCCGATACCTCGACGCCATTCTTGAACAGTATCACCAGGGGCGCGATAACCGCCTGGCGTATCGGGTTGCGCGACGGGATGCCCATAGCCGGGACGGTGAGCTGGCTTCAGTGGTATCGAATTTATCAACGGAGCCCCGGGCAAATGCCGATATTCGTGAAACGGCCTTCCGCTTGCTCTGCCTGAATCATACCTTTACCAGCTACATTTCAGCGCTGGGGGCGCATCGGGAGAAGCTGACCACGCCGGAGACGTTGGCGCTGCTGGACGACGCAGTCTGCTACGTAGATGATGCACTCCATCATTCACCGGCCGACGAACTGCGGGTACAGCAGGCACTCACCCGCCTGCAGACCCGGATCCAACACCTCGAACCTCGCGCCGATAGCAAAGAGCCGCTGGTGCTCCAACAAATCGGTCTGTTGTTAGCACTATTACCTGAAATCTGCCGCCTACAGCAGCAGGTGGCAGTTCGGCCAGAGTAAATAGCGGCCAGCCTTACCGCTGGTTAAGCGCCCACTCCTGCAGCTCCTGACGCCGTGCCGTCGGGAGCGCAGCGGCGTGAACGCCGGTAATTGCCCCTTCCAGTGAATAGAGAATATTCAGCGTGACGGCCTTATTCGACTCTCGCAGCTTTAGCCACGCACGCTGTGCACCAATATGACGCAGCGCCTGCTGATCTATTACCCCTGAGTTAATTAATAGTAGCTCCATATGAAAACTAATATTTGGCAGATCTTTCAACCTGCCGGAATAACGCTGCTGGTTCTTTTCTTTTTGCGCCGCCTGTAATGAAAGCGACGATAGTTTGAAAAGCATTTTACTGTCACACCAAAGCGTTTCATTTATCTGATAATATTTAAGCAAAATTGGCCGCCCGTTTTTTCGCATTTTTAAAAGCGGATTTTCATGAGCAACGCAATATGCGGCGCCCTGCTCACAAATCTTAAGATAGATCTCCCCCTCTGCAACCATCGCAAATACGGTGTTGTCTATTGCCAGGCTATAGCCACCAAACAAAGGACGGCAGATTATTTTTCCTAATGGCGACAAGCACTTCTGAAATTTATGAAACCGTAGGGATGATATTTTTTTCATGATTATTCCTTGGTTAATCATGCGAATACTGAGTCATTTAGTTAACGGATCCGTTAGTTCAGAAAATAAGTGAGTTCCTTTATTGCAGCAAGGTGATTTTAACGTTCGGCTCAATCAACTCACCATTTTGCGAGGTGCTTTCAAGAAATTACGTCTGTGCGAAACCTGATGTATTAAAGATAAAATATAAACGGAGCATTAATTAATAGTCGCACAAATAGTTTGTGCTCAGGGAGAGCAGCGCTAAACATGGAGCATCGTAAAAATGTGCGACCAGGCTCGTAGGGCTTGCTGTTTATTGCGCAAAAATTTATGCCACGGCTTTAGCCTGGCGAGAGCAGGTCGTGGTGGGTATGGCCGACAACGTCGAACAAATTTCGAGCGACAACACGATAAATGAGGTTGATCTTTTCGCCGCCCGGATATACTGTATATGCATACAGTAACTACAGGCGGAAATAGACAATGCTTACTTCAGCTTACGCAAATCGTTCATCACTGACTTCTGCTTCAGTACGTCGCCACTCCCATGACGCCGTCGAACAACCAGCCAGCGGGCTGATTAGTGAGATTGTCTACCGTGAAGATCAGCCGATGATGACGCAGCTGCTGCTGCTTCCTTTATTACAGCAACTGGGTCAGCAATCCCGCTGGCAGCTCTGGCTGACGCCAAAACAGAAGCTGAGCCGCGAGTGGGTGCAATCCTCCGGCCTGCCGCTGTCGAAAGTCATGCAGATAAACCAGCTCTCCCCTTACAACACGGTAGAGTCAATGATTCGCGCCCTGCGTACGGGTAACTATAGCGTGGTAATCGGCTGGCTGGCAGATGAGCTGACGGCCGAAGAACATGAACGGCTGGTTAGTGCCGCGGAAGAAGGTCATGCGATGGGGTTCATCATGAGGCCTGTAGGAAATACGAGCCAGCATGGGAGACAACTGAGCGGGCTAAAAATTCACTCTAATTTGTATCATTAAGGCAAATTAGGATTAATCCTAGAATTTTTTTTGCGCAGTCCAAAGGCATACTTTTATAAGGGTTGTTTTTGTGCGGATGCCTGTCTGATGCGGTCTCGCAGGTTTCTCCGGTGAACGAAAACCAACCATATTTGTTAAATATTGTGTATACAACCCTTTTTTTTCATATGCCTGACGGAGTTCACACTTGTAAGTTTCGAACTAAGTTGTAGACTTTACATCGCCAGGGGTGATCGGCTTACGCTGCATGTATCAGCATAGTTAACAACAAGTCACGCCCCGGGTGAAGGATCTAACCGTGAGGTCTTTTGTACCTTCATGGCGAATTTTGGATGATAATGAGGCGCAGAAAATGAAAAAGACAGCTATCGCGATTGCAGTGGCACTGGCTGGCTTCGCTACCGTAGCGCAGGCCGCACCGAAAGATAACACCTGGTATGCAGGTGGTAAACTGGGTTGGTCCCAGTATCACGATACCGGTTTCTACGGTAACGGTTTCCAGAACAACAACGGCCCGACCCGTAACGATCAGCTTGGTGCTGGTGCGTTTGGTGGTTATCAGGTTAACCCGTACCTCGGTTTCGAAATGGGTTACGACTGGCTGGGACGTATGGCCTATAAAGGCAGCGTTGACAACGGCGCTTTCAAAGCTCAGGGCGTTCAGCTGACTGCTAAACTGGGTTACCCGATCACTGACGATCTGGACATCTACACCCGTCTGGGTGGTATGGTCTGGCGTGCAGATGCTGACGGCAACTACGGTTCTACCGGTACTTCCCGCAGCGAACACGACACTGGCGTATCCCCGGTATTTGCTGGTGGTATCGAGTGGGCAATGACTCGTGACATCGCAACCCGTCTGGAATACCAGTGGGTTAACAACATCGGTGATGCAGGTACCGTTGGTACGCGTCCTGATAACGGCATGCTGAGCGTAGGTGTTTCCTACCGTTTCGGTCAGGAAGAAGCAGCTCCGGTTGTAGCTCCTGCTCCGGCTCCGGCTCCGGAAGTGACTACCAAGCACTTCACTCTGAAGTCTGACGTACTGTTCAACTTCAACAAATCTACTCTGAAACCGGAAGGCCAGCAGGCTCTGGATCAGCTGTACACCCAGCTGAGCAACATGGATCCGAAAGACGGTTCCGCAGTTGTTCTGGGCTACACTGACCGCATCGGTTCTGACGCTTACAACCAGCAGCTGTCTGAGAAACGTGCTCAGTCCGTTGTTGATTACCTGGTATCTAAAGGTATCCCGGCTGGTAAAATCTCCGCTCGCGGTATGGGCGAATCCAACCCAGTTACTGGCAACACCTGTGACAACGTGAAAGCTCGCGCTGCACTGATCGATTGCCTGGGTCCGGATCGTCGCGTAGAGATCGAAGTTAAAGGTTACAAAGAAGTAGTAGCTCAGCCGCAGGCTTAAGTTTTACTACCGATAAAAAACCCCGCTGATGCGGGGTTTTTTTGTCTCAAATTTGGCGCTAACGCGAAAAACGCTCGCGCATCGCGCTATCAGTCTTGCGGACTACTCTTTACCTAGCAATACCTGCAGGTCGTGCTTCAGGCTGGACATCTTGCTGGCATACTTCTCTTTATGCTCAGCATCCTCAATCAGCTGTACGATAGTTTCCGACAGCGTTTTTCCCCGTCGCTGTGCCAGACCCGCGAGACGCTGCCAAACCACAAACTCCAGGTCGATAGACTTTTTACGCGTATGCTGATGCTCAGCGTTAAAATGACGCTTGCGACGCGCGCGGATAGTCTGCTTCATCCGGTTCATTAGCTCCGGATTAATATGCTGATCAATCCAGGTGTTCACCAGAACCGGTTCATTTTCGAGCGTCAGCAAGACATCGACCGCGGCTTGCGCTGCGCTGGCTTCAATATAGCGGGTAATCAGCTCACCTTCCCGGTGCTTTTTAACCAAGTATTTCCATTTCCAGCCGCTTTCAAGATTTTCCAGTTGTTGATATTTCATTGCGATCTCAATGTGACCGTGTAACTCACTTCAGGATATCAGTTTTTTCTCGATGTGCTGAGAATAAATCATCATTCGTGATATGCATTGCGTCGTTATCGTTAACGCAAACACGATCCTCCGTGTGCTCGGACGCGGCATAAGGTATAATCGCGCGTTTTACATCTCACTAAAAAACAGCGACTTTGACCATTACGAAACTTACCCGAAACGACCTTGCTCCTGATACGGAAAGTTATCAGGCGCTGTTTGCACAAGCTGATTTAGCCCAGCCAGAGGCTTCCCTGTCAGGCGAACTGCAGCCCCGTTTGTTCTATGCGTTGGAGCAGCTACTGGTGACTCCGACCATTTCACCGTTCATGCTGGTTAAGGCCCCGGAAGAGCCGGAATACCTGCAGTGGTTAGCTGCAGAGACCCGCAGCCTATACCAACCGGCCGCGCCGCTTTACGGCGTGCGCTACCAGGTTAACGGTGGAAACGTCACCCTTTCACCAGCCAAAAGCGCCGATGATAATTTTGCCAGCACCGCGCCGGTTGAATCAGCCGACTGGATTGAAGCAGAGCAGCTTTTTGGCTGCGTGCGCCAGTTTAACGGCGAGATATCCCTGCAGCCGGGTCTGGTCCATCGCAGCAACGGCGGCGTGCTTATTATCGCCCTGCGCGCGCTATTAGCCCAACCGCTGCTGTGGATGCGCCTGAAGAACATCGTTACTCGCCAACGCTTTGACTGGCTCTCCATCGATGAGTCTCGCCCGCTGCCGGTCAGCATCCCGTCGATGCCGCTCAATCTGAAGATTATTCTGGTCGGTGAACGCGATTCATTGGCTGATTTTCAGGATATGGAACCTGAGCTCTCGGCCCAGGCGATTTACAGCGAGTATGAAGACAACCTGCAAATCGCCGACGGCGACACCCTGAAACAGTGGTGTCAGTGGGTGTGGCAAAACGCGCAGCAGCTTGAGCTGCCCGGGCCGGCCGCCGATGCCTGGCCGCTGCTGATTCAGGAAGGCGCACGCTATACCGGCGATCAAGAAACGCTGCCGCTGTGTCCGCTGTGGATTGCCCGCCAGCTGCGCGAAGCCGCCGCTTTCAGCGAAGGTGAGCTTATCTCTGCGGAAGAGATGCAGACCATGCTGGCTCGTCGTGAATGGCGCGAAGGCTACCTTGCCGAGCGGATCCAGGACGAAATCCTGCAAGAGCAAATTTTGATTGAGACCGATGGCGAATGCATCGGGCAAATCAACGCGCTGTCGGTGATCGAATTCCCCGGTCATCCGCGGGCCTTTGGTGAGCCATCGCGCATCAGCTGCGTCGTCCATATCGGCGACGGTGAATTCATCGACGTTGAGCGCAAGGCAGAGCTGGGCGGTAACATTCATGCCAAAGGCATGATGATTATGCAGGCGTTCCTGATGTCCGAACTGGAACTCGAGCAGCAGCTCCCCTTCTCCGCATCGCTGACCTTCGAGCAATCCTACAGCGAAGTGGATGGCGATAGCGCCTCCATGGCCGAACTGTGCGCTTTAATCAGCGCCCTCGCCGGCGTGCCTATCAACCAAAGTATCGCCGTCACCGGCTCAGTCGATCAGTTCGGCCGCGTACAGCCGGTAGGCGGGCTTAACGAAAAAATTGAAGGCTTCTTCACCATTTGCCAACAGCGCGAGCTGACCGGCAAACAGGGAGTCATCATTCCTGCGGCGAATGTTCGCCATCTGAGCCTGGCGCCAGAACTACAGCAGGCTGTCGCTGAAGAGAAGTTTTTCATCTGGGCGGTGGAAGACGTCACGGAAGCGCTGCCTATGCTGACCCAGCTGTTGTGGGATGGTGAAGGGCAAACTTTACGGCAAACCATTCAGGAGCGGATTGCGCAGGCGACGCAGCAAGAGAGTCGTCATCGTTTTCCGTGGCCGCTACGCTGGTTAGGTGGTTCAGGTTCTAACTGATCGGACTTGTTCAGCTTACACGTGTTAGCTATCCTGCGTCCCGAACTCAAAATAAGGCTTACTGAAAACATGGTAGATAAACGCGAATCCTATACGAAAGAAGACCTTCTTGCCTCTGGCCGTGGTGAACTGTTTGGCGCAAAAGGCCCGCAGCTGCCCGCGCCAAGTATGCTGATGATGGACCGCGTCATCAAAATGAGCGAAACCGGTGGCAACTACGATAAAGGTTATGTCGAAGCAGAACTCGATATCAACCCGGACCTGTGGTTCTTCGGTTGCCACTTTATCGGCGATCCGGTGATGCCAGGCTGTCTGGGCCTGGACGCAATGTGGCAGCTCGTCGGCTTCTATCTGGGCTGGCTCGGCGGCGAAGGCAAAGGCCGCGCGCTGGGCGTAGGTGAAGTTAAATTCACCGGTCAGGTACTGCCGACTGCGAAGAAAGTGACCTATCGTATTCACTTTAAACGCGTTGTTAACCGTCGTCTGATTATGGGCCTGGCGGATGGTGAAGTACTGGTTGACGATCGTCTGATCTACACCGCAGCCGATCTGAAAGTGGGCCTGTTCCAGGACACTTCTGCTTTCTGATAAGCAGTAACGCTTAAAAAAGGCGAAGCCCCCGCTTGCGGAGGCTTCTTTTTTAAAGAGACAGTCAGGCAGTTTGTACCCTGTCCTCCATGGCTTCTCGCCAGCCTCCTAGCCAGTATGACCTTTGATTCAGGGTCTGGTAAGGACACATTTCTTTCGATCTTCCGGTTATCCCGGCCTGATATCCACGTTGATGTGCCCGTTCCAGGCGATCTCGTTTTTGTCTCTTCATGCCTCGTTTCCCTCATTCTTTGATCTGGTGGAAAAGAAAACAGTGGTCACTAAATATGCAACCACGGTTAACGAATACCGCGAATCAGAGGTAACGTCAATGCGCAAAATTCACGCCATTGTCATATTTGTGAGCTACATGAAAGTTCATTTGTACAAAAACTGTGAACCAGCACAAGTAACAATCTGACGAGACAAATAAAAAAACCGCCGTGGTTTTTCAGACCACGGCGGCTATTTAGCTTCATTAATTATACTTATGGCAGTCGATTCAGCTCGTTGGCAATAGCGGTCGCTTCCTGAGTCCAGGCCTGGGCCATCGTTTTCACCATCGCATCATAGCCGTCCTGCTGCTGCTTAAGCTCAATATTAAACGGACGCTTAATCAGCTGCCCCTGGTGCTTCAGCAGCCACTCTCCGCTGACGATAACTCGCCCGTCATAACGGCCATGGAAGCCGTTAACGGAGACGTTCAGCGTATCCTGATCGTTGCCCAGCGGCTGCGATGCCACCACCCAGCCGGGCAGCTGATTGCTCAGATTAGCGACCAGGGTGGTGCGCAGCTGCTGATCGAGCGGGCTGGCCCACAGATTATTACTCGCGATCACGTACTGCACGTCGGTGGTCTGATAGACCACCCCGTTGCCCGCCAGATAGTCAGGGATAGTGACCTGCTCAACCCACAGCAGGTTCTTCCCCTGATGGGCGGCGCTTTGCGCACCGCTTTGGGCGACCGGCAGCTGATAGTAGGTTTTATCCTCCCCGCTGCTGCTGCAGGCCGCCAGCGCGCATACCGCTGCCGCTACTAACCACTTTTTCATTATTTCGCTCCCTTCGGCTGCGGATCTTTTTTACCCTTGGCCTCAAATACCAGCGCGTTGCTCTTATCATTGAGCGTTTTCAGTACCGGCTGCAGTTCACGAAGAACCTGATCCAGTCGCTGCATATCCGCAACCATCTTATTGTATGCCGCAGACCCCGGCTGGAAGCCCTGCATACTACGGTTCAGTTCACGCAGCGTATTCTGCATATCGCCAGGCAGCTGCTGCATCGACTGGCTTGAGGTGATCTTATTCAGGCTATCCAGCGTCGTCTGAACGTGCTGCATTGTTTTTTCGCTCTGCGCCAGCGTACTGGTCGCCTGCTCAAGCAGCGGGTTAATCGGCAGATTGTTAATCTTATCCAGCGCATCCATCAGGCGCTGCTGAATTTGCGCAAGACCGCCGCTGACCGTCGGAATGATCGGATACGAGCCAAACTCGTGCATCTTGCCGCGCGGCGGCGCTTTCGGATAGAAGTCGAGATCGATAAACAGCGCCCCGGTGATCAGATTGCCCGTTTTCAGCGAACCGCGCAGGCCGCGATTGATCAGATCCTCCATATGGGTGCGGATATCCGGATCGCCGCCAAGCTGGTTGATCAGCCGTTCCGGCTCGATGCGCACCTCTACCGGAATGCGATAATCGTCATTCAGCCGCTGATGCAGTCCTGGAATAAAGAACGGCACCTTGCCGACCGTGCCCAGGCGTATCCCGCGGAACTCCACCGGCGCGCCGGGCTGAAGGCCGCGAATCGAATCTTTAAAGAACATCACGTAGTCAATGTGCTGAGTAAAGACCGAATCCTGAATGCTTTTCTGATCGTCAAAAAGATGGTAACCGGTTTTGTTCGCCACCGGCTCGCCAAGATCCAGCCCTTCCGGAATATCAAAGCTCACCCCGCCGCCAAACAGCGTCGACAGCGATCCCATTTCCACCCGCATCCCGGCGGAGGTCAGATCCACGGCAATACCGCTGTCTTTCCAGAAGCGAACGTTGGTGGTAACCAGCCGATCGTTCGGCGCGTTGATGAACAGCTGATAGGTAATATTGCGCTTTTGCGGATCGAAGGTGCTGGTTTCAACCGACCCGACCCGATAGCCGCGAAAGAGCACCGGATCGCCTGGAGAGAGCTGGCCGGCCTTGTTGCTTTCCAGCAGGATACGGATACCCTTCGCATCCGGCGAGGCCAGCGGCGGCGAGTCCAGCAGCGGGTACTGCGCAGCATCCGAGCCTTTCGTTCCCGGCTGCAGCTCGATAAAGGCGCCGGATAGCAGCGTGCCAAGCCCGCTGATCCCTTCACGCCCGACCTGCGGTTTTACCACCCAAAACACCGTATCCTGATGCAACAGTTTCTCCATACCGGAGTTCAGGCGAGCCTTAATCTCTACGTGCGTCAGGTCGTCCGTCAGGGTGGCGGTTTCTACCACGCCGACGTCAACGCTGCGGCTTTTAATCCGGGTTTTACCACCCTCAATGCCTTCGGCGTTGGTGGTGATCAGCGTCACCTCCGGCCCCTGATGGCTATAGTGATAAAAAAGAATCCACGCGCCGATTAGCACAGTGACGATGGGGAAGATCCATACTGGTGACCAGTTCTTCACCTTTTGCACTTTTGCTTCTCCGCTATTATTTTCCATGCTGCTGTATTTCCTCATGGCTTGAATCTGGTTCACGGTCCCACAACAAACGAGGGTCGAACGTCATCGCCGAAAACATTGTCATCACAACAACCAGCGCAAACATCACCGCTCCTATCGCAGGATAGATATTCATCAACCCTCCCATGCGCACCAGCGCCGAGAGTACAGCGATGACAAAGACATCAATCATTGACCAGCGGCCAACAAACTCCACTACTTCATAAATCAGATGCATGCGCTCTGAATCACGCGAACCATTGCCGTTGGCGTTCCAACACAGCCAACCAATCGCGATCATTTTTAAGGTCGGCACCATAATACTGGCGATAAATATCACCAGCGCCACCGGATACGATCCTTCACTCCACAGCAGGATCACCCCGGCCATGATCGTCGACGGCATTTTATCGCCCAGCAGGTCGGTTATCATGATGGGCATGATATTGGCGGGGAGATAGAGCAGGCACGAGGTTATCAGCAGCGCCAGCGTCCACTGCAGGCTATGCTTGCGCCGCGCCGTCCCTTTCGTCTGGCAGCGCGGGCATACCGCGGCGTCAGCGGGTAAAATAGCCGTACAGCAGGAGCAGGAGCGCAGGCCCTGGCGAATGCCCGAGACGCCAATCTTCAACGGCTGTTTAACCGCAGGCATTGGCGCAATATCGTCCCACAGCCAGCGTCGGTCCACGCACTGCAGCGCGCGCAGCTGCAGCAGGCAGAACATACACCAGGGGAAAAAGCTCAGGCCAACGCCAATATCGCCGTAGGCCATGAGCTTCACGAAGCTCACCAGCACCCCGGCGAGAAAGATTTCCGCCATTCCCCAGGTTTTGAGGTGGAACAGGATCCGCGCGAGGAAAGCCTTTAGCCCAGCGGGCATATGAACGCGATTGACCAACAGCAAAATCGATATCAGGCAAAAGGCCGGCACCAGCTGCACAAAGAGGAGAAAGAAGGTGCCGAGGCTGGCGTAATCTTCGCTAAACAGCACGTCGGGGATCTCCAGCAGCCCAATTTCACTGTTGAGGCCCCCCACTTTCATGTAGACGAAGGGAAACAGGTTTGCCAGCAGCAGCATAAACAACGCGACCAGCGCATAGGCTGTGGGACGCTGCCGAGGCGCGTCCCATGAAGTCGTTAACGTTGTTCCGCAGCGCGGACATACGGCTTTCTGGCGATGCTCCAGCTGGGGCAAAGCCACCAGCAGATCACATTGTGGACACAGGATATGCCGCGCAGCATGATGATGATCGCACATGAAAACTCCTCAGCTTATGCGCCGTTTTTTAATCCTTCGAGATATTCCCAGCGCTCAAAGGCCTTTTCCAGAGCCTGTTCCGCTTCAGACAGCTGCGCCAGCACCTGCTGCGTATGGTCATGCGACTGACCAAAGAAGGAGGCGTCGGCAACCTGATCCTGCAAGCTTTGCAGCTCGGCCTCCAGCTCTTCCAGACGCTGCGGCAGCTGCTCCAGCTCGCGCTGCAGGTTATAGCTTAGTTTGCTCGCTGCACGTTTGACACTTTCCGTTTTCGCCGGCGTTGCTTCAACATTTTTTTTAGCCACGGACTGTTTTTGCGCCAAAGACTGAGACTGCTGTCCGCGCGCGTCGTGGTAGCCGCCAACGTACTGACCGATGCGCCCTTCACCTTCGAAGATCCAGCATTCGGTCACGGTGTTATCGACAAACTGACGGTCGTGGCTGACCAGCATCACGCTGCCCTGATAGCCGTCGATAAGCTCTTCCAGCAGCTCCAGAGTTTCTACATCCAGGTCGTTGGTCGGTTCATCGAGAATCAACAGGTTGCTAGGCTTCAGGAACAGACGCGCCAGCAGCAGACGGTTACGCTCCCCGCCGGAGAGCGCACGAACCGGCGTCATCGCCCGCTTCGGATGGAACAGGAAGTCCTGCAGATAGCCCAGCACGTGGCGCGGCTTACCGTTAACCAGCACTTCCTGCTTGCCTTCAGCGAGGTTATCCATCACCGTGCGGTCCGGATCCAGCTCGGCGCGGTGCTGATCGAAGTAGGCCACTTCCAGCTTGGTGCCGACGTGAACCCGTCCGCTGTCCGCCTGCAGCTGACCGAGCATCAGCTTCAGCAGGGTCGTTTTACCGCAACCGTTAGGGCCAATCAGCGCTATTTTGTCACCGCGCTGGATCTGCGCCGAGAAGTCTTTGACCAGCACCTTGCCGCCAACCTGGTAGTCAACGTTCTCCATCTCGAAGACAATTTTGCCCGAGCGTGACGCCTCTTCTACCTGCATCTTCGCGCTGCCCATCACTTCGCGGCGCTCGCCGCGCTCGCGACGCATCGCCTTCAGGGCGCGCACGCGGCCTTCGTTACGGGTACGACGCGCTTTGATCCCCTGACGGATCCACACCTCTTCCTGCGCCAGCTTGCGATCGAACTCCGCGTTCTGCAGCTCTTCAACGCGCAGCGCTTCTTCTTTTTCCAGCAGATACTGATCGTAGTTGCCCGGATAGGTCACCAGCTTGCCGCGATCGAGGTCGACGATCCGCGTCGCCATATTGCGAATAAATGAACGGTCGTGCGAAATGAAAATAATGGTGCCTTTGAAGGTCTTCAGGAAGCCTTCCAGCCAGTCGATGGTTTCGATATCGAGGTGGTTAGTCGGTTCATCCAGCAGCAGCACGCGCGGGCCGCTAACCAGCGCGCGGCCGAGGGCCGCTTTACGCAGCCAACCGCCGGACAGCGAAGCCAGCTCGGCGTTGGCATCGAGGCCCAGCTGCTCCAGCACTTCGTTAATGCGGCTCTCCAGCTGCCACAGACCGAGGTTATCCAGCAGATCCTGCAGACGCGCCAGCTCGTTGAGGTTTTTATTGCTCGGGTCGGTCATCACCAGACGCGAAACGTCGTGATAGCCTTTAAGGTACGCCGCCTGCTCTTCGATGCCTTCGGCAACGAAGTCGTACACGGTGCCCGCAATATTGCGCGGCGGATCCTGCTGCAGACGCGCAACAACCAGATCCTGTTCATAAATAATGCGCCCGTCATCCAGACCCTGCTCGCGGTTGAGGATCTTCATCAGGGTGGATTTGCCCGCGCCGTTACGCCCAACCAGGCACACGCGCTCGTTATCTTCGATATGCAACTCGGCGTTATCCAGCAGCGGAGAGTCGCTGAAGGAGAGCCAGGCACCATGCATACTAATCAATGACATTCTTTATTCCTTTCAGGCTGCGGTAATCAGCCAGCAGTTGTGAATCTGACGGTTACGGGCAAAATCCTGAGATTGCGTTTTTTGCGTAATTTCCTGCGCTTTCAGGCCAAGCTGCGCCAGCCCGTCATGATCCATACGGAAACCGCGTTTATTGTTCGAGAACATAATCGTGCCGCCTTTACGCAGCAGACGTTTAAGATCGGTCAGCAGGCGCAGGTGATCGCTCTGTACGTCGAAGGTTTCTTCCATACGCTTTGAGTTAGAAAACGTCGGCGGATCGATAAAGATCAGGTCAAACTGTTCATCGCTCTCACGCAGCCAGCCCAGCACGTCGGCCTGCATCAGGCGGTGCGAACGGCCGGTTAAACCGTTGAGGCGCAGATTTCGCTCGGCCCACTCAAGGTAGGTGCGTGACATATCGACGGTGGTCGTTGAGCGCGCGCCGCCGAGACCGGCATGAACGCTGGCGCTGCCGGTATAGGCAAAGAGGTTGAGGAAATCTTTGCCTTTGCTCATCTCGCCAAGCATACGCCGCGCGATGCGGTGGTCGAGGAACAGACCGGTGTCGAGGTAATCGGTCAGGTTGACCCACAGACGAGCGTTATACTCCTGCACCTCGATAAAATCGCCTTTTTCGGCCATTTTCTGATACTGGTTTTTACCTTTCTGCCGTTCACGGGTTTTCAACACCAGCTTATTCGGCGCGATACCTAAGACCGAAATCGTCGCGGCGATAATATCGAACAGGCGCTGGCGGGCTTTATGCGCGTCGACCGTTTTCGGCGGCGCGTACTCCTGCACGACGACCCACTCGCCGTAGCGGTCGATAGCGACGTTATATTCCGGGAGATCGGCATCGTACAGGCGGTAGCATTCGATACCTTCCTGGCGCGCCCATTTCTCAAATTTCTTCAGGTTTTTACGCAGACGGTTAGCGAAATCTTCGGCAAGCGAAACCGCTTTACCGCCTTCATTTTCGGCAATGTGATAGTTTTTCTGCACGCAGTCCAGCGGGCCGTTTTTAGCCTTAAACTGCTTGTCGGCCCGCAGCTGCAGGCAGCTCAGCAGATCCGGAGAAGCGCTGAACAGCGACAGGTTCCAGCCGCCAAACTGGCTTTTCATCGTCCGGCCAAGCAGGCTGTGTAGCGCAATCAGCGCCGGCTCGCTCTCAAGACGCTCGCCGTACGGCGGGTTACCGATCACCGTTCCGTACGGGCCTTTCGGCAGCGGGTTGCTCAGCTGAGCAACGTCTTTAGCGGCAAACGTAATCAGCTCGCCTACGCCCGCGCGACGGGCGTTGCTGCGCGCGCGTTCAATAACCCGCGCGTCGACATCGGAACCGTAGAAGCGGGACTCATACGCCGCGAGGCCTGCGCGAGCGCGGGTCTGGGCTTCGGTTTTCACTTCTTGCCATACCGCATCATCGTGCTGGAGCCAGCCGTTGAAGCCCCAGTGGCCGCGATGCAGGCCCGGTGCGCGATCGGTAGCCAGCATTGCGGCTTCAATCAGCAGGGTACCGGAACCGCACAGCGGATCGAGCAGCGGCGTACCCGGCACCCAGCCGGAACGCATGACGATCGCCGAGGCGAGCGTCTCTTTGATTGGCGCCATACCGGTACCGTCGCGGTAGCCGCGCAGATGCAGGCCTTCGCCGCTTAGATCTAACGAGATGTGCGCCGTCTCTTTGTTCAGCCAGACGTTGATCCGCAGATCGGGATTTTCACGATCGACGTTCGGCCGCGGCAGATTTTTGCGCGTAAAGCTGTCGACGATCGCATCTTTTACCTTCAGCGCACCGTACTGGCTGTTACGAATCTCTTCGTTCAGCCCGCTAAAGTGCACGGCAAAAGTGGCGTCAGGGGTGAAAATCTCCGTCCATGGAATGGCCTGTACGCCGAGGTAAAGGTCCAAATCGCTATACACGCTACACTGGCCTAACGGCATCATGATACGTGAGGCCAGCCGGCTCCACATCAGGCTTTGATACAGCAGGCGCGTATCTCCCTGAAAATGGACCCCGCCCTGGACTACCTGGCAGTCCGCTGCGCCAAGTGATTCCAGTTCAGTTTTTAACAGCTCTTCAAGCCCACGAGCCGTACTGGCAAACAGAGAATTCATATCGTCACTTTTACTAAAAGAAAATTGGTGCGCATTATAGCCAATATGCGCCTCATGTCATAAAGTTAAAGGCTTATTTTTAAGCCCAGAGACTCCGCATGAAAACGCTATCGCGACTTTTTATACATCCCGTCAAATCCATGCGTGGAATTGGCCTGACGCACGCGTTTGCCGATATCAGCGGCCTCGCCTTCGATCGCCTGTTTATGGTGACGGAAACGGATGGCACCTTCATTACCGCCCGCCAGTTTCCGCAAATGGTGAAATTCACCCCCTCTGTGCTGCAGGATGGCGTTCACCTGACCGCGCCTGACGGCAGCAGCGCTATCGTTCGCTTCGCTGATTTTGCGCCTCAGGGCGAGCCTACCGAGGTGTGGGGAAACCATTTCACCGCCCTGGTGGCGCCGTCAACGGTTAACCAATGGCTAAGCGGCTTCTTTAATCGCCAGGTTCAGCTTCGCTGGCTGGGTCCGCAGCTGACCCGCCGCGTGAAGCGCCATGACGCCGTCCCGCTCAGCTTTGCCGACGGTTACCCCTATTTACTCACCAACGAAGCCTCGCTGCGCGATCTGCAGCAGCGCTGTCCGGCCAGCGTCCGTATGGAGCAGTTTCGCCCTAACCTGGTGGTCACCGGCGCCGAGGCGTGGGAGGAGGATAGCTGGAAGGTGATCCGCATTGGCGAAGTGATTTTTGATGTCGCTAAGCCCTGCAGCCGCTGCATTTTTACCACCGTCAGCCCGGAACGCGGGCAGAAGCACCCGTCCGGCGAGCCGCTGGCCACGCTGCAACGCTTCCGCACCGCGGTGGATAATGGCGATGTCGATTTCGGTCAAAACCTGATTGCCCGCAGCAGCGGCGTTATTCGCGTCGGTGACGAAGTCGAGGTGCTGACGCGTGGGCCTGCCAGGGCCTACGGCGCGGGCGAAAGCGATGACGGTGAACCCACCGCAGCCCAGCAGGAAGCGACGGTTGATATTGAGTGGCAGGGGCAGCGCTTTACCGGGAATAACCAGCAGGTTCTGCTGGAACAGCTCGAGCAACAGGGGATCCGCGTGCCCTACTCCTGCCGGGCGGGCATCTGCGGCAGCTGCCGCATTCGGCTTGAAGAGGGGGAAGTCAACCCGCTGAAGAAAAACGCCGTGGCGGCGGATGGCACTATTCTGTGCTGCAGCTGCGTACCGAAGACCGACCTGCGCCTGGCGCCCTGAGGCCTGTAGCGGCTGGCGGGCAAAGAGACTCGCCGGCCTAAACCGCCTCGCCGAGGCTGTAGCTGGAGAGACCCGGCGCGGGCTGCAGCCTGTCGTTCATAATTTTAATCACGTCGCCAAGCTGCATCACTCGTCCGGCCAGGGTTAACCCCGGCTGGGCCAGCAGGCACAGGGCGGCGTTTTCGCCGGGCTCCACCACCAGCAGATTCACCTGCTGCCCGGTATCGCTGAGCCAGGCGCTGGCGGTATCGCCGCCGCTGGGCTGCCAGCTCTCTTCATGGCTGGTGAAATGCCAGCTTTTCGGCATCTGAGGCTTAAGAAAACGAATGGCGACCAGCGCGTTAAGGACTAATTCAGCGCGCTGCTCTTTAGATAATTCTATATCCCGGCATTTTTCTTCGAAGGAAAAATAAAGAGCGGCGTCGTCAACGCAAAATCCGGATGGCGCGAATGCATCGGGCGTGAGCATCCGGCGCGCAAAGCGCGAGCGGAACAACATGCCATTGGCCAAATCGAGCATCATACGATCGTGCTCTTCATCGTAATACCAACGCCAGTTATCGTCAGGTTTAATCCGCATTTTTCCCCCGTCCTCTTTCACTTCTATCTGTAATGCACGGCATACGGCAACAGAATTATTTCCAAAATTAAGAAAAGACTAAAATGTCTAAATAAGCAACAATGAGGGAATATAAAACAACCAGGGCCGGAAATAAAGCCCTGGGGGTGTTTCAGAGGGGGAAAAGATTAGATATTGGTAACAATTTCTTTAATCAGCGGCGGACCTTTAAAAATAAAGCCAGAATAAATCTGAACCAGCGTCGCGCCGGCGGCGATTTTTTCCCGGGCCGCAATCGCAGAGTCAATCCCGCCGACTCCGATAATTGGCAAGCGGCCGTTTAATTCTGTCGCCAGCATGCGGATAATCTCAGTGCTTTTTAATTGCAGAGGACGACCGCTGAGGCCACCGGTTTCATCGCAATATTGCATTCCCTGCACCAGCGATCGATCGAGGGTGGTATTGGTGGCAATCACGCCGTCAATATTATGGCGAACCAGGCTATCGGCCACCTGGATCAATTCCTCAAGGGAAAGATCCGGGGCGATCTTCACGGCCACCGGGACATATTTTTGATGCTTTTGCTGCAGCTCAAGCTGCTTATTTTTAATACCGGAAAGTAAATCATCGAGCGCGTCGCCATATTGTAAAGTACGCAGCCCTGGGGTATTCGGTGAGGAGATATTAATGGCGATATAGCCGGCGTAGGGATAGACTTTTTCCATACAAATCAGGTAATCATCTTTGCCCTGCTCAACCGGGGTATCTTTATTTTTCCCGATATTAATCCCAAGAATACCGTCAAAATGCGCCTTTTTAACGTTCTCGACGAGGTTATCAACACCGAGATTATTAAAGCCCATACGGTTGATCAAACCTTCTGCCGCCACCAGGCGGAAGATCCTCGGCTTATCGTTACCCGGCTGCGCGCGCGGCGTCACGGTACCAATTTCGATTGAACCAAAACCCATTGCCCCGAGCGCATCGATACACTCGCCGTTTTTATCCAGCCCGGCGGCAAGGCCCAGCGGATTCTTAAACGTGAGCCCCATGCAGGTCACCGGTTTAGACGGCACCTTCTGGCGGATCAGCATTTCAAGCGGCGTTCCCGATACACGGCGTAATTGTTGGAAGGTTACTTCATGAGCGCGCTCAGGATCGAGCTGAAAAAGAGCTTTACGAACGAAGGGGTAGTACATGAACTCTCCTGGATTCCCGGTGTGCAAACCGGGGGCGTATTATGTTCGATCCTCAGCGGAAAGGGAATTGACCTGCGACAAAAAATCGTCCATCCGACGCAAACGTTTACTTTTTCCGCCCTGCTTTATGCAAATTCTGACAAAACAAGGGTGGAAAAATCATTTAGGTAAATAAATCGCCTCTGTCACACTGCCGGTAAATGTTATCAATAATAGATAAATGCGAACATTTGGTTATAAGGAGAGAGAGAACATGCGTGTCATCACACTTGCGGGCAGCCCGCGCTACCCTTCCCGTTCCAGCGCCCTTCTGGAATATGCCAGAGAGACGCTCTCCGCCGCTGATGTTGAAGTCTGCCACTGGCACCTGCAGAATTTTGATCCGGAAGATCTTCTTTATGCGCGTTTCGATAATCCGGCGCTGCAGACTCTTAATGAACAGCTGGCCGGCGCGGATGGCCTGATTATCGCCACCCCGGTCTACAAGGCCTCTTTTTCCGGCGCGCTGAAGACGCTGCTCGACCTGCTGCCGGAACGCGCGCTGGAAGGCAAAATCGTCCTGCCCCTGGCGACCGGCGGCACCATCGCCCATATGCTGGCGGTTGACTATGCCCTGAAGCCGGTTCTTAACGCCCTGAAGGCCCAGGAGATCCTCCACGGCGTGTTTGCCGATGATAGCCAGGTGACTGACTATCAGCACAAGCCTCAGTTTACGCCAAACCTGCAGGGTCGCCTCGACCACGCGCTGGAGACCTTCTGGCAGGCGCTTCATCGCCCAACCAGCCGCGCGCCGGCCCTGAAAGCAACCCGAGGGGTCGAACATGCGTAAACTCCTCGCTCCCCTGGCGCTCGGCGGGCTGCTGATGCTCTCCGCCCTGAGTCACGCGGCGCAGTCCGCACCGGACGCTCTGCGTATCGGCTATCAAAAAGGCAGCGTCAGCATGGTGCTGGCAAAAAGCCACCAGCTGCTGGAACAGCGCTACCCGGGCACCAAAATCTCCTGGGTGGAGTTTCCCGCCGGCCCGCAGATGCTCGAAGCGTTAAACGTCGGCAGCATTGATATTGGCAGCACCGGCGATATTCCGCCTATCTTTGCCCAGGCCGCCGGGGCCGATCTGGTGTACGTCGGCGCCGAACCGCCGAAACCCAAAGCCGAAGTGATTCTGGTGGCGGAAAACAGCCCGATCAAAGAGGTCGCGCAGCTAAAAGGCCGTAAGGTCGCCTTTCAACGCGGCTCCAGCTCCCACAACCTGCTGCTGCGCGCCTTACAGCAGGCGGGCCTGACGTTCAACGATATCCAGCCAATTTATCTTGCTCCCGCCGACGCGCGTGCGGCTTTCCAGCAGGGTAACGTCGACGCGTGGGCCATCTGGGACCCTTACTACTCCGCGGCTCTCCAGCAGGGCGGCGCCCGGGTTCTGAAAGATGGCACCGACCTGAAGCAAACCGGCTCTTTCTATCTCGCTTCACGCCCTTATGCGCAAAAAAACGGCGCCTTTATTGAGGGCGTGCTGCAGACCTTTAGCCAGGCCGATGCGCTGACGCTCAGCCAGCGTGCGCAAAGCATCACCCTGTTAGCCAAAATCATGGGTCTTCCTGAGGCGGTGATAGCCAGCTATCTCGACCATCGCCCGCCGACCACCATTACGCCGGTTAGCGCCGAAACCGCCGCTCGCCAGCAGCAAACCGCCGACCTGTTCTATGAGAACAAGCTGGTCCCGAAAAAAGTCGATATCCGCGCGCGCATCTGGCAGCCCGCGACCCTTCAGGGAGCGAAATCATGAGTCTGAATATGTTCTGGTTTTTACCTACTCACGGTGACGGCCGCTATCTTGGTACCGAGCAAGGCGCGCGTCCGGTTGATTACGGCTATCTGCAGCAGATTGCGCAGACCGCCGATCGCCTCGGATATACCGGCGTCCTGATCCCCACCGGACGCTCATGTGAAGACGCCTGGCTGGTGGCCGCCTCGATGATCCCGGTGACTCAGCGCCTGAAGTTTCTCGTCGCCCTGCGTCCGAGCGTGGTATCGCCAACGGTCGCCGCGCGCCAGGCAGCGACGCTGGATCGGCTCTCCAACGGCCGGGCGCTGTTTAACCTGGTGACCGGGAGCGATCCGCAGGAGCTCGCCGGAGACGGCGTATTCCTCGATCATACCGAGCGCTATGAAGCCTCGGCGGAATTTACCCATATCTGGCGCCGGCTGATGGAGGGTGAAACCGTCACCTTCAACGGCAAGCACCAGCGCGTGCGCGGTGCGAAACTGATGTTCCCGCCGCTGCAGCAGCCGCGTCCCCCGCTCTACTTCGGCGGATCCTCTGAAGTGGCGCAGGATCTCGCCGCCGAGCAGGTCGATCTCTATCTGACCTGGGGAGAGCCGCCGGCGCAGGTGGCGGAAAAAATCGCCCAGGTGCGCGAAAAGGCTGCCCGTCACGGCCGTAAGGTTCGTTTCGGCATCCGCCTGCACGTCATCGTGCGTGAAACCAACGAAGAGGCCTGGCAGGCGGCGGAGAGCTTAATTTCCCATCTGGATGATGACACCATCGCCCGGGCGCAGGCCGCCTTTGCACAAACCGATTCCGTCGGCCAGCACCGCATGGCCGCCCTGCACAACGGCCAGCGCGACAGGCTCGAAATCAGCCCTAACCTGTGGGCCGGCGTCGGGCTGGCGCGCGGCGGCGCCGGAACCGCGCTGGTCGGCGACGCCGCCACGGTTGCCGAGCGCATCAACGAATATGCCGAGCTCGGTATCGATAGCTTCGTGCTTTCCGGCTATCCACACCTTGAGGAAGCCCTGCGCGTTGGCGAGCTGCTGTTCCCGCTGCTGGACGTCAATATTCCGTCAATCCCGCAGCCGCAGAACCTGCGTCCGCAGGGTGAAGCGGTAGCGAATGAATTTATCCCGCGTAAAGCGGCGCAGAGCTGAGGAGCGACATATGGCTATCGCTGGGCAAAAACTGCTGATCCGCCTTGCCCCCTGGTTTTTACCGGTCGGCACCGTTATCGTCTGGCAGCTCGCCTCTTCGGTGGGCTGGCTCTCCACCCGGATCCTGCCTTCGCCGGAAGGGGTGCTGAAAGCCTTCTGGACGCTCTCCGCCAGCGGCGAGCTTTGGCAACATCTGGCCATCAGCTCGTGGCGCGCGCTGCTTGGCTTCGCTATCGGCGGCTCCATTGGTCTGGTGTTGGGGATGATCAGCGGCCTCTCGCGCTGGGGAGAGCGTCTGCTGGACACCTCGATTCAGATGCTGCGCAACGTGCCGCACCTGGCTCTGATCCCGCTGGTTATTTTATGGTTCGGCATCGACGAGAGCGCCAAGATTTTTCTCGTCGCGCTGGGCACCATGTTCCCAATCTATATCAACACCTGGCACGGTATCCGCAACATTGACCGCGGGCTGGTTGAGATGGCGCGCAGCTACGGCTTATCCGGCTTTGCGCTATTTCGTCACGTGATTCTTCCCGGAGCCCTGCCGTCAATCATGGTCGGTATCCGCTTCGCGCTCGGCCTGATGTGGCTAACGCTGATTGTCGCCGAGACCATCTCGGCAAACGCCGGCATCGGCTACCTGGCGATGAACGCGCGCGAGTTTCTGCAAACCGACGTGGTGGTCGTGGCCATCATTCTCTACGCCATTCTGGGCAAACTGGCCGACTTCAGCGCGCAGCTGCTGGAACGCGTCTGGCTGCGCTGGAATCCGGCCTATCATCTTCAGGAGGCTAACGCATGACTACCGCCCGTCTGAACCCAGGGATCCCGCTGTTGCTTAACGGCGTGACCAAACGCTACGGCGAAAACACCATTCTTAACGCGCTAGATTTACATATTCCTACCGGGCAGTTCGTCGCGGTGGTCGGGCGCAGCGGCGGCGGTAAAAGTACCCTGCTGCGCCTGCTTGCCGGACTGGAGAAACCCAACGCCGGCGAGCTGCTGGCGGGATCCACGCCGCTGGCGCAAATCCAGGACGATACCCGCATGATGTTTCAGGATTCACGCCTGCTGCCGTGGAAAACGGTGATCGATAACGTCGGCCTCGGGCTTAAAGGCTCGTGGCGTGAGGCGGCCCTGCAGGCGTTGGCCAGCGTCGGCCTCGAAAACCGCGCCAACGAGTGGCCGGCGGCGCTTTCCGGCGGACAAAAGCAGCGCGTGGCGCTGGCCCGGGCGCTGATTCATCGCCCCGGCCTGCTGCTGCTCGACGAGCCGCTCGGCGCCCTGGACGCCCTCACCCGCCTCGAGATGCAGGATTTAATCGTCTCGCTCTGGCAGGAACATGGCTTCACCGTCCTGCTGGTGACTCACGACGTGAGCGAAGCGGTGGCGATGGCCGATCGGGTGCTGTTGATTGAAGAGGGCAAGATTGGGCTGGACGTTACGGTGGATATTCCGCGCCCGCGGCATACCGGTTCGGCGCGGCTGGCGGAGCTGGAGGCTGAGGTTCTCAACCGGGTAATGAAGCGCGGCAGGCACGAAGCCTCCCCGCGCCTGTTTAGTCATGGCTAAACGACTCCCGAAGCGCGGCACCAACGCCGCACTTCGGGAGCGGGACGCTATTACGCCAGCGCTTTACTGATTTTCTCGAACAGATCGCCGGAGAGATTCTCCAGACCTTTCAGCTGCTCCAGCGCCGCGCGCATCAGCGCCTGGCGTTTGGCATCATAACGCTTCAGACGAATCAACGGCTCAATCAGGCGCGACGCCACCTGCGGGTTGCGGCTGTTGAGCTCGGTCAGCATCTCCACCAGGAACTGATATCCGCTGCCATCTTCGGCGTGGAAGGCCGCCGGGTTGCTGCCGGCAAAGGCGCCAATCAGCGAGCGCACGCGGTTCGGGTTGTTCATGCTGAACGAACGGTGGTTCAGCAGCGCGCGCACCGTCTCCACGGCGTTATCCGCCGGGCTGGTGGCCTGCAGGATCAGCCATTTGTCCATCACCAGGCCGTCTTGATGCCATTTATCGTCATACTCCTGCATCAGCGCATCGCGGCACGGCAGCTGCGCCGCCACCGCTGCCGACAGAGCCGCCAGCGCGTCGGTCATGTTATCGGCCTGATGGTACTGGGCGACGACCAGCTTATCCGCCAGCTCTGCGTCGCCAAATGCCAGGTAGCGCAGGCAGGTATTGCTCAGCGAACGCTTGCCAATATCGGCATGCTCTACGCGATAGCCGTCGAGCTTATTGACGTTGTAGATAGCGAGGAACTCGTCCGCCAGCTCTTTCGCCAGCGTGCGGGTGAGCGCTTCGCGCACCGCCACAATGGCCAGCGGATCGATAATCGCAAACAGCTCGGCGATTTCACTGGCGGACGGCAGCGTCAGGATTTCTGCCGCCAGCGCCGGATCGATCTTCTCATCCAGCAGGATCGCGCGGAACGCATCGGCGACGTGAACCGGCAGCGACAGGGGCTGGCCCTGCTGATGGCGATTGACGTTAAGCTTGATGTAAGTCGCCAGCAGGCTCTGCGCGGCATCCCAGCGGGAGAAGTCGTTGCGCGCGTGGCGCATCAGGAATGTCAGCTGCTGATCGCTCCACTTATATTCCAGCTTCACCGGCGCGGAGAACTCGCACAGCAGCGCCGGAACCGGCTGGAAGTAGACGTTATCAAAGACAAACGTCTGCTCGGCCTGGGTGACGTTCAGCACGTGATGCACCGGGTGCCCGCCCTTCTGCAGCGGAATCACCTTGCCTTCGTTATCGTAGAGCTCGATATCGAACGGAATATGCAGCGGCTGCTTTTCCGCCTGCTCGGAGGTCGGCGGCGTACGCTGGCTGATGGTCAGCCGGTACTGCTCGGTTTCCGGGTTATAGTCGTCATGCACGCTCACCACCGGCGTACCGGACTGGCTGTACCAGCGGCGGAAGTGCGACAGGTCAACGTTCGACGCGTCTTCCATCGCCTGAACGAAATCGTCGCAGGTGGCGGCGCTGCCGTCATGGCGCTCGAAGTACAGCTGCATGCCTTTCTGGAAGTTGGTCTCACCCAGCAGGGTATGCAGCATGCGGATCACTTCCGCACCCTTTTCATATACCGTCAGGGTGTAGAAGTTATTCATCTCGATAACCTTATCCGGACGAATCGGATGGGCCATCGGGCTGGCGTCTTCGGCAAACTGCAGCCCGCGCATGGTGCGGACGTTGTTAATACGGTTCACCGCGCGCGAGCCCAGATCGGAGCTGAACTCCTGATCGCGGAACACGGTCAGCCCCTCTTTGAGGCTCAGCTGGAACCAGTCGCGGCAGGTCACCCGGTTGCCGGTCCAGTTGTGGAAATATTCGTGGCCAATCACGCGCTCGATATCGAGGTAGTCTTTATCGGTGGCGGTATCGGTGCGGGCCAGCACGTATTTGGAGTTAAAGACGTTCAGCCCTTTGTTCTCCATGGCGCCCATGTTAAAGAAGTCGACGGCGACAATCATGTAGATGTCGAGATCGTACTCGAGGCCGAAACGGGTTTCGTCCCATTTCATCGAGTTTTTGAGCGACGTCATCGCCCACGGCGCGCGGTCAAGGTTGCCACGATCGACGAACAGCTCCAGCGCCACTTCGCGTCCGGAACGGGTGGTGAAGGTATCGCGTAGAACGTCGAAATCACCGGCCACCAGCGCGAACAGGTAGCACGGTTTTGGGAACGGATCCTGCCACTGAGTCCAGTGACGGCCATTTTCCAGCTCGCCCTGCGCCACGCGGTTGCCGTTAGAGAGCAGGTACGGGTATTTCGCCTTATCGGCGATAATTTTGGTGGTGAAGCGCGCCAGAACGTCCGGGCGATCCAGATACCAGGTAATATGGCGGAAACCTTCCGCTTCACACTGCGTGCACAGCGCTTCACCAGACTGATACAGCCCTTCGAGCGCGGTATTGGCCGCCGGGCTGATTTCATTGACGATAGTCAGGGTGAAATGTTCCGGTAATCCGCCAATAACCAGCTGGTTATTTTCTTCTTTATAGTCGCTCCACGGTTGACCGTTAACCTGCAGAGAGACCAACGTCAGGTCTTCGCCATCCAGACGCAATGGCACATCAGACGCAGCCGCGTGACGGGAGACTTTACTCTCGGCCGTAACAACGGTTTTCGCGGCATCCAGGTCAAAGGTCAAATCGATATCGCTAATCAGATAGTCCGGCGCACGATAGTCGTGGCGGTATTTGGCTTGGGGCTGTTGTGTCATAAAAAACCTTTAGCATGTTCCATAAAGTGTCAAACCCAGTCTATTCCTGTTGTGATGTTCTCGCTATGCAGAATCTTCATCTTTTCAACGTCAAACACGAAAATCGCTACATATTGATAACACAGGAGGCACGAAATGCGCTCGACCCGGTGCAAAGCTTGTGGTGTGATCCGTGTTCAATATATTAAACTAGGCCTCGCAAATGACCGTCAGCGTCGCCATCGGCCTTCACTGCGGGACAGAGTCGGGGAATAAAGCTATACTCCGCCTCCTTTTTTCTGCTCTGGTTTTGATGGATACGCTCCAGTGAGAGGATGCTACTGCGCACCATGACACAATTCACTGCTCCTGTACTGCACTCGCTGCTTGATACGGATGCCTATAAGCTGCACATGCAGCAGGCCGTGTTCCACCGCTATAACGAGGTACACGTTGCGGCGGAGTTCCGCTGCCGCGGGGATGATTTGCTCGGCATTTATGCCGATGCGATTCGCGAACAGGTTGAGGCTATGCGCGACCTGAAGCTGCAGGACGATGAGTATCACTGGCTGTCGACCCTGCCGTTCTTTTCCGAGGATTACCTCGACTGGCTGCGCGACTTCCGCTACGACCCGCGACAGGTCACCGTCAGCAACGACAACGGCAAGCTGAACATTCGTCTATCCGGCCCCTGGCGCGAAGTCATTATGTGGGAAGTCCCGCTGCTGGCGGTGATCAGCGAGCTGGTTCATCACTACCGTTCGCCGGAAATCGGCGTTGATCTGGCGCTGGAGACCCTCGAGCGCAAGCTGAGCGACTTCAGGGAAATCACCGCCGATATCGATATGAGCCGCTTCCGTTTGATGGACTTCGGCACCCGTCGTCGCTTCTCGCGCGAGGTCCAGCAGGCTATCGTCAAACGCCTGCAGCAGGAGCCGTGGTTTACCGGCACCAGCAACTACGACCTGGCGCGTCGCCTGCATCTCACGCCGATGGGTACCCAGGCTCATGAGTGGTTCCAGGCCCATCAGCAGATCAGCCCAAGCCTTGCCAGCAGCCAGCGCGCGGCCCTTGCCGCCTGGCTGGAAGAGTATCCGGACCAGCTGGGTATTGCCCTGACCGACTGTATTACGATGGATGCCTTCCTGCGTGATTTCGGCCCGGAATTCGCCGAACGCTATCAGGGACTGCGCCACGACTCCGGAGACCCGGTTGAATGGGGCGAGAAAGCCATTGCCCATTACCAGAAGCTGGGTATCGACCCGCTGAGTAAGGTGCTGGTCTTCTCCGATAACCTCGATCTGACGAAAGCCGTCGATCTCTATCGTCACTTCTCATCGCGGGTGAATCTCAGCTTTGGCATCGGAACGCGCTTAACCTGCGATATTCCACAGGTTAAGCCGCTCAATATCGTGATAAAGCTGGTGGAGTGCAACGGCAAGCCGGTGGCCAAGCTTTCAGACAGCCCTGGCAAGACCATCTGTCACGATAAGGCATTCGTGCGCGCCCTGCGCGAAGCCTTCGACCTGCCGCCGATCAAAAAGGCCAGTTAATCACCACAAGGAGCCGTTCTGGCTCCTTGTTCTTTATTTATTTCCGAAAACTCCCTCTCGCGGTGCGAAATCTGCTTGTCTGACGGAAGATGACAGGTAACATAGATATCCCCCCATTGCAGGGGGAAACAGATGTTTTTATTGGACTACGAATAGAGAGACTATTATGAGCGTTGTGCCTGTAGCCGACGTACTCCAGGGCCGTGTTGCGGTTGACAGCGAAGTCACCGTCCGCGGATGGGTACGTACCCGCCGAGATTCAAAAGCTGGCTTTTCCTTCCTGGCCGTCTATGACGGTTCCTGCTTTGATCCTGTACAGGCCGTCATTAGTAATTCTCTTCCCAATTACAATCAGGAAGTGCTGCGTCTGACTACCGGCTGCTCGGTCATCGTCACCGGTAAAGTCGTGGCATCTCAGGGCCAGGGCCAGAGCTTCGAAATTCAGGCCAGCAGCGTCGAAGTGACCGGCTGGGTCGAAGATCCGGATACCTACCCGATGGCGGCCAAGCGCCACAGCATCGAGTATCTGCGCGAAGTCGCCCACCTGCGTCCGCGTACCAACCTGATTGGCGCGGTTGCCCGCGTGCGTCATACCCTGGCGCAGGCGCTGCATCGTTTCTTTGACGAGCAGGGCTTCTTCTGGGTTTCTACTCCGCTGATCACCGCTTCTGATACCGAAGGCGCAGGCGAAATGTTCCGCGTCTCGACGCTGGATCTGGAAAACCTGCCGCGTAACGACCAGGGCAAAGTGGATTTCGATAAGGATTTCTTCGGCAAAGAGTCATTCCTTACCGTTTCCGGCCAGCTGAACGGCGAAACCTACGCCTGCGCGCTGTCGAAAATCTACACCTTCGGCCCGACCTTCCGCGCGGAAAACTCCAACACCAGCCGCCATCTGGCGGAGTTCTGGATGCTGGAGCCGGAAGTGGCCTTCGCCAGCCTGAACGATGTGGCAGGTCTGGCGGAAGCGATGCTGAAGTACGTCTTCAAGGCCGTACTGGAAGAGCGCGCGGACGACATGAAATTCTTCGCCGAGCGCGTGGATAAAGATGCGGTCGACCGCCTCGAGCGTTTCGTCTCTGCCGATTTCGCCCAGGTCGATTATACCGACGCGGTCACGATCCTCGAAAACTGCGGCAAGCAGTTCGAAAACCCGGTGTACTGGGGCGTGGACCTCTCTTCCGAGCACGAGCGCTACCTGGCAGAAGAGCACTTCAAAGCGCCTGTGGTGGTCAAAAACTATCCGAAAGACATTAAGGCGTTCTACATGCGCCTTAACGAAGACGGCAAAACCGTCGCCGCAATGGACGTTCTGGCACCGGGCATCGGTGAAATTATCGGTGGTTCGCAGCGTGAAGAGCGCCTGGACGTGCTTGACGCACGTATGGCGGAAATGGGTCTTAATAAAGAAGACTACTGGTGGTATCGCGACCTGCGTCGCTACGGCACCGTTCCGCACTCTGGCTTCGGCCTGGGCTTTGAGCGTCTGATTGCCTACGTTACCGGCGTTCAGAACGTTCGCGACGTGATTGCGTTCCCGCGTACTCCGCGCAGCGCGACATTCTGATTTTTATTCCCGCCTTGCAAAAAGGGTCAGCGTAAGCTGACCCTTTTTTATGTCAATTATTGTTAACGAATATCTAGAAACTTAAACATCAACCCTTCCGCGTCACATTTATGTTACGCACTATTTCGCCCCCCACCGAAACAAGAAAGCGCACCTTATGTTCATTCATCGGTGAAATGACTGATTATTTTGCTCATTTTTTAACCACCCGCCGCACAACATGCAAAGACAAATGCTGAGTGAAAAAAAAGCGAAATCCAGCCACAAAATGCACAAATCGCCACTTATCTAAATTAATCATAATTAATTCATATAGATATATAAGACATGGTGATTTTATGCGCAAAGTGGAACGGAATTTTGATTGAGTTCACAAAGTTCCCAAAAATTCACACTTTGTTACACACACTTTCTTATTGTTACTTATATGCGACATTGGTAGCATTTTCAGGCTAGCGAAACGCTGGCGCGGATGGAAAGATGCCTTCAGACACCAAACTATCATCAATGGTTCTGTAAATTTTTATTGACAGAATGTATTGGCGGCAGTGGCAAGTGTTCATATAAAAATACTAATGAGGGTAATAAATAATGATGAAGCGCAATATTCTGGCAGTGGTAATCCCTGCTCTGCTGGTAGCCGGCGCAGCAAATGCTGCAGAAATCTATAACAAAAACGGCAACAAACTGGACTTTTACGGGAAAATGGTTGGCGAGCACGTTTGGACAACAAACGGCGACACCAACAGCTCCGACACCACCTATGCACGTATCGGCCTGAAGGGCGAAACCCAGATCAACGATCAGCTGACCGGTTACGGCCAGTGGGAATACAACATGGATGCGTCCAACGTTGAAGGTTCCCAGGGGACTAAAACCCGTCTGGCATTCGCAGGCCTGAAGGCTGGCGAATACGGTTCATTCGACTACGGCCGTAACTACGGTGCCATCTATGACGTTGAAGCTGCAACCGATATGCTGGTTGAGTGGGGCGGCGACGGCTGGAACTACACCGACAACTTCATGACTGGCCGTACCAACGGCGTTGCTACCTACCGTAACTCTGACTTCTTCGGTCTGGTTGACGGCCTGAGCTTCGCGCTGCAGTATCAGGGTAAAAACGACACAAGCCGTGCTATCCAGAAACAAAACGGCGACGGCGTCAGCACCTCTGCAACCTACGCATTCGAAAACGGTATCGCGCTGTCTGCAGGCTACGCGAACTCTAACCGCAGCATCGCTCAGAAAGCTGATGGCAACGGTGACAAAGCTGAAGCATGGGCAACCTCCGCTAAGTACGATGCAAACAACGTCTATGCGGCAGTGATGTACTCCCAGACTTACAACATGACTCCGGAAAACCAGGCTAACTACTTCGCTGGCAAAACTCAGAACTTTGAAGCCGTTGCTCAGTACCAGTTCGACTTCGGTCTGCGTCCGTCCGTGGGCTACGTTCAGACCAAAGGCAAAGACCTGCAGGGCCGCGCTGGCTTCTCCGGCGGCGATGCTGACCTGGTTAAATACGTAGAACTGGGTACCTGGTACTACTTCAACAAGAACATGAACGTCTACGCAGCATACAAATTCAACCTGCTGGACGACAACGAATACACCAAAACTGCTGGCGTAGCCACCGACGACCAGGCGGCAGTGGGTATCGTTTACCAGTTCTAAGTTTTCAGCAGTACACCCCTTCGTGATATGCCTAAAAAGCAGGACTTCGGTCCTGCTTTTCTACGTTACTAAGGCAAAGATCGTAACTTTGGAAAACCTTCGCGCTTTTTGTCGCAAACGGTTGGCAATTGGTCATTCTCCCGTTACCCTGATAGCGGAACTCCCTTCAGTAATCACAATGGAACCTCGTCATGTTTGAGAACATTACTGCCGCCCCTGCCGACCCTATTCTGGGCCTGGCCGATCTGTTTCGTGCCGATGACCGTCCTACAAAAATTAACCTCGGGATTGGCGTTTATAAAGATGAAACGGGTAAAACCCCGGTCCTGACCAGCGTGAAGAAGGCAGAGCAATATCTGCTGGAGAATGAGACCACAAAAAATTATCTGGGTATCGACGGTATTCCGGAATTTGGTCAATGCACGCAGGAGCTGCTGTTCGGTAAAGGAAGCGCTATCATCAGCGACAGGCGTGCCCGTACCGCCCAGACCCCTGGTGGTACCGGTGCCCTGCGCGTTGCCGCTGACTTCCTTGCCAAAAATACCGACGTTAAGCGCGTTTGGGTGAGCAACCCGAGCTGGCCGAACCACAAGAGCGTATTCAATTCCGCCGGCCTTGAGGTTCGCGAGTACACCTACTACGATGCGGCTAGCCGCACGCTCGACTTTGCCGGCCTGCTGGCAAGCCTCAATGAAGCTCAGGCGGGTGACGTTGTTCTGTTCCACGGCTGCTGCCACAACCCAACCGGTATCGATCCGACGCTGGAACAGTGGCAACAGCTGGCACAGCTCTCCGTTGATAAGGGCTGGCTGCCGCTGTTCGACTTCGCCTACCAGGGCTTTGCCCGCGGTCTGGAAGAAGATGCCGAAGGCCTGCGCGCCTTTGCCGCGCTGCACAAAGAGCTGCTGGTTGCCAGCTCCTACTCGAAGAACTTCGGCCTGTACAATGAGCGCGTTGGCGCCTGTACGCTGGTCGCGAGCGATAGCGACACCGTTGACCGCGCGTTCAGCCAGATGAAGTCAGCGATCCGCGCTAACTACTCCAACCCGCCGGCGCACGGCGCTGCCGTTGTGGCGACAATCCTCAGCAACGATGCTCTGCGCGCTATCTGGGAGCAGGAGCTGACCGACATGCGCCAGCGCATTCAGCGTATGCGCCTGCTGTTCGTCAATACCCTGCAGGAAAAAGGCGCTAACCGCGACTTCTCCTTCATCATTAAGCAAAACGGCATGTTCTCGTTTAGCGGCCTGACCAAAGAGCAGGTTCTGCGCCTGCGCGAAGAGTTCGCTATTTACGCCGTGGCTTCCGGGCGTATCAACGTTGCTGGCATGACGCCGGACAACATGGCGCCGCTGTGTGAAGCGATCGTCGCCGTACTGTAACGCCGCAGGACCCTAAAAAAAGAAGGCCGCATTTGCGGCCTTTTTTGTATTTAGCGTCCGGGCATGGTTACCAGACCGGCATTTCATCCTGCAGGAAGGGATTGTGCAAACGCTCATGACCCAGCGTTGACATCGGCCCGTGGCCGGGGATAAACGTCACGTCATCGCCCAAAGGCAACAGCTTGCGTTTAATCGCGTCGATCAGCTGGCCGTGGTCGCCGCGCGGGAAGTCGCTACGCCCGACGCCACCTTTAAAGATAACGTCGCCGGAAACCAGCAGCCGCGACGCGTCATCGAAGAAAACAACGTGTCCCGGCGTATGGCCCGGGCAGTGCAGAACCTGCAGAGAAACGTTCCCCACGCTGACGACATCGCCTTCATTGAGCCAGCGGTCAGGATGCAGCGGCTGGCAATCCTCCAGGCCGAACATCCGGCTTTGCGCAGGGAGTCCTTCCAGCCAGAACTCATCTTCTTTTTCCGGGCCGATAATCGGCACGCCGTAATGTTGCGCCAGCTCGGCTGCCGCACCAACGTGATCGAGATGACCGTGAGTGAGCAAAATCTGCATCAGGCTAACGCCCGCTGCCGCCACTTCCTGTTTGATTCGCTCTGCATCACCGCCGGGATCGACCAGCGCAGCAAGTCGGGTTTGCTCACACCAGATTAAAGAGCAGTTCTGGGCGAACGCGGTAACCGGAATAATACGATAGTTCATGACGCTCCTTTCGTTACCAGTGCCTTACCGGACCGGTATCAATATGCACAAAGTTGCTACGTGGGTAGTATCCTACACCACCCGCGCCCATAGATAACGCCGCTTTGCGAACATTGCTCAACGAAATGCCTTCAATATGAAAATCCATGGCCTGGCCTTTGGTGTGGTAGCTATGTTTGGCTACACCGCGGCTTCGTGCACGTAGCTCATCGTTGGTATCGAGGGAACGATAGCCGGAGATCAGCTGGACAGGCTTACTGGTGCCAAGTAATCCCTGCAGGCGATAAAGATGATCGAATAAGCTCGGATCGATGGACTTTATTTTATTCGCGCGGAAATCACGGAAGAAATGGTTAAGTCTTGCTAATTCATCCTGAATATAGCCTCTGCCATCGAAGAACTCCGCTTTGAGTGATTCACCGGTATGCAGGTTATTCAGCGTCAAAATACGCGGTCGGGGGGTCGAGAGGGTGGCAAATGCCGGCGCAGGCAAAATGGCTGCTGCACCTAGCGCAGCGCCACCTAGCGCCAGCAGTTTGCGGCGATTAGCGTCAAATTTGTCCATGATAATCAGGTCTACAAGTAAATGAATCGAAATATACACGCCATCCTTCAAGCTGCCTGTTTACTGGCGACGTCTTCTCCCCCGCGCACTTACCGTAGCAAGCGTCAGGAGGTTCCCAGACCTGTCACCTCAATGCAGTTTTAATGGTGTTGTGTAATATGCACTTCTGGCGCACGAAAGGCACCTTACCGGGCATTATTGCCAACGTCAAGGCGGCCTAACCCCAGTGAAAACGGGCCCTGTAGACGAACAGCGCCTGTTTTCACCCAGAGTTAGGACAACGATATCCGTTGAACTACTTCATTTACCTGATTAATTGTTCGGCTTTTGCCAGAATTTGTGCGCCAGATCGCGCGGTGAGATCGTAATTGTAAATATCTGTTCGATATTGTGTGCGTCCATCAGCGCCAACAAAGGCGGTGAGATAATAAAGATTCACCGGGATATTGTTGCGGATATTCACATAGCGGGTATCGCCCTGCTTAAGCGCGGCGGAAATTCGCGTATCGTTCCAGCCCGCATCCTGCAGCAGCATATTTGCCAGCTCGGAGGCCTTATTCACGCGCACGCAGCCGGAGCTCAGCGCCCGTACGTCTTTCTGGAACAGGTTGTGATTCGGCGTATCGTGCAGATAGATAGCGTCAGAACTCGGCATGTTGAATTTGTAGCGCCCCAGCGAGTTGCGCGCGCCCGGAGCCTGCTGGAAGCGGAACGGAAGATTGCTCTCGGTGATTGTCGACCAGTCTACGCGATAAGGGTCGATCGCCTCTTTGCTGTTCCAGCCGCGCATCAGGGTATAGCCATGCTGCTCAAGATAGCCAGGATCGTTGCGCACCTTCGGCAGAATATCTTTGCGCGCCAGCGTCGGCGGCACGTTCCACGGCGGATTGACCACCACGTTATTCAGCGCGCTGCTCATCATCGGCGTTTTACGGTCCGGACGACCGACGATCACCCGCGATGCCAGCACCTGGCTACCGTCCTGGTAATAGACCAGCGAAAAGGCCGGAATATTCACCATAATGCCGGTCGACAGTTTGCCAGGCAGCAGGCGCAAGCGCTGAATGTTGAGCGCCACCACCCCGGCACGCTGCGCCGCGGAGACGTTCAGACTATCGCGCGTGGATTGGCCGATCACGCCGTCCGCGCCCAGCCCCTGCCAGGCCTGAAAGCGCTTTACGCCCTCAACCAGCTGGCGATCGTAAATGCCGCGGGCGGCCGGCTTGCTTTTCTTGCCCGCCGACGGGCTGACAACGTCGCCCGGGAGGGTAATTTTCGCCGAATCATCCAGCATGCCGGTACGCTGTAATATCTCGCGCAGCGCGCCGATATCATTACTCCACTCGCCCGGACGCAGCGATGCGCTGCCGGTCATCTGCGGCCACGGCCGCGAATCGGCCACCAGCTGCAGCAGCGCCTGATGCATCGCTTCATACTGCGGATGGCGCGGCGTGAGTCCGGCAATAAACTGCGGCAAAGAGCCATTATCCAGCGCCAGCTGCCACTGATTGATGACCGATAGCGGCGGCGTGGCCATGGTGTAGGGTTTGGTTCCGTATAGCCAGCGGTTGCCCTGAATCGGAATACCGCTAATAAAATGCAGGTAGCCCATCATGGCGTCGGACAGCACGACATCACGCGCCATTCCGCTCACCGCGGGATCGGTCAGCAGGCTCACCCAGGTGGTGAACTGCGGCTGGAAACCGGCGATAGCGACTTCGGCCAGCTGCTGCTGAAAAGCCTGCACCGCCTCACGGCTATCCCACATCGGTTTCATATCCCTGGCCGCATACAGCGACACCAGCGGATTCATAAAGACGGGCTTATAGCCAGCCGGAAGCAGCGCTTCAATCTCAGCCCGGCTTTTCGCGGCGACCTCGGTCGCCAGAGGCTGCTCGCCGGCCATTTTCGCCACCGTGGCAGACTGGCCGTTGTTTAGCAGCAGCGCTGACGAAAGCTCTCCCAGCGTGGCGGAACTGTCCGTGGGTACGACTTCAGGCTCTTCGGCCTGGACATTGAACAGTGGAGCAAATGCAAAAGCCAGGCTCAAGCTCAGCGCCGACAATTGACGACCATACCGTTTCTTTAGCAACATCCCTTGCCCCCCTGTTGACACATTGCCGCCCTTAAAAATAGGGCTCACTCTCAGTATATAAAGGCGAAAACGCTTTTGCCTTCCCAAATGTAAAGAAGTTTAAAGATTATACAACGTTAACACATCATACCGGCTAACAAAAAGGGCGACATCATGTCGCCCTTTTAGACTACTCACTCCCTACCGCAGCAGATCGGTCAGGAAGCGTCCGCCGTGCCCGGCAGCGTTTGGGGCAGCTGGGCCGCGAAACCGCGCAGGCCAACCACGTGCACGTGCTCATGGTTATTGAACACCTTACGCACCAGCTTATAGGTGGTGCCTTTTTCCGGACTGATATTTTCCGGGGCGGCAATAATCAGCTGCATTTCCAGACGTTCGCACAGCTCAAACAGGGTGGCGATAGAGCGGGCGTCAAGACGCGCCGCTTCATCGAGGAACAGCAGACGGCACGGCGACAGGTCTTTACCGCGCAGGCGGCGAGACTCGTCTTCCCAGCTCTGAACGACCATCACCAGAATCGACATCCCGGTACCGATCGCTTCCCCGGTCGACAGCGCGCCGGACTCCGCGCGCAGCCAGCCGTCGGAGCCACGGTTAACTTCCACTTCCATCTCCAGATAGTTGCGGTAGTCCAGCAGCTCTTCGCCGATGGTTTGCGGGGTACGCTGGCCCATATCAATCTGCGGATTGAGGCGCTGATAGAGCTTCGCCAGCGCTTCCGAGAAGGTCAGGCGGTTGCTGTTGAACAGATCCTGATGCTGCTCATGCTGTTCAGACAGCACGTCGAGCAGCGTCGAGTGGGTTTCCCGCACGTTGACGTTGAGACGCACGCTGTTGACCTGACCAAAGGAGACGCTCTGCAGACCCTGGTTGAGCATCCGAATACGGTTCTGCTCGCGCTGAATGGTCTTGCGGATGATATTGGCCACGCTGCGGGAGCTGATCGCCAGCTTCTGCTCGCGGTTGGTCAGCTCTTCGGTCAGACGGCTGAGCTCGATCTCCATCTGCTCAATCGCCTCGACCGGGTCGTCGGTGCGGATAATATCCTGACGGATACGCTCGCGCAGGTGCTGGTAGACGGCGACGAAGAACTGAATTTTGCGCTCAGGACGCTTCGGATCTTCAGAGACTCGCAGCACGTCACGCAGGTGTTCGTTATCGGAAACCGCCAGACGCAGCGCGCCGAGCGCTTTATCCGACATCGAACGCAGCTCATCTGCCGAGAGGTAGGCCAGCTCGCGACGGTGCAGTCGGCGCTCAACGCCGTTGTCTTTCACCAGCCGCATCACCGCACACCAGCCGGCTTTGGCGCTGACAACCTGCTCACGCATTTCGCAGTAATCACGCTCAAGCTTGCGCAGCCTGCGGGTCAGGTTATCCATCTCCGCTTCGCAGAAGGTCAGGGCTTTTTCCAGCTGATTGCGCCGCGAGCGGTTATTGCTCAGACGCGTATGCAGCTCATCACGACGCACGCGGGCGCGCTCTTCCGCCCCGCTATCGGCGCGCACGCCGATATCCTGCAGCTCTTTATACAGATCGCCCAGCAGCTCTTTTTTGGTGTCATACGAGCTTTTCAGCGAGGCCAGAACCTGGTTGTACTGGTTCAGCTGCGCGGTATGCGTACGCGTGGCGTCACGAGCCCGGCTGCGTTCGCCCTCCGCCTGCTCCAGACGCTGGCGCAGTTTTTCGTTGAGATCGCTGTTGCCGCTGAGCATCTCGGCGGAATCAGAGTAGCTAAAGTGAGCGCGACGCTGCACCACTTCGCTGAGCGCAAACGCCTGCTGGCGCGCTTCACGCTGGGTTTGCTGCGAGTAAGCGTAATCTTCTTTCAGCTGCTCGAACTGCTCCGGATCGCTCTGCAGTACCGAGAGCATCGGTTCCAGCTTCGCCAGCTGATTGCCGTGCTGCTGGATAAAGCGAGCCGCTTCCTCGGCTTCGTCCAGGCGCTCCTGAATTTCGTCAACGCGATCGGCCAGCGTATCGTCCGCCAGCAGGCTAAGGCGCGGCAGCAGGCGGTTAAGCGCGGAAACGCCCTCTTTCGCCTGCTCGTACTGCACCCGGTTCTGCTGGTTATCGCTCTCGTGCGCGTTAAGCGCCCGCTCCAGCTCGCCGCGGCGGCCGTTCAGCTTACGGATCTCTTCTTCCGGATCGTCTTCAAAGGCCACCGCCAGGTGGCTGCCGATAAAGCGGCTGAAGGCCTGGTGCTGACGCTGGGTCTTCTGCACGTCGAACGACAGGGTCGCAAAACGCTCGGAGAGATCTTCCCGCTCGGCGTGCAGGCTTTCAATACGGCTTTCACGGGCGGCGCGGCCAAACAGCGGCAGCGTCGGGAAGCGCGAGTAGCGCCACTGGCGATCGGCAACCTTGACGACCACCGCTTTTTCCAGCTCATCAACGCTAAAGACGCTGTCATCGAACGACTGCGGATCGCCTTCGATCAGGTAGAGATCTTCCGGGCAATCCTCCAGGCCTTCAAGCTGCCCGGTGAGCTGCGACAGGTCGGGAACCACGATGGCATGGCGCGACGGGCCGTACAGGGCCGAGAAGTACGGCGCATCTTCGAGGCTAACGTCGTCATAAATTTCTGACAACAGCACGCCGCCAAAGCGCTCTGCCAGGGCATTCAGCCGCGGATCTTCCGAGCCTCCCGGTTGGCTAAGACGCTCAATCTCTTCATCAATGGCCCGCTTACGCGCGCCGACTTCGTCGCGCTCAACGATAGCCTCGCGCTCGCGCTCCAGCAGCTGCTGGAGATATTCGGTCACGTCCTGGCTTGATTCAAACTGCTGGCCGCTCTGCTCGCAAAGCTGGCTGAGGCTGTTCTGCGCCGCCAGCCAGATCGGCGCCCGACGCAGCAGCGTCTGGGTACGAGACTGCAGCTGCTCCAGCTCCTGACGCAGCGTCATTCGCTGTTCGCTGGCGGAGGAGACGCCGTCGGACAAGGAGGCAATTCGCGCTTCCAGCTCCTCGTGCAGCGTTTCCAGGCGGTCAATATCGTAACGCTTGCCCTGGCGCTTGCAGAATTCGTTGAGCTGGCGTTCAGCTTCCTGCTGCTCGCGCAGGCGCTGCTCCAGCTCGGTCAGGCGGCTACGCAGCCCCGCGGCCTGTTCGGCGTGATGGCGCTGGTTGACGCCGTCGCGCAGCAGCTCGCGCGCCACGTTCCAGGCTTCATTACGCGCCAGCGGGCCGTTGATGGCCACCACCAGCTGGAAAGCCTGCTCAAACTGACCGTGCGCGGTTTGCGCAACGCTCATTTTTTGTTCCAGCGACAGCATTTTCTCCGTCGCTTCCTGCTCCTTCGCCTGGAAAGTTTCCAGCCACTCGCCGGCGCTTTCCGCAGTTAAATCCGGCAGATGGCACAGCGCCTTCGCACGGTCTAAGGCCTGCAGCGCCTGGTTGTACTGGATCGCGCGGGTCTGCTGGACGTCCAGCGCCTGCTGGTAGTCGGCAAGCTGGCTTTTCAGCTCATCCACTTCCAGCTCTGCGGCTTCCGCACGAGCCTCGTTCTCTTCCTGCAGATCGGTCGCTTCCGCCACCACTTCGTTCTGCTCTTCAAGACGGATCTGCAGCTCATCGAGATCCGCTTCGTAGCGCTCGATTTTTTCCTGCTGGCGAAGCGCGGTTTGCACCAGGTTCAGATGATCGCTGGCGGCCTGATAGTCGGCCTCAAGATCGCCTTCTGCCCCGTTATGCTCCTGCAGCTCGCGGGCCATATCGACGTGCTTATACTGCTCTGCCGCCAGCTGTGCGCGGGAGGTGAACAGATCGCGGCGATACTCCAGCGCCTTATCCAGATGGACGCGACGCTCGTTGGCGTGACGCATGTAGTCCGCCGCCACGTAGTTGGTGGCCTCGCTGATCAGGTGCTTAAACAGATCGCGGTCGGACTGCGTGACGCGAATCGCCTCCAGGGTCATGCGGTTTTCACGCAGCGCGGCTTCCATATCCTGGAACGCCTTGCGCACGCCGCTGTTTTCCGGCAGCAGGTAGTCGCGCAGCGAGCGGGTAATGGTGTTGGAGATCCCGCCGTACAGCGAGGCTTCGATCAGGCGATAGTATTTGCTACGGTCAGAGGCCGAGCGCAGACGACGGGCGACCACGCCCAGATCGAACATCAGCGAGTGGTAGTCGGTTATCGAGTTGAACTGCTTGAACTGCACCCCTTCGATCTCTTCCAGCTTATCTTTCAGCTCGTTGAGGCTCAGGACGCGCGCCTGGCGTTCGTTAAGGGTTTCCGTCAGCAGCTGCGTCGGTTGGATAGCGTCCGGCAGACCCTGAATGGCAAACGGCTTAATATCCACTTTGCGATCGCGACCGGCGATCTGCTGCAGGCGCACGCCCACCACCACCCTCTGGTGGTGAGAGTTGATAACGTCCAGCACCGAGTAGCACACCCCGGCGCGCAGCTTGCCGTGCAGGCCCTTATCGCGCGAGCCGCTGGTGGCGCCTGCTTCGGTGGTGTTACGGAAGTGCAGCAGGGTCAGGTCCGGGATCAGGGCCGTGACGAAGGCCGCCATGGTGGTTGATTTCCCGGCGCCGTTACCCCCAGAAAGCGTGGTAACCAGTTCATCCAGGTCAAACGTTCGGGCAAAAAAGCCGTTCCAGTTAACCAGCGTTAGCGAGCGAAATTTACCGCGTTCAATCATTACTCTTCCTCCCCGCTATCCGGCTGATTCTCTTCATTCTCATCGTTGAGCTGCAGGTGATTCTCCAGCGCCATCGCTTCGCCGTCGCGGATCAGGCGCTTCTGCGCCTCGCGCGGATCGTCGCCGGCGCGAACGTCAGCGCCGAAGCGGAACACCGATTCGGTTATGCGGAATTTGCTGCTGTCATGGCCCATAAACCACACCATGCCGAGACGGCGCAGGCGGTTAAGCGACGCGCGCATTTTTTCCTGCAGCTTCTGCCTGTCGAGGTCGGAGCCGGTGGAGCGGTTATTCACCAGCTTCAGCAGCTTGGCTTCGTCCGCCAGGCTCAGCAGCTCGTCATAGAGCTCCTGCTGGGTGAAGATCCCCTCATTCGCCAGACGCTCCGGGCTAAGATAGAGGTAGCAGAGAATTTTGCCGACCATCATATCCAGCTCTGACAGCACCGAGCGCGGGATCAGCGTGGTGGAGCGCGGACGCAGGTAGAAGAACCCTTCCGGCGCGCGAATCAGCTCAACGTTATAGCGAGCGTAAAACTCTTCCAGGTAGTCCTGAAAATCCATCAAAAATGCGTGATTATCCAGTTCGTCCAGGCCGATATGACGGCCCGCACGCAGGGCGCTATCCAGCGCCGGAAATAACGGATTGCCCAACGCCAGCGCCAGCTTAACTGGCATCACTTGTTCAATATTTGTCGATGACATGCGCCTGTACCTTGGCTCCGTAATCATTAATCGGCTGCCATTGTGCCGGCAGTCCGGTGAAATCTGCTTGCGCTACGCCCAAACGTACCGCCTGATCGACGACGATTCTCGCCACATCGAAGTGCCGCGCGCGCGGATACTGCGCCAGATACTCGCGAACGACCAGGCCGAGGTCCAGCGGCAGACCTTTGTCTTTATAGATAACCAGCTGCGCTTCAATCAGGGCCGCCAGCTGTTCACGGATCTCATTAAACTCTTCGTACTCCAGATCCTCAGGGAGCTCCCCGGTGACCTCTTCGTCGAGCAGCGCCATCTCTTCATCACGCATATCGAGCAGGCGGTCGGCGCTGGCGTGGGTCAGGGCCCACGGCGCATCGAAGTAGGTCTGCACCGACTGGCGTAGACGCTGAGCAAAGACGCGGTTTTTATCCATATCAATGGCGGTACGGATAAACTTGTGCACGTGGCGATCGTAGCCGATCCACAGGTCGATGGCCTGCTGGCCCCAGCTTACGATACGATCCAGCTTGCTTTGCAGATCGAACACCAGGCGATCGACAAAATGCAGGTCGTCCCGCGCGATAGTCGCGTCCTGGATCCGCAGCAGGTTAGCCTGCAGCTTATCGCCCGCCGCGTCCAGCGTATCCTGCAGTTCGCGCAGCGTCCCGGAGGTTTCCGAAAGCAGCAGCTCGCAGCTGGAGATCGCCGCTCGCCAGTCTTTGTTCAGCAGCTGGGCGATGTCGTCCTTCACCAGCTGCTGCTGTTCATCCATGATCCTCTGGGTCAGATCGATGCTGTCAAAAATTTCCGCGACCGAATATTTCAGCGGCGCGAAGACGTTACGATGCCAGTGAAACTCGTCGCCGCCCTCTTCCGCAGAATCGGCGGCGCGCTTGAGCTCGCCGGCGACGATCGAGAGCTGCATCGACAGGCGCAGCGTGGAGAACTCGCGCTGGCGAATATAGTAGTCGGTAATCCCAATACCTAACGGCGTCAGGCGATAAATGGCGTTGCCTTCCGTGAGTTCGCTGGTAAAGCGGTTCAGCAGACGCTGGCGCACCATATCGTTAATCGCGTTATTGGCGCGCTGGCTGATGGTTTCGCTGGTCTGCTCAAACGCATCACTAACGTGGCGGAACGCGTCCACCAGTTCTCCCTCGGTCATTTCCCCTTCAAGCCGCTCGCCGTTCAGCGTGGCAACCGCCAGCAGAAAAGAGAGTCTGTCGACCGGCAGCGAAATAGAAAAATCATTTTTTCTGGCCCAGGCAACCAGTTCGGGGACTGTCTGGGAAAATTCACTCATACTTTATCCTTGCATCTGCAGCTCTGAGCCTGGTTCTTCATCGCGGTGACGTGAATATAGCGACCCAGGCTAATATACGGCTCCTGGCGACAGTAGCGCGTCTCCAGCTCCAGCAGCGCCGCAAAATTGTCGCGCTGTCTGCGTTTTTCACGCAGATAGTCATGAAACACCCGCACGCCGGTTTTGCCGGTAATTTGCCAGCCCTGCTCTTCCAGCCAGCCGTACACCTGCTCCGGGGAACGCGGATAGTCCGGCGATAGCGTGCGTTTTTTCTTTTTTGGCATCCCGATCTGCACGTAATCGAAGTTTCCGACAACCATGTTGTGCATCAGCAGACCGTTAGCATTGTAGAACATTAGCGACAGCGCGCCGCCGGGACGCAGCACCGACCACAGCGCCTGCAGCATCTCCTGAGGCTCGGCCACCCATTCCAGCACCGCATGAAACAGTATCAGATCGACCGGGCTTTCCAAATGCTGCTCAATATCCTGAGCCGCGCATTGTACAAAATGCATGTTGTCGATCACACCTTTATCGACTGCCGCCTGTCGGGCGCGGGCAACCATCTCGGCAGAAAGATCGCAGAGCGTGACGTGATGACCCATCTGCGCCACCTTTACCGCCGTTTGCCCCTCGCCGCCGCCGGCGTCAAGAACGCGCAGCGGCCCGGGACCCAGCCGATCCAGCAGCGGCTGCAGATCCTGCCAGAGGATAGCCTGGCGCAGTTCGCCCTTGGTAGTGCCGTATATATTGCGCGAAAACTTTTCGGCAATGTCATCGAAATTGCGATCCTGCACGGGCGACTCCACAAGCCAACACAAAGCCGCTATTTTGTCATACCCGCGCTGAGAGTGAAGCGATCTGTTATAAGATCGGGGCATAAGTTTGGTTATGTGGTTAAAAAGGACCCATCTGGCATGCTTTTTACGCTGAAAAAGTATTTGGGCGGCATGATGCTGCCCCTTCCCCTGCTGCTGATGCTGATAGCTTTCGGCATTGCGCTACTGTGGTTTAGCCGTTTTCAAAAAACCGGCAAGGCCTGCGTCAGCATCGGCTGGCTGGTGCTTGCCCTGCTCAGCCTGCAGCCGGTGGCCGACAGCTTGCTCAAGCCGATTGAAGATACCTATCCGACATGGCGCGGCGGCGAAAAGGTTCAGTATGTGGTGGTGCTCGGCGGCGGGTATACGTGGAATCCGACGTGGGCGCCCAGCTCGAACCTGATTAACAACAGCCTGCCGCGGCTGACCGAAGGGATCCGCCTGTGGCATGAGAATCCGGGGTCGAAGCTTATTTTCACCGGCGCGGCCGCCAAAACTAACCCGGTCAGCACCGCGCTGGCGGGTGCCCGCGTGGCGGAAAGCCTCGGCGTGCCGGCCAGCGACATTATCGTCCTCGATCGGCCAAAGGACACGGAAGAAGAGGCTCAGGCGGTAAAACAGGCGATTGGCGATGCGCCCTTCCTGCTGGTCACCTCCGCGTCGCACCTGCCGCGAGCGATGATCTTCTTCCGCAATGCCGGGCTAAACCCGCTGCCGGCGCCGGCCAACCAGCTGGCTATCGAATCGCCGCTAAATCCCTGGGAGCGCGCAATCCCGTCGCCCTTCTGGCTGATGCACAGCGATCGCGTCGGCTATGAAACGCTGGGGCGCATCTGGCAGTGGCTTAAAGGCGCGTCAGGCGAGCCAGGGCAGGAGTGATTTGGCGGCCAAATCAAAGCGGGCGCGATCGAAGCGCCCGGTGTTGACCAGGCTGTCGACCTCGTCCCACAGCAGATAGAGCCAGCGCCGCCAGAGGAAGGATTCCGCGACCGGCGCGCGGTGCAGATAGTGCCACAGCAGCTGTTCCGCCTGGCCGCCGTCGCAGAGGCGAAACAGCTCATATTCACGCGGAGCCCACAGCATCATCCCCGGCCCCACCATGGCCAGCAGCTGGTCGCTACGCGCGTCCTTCAGCATGCTGCGCAGCGTGAAGCTGCCGTGCACCAGCACGCAGTTGTCGTTGAAGTCTTTAAATAATTCGCCAAGGCACTCGCGCGCCCGGAAGAGGATCCGCTTGTCCTGCATCGTCAGGCCGGTATCCTGATAAAGGTTAAGCGTTCCCCACAGGACCTCCACCCGCTGGCGGTACCAGTTTGGCCACAGATTTTCCTGCGTACAATCCACCACCCCGACGCAGCCGCCGCTATCCTGACGGTGCCACGACAGCAGCGCTTCGACGATCTGCTCCTGCAGCTGCTCCCAGCGCTGGGGGGTGCGGGCCGGAGCTTCGACGGAGACGCCGCGCAGCCGCTCAATCAGCAGGACGTCCGGCCCGGGGTGCTCCTCATGCGTCATCACGCCGTAGACCACCGGCATACGCACGGAGCCGCTGCGGGCCAGGGTTGATATCTTCCACGCCAGCTGGCGCGCAACGCCGGGCGTGGTGAAGCTTCTCGCCAGCAGCGGCAGCGGATTTCCCTGTGCATCATAGAGCGCCCACAGCGCCGTTAAGGGCTTCTCGCTCACGCACTCTACCCGGCTGAGCTTTTCGCCCAGCAGGTGACTCAGCTCGGTTCGCAACTGTTCCATTGAATTACCCTCATGAACACTACTGGTTTCATCATGAGCGTCGGTCGCGAGGTTGTCATCGGGTGAGATCAAAAATTGCGGCGAAAAGTATGGAAAAATAGCCTGAGGATATCCCCTCCTGGCGGAGGGGATCGGGGAATTAACGCAGCTCGGCGCGAACGCGCTCCAGATCTTCCGGCGTATCGACGCCGGTGCCCGGGACAACTTCCGCTACCGCGACATGGATTTTTTCACCGTACCACAGCACGCGCAGCTGCTCGAGCATTTCGATCTGCTCCAGCGGGCTCGGCGCCCAGCTGACATAGCGGCGGATAAAGCCTGCGCGATAGCCGTAGATGCCGATATGGCGCAGCAGCGAATCGCCGATGGCGTCGCGAGACTGCGCGAAGCGATCGCGATCCCAGGGAATGGTGGCGCGGGAGAAGTAGAGGGCGTAGCCTTCGGCATCCATCACCACCTTCACCGCATTTGGGTTAAACGCCTCTTCGGCATCGTGGATCGGCACCGCCAGCGTCGCCATCCCGCTGGTGCTGGAGGCCAGGTTCTCGGCCACCTGGCGTACAATCGCCGGCGGGATCATCGGCTCGTCGCCCTGAATATTGACGATAATCGTCTCATCGCTGAAGGCGCACTTCTCAACAACTTCCGCCAGGCGTTCAGTACCGGACTGGTGGTCGGCGCGCGTCATACACACTTCGCCGCCGGCGGCTTCCACCGCGCGCGCCACCTCTTCATGGTCGGTAGCGACGATAATACGCTCGGCCCCGGACTCGCGCGCGCGCTCCAGTACGTGGACAATCATCGGTTTGCCGTTGATATCCTGCAATGGCTTGCCGGGCAAACGCGTGGAGGCAAAGCGCGCAGGAATGATGACCACAAAACTCATGAGTGGCTCTCTCCAACGGCTAGCGAGCGGGCTTCGGTTTCCAGCAATACGGGAATACCGTCGCGCAGAGGAAAGGCCAGGCTGTCAATTTTGCAGATGAGCTCTTGCTTATCCTGGCTGTAATAGAGTTTACCGTTGCAAACAGGACAGGCGATAATTTCAAGTAAACGGTGATCCATGTTTCCTCCTGATGGACCGAATAGATTCCGCAGCAGCATAGCACAGGATACCTGACTCCGGGATCCGTTTGCGCTAGCGGCGAAGGGGGCGAAAGCCCGCCGACGTACCGCTGCCGCGCGGCGTTTGGCGATGCGACCGGACGGATGACGGCGCTCAACTCGCTTCGAGCTGCCAGCCCTGCCGGCGGTCGGCAAAGAGTTCCGGCGGCAGTTGGCCGAAGCTCACGCGTTCGGCCAACTGCCAGCGGGCGAAATCGTCGATGGCCCGCTGCAGCCCGCTCTCCAGGCCAGAGGTCACCTTGACGCCCTCTTCCAGCCAGAGCGAGAAAATTTCCAGAACCCCGGTTTTGCGATGCATTTTGCTGTCCATGCGGCCCACCAGCCTGCCCTGATGCAGCAGCGGCAGCACAAAGTAGCCATACTGGCGCTTTGGCGCCGGCGTGTAGCACTCAAGACGGTAGCTAAAATTAAACAGCTGCTCGGCGCGCTTACGGTCCCAGACAACCGGGTCAAACGGCGACAGCACCGCGCTATGACTCGCCGAAAGCCTGCCGCCCGGCGCCGCCTCCAGCTGCTGCAAGGCCTCCCGGTGCAGCCACATATCGCCAAGCCCTTCGACGTTCACCGCCGTCACCAGCCCCTCTTCCTGCCAGTTTGCCAGCAGGCTCGCGAGCGCCGGTTGCCGCAGGCGATAATAGTCCGCCAACCACTGCGGGCGGAAAATACCCAGGCTGCGGGCGCTATTGCGCAACATAATCTCTTCAGCCTGCGCCTGCGACAGCGCATCGCGCTCATCATCCCAGTGCGGCATCACCCGCTGCGTCAGGTCGTAAACCCGCTGAAAGTTGCGCCGTTCCACGACCATCACTTCGCCGGCGGTAAACAGCCCCTCCAGATGACGCTTGTGCGGCTTCCACTCCCACCAGCCGCTGGCACCTTTACGCGGATGGCTAAAGTCGGCCGAACGTACCGGGCCATTTTGCGCGATGTGCTCCAGCAGCAGCTGAATATCATCCGCATGCTCCGTCATCCACCCCTTATGGTACTTCCAGCCCATGTTATCCGGCGTCAGCATGCGGTGGCGCACCAGCGAAAAATCGCTGCGCGGTAAAAAGCAGGCCTCATGAGCCCAGTACTCCATGAGTTCGCCCGCGCGCAGCGCCTCGTCCAGCCAGCTTTGCGGATAGCTGCCAAGGCGGCTGAAAAGCACCAGATAGGGGCTACGGGCGACAACGTTGATGGTATCAATTTGCAGCAGCGACATCTGGCGGATAGCGTGCAGAATATCGGCCGAGCGGGCGCGACGGCGAGGCCTTTTCAGCAGGCCCTGCGCCGCGAGGTGAAGATGGCGGGCTTCTTTAAGTGAAAGCATTAGTACCGACATGCAGGTTCTCCGTTGAGGATCACGATACAGCGGCACCGAAAGCAGGCGTGGCGAAAACTAACGTTGCGCCAGCGTCGCCAGATCCGTAAGCAGCCGCTGCGCGCGTTCGTCCGTCATTATGGCGTCGACGGGCAGATACCACCAGTTAGCTTCGGCGAAGGCCCGGCATTTCACCGCGTCTTTTTCGGTCATCAGCAGCGTTTGCCGCTCGGTTACCAGAGCGGCAACGTCGGCTCGGGTGAGAGCCTGATGATCGGCCAGCGCCACGGTTTTTACCGGCCGCACGCCGCAGCTTTCGAGGGTGGCAAAAAAGCGCGGCGGATGGCCAATCCCGGCCATCGCGACGACGTTATCAAAGCTCGCCACGTCGCGTCGTTCGCCGTTAAGCACATTCACCGCCTGCCCGGGGCGCAGCTGCATGGCTATCTCTCCCGGCCGCGCGACGCCGCCGTTAGCGATAATGGCGTCGACGCTGCGCAGGCGCGAGGCGCGTTCGCGCATCGGCCCGGCCGGTAGCCACCAGCCGTTGCCAAAGCGGCGTACGCCGTCAATAACCACGATTTCTTTATCACGCGCCAGCCCGTAGTGCTGCAGGCCATCGTCGGTGACGATAAGCTGCAGATCCTGTACGGCAAGCAGTGCCCGCACCGCCTCGCTGCGCTGGGGGGAGACCGCCACCGGCGCGCCGGTGCGTTGATAAATCAGCACCGGCTCGTCGCCGGCTTCCGATGTGCCGGTGGTGCTGTTGAGCACCAGCGGATAGCTCGCCGCCTTGCCGCCGTAGCCGCGAGAAACGACCCCAACGCGGATCCCGCGCTGCTGCAGCTGCTCCACCAGCCAGATGACAACCGGCGTCTTGCCGTTACCGCCGGCGGTGAGGTTTCCGACAACAACAACCGGAACCGGCGCGCGCCAGGCCTTCTTCAGCCCCAGCCGGTAGCTGAGACGAATCAGGCCGCTCACCAGGCCGTAAAGCCAGGAGAGCGGAAGCAGCAGTCGCCATAAAGGCGACTCACCGGACCAGATGCGCGCGATCATTGGCCAAATTGCATTTTATGCAGCTGAGCGTAAACGCCGCGATGTTCCAGCAGGTCAGCGTGGCTGCCGCGTTCAACGATGCGTCCATCTTCGACCACCACGATTTCATCTGCCTTCTCGATGGTTGACAGGCGGTGGGCGATAACCAGCGAGGTGCGGTTTTTCTGCAGCTCGTCCAGCGCCGCCTGAATGGCGCGTTCAGATTCGGTATCCAGCGCCGACGTTGCCTCATCAAGGATCAGGATTGGGCTGTTGCGCAGCAGCGCGCGCGCGATGGCGATACGCTGGCGCTGGCCGCCGGAAAGCAGCACGCCGTTCTCGCCGATGACGGTATCGAGGCCGTTATCCATTTTACTGATAAAGTCCATGGCATAGGCCATCCGCGCCGCCTCTTCGATCTGCTCGCGGCTGTACTCTTCGTTGCGCGCGTAGGCAATGTTGTTGGCTACGGTATCGTTGAACAGGTGCACGTTTTGCGAAACCAGGGCGACCTGATCGCGCAGGGAGGCCAGGGTGTATTCGCGCAGATCGTGACCGTCGAGCAGGATCTGGCCTTCATCGATATCATAAAAGCGCGTGATCAGGCTCGCGATTGTCGATTTACCCGATCCCGAACGCCCCACCAGGGCCACGGTTTTACCTTCCGGAATATTCAGGCTGATGTTACGCAGCGCCGGCGTTTCACGGCCAGGATAGGTAAAGGTGACGTTATTGAACTCAAGGCTCCCCTTCGCGCGCTCGATAACCAGCTTGCCTTCGTCTTTTTCCTGCTCGGAATCAAGAATAGCAAACAGCGTCTGGCAGGCGGCCATCCCGCGCTGGAACTGCGCGTTGACGTTGGTGAGTGACTTCAGCGGACGCATCAGGGCGATCATCGAGGAGAAGACCACGGTAATCGTACCGGCAGTCAGCGTTTCCATAACGCTTGGGAAGCTGGCGGCGTAGAGCACAAACGCCAGCGCCAGAGAGGCGATCAGCTGAATGATAGGGTCAGAGATGGACGATGCGGAGACCATTTTCATCCCCTGCAGGCGCATTTTGTTGCTGACCTTATCGAAACGCTTGGTTTCTACGGCCTGGCCGCCAAACATCAGCACTTCTTTATGCCCTTTGAGCATCTGTTCCGCGCTGGTGGTCACCTGACCCATGGTGTTCTGCATATTCTTGCTGATATTACGAAAACGCTTCGAGACCACGCGGATCGCGATAGAGACGATTGGCGCCAGTACGATCAGAATCAGCGACAGCTGCCAGCTGTAGTAGAACATCATGATAAACAGACCGATGATCGACGCACCTTCGCGCACGACGGTGATCAGCGCGCTGGAAGAGGAGGACGCAACCTGCTCGGAATCATAGGTGATGCGCGACAGCAGCGTACCGGTAGACTGTTTGTCGAAGAAAGAGACCGGCATCCCCATCATGTGGCTGAATAAACGGCGTCGCATGGTCATCACGACCTTGCCGGAAACCCACGAGATACAGTAGCTCGAAATATAGCTGGTGACGCCACGCAGCAGCATCAGCCCAATCACCACCAGCGGCATCCATAGCAGCACTGAGCGATCCGTTTTACCAAAACCATCATCCAATAACGGTTTAAGAAGCGATAGCATGAAGGTATCACTAGCCGCGTTAAAGACTAACGCAATTGCCGCGACGATCAGTCCGGTTTTAAATGGCGCAATAAGCGGCCAGAGGCGGCGGAAGGTCTGCCACGTGGAGAGATCTTTATCATTCTGCATTCAGTAAACCAGCTTATGTTGAAATAGCCGCATATTCTACCCGTTATCCTCGGTCTCGCCAAACCACTGATGATACCAACGAGGTAAAAGTTGATCTCGTAAGCTAAGGATTTGCCAACCATCTGAGGAAAAAACAACCGTCATTTGCCCCTGATGGGCCGTATCGAACCAGCGGTATCCCTGCTGTCGATAGCGCTGGACAACCTTATCCGAGGGCATCCGCCACGCATTATAGCGGGATACCGAGGCCAGCGCCGCCTCGCCGCCGGTGCGCTGCAGCAGCGCAATGGTCGAAGAGGTATTGCTGCCATGATGTGGAACCTGGATAAGTGTAGACGCCAGATGCTGCCAGTAGCGGCTCAGCATTGCCCGCTCTGCTACCGCTTCGATATCACCGGTGAGCAAAATACTGCGCTGGCCGTCATCAACGCGCACCACGCAGGAGCGATTATTGCCGGTAGCAGTCGCTCCCGGCAGCGGCCAAAGCGCGCGAAAGGTTAAGCCGCGCCACCGCCAGCGCTCTCCCCTGCTGCACGCGCGATGCCCCACCCACCCCAGAGGACTGCGTATCCACGCCGCTGGCCAGACCTGGCGTATCGAATTCAGGCCGCCGCGGTGGTCAAGATGCTCGTGGCTCAAAATAATCCCTTCCACCCGCAGATGGTGCCAGCGTAGCCAGGGGATGATAATCAGCTGACCGCTGTCGCCCTCGGGCCAGGCCAGGCCGGTGTCATAGAGGATTTCAGCTCCCTGCCGTTCGATGACCATCGCCAGCCCCTGCCCGACGTCCAGCATCGTCACCCGCCACTCCTCCTTCACCGTCGGACGCCAGAAGGGCCAGCTCAGCAGCACGATGCTGCTCAGGCACAGCGCCGGAAGCGAGCGCCAGGCGTGAAAACGCCAGACCAGCAGCAACAGCCAGGGCAGCGCGCTGACGCCCGTCCAGCGAGAATCCAGCGGCAGCCAGCCCTGCGGCAGCCCGCGCAGGAACCAGAACAGCACCGCCAGCAGGCGATCTGCCGATAGCCATAGCGCCATCTCAACCAGCCCAGGCCCGCAGAGGTGCAGCAGCATCGCCGCCAGAATAAGGGGCACGATGGCAAAAGTGACCAGTGGCACGGCAACCAGGTTCGCCAGCCACGAGGTCAGGCTGATACCGTGAAAGATAACAATCTGCATCGGCAACAGCAGCAGCATCAGCCCGAACTGCAGGTGGCATAACCCCAGCAGCTGGCGCAGCAGCCAGCCCCGCGATGTCGGGGGCAGCGGCACCAGCTGATACCAAAAAATGAGCGTCGCCACGGCAAACACCGAGAGCCACAGGCTGTCGGATAGCACGGCCAGCGGATCGGCAAACAGAATAGCGCCCACGCAGCATATCCCTATCTGCCATGACGTCCAGCGCCTGCCGGATAGCCGCAGCCCGCAGCCGACGGCAAGTGCGACGCAGGTTCGCAGCGCGGGTGGCTGCATGCCGGTAAGCCAGGCATAGAACAGCGCGCAGGCCAGGCCAATCAGCAGCGGCAGCTGCCAGACAATCCAGCGGCAGGGGAAAAAGAACTGCGCGCCGCGAGTCAGTAGCCCACCCAGTATGGCGCCCAACGCAATATGTAAACCGGAGATGGCCATCAGATGGGAGGTCCCCGTTTGCTGCATCAAGAGCTTGATCTCCTTCGGCACCACCAGCCGCTCCCCCATCCCTAATCCTAATATCACCGACCGCCACGGCAGCGCATCGAGGGTGCGGGTTAACGAGCGCAGATAGGCCGCGCGTCGGCTGCAGCGCAGGTCAAGGGCCTCTGCGGACGTGAAGCGTCCGGTCACGGGGCGAGACTGCGCCAGGGCAAAACGCTGGCTGTCAAAACCACCGTCGTTAAGCTGACCGTGTACCGGGCGAATGTGGACGGTCATCATCCAGCGCTGTCCCGCGCACGGCGGTTCGGGAAGCGCCTGGCCGTAGAGCGCGATCCCCGGCGCCGGGAACAGCCGCCGTCCATCAACCCGGATGAGGCTTCCCTGATGGGTGGTCTGCCCGTCCGTCGCCGTCAGCTCAACCTCTACCCGCCGAGGGCTACCGGGTAAAGCCTGCGTCGGCCAGATGACCTGGTGAGCGCTCAGCACGCCCCAGAGGAAAAAAAGCAGCGTCAGCGCCGCAAAGCGCAGGGGCCGCCAGCGCAGTAGCAATGGCACAAGCGCCAGGCCCGTCAGCCACCACAGGGTAGCCAGCTCGGGCAGCCGCGCGAGCAGCAGCAGCGGCAAGACTCCGACGATCGCACAACCCGCAAGCTGGGGTAAACGCATGCCAACCTTCCTGTTTCAGGGAAGTATCGCGTCGGGTCAGTCGATAGTCATCCAGCAAGGTCGCGGCGCGGGTGCCGGCTTCCGGGAATATCGGCGCGTTGCGCCAGAGCAGGCAGAGGTTTGCGAGGAAGGTCGAATTGCGGGCATAAAAAAAGCACCCTCAGGTGCTTTTTTTATCTTCGGAGTACGTTAACGCCGTTCAGCGGAACTTACTCTTCGTAAATATTGGCGCGGTCGCGTAGTTCTTTCCCAGGCTTAAAGTGCGGAACGTACTTGCCTTCCAGTTCGACTTTATCGCCAGTTTTCGGGTTACGCCCGGTGCGAGGTGCTCGGTAATGCAAAGAGAAGCTGCCGAAACCGCGGATTTCAATGCGCTCACCTTGAGCAAGCGTTGAGGCCATATGTTCCAGCATTTCTTTAACAGCATCCTCAACTGCTTTCGCAGGAATGTGGGATTGCTGGCTGGCAAGTCTTTCTATCAATTCTGACTTGGTCATTTTTCCTCCGGTTTCCTTCAAGGCCAGATTAGCTAACAGCTTTAAACAAGGGCGGCCGTAGCCGCCCTTTGTGCTTGATTACAGGACGAATCCTGCAATCTGTCAAGTAAACTCGTCGTAATTCAGGTTGTTGTAACCCGAAAGACTAAGATTACTCGCCTTTAGCTGCTTTGAAAGCTTCAGCCATTGCGTTGTTAGAGAAGTTTGCATCTTCCTGTTTGTTAACAGTTGCGATTGCATCTTTCTCGTCAGCTTCGTCTTTCGCACGAACAGACAGGCTGATTGCGCGGTTTTTACGATCAACGCCGGTGAATTTAGCTTCAACGTCATCGCCAACGCTCAGAACCAGAGTCGCATCTTCAACGCGGTCACGGGATGCTTCAGAAGCACGCAGGTAACCTTCAACGCCGTCAGCCAGTTCTACGGTTGCGCCTTTAGCGTCAACTGCAGTGACTTTACCGTTTACGATTGCGCCTTTCTTGTTCAGTGCAACCCAGTTGTTGAACGGATCTTCTGCGAGCTGCTTAACGCCCAGAGAGATACGCTCACGTTCTGCGTCAACCTGCAGAACAACTGCTGCGATTTCGTCGCCTTTTTTGTATTCACGTACTGCTTCTTCGCCTGCAACGTTCCAGGAGATGTCAGACAGGTGAACCAGGCCATCGATGCCGCCGTCCAGGCCGATGAAGATACCGAAGTCAGTGATAGACTTGATTTTACCTTCAACACGGTCGCCCTTGTTGTGGGTTTCCGCGAACTGCTGCCATGGGTTGTTTTTGCACTGCTTCAGGCCCAGGGAGATACGACGACGTTCTTCGTCGATATCCAGAACCATAACTTCCACTACGTCGCCAACGTTAACAACTTTGGACGGGTGGATGTTTTTGTTGGTCCAATCCATTTCGGAAACGTGAACCAGGCCTTCAACGCCTTCTTCGATTTCAACGAAGCAGCCGTAGTCGGTCAGGTTGGTCACGCGACCGGTCAGTTTGGTACCTTCCGGATAACGCTTAGCGATAGCTACCCACGGATCTTCGCCCAGCTGTTTCAGGCCCAGAGATACACGGGTACGCTCGCGGTCGAACTTCAGCACTTTAACAGTGATTTCGTCGCCAACGTTTACGATTTCGCTCGGGTGCTTAACGCGTTTCCACGCCATGTCGGTGATGTGCAGCAGGCCATCGACGCCGCCCAGATCAACGAATGCGCCGTAGTCAGTGAGGTTCTTAACGATACCTTTGACTTCCATGCCTTCCTGCAGGTTTTCCAGCAGCTGATCGCGTTCTGCGCTGTTCTCGGATTCGATAACCGCACGACGGGAAACAACAACGTTGTTACGCTTCTGGTCCAGCTTGATTACTTTGAACTCAAGCTCTTTGCCTTCCAGGTGCAGCGTGTCGCGAACCGGACGAACGTCAACCAGGGAACCCGGCAGGAACGCGCGAATACCATTCAGCTCAACAGTGAAGCCACCTTTAACTTTGCCGTTGATAACACCGACTACAGTTTCAGCTTCTTCGTAAGCTTTTTCCAGCGTGATCCAAGCTTCGTGACGTTTAGCTTTTTCACGGGACAGCAGGGTTTCACCGAAGCCGTCTTCTACTGCATCCAGAGCAACGTCAACTTCGTCACCGACCTGGATTTCCAGCTCGCCCTGGGCGTTTTTGAACTGCTCTGCCGGAATGGCAGACTCAGATTTCAGACCGGCGTCAACCAGTACGATATCTTTGTCGATAGCAACAACAACACCACGAACGATGGAACCCGGACGGGTTTCGATTGTTTTTAAGGATTCTTCAAATAGTTGAGCAAAAGATTCAGTCATGTTTAATCTTCAGGTTTCATATTTAACGTCCACCTGGCTCCGTGCCGGATGGGGTTGTTTAACATACCCGCTAACACTCCGTTGCTGCGGGGGTACTGCTATAATTCGGAGGCCGCTGCGCTTTGCCGATTACGGCTAAGCGACTGCCAATTTCTCGCGCGCATATTGTAGCGCTTTTTCAATTACTTGCTCAATGTTTAGTTCAGTTGAATCGAGAACTAAAGCATCGGCGGCCGGGACAAGTGGCGCCACGCTGCGATTACGATCGCGGTCGTCACGCTCTTTTATCTCGGATAAAAGGCGGTCAAAGTTAACACTAAAGCCCTTTTCCTGCAACTGCAGCATGCGCCGATGCGCACGTTCTTGCGCGGACGCATCAAGGAAAATTTTCACCGGCGCATCGGGGAACACCACGGTGCCCATATCTCGTCCGTCGGCAATCAGACCCGGCAGTTCGCGAAACGCACGCTGGCGGCGCAGCAGGGCTTCACGCACCCGGGGAAAAGCCGCCGCTTTCGAAGCGGTATTGGCCACTTCCTGCGTGCGGATTGCCGCGCTGACGTCCTCACCTTCAAGGATAACTTCGAGGCTGCCATCGGTGGAAATAAAGCGCACGTCCAGGTGCGCGGCCAGCGGCACCAGGGCTTCTTCAGATTCGACGTCCACATGATGATGCAGCGCGGCCAGCGCCAGAACGCGATAGATGGCGCCGGAATCCAGCAAATGCCAGCCTAACGCTTCCGCCATCGCCTTGCACAACGTTCCCTTACCCGCACCGCCAGGCCCATCAATGGTGATTACCGGAATAGCTGCCGTCATCTTTTTCTCCTTCAGCAAGGCGCATAGAATATAAACGCCGCGCATTATACGCATCTATACGACGGAAAGTGAGCATTGGATGCAAAATACGGACGACCGGAAATGAAATGCAGAATAATTGCGCAATTATAGCGGGCTGACGGAATATCAGCCCGCAGATGACAAAGCTTTACGTTGGCGCAACCGCAGGCGCTTACGCCTGGGTGCTAATCCGCGCCAGCTGCTCGAAGTAGTCAGGGAAGGTTTTTGCCGTACACTTCGGATCGAGGATCGTCACCGGCGTGTCGGAAAGCGCCACCAGCGAGAAGCACATCGCCATGCGGTGATCGTTATAGGTGCCAATCTCAGCAAACTGCAGCTCCAGCGGAGGCGTAATGCGGATGTAATCCTCGCCCTCTTCCACTTCAGCGCCGACTTTGCGCAGTTCGGTGGCCATCGCGAACAGACGATCGGTCTCTTTTACCCGCCAGTTATAAATATTACGCAGCGTGGTGGTGCCTTTGGCAAACAGCGCCGCGGTGGCGATAGTCATGGCCGCATCCGGAATATGGTTCATATCCATATCGATGGCGTTCAGTTCGCCGCGGGTACAGGCAATATAGTCATCGCCCCAGCTGACGATAGCGCCCATTTTTTCCAGCACGTCGGCAAAGCGGATATCGCCCTGCACGCTGTTACGGCCGATACCGGTGACTTTCACCGTACCGCCCTTAATGGCGCCCGCCGCGAGGAAGTAGGATGCCGAAGAGGCATCGCCCTCAACCAGGTAGTCGCCCGCAGAGCGGTACTGCTGGTTGCCGCGAACGACAAAACGCTGATAGGACTGGTTTTCAACGTCCACGCCGAAGGTCTTCATCAGGTGCAGCGTAATATCAATATACGGTTTGGAAACCAGATCGCCTTTAATGGTGATAACGGTATCCTGCGGCGCCAGCGGCGCAGCCATCAGCAGAGCGGTAAGGAACTGGCTGGAAACGCTACCGTCAACCTCAACGCTGCCGCCGGCAAAGCCGCCGCGCAGGCGCAGAGGCGGATAGTTTTCCTGCTCCAGATACTCAATTTGGGCGCCCCCCTGACGTAGCGCATCAACCAGATGACCAATCGGACGCTCTTTCATCCGCGGTTCACCGGTCAGCACAATATCGTTGCTGCCCAGGCACAGGGCTGCCGCCAGCGGGCGCATGGCGGTCCCGGCATTGCCAAGGAACAGCTCCAGCGCGCTATTCGCCTGCAGCGGACCACCGTTGCCGGTCACTTCGCAGCGGGTACGATCGGAGGACAGGGTGTAATGAACTCCCAGGGCGCTCAGGGCATTCAGCATGTGGCGAACATCGTCGCTGTCCAGCAGGTTGGTCAGCACCGTGGTGCCACGGGCTAATGCCGCCAGCAGCAAAGCGCGGTTAGAGACACTTTTAGACCCAGGCAGGTTCACGGTGCCATCCACGCGCGCGATGGGGTGTAACGTCAGGGATTCCATCAAACTCAACTCTCAAAAAAACGGAATAAAAACCCCGCAGGCCGGCTGCGGGGATGAAAAGCACAACATTGATTAGCCGTGACGACGTTCAAAGTCCTGCATAAAGTCGGTCAGCGCCTGCACGCCCGCCAGCGGCATTGCGTTATAGATAGATGCGCGCATGCCGCCCACGACGCGGTGCCCTTTCAGTGAATGCAGGCCAGCGGCGAAGGACTCTTCGAGGAACAGCTTGTCCAGCGCGCTGTCGGCCAGCTGGAACGGAACGTTCATGCGCGAGCGGTTGGCCGCCGCGACGTCGTTACGATAGAAGCTGCTGCCGTCGATGGTGCCGTAGAGCAGATCGGCTTTTTGCTGGTTGATTTTATCCATTGCCGCTACGCCGCCGTGCTCTTTCAGCCATTTGAATACCAGGCCAGAGAGGTACCAGGCAAAGGTCGGCGGCGTGTTGAACATGGAATCATTGGCATCAAGCACGGAGTAATCGAGTATTGACGGACAGGCGACGTTCGCTTTACCCAGCAGGTCTTCGCGAACGATCACCAGCGTCAGCCCTGCCGGGCCAATGTTTTTCTGCGCACCGGCGTAGATAACGCCAAAGCGGCTAACATCGATCGGCGCGGACAAAATAGTCGAGGAGAAATCGGCGGCAACAACGACGTCATCACCAAAGTTCGGCGTTTCGTCAATGGCGATGCCGTCGATGGTTTCATTCGGGCAATAGTGCAGGTAGGCCGCGCCCGGGGTCAGCTGCCATTCGCTCATCGGCCGGACGGCACGCAGGCCATCAACGGTGACTTTGGCGTCAATGGTATTTGGCGAACAGTATTTTTTCGCTTCTTTGATGGCGCTTGCTGCCCAGTAGCCAGCGTCAACGTAGTCAGCGGTGGTTTTATCGCCGAGCAGGTTCAGCGGGACGCCGGCGAACTGGCCGCGACCGCCGCCATGGCAGAATAAAACTTTGTAGTTGGAGGGGATGTTGAGCAGATCGCGAAAATCCTGCTCCGCCGCCTCGGCCACCTGGATAAACTCTTTACCACGGTGACTGATCTCCATTACCGACGTTCCCAGACCCTGCCAGTCGCAAAGCTCCTGCTGAGCCAGTTTGAGCACTTCCGCCGGCAGCATTGCCGGGCCCGAACTAAAGTTATAGACCTGAGCCATTTCCCCTCACCACGTTGCTATGTTATTTGCCCGCGAACCGTCGCGTGCATAAGTTATTCCGGTATCTGAACCATGATAATTCGAGCTGCGGACGGACGACCAGTGGATTCTTCCGCTGGCGCCTGCTGAAGTCAGCGGCCGGCTTGCACGAGTGCGGCCAGCGCACATGCAGCCTGAAGTATGACGGGTACATCGGTTTTATCATTCAGCGACACGCATCGCAATGCCTAAAACTTATGACCGGAAAAATATGATCGGCTTCACACAAAACAATTCACTAGCCCTCCGTAACAAAACCGACAAAAAGGCTGTCAGGTGATGCGTTTAGCTCTGCTAACCCTCGCCCATTCTGGATTTTGACAGCGCCGACATAATTGTTTTTTACCGGCCTGAATGACGATCACCTGGCTACAGCGCACGCAGGCGTATTCGCCGGTCTCAGGAATGGTTACAAAACGTTCATAGCAGCTCTCCGGCAGAATACATAGCCCCGGCTTAACCTCTTCATCAGCGTAATAGTACATGCTGATTTGTCCGTTAGTTTCCATTATCGCCAGCCGAACCTGGCCGAGCTGCTCCACGCTGTAGAGGCGAAGCTCCATAAAAAACTCGAACTCGGTCATATTGGCGCTGTGGACTTTCTCCCACGCCAGCTCCCCTTCTTCGACGATGACCACCGGCTTCCCTTCCAGCAGGTTTTCCAGCTTCTCGCTTTTTGACATCAGCCACATTACCAGGCGGTAGAGCAGCGCCAGGGTGACAAACACGACGAACACCGGGATCAGCGGCACGTCGTCATAAAAGGCAACGTCCCCGGCCGCAGAGCCTAGCGTCAAAATGATCAGCACTTCAAAGAGCGACATCTGGCGGACGCCGCGCCGTCCGGTAATTTTAAGGAACAGGAAAACCAGCAGGAAGGTAAAGAGGCTGCGCAGCGCGACCTCCCCTAAAAACTCCGGCGGAACTTTATCAAACGCCATGCGGTGAAGATCGAACGCTTTCATTTTTTAATGCCTTAACAGTAGGTTACTGCCTGTAAGCATAGCCCAGGCTTTTATTTTCGCCGGGGCCTTCACGAAGATAGCGCCTGACACACAAACCCCGTATCATTGCGCGCTTTACGTACGAAAAAAGTGACCGCTATGACTCAAACGTTTATCCCCGGCAAAGACGCCGCCCTGGAAGATTCCATCGCTCGCTTCCAGCAGAAATTGCTCGACCTCGGATTTGATATTGAAGAGGCCTCGTGGCTGAATCCGGTACCGCACGTGTGGTCAGTTCATATTCGCGATAAAGCCTGCTCGCTGTGCTTCACCAACGGCAAAGGCGCGACCAAAAAAGCGGCGCTGGCCTCTGCGCTGGGCGAGTACTTCGAACGTCTGTCGACCAACTATTTCTTCGCTGACTTCTGGTTAGGCGAAACCATCGCTAACGGGCCGTTTGTTCACTATCCAAACGAAAAATGGTTCCCGCTGACCGAAGATGATGAAGTTCCGCAGGGGCTGCTCGATCCTCGCCTGCGCGCCTTCTACGATCCTGACGATCAGCTGACCGCCGGCATGCTGGTTGACCTGCAGTCGGGTAATGACGATCGCGGCGTTTGCGGCCTGCCGTTCACCCGTCAGTCCGATGGCGAAACCGTTTATATTCCGATGAATATCATCGGCAACCTGTACGTTTCTAACGGGATGTCCGCGGGCAACACCGCGAACGAAGCGCGCGTTCAGGCCCTGTCGGAAGTCTTTGAGCGCCATATCAAGAACCGCATCATTTCTGAAAGCATCAGCCTGCCGGAGATCCCTGCCGAAGTAATGGCCCGCTATCCGGGCGTGGTGGAGTCGATTAATAAGCTGGAAGCGGAAGGTTTCCCAATTTTTGCTTACGACGGCTCGCTGGGCGGCAAGTATCCGGTGATCTGCGTGGTGCTGTTTAACCCGGAAAACGGAACCTGTTTCGCCTCCTTCGGCGCGCACCCTGACTTCGGCGTCGCGCTGGAGCGCACCGTCACCGAGCTGCTGCAGGGCCGTAGCCTGAAGGATCTCGACGTCTTCACGCCGCCAACCTTCGATGACGAAGAAGTGGCTGAACACGCCAACCTTGAAACCCACTTTATCGACTCCAGCGGCCTGATCTCCTGGGATATGTTCAAACAGGATGCCGACTATCCGTTCGTCGACTGGAGCTTCTCCGGTACCACGGAAGAAGAGTTCGCTACCCTGATGGCCATCTTTAAAGAAGAAGATAAAGAGGTCTACATCGCCGATTACGAGCACCTCAGCGTCTACGCCTGCCGGATTATCGTTCCGGGGATGTCGGATATCTATCCGGCAGAAGACCTGTGGCTGGCGAACAACAGCATGGGCAGCCATCTGCGCGAAACGCTCCTCTCTCTGCCGGGCAGCGAGTGGGAAAAAGAGGACTATCTGGCGCTGATTGAGCAGCTGGACGATGAAGGTAATGACGACTTCACCCGCGTTCGCGAACTGCTGGGCCTGGCAACGGGCAAAGACAACGGCTGGTATACGCTGCGTATTGGCGAACTGAAAGCGATGCTGGCGCTGGCCGGCGGCGATCTGGAGCAGGCGCTGATCTGGACGGAGTGGACGATCGAGTTCAATGCGTCAATCTTCAGCGCAGAGCGCGCCAACTACTACCGCTGCCTGCAAACGCTGCTGCTGCTGAGCCAGGAAGAAGAGCGTCAGCCGCTGCAGTACCTGAACGCCTTTGTGCGCATGTACGGCGCAGATGCGGTGGAAGCCGCCAGCGCTGCGCTAAGCGGCGAAGCGCCGTTCTACGGCCTGCAGGCGGTAGATAGCGATCTGCACGCGTTCCCGGCCCATCAGTCCTTACTGGAAGCCTACGAGAAGCTGCAGCGTGCTAAAGCGGCGTACTGGGCTAAATAGCCTTTAGCGCCGCCTGAAGTGCCCCATCACGGAGTCGTTTACGGCTCCGTTTTTTTATATTTTATTCACGGGACCAATAATTTGTAGTTGTGAAGTTAATTTACAGTGAAAATTGATCGCGCAACAGTTTGGAGATGTTAATTTTAATAAAAATACCCCATTTTAATTAACCGTGGCCTGTGCCCAAAAATGAAAAAAATCAACATAATTTGTAAATATTAAACTTTATTTTCTTTTTAAAAAACAATAAATTAGCATTAATTACCACAAAAACCATACGCTAAACGGGCTTATAGTTCCGGTGGGATATGATCTACATCAATTTCCCTTCTATAATGCTTTGTTAGTATCTCACCGCCAACTTATATAAAGAGAGAGTTAGTGTGAAAGCTGACAACCCTTTTGATCTATTACTCCCCGCTGCGATGGCGAAAGTCGCCGAAGAAGCGGGTGTCTATAAAGCGACAAAGCACCCGATGAAGACCTTTTATCTGGCGATTACCGCTGGTGTCTTTATCTCCATTGCTTTTGTCTTCTACATCACCGCGACGACCGGTACTGCCGCGATGCCTTTCGGTATTGCCAAGCTTATTGGGGGGATCTGCTTTTCACTCGGCCTGATTCTGTGCGTCATCTGCGGTGCTGACCTGTTTACCTCCACCGTACTTATCGTTGTGGCGAAAGCCAGCGGCAGGATTACCTGGGGTCAACTGGCAATAAACTGGCTCAACGTCTATGTTGGTAACCTGATAGGCGCGCTGCTGTTCGTGCTGCTGATGTGGCTATCGGGTGAATATATGGCCGCTAACGGCGGTTGGGGGCTCAACGTCCTACAAACCGCTGACCACAAAATGCATCATACATTTATTGAAGCCGTCTGCCTGGGTATCCTGGCGAACCTGATGGTCTGCCTCGCGGTGTGGATGAGCTACTCCGGCCGCAGCCTGATGGACAAAGCAATGATTATGGTTCTGCCCGTCGCCATGTTCGTTGCCAGCGGCTTTGAGCACAGTATCGCTAACATGTTTATGATCCCGATGGGTATCGTAATCCGCGACTTTGCAAGCCCGGAATTCTGGACCGCCGTTGGTTCAACTCCGGAAAGTTTCTCTCACCTGACCGTCATGAACTTCATCACTGATAACCTGATTCCGGTAACTATCGGGAACATTATTGGCGGTGGTCTGCTGGTTGGGTTGACATACTGGGTCATTTACCTGCGTGGCGACGACCATCACTAAGGGTTGTTTCAGGCAGTAAATAAAAAATCCACTTAAGAAGGTAGGTGTTACATGTCCGAGCTTAATGAAAAGTTAGCCACAGCCTGGGAAGGTTTTGCGAAAGGTGACTGGCAGAACGAAGTCAACGTCCGTGACTTTATCCAGAAAAACTATACCCCGTACGAAGGTGACGAGTCCTTCCTGGCTGGCGCAACTGACGCGACCACCAAGCTGTGGGACAACGTAATGGAAGGTGTTAAACAGGAAAACCGCACTCACGCGCCTGTTGATTTTGACACTTCCCTTGCATCCACCATCACTTCTCACGACGCAGGCTACATCGAGAAAGCGCTCGAGAAAATCGTTGGTCTGCAGACTGAAGCTCCGCTGAAACGTGCCATTATCCCGTTCGGCGGCATTAAAATGGTTGAAGGTTCTTGCAAAGCGTACGATCGCGAGCTGGACCCGATGCTGAAAAAAATCTTCACCGAGTACCGTAAAACTCACAACCAGGGCGTTTTTGATGTTTACACCAAAGACATCCTGAACTGCCGTAAATCCGGCGTGCTGACCGGTCTGCCGGATGCCTACGGCCGTGGCCGTATCATCGGTGACTACCGCCGCGTTGCGCTGTACGGCATCGACTTCCTGATGAAAGACAAATACGCTCAGTTCCTGTCTCTACAAGGCAAACTGGAAAACGGCGAAGATCTGGAAGCAACCATCCGTCTGCGCGAAGAGATCTCCGAGCAGTACCGTGCGCTGGGCCAGATCAAAGAAATGGCGGCCAAATACGGCTGCGATATCTCTGCTCCGGCAAAAACCGCGCAGGAAGCTATCCAGTGGACCTACTTCGGTTACCTGGCTGCCGTTAAGTCTCAGAACGGCGCGGCAATGTCCTTCGGCCGTACCTCCAGCTTCCTGGATATCTTCATCGAACGCGACCTGAAAGCCGGTAAAATCACCGAGCAAGACGCTCAGGAAATGATTGACCACCTGGTCATGAAGCTGCGTATGGTTCGCTTCCTGCGTACTCCTGAGTATGATGAACTGTTCTCCGGTGACCCGATTTGGGCAACTGAATCAATCGGTGGTATGGGCGTTGATGGCCGTACTCTGGTCACCAAAAACAGCTTCCGCTTCCTGAACACCCTGTACACCATGGGGCCGTCTCCGGAGCCGAACATCACTATTCTGTGGTCTGAAAAACTGCCGCTGAGCTTCAAAAAATACGCGGCTAAAGTCTCCATCGATACCTCTTCTCTGCAGTATGAGAACGACGATCTGATGCGCCCTGACTTTAACAACGATGACTACGCTATCGCTTGCTGCGTAAGCCCGATGGTTGTTGGTAAGCAAATGCAGTTCTTCGGTGCTCGCGCTAACCTCGCGAAAACCATGCTATACGCTATCAACGGCGGCGTTGATGAAAAACTGAAAATGCAGGTTGGTCCTAAGTCTGAACCGATCAAAGGCGACGTTCTGAACTTTGACGAAGTCATGGATCGCATGGATCACTTCATGGACTGGCTGGCTAAACAGTACGTCACCGCGCTGAACATCATCCACTACATGCACGACAAGTACAGCTACGAAGCTTCTCTGATGGCGCTGCACGATCGTGACGTTGTTCGCACCATGGCATGTGGTATCGCCGGTCTGTCCGTTGCCGCTGACTCCCTGTCCGCTATCAAATATGCGAAAGTTAAACCGATTCGTGACGAAGACGGTCTGGCTGTCGACTTCGAAATCGAAGGCGAATACCCGCAGTTTGGTAACAACGACTCTCGCGTAGATGACATGGCGGTCGATCTGGTTGAACGTTTCATGAAGAAAATTCAGAAACTGACTACCTACCGCAACGCTATCCCGACTCAGTCCGTTCTGACCATCACTTCTAACGTTGTGTATGGTAAGAAAACCGGTAACACTCCTGACGGCCGTCGCGCTGGCGCTCCGTTCGGACCAGGTGCTAACCCGATGCACGGTCGTGACCAGAAAGGTGCCGTTGCCTCTCTGACCTCCGTTGCAAAACTGCCGTTTGCGTACGCTAAAGATGGTATCTCTTACACCTTCTCTATCGTTCCTAACGCTCTGGGTAAAGACGACGAAGTTCGTAAAACAAACCTGGCCGGTCTGATGGACGGTTACTTCCACCACGAAGCTTCTATCGAAGGCGGTCAGCACCTGAACGTCAACGTTATGAACCGTGAAATGCTGCTCGACGCGATGGAAAACCCGGAAAAATATCCGCAGCTGACCATCCGCGTATCCGGCTATGCAGTACGTTTTAACTCCCTGACTAAAGAGCAGCAGCAGGACGTTATCACTCGTACCTTCACTCAGACCATGTAACGGGTTTTGACTGAAATCGCGATATAAAAAGCGTACAATAAAGGCTCCACGCAAGTGGGGCCTTTTTAGCAATACCTCCCTGCCCCCCAGTCTCTTTTGTCCGCTATCTATACTCAATGGATAACTGCCAAAACAGACTTAACACAGCCGGTTTGAGCTGTGCATCACAGGTCCCGGACGGGCCGAATCTGGAGATACCACCGCAATGTCAACTATTGGTCGCATTCACTCCTTTGAATCCTGTGGCACCGTCGATGGGCCAGGGATCCGCTTCATCACCTTCTTCCAGGGCTGCCTGATGCGCTGCCTGTACTGCCATAATCGCGATACCTGGGATACCCACGGCGGTACCGAAGTCACCGTCGAAAGCCTGATGAAAGAGGTTGTCACCTACCGTCACTTTATGAACGCATCCGGCGGCGGCGTGACCGCCTCCGGCGGTGAGGCTATCCTGCAGGCTGAATTCGTACGCGACTGGTTCCGCGCCTGCCGCAAGGAGGGCATCCACACCTGCCTCGATACCAACGGCTTCGTTCGTCGCTACGATCCGGTGATTGACGAGCTGCTTGAAGTGACCGATCTGGTGATGCTTGACCTTAAGCAGATGAATGATGAAATCCACCAAAATCTGGTCGGCGTCTCTAACCACCGTACGCTGGAGTTTGCCCGCTATTTGTCGCAGAAGAATATCAACGTCTGGATCCGCTACGTAGTGGTACCCGGCTGGTCAGATGATGATGATTCCGCGCACCGCCTCGGCGAGTTTACCCGCGATATGGGCAACGTCGAAAAAATCGAGCTGCTGCCGTATCACGAGCTGGGCAAGCATAAATGGGTGGCGATGGGTGAAGAGTACAAGCTTGACGGCGTGCATCCGCCGAAGAAAGAGACCATGGAGCGCGTAAAAGGCATTCTCGAGCAGTATGGTCATAAGGTGATGTACTAGGGCTGAATCTCCCGGCGGCACAATGCGCCCGCCGGGAATCATCAAAACTGTTTTAATGCCAGACTGCACTCACCAATTTATCTCCCGCCAGGCGCAGCAACGTTCCCTTCGCTCCAAATTTGCGGTGATAGCACCGCATCCAGAACGGCCAGTGCGCGCGCGGATTCAGGCGTGGGCCACCGGCGTCGGGTGGTGCCCCGCTTTTCGCAGCAGCGTCAGCAGGTAAATAAACGACACGCTCGCGATCATAATAAACAGCAAGTTATCGGAGAAGTTCTGCATCAGCATCGCGGTCAGCGTTGGCCCAAGCAGGCTACCGATGGTGTAGCTCATCAATAGCGCCTGGTTCATCGCCACCAGCTGATGGCGCTCAACTTTTTCGCATGCCCAGGCCATCGCTACCGGATACAGCGTAAAGCCCGAGGCGCCAAGGATAAACAGCGCGGGCGCCATCGCGGCCTGGCTAAGCATGGCCAGACAGCCGAGAATGACGATAAACACCTGAACGCGCAGCACCAGCAGGCGACCATAGCGATCCGCCAGGCGACCCACCGGCCACTGGCCGAGGATCCCGGCGCTCACCATCACCGCCATCCAGAAGCCAATCCCGGCGTCGCTCACTCCCTGATGGTTCAGCCACAGCGGCATAAGTCCGTATAGCGAGCCGAGGACGATCCCGGAAATAATGCAGCCGTTGACGCCGTGGCGAGCCTGGCGCAGCCTGAGCATTGGCCAGATGCGCGCCGGCTCGTGCGGCTCGTCCGTCTGATTGACCACGCGCGTAAACAGCAGAGGAAGGATGGCGGCCAGCGCCAGACCGGTCACCCACGGCAGGACGCTCATCAGATCCGTCGGCAGCTTGCTCACCATCAGCTGGCCCAGCACGGTACCGACGTAGTAAACCATCATGTACGCCGCCAGCAGGCGACCGCGGCTGCGGGAGGTACCGCTGCACACCAGCGCGCTCTCTACCACGACCCAAATCATTGCGCAGCCCACGCCGGCCACAAAGCGCCAGCTGAACCAGGTCCAGAACCCCATCGTTACGCCCAGCCCAACGCAGCCGACGGCAAAAATCAGCGAGGCAAGATAGTAGCTGCGGTTAAATCCGAGATGCTTAATGACCCATCCGGCCAGCAGGGTTCCGACAAGGTTACCGGTGAAATAGGATGAGCCGACCATCCCGACCTGCCAGGTAGGCATGTTTTCATGGGCGAGCCAAAGCGGGACGAGGGTATTTAAAACCGCTATCGCCAGCGTCAACAAAAGCAGGCCGCAGAGCAACATTTGCACCGGCCGGGTGTAGATGGACATGGATATAAACCGTGAGGAAGTTCGGATTTCGTGCGCATCATGCCACTGCTATAAACATTGTCAATCCACCTGAAATCAGGCAGGACGCGGTTTGTCGGGCAACGATTGAAGTTTTTTATCCATCGGCGAGGCGGCAGAATTATTCTTTATATTATTCCATTGTTTTTATTAATTTATTGGAATTAACGGGCGGGAATATCAGTTGAAATATTTCATGAAGAGAGCGCATTTTTTATCGCGCCGGAACCGCGAAGTTCCGGCGCGAATAAAGGCTTAGCTGGCGATCGCCATACCCACCGTCATATGCAGACCGTAGAAGACCCCGCGGCCCACCATCTCACCCACCAGCACCAGCACAAATGCCAGGCCTAGCAGCGGCAGCGCCGGCTGATATCCTTTAAGCATTGGCGCAACCCAGCACGCCAGCGCCAGCGCCAGAGCCGCAACGCGCCACGCCATCAGCGAGCCGTAGTCCGGCACCAGCGCAGACGCCTGCTGGATAGAGCTGTGGATAGTCGACAGCTCGCTTCCCTGCATCAGCGCCACGGCCACGCTCGCCACCAGAGCCACCAGCGTTACGACGGGCAGCAGACGCATCGCCCAGCCGTTCACGCCGGCCACACGCAGCAGCAGATAGCCGAGCAGCGGTCCACCGATAAACAGCGTCAGGAAGAAGCTCAGCGGCGTCCAGACGCTATACCAGGTCGGGACCGTATCAATGGTGTTGTACACCCGCACCATCATCCAGACGAAGATGACGCCCAGCACCATCGTGACGATCAGCCACAGGCTGCGCAGCCCGGCCGGAAGCTTCTTAACCGCCGCCAGCAGCCAGCCAATGCCGCCAACGGCGAAGAAGAGCGCTCCGCTGGCAATTTCATTACTCAGCGACGATGCTCCGACGCGGTTGAGCGAATTGAAGGCCCGCATCGGCGACCCCAGGTGCAGCGTCGAGGCGATAAATCCAATCCCCATCAGCACCCACAGGCCAAACATACTCAGCACCACGCGCTGCTGCTGCTCAGGCGACAGGCTGCCTTTCATAAGCGCCAGCGCCAGGACAATGAAGCCCCCCACTACGCACTGACCAAAGACCGTGAAGATCATCAGCGGCCATTCATGCCATCCACTTCCCATCTCACACCTCCTTCGGGTTGGCCAGATAGCCGGTTGTATCGCCACACGGACGACTGTTGGCGTTCGGTTTAATGACAATGCTGGGTTGCGTAAAATGCGCCGACGGCAGCGGCGCAACGGCGGCCAGCTTGCCATGCTTCTGCCGCAGCTCTTCGATTGGGCCAAAGTCCAGCGCCCGCAGCGGGCAGGACTCGACGCAGATCGGTTTTTTACCTACGGCGACGCGCTCGTGGCAGCCGTCGCACTTGGTCATATGCCCTTTCGCCGCGTTGTACTGCGGCGCGCCGTACGGACAGGCCATATGGCAATAGCGGCAGCCGATACAGACGTCTTCATCCACCACCACAAAGCCATCGTCGCGCTTGCGCATTGCGCCGCTCGGACAGACCTTGGTACAGGCCGGATCCTCGCAGTGGTTACAGGCGATAGAGAGGTAGTAGGCAAACACGTTCTGCTGCCAGACGCCGTTATCCTCCTGCCAGTCGCCGCCCGCGTATTCATAAATGCGGCGGAAGCTGACGTCCGGCGTCAGGTTCTTATAGTCTTTACAAGCCAGTTCGCAGGTTTTACAACCGGTGCAACGGGCGGAATCGATAAAAAATCCATATTGAGTTGTCATCGGTTATTCCTTACAGCTTTTCAACCTGGACGAGGTTGGTATGCGACGGATTTCCTTTCGCCAGCGGCGACGGGCGTTGGGTGGTGAGCACGTTGATACTCCCCGCCTGATCCACGCGGCCTGCGTCCGGGCTATACCAGGCGCCCTCACCCAGCGCGACAACGCCAGGCATCATACGCGGCGTCACTTTGGCTTCGATATGTACCTCACCGCGGGCGTTGAAAATACGAATTCGGTCGCCGTTGGCGATACCTCGCGTCTTCGCATCAAGCGGGTTAATCCACATCTCCTGGCGACAGGCCGCCTGCAGCACGTCTACGTTGCCGTAGGTCGAGTGCACGCGAGATTTATAGTGGAAGCCGGTCAGCTGCAGCGGGAACTTCTCGGTCAGCGGATCGTTATAGTTCTCAAAGCCGGGGGTATAAATCGGCAGCGGATCGATAACGTCCCCTTCGGGTAACTCCCAGGTGGCGGCAATTTTCGCCAGCTCCTGCGAATAGATTTCGATTTTTCCCGACGGCGTGGTCAGCGGGTTAGCCTGCGGATCTTCACGGAACGCCTTATAGGCAACGTGGTGGCCTTCAGGGTCACGCTGCTTATAGATCCCCTGCTTGCGGAAAGTCTCAAAGTCCGGGAGATCGGGGATCGCTTTGCGGGAGAGCTCGTGCAGATAGCGCATCCAGCCTTCCTGGCTACGGCCTTCCGTAAACTGCTGCTCCACGCCCATGCGTTTCGCCAGCGCCGTCGTCATGTCATAAATCGTTTTGCATTCAAAGCGCGGCTTAATCGCCTCATCGGTGAAGATAACGTACGACATATTGCCGCAGGAGGCATCCAGCGCGAAGTCCATCTGTTCGGAGGCGGTGCAGTCCGGCAGCAGGATATCGGCATATTTTGCCGACGAGGTCATATGGCAATCGATCACCACGATCATCTCGCACTTCTTGTCGTCCTGCAGAATTTCATGGGTGCGGTTGATATCAGAGTGCTGGTTAATCAGGCAGTTGCCCGCATAGTTCCAGATCATCTTGATCGGCACATCGAGCTTGTCTTTGCCGCGAACCCCGTCGCGGAGCGCCGTCATCTCCGGACCACGCTCGATGGCGTCGGTCCACATAAACATGGAGATGCTGGTCTCAACCGGGTTTTCCAGCGTCGGCATACGCTCAAACGGCAGATCGTATGAGCCCTCGCGCGCGCCGCTGTTGCCGCCGTTAATGCCGACGTTGCCGGTAAGAATAGAGAGCATCGAGATAGCCCGGGTCGCAATTTCACCGTTAGCGTGGCGCTGCGGCCCCCAGCCCTGGCTAATATAGGCGGGCTTCGCGGTGGCAATCTCACGCGCCAGCTTGACGATGCGATCGGCCGGAATGCCGGTGATGGTTGACGCCCATGCTGGCGTTTTGGCGATACCGTCGCTGCCCTGACCCAGGATCCAGGCCTTATAGTGGCCGTTTGCCGGCGCATCGGCAGGGAGCGTTTTCTCATCATAGCCAACGCAGTATTTATCGAGGAACGGGGTATCGACCAGGTTTTCGGTAATCATCACCCACGCCAGCGCGGAGACCAGCGCCGCGTCGGTACCCGGGCGAATCGGGATCCACTCGTCCTCACGACCGGCCCCGGTATCCGTATAGCGGGGATCGACAATGATCATCCGCGCATTGGATTTTTGTCGCGCCTGCTCCAGATAGTAGGTCACCCCGCCGCCGCTCATCCGCGTTTCGCCCGGGTTATTGCCAAACAGAACCACCAGCTGGCTGTTTTCAATATCCGACGGGCTATTGCCGTCGGCCCAGCCGCCGTAGGTGTAATTCAGCCCGGCGGCGATCTGCGCGGAAGAGTAGTCGCCGTAGTGATTAAGATAGCCCCCGCAGCAGTTCATCAGGCGAGCAATGAGCGTTTTTCCCGGCGGCCAGGAGCGGGTCATGGTCCCGCCCAGGGTTCCGGTACCGTAGTTCAGGTAGATAGACTCGTTGCCATAGTCTTTGATCAGGCGCTGCATATTGCCGGCAATGGTATCGAACGCCTCTTCCCAGCTGATGCGCTCAAATTTCCCCTCGCCGCGTTTACCCACGCGCTTCATCGGGTACTTCAGGCGATCGGGATTGTAGACGCGACGACGCATCGAGCGTCCGCGCAGGCAGGCACGCACCTGGTGCAGGCCGTCGTAGCTATCGTCACCGGTATTGTCTGTTTCAACGTATTTAATTTCGCCATCAACGACATGCATGCGCAGCGGGCAGCGGCTACCGCAGTTCACGGTACAGGCGCTCCAGGTCACCGTTTCGCCTGCCGGTGACAGGGTGTCTGCGGCATGGGCAATGCGCGTGAAGGGTAAAGTAAATGCGTTACTGGCCACTGCCAGACCGCCAATCGCCGTGGTTTTCATTAAACCACGCCGGCTTACTTCGGCAGCCAGTAAAGCATCGGGGGCTTTAATTTTCATGGATACTCGCTTTGGTTGCTCACAATTTACTGATAATCGCTATATAGACTTATATATAGCGTAACTAGCTTTTATTAGTTTTTTATGCTGCTTTAACACCAAGGGAGTATGGGGGTATTGAACGGACGGGTTATTGCCCGGCATCAAGAAGGAGATGAAAAAAAAGCGCCCGTAGGCGCTTTTGAGAAGGGGGTAGAAAAATCAGCCGATGAACTCAAGGCCGCGCATATACGGGCGCAGAATTTCCGGGATTTCAATACGGCCGTCAGCCTGCTGATAGTTTTCCATCAGCGCAACCAGGGTACGACCCACTGCCAGGCCAGAGCCGTTCAGCGTATGGACCAGGCGCGTTTTCTTATCAGACTTGCTGCGGCAGCGTGCCTGCATGCGGCGCGCCTGGAAATCCCAGACGTTCGAGCAGGACGAAATTTCGCGGTAGGTATTCTGCGCCGGTACCCACACTTCCAGATCGTAGGTTTTGCATGCGCTGAAGCCCATATCGCCGGTGCAGAGCGCCACTTTACGGTATGGCAGACCCAGCAGCTGCAGAACTTTCTCCGCGTGGCCGGTCATCTCTTCCAGCGCCGCCATGGAATCTTCCGGACGGACGATCTGCACCATCTCAACTTTGTCGAACTGGTGCATACGGATCAGACCACGGGTATCACGACCGTAGGATCCCGCTTCAGAGCGGAAGCACGGCGTATGCGCGGTCATTTTGATCGGCAGATCGTCTTCATCGATGATCTCATCGCGAACCAGGTTAGTCAGCGGAACTTCGGCGGTCGGGATCAGCGCGTAGTTGCTGCTATCCGCCTCTTCTTCCAGCGGACGAGTATGGAACAGGTCGCCGGCGAATTTCGGCAGCTGGCCGGTGCCATACAGCGTTTCCTGGTTTACCAGATACGGGACATAGTTTTCACTATAGCCGTGCTGTTCGGTATGCAGGTCCAGCATAAACTGCGACAGCGCGCGGTGCAGACGAGCCAGCTGGCCCTTCATGACCACAAAGCGCGAGCCGGTCAGTTTAACCGCCGCAGCGAAGTCCAGCCCGCCGTGCATTTCGCCCAGAGTCACGTGATCGCGTACGTCAAAATCGAACTCGCGCGGGGTACCCCAGCGGCTCACTTCGACGTTGTCGTTTTCACTTTTACCCAGCGGAACGTCATCATGCGGAACGTTAGGAATGGTCAGCGCGATATCGCGGATTTCGGCCAGCAGCGCGTCCAGATCGGTTTTCGCCGCATCCAGCTGTTCGCCAAGCTTGTTCACTTCCAGGCGTAACGGCTCGATATCTTCCCCACGCGCTTTCGCCTGGCCAATGGATTTCGATCGGGAGTTACGCTCCGCCTGCAGATTTTCAGTTTCAACCTGCAGAACTTTACGACGCTCTTCCAGAGCGCGCAGTTTATCTACATCCAGCTTAAAGCCCCGGCGTGCCAGTTTTTCAGCGACTGCGTCTGGCTCGGTACGCAGCAGATTGGGATCGAGCATGCTTATCCTGTGCTTATCGAATTAATAAAATGAAAAGTGGCCGCAGACTACGACCACCGGAATATCCTGGTAACCTTACCGCAACGACTCTGTTAGCGGTAGCGTTTTGTGGGGCTATTTTGATCCTGTTCGGCAAGCCAGGCGAGCTTTTCGCCAATTTTCCCCTCAAGCCCTCGGTTTGTTGGCCGATAATAGCGCGTTTGCGCCATTTCCTGCGGGAAGTACTCCTCGCCGGCGGCATAGGCGTTGGGCTCATCGTGGGCGTAGCGATACTGCTGGCCATAGCCCATCTCTTTCATCAGCTTCGTTGGCGCGTTGCGCAGGTGGACCGGCACGTCGTAGTCCGGGCGTTCGCGGGCATCGGCCATCGCGGCCTTAAAGGCGCTGTAAACCGCGTTGCTCTTCGGCGCGCAGGCGAGGTACACAATGGCCTGAGCAATCGCCCGCTCGCCTTCCGCAGGGCCGACTCGGGTAAAGCAGTCCCAGGCAGAGATAGCAACCTGCATGGCCCGAGGGTCGGCGTTGCCGACGTCTTCCGAAGCAATCGCCAGGCAGCGGCGAGCAACGTACAGCGGATCGCCGCCGGCGCTAATGATCCGTGCATACCAGTACAGCGCGGCGTCCGGCGCGCTGCCGCGCACGGACTTGTGCAGCGCCGAAATTAAATCGTAAAAGCGATCGCCCTTGTTATCAAAACGCGCGCTACGCTCGCCGGCAATTTCGGTCAACAGTTTGGCCTGCAGCACCCGCTGACCGGCGGCGTCGGTTTCGGCCATATCGGCCATCATCTCCAGCGTGTTGAGCGCCCGGCGCGCATCGCCGTTTACCAGCTCGGCGATCGCCCGACGCGTGTCGTCAGGCAGCACAATATTCTGCCCGCCGTAGCCGCGGCCCGCATCGCTCATCGCCTGCGTAAGCACCTGCTCGATATCTTCCGTGGTCAGTGATTTCAGCAGATAAACGCGCGCTCTCGATAACAGCGCGGAGTTGAGTTCAAAAGAGGGATTTTCCGTCGTCGCGCCGATAAAGGTGATGGTGCCATCTTCGATATGCGGCAGAAACGCATCCTGCTGGCTTTTATTGAAGCGGTGGACTTCGTCGACAAACAGGATGGTGCGCCGACCGGCGTTACGGTTCTGCCGGGCGCGTTCGATGGCTTCACGGATCTCCTTCACGCCGGAGGTCACGGCCGAAATACGCTCGACGTCGGCGCTGGCATAGCGAGCAATCACTTCCGCTAAGGTCGTTTTCCCGGTACCCGGCGGGCCCCACAGAATCATCGAATGAAGATGCCCGGCCTCGATTGCCCGCGGCAAAGGTTTACCCGGTGCCAGCAGATGCTGCTGGCCGATGTACTGCGCTAAATTTTCTGGCCGCATACGGGCGGCCAGAGGTTGAAACGCATTGTCGGAAAAATCGAGCGACAGATTGCCCACATTCGCCTCTATTTACGTTGATCGTCCACCGTAACCCCTTGCGGCGGCGTAAAGGTAAACTTAGATGCGTCTATCGCACCGTTTTGCTGCGACTTCAGCTGGTAGCTGCTGCGCTGGTCGTCCTGCTCTACCGCGCTGAACTGATGAATGGTGCCATCACGCCCTACGTTAATGGTGAACTGCTTCAGGTTACCGCTGCCGCTTTTCGGCGTCAGGACGAAGTCATCGCCGTTTTGCTTAATATTGTACTGCTGCCAGTCGTTAGACTGGTTACGCGCAATCAGCATAAACGGCGTGTTGCTGGTGGCGTCTTTCAGCCAGGTGACGGTCGCCTGCTCAACGAACGGGTTATAGAACCACAGCGTTTTGCCGTCAGAGACCAGAATGCTTTCATCCGGCTGGGTCATGTGCCAGTTGAACAGATTCGGGCGCTTCACCCACAGGTCGCCCTGTCCGTCCTGTACCGCGTTGCCGCTGCCATCGGTCACTTTCTGCGTGAAGCTGGCGTGGAAGCTGCTCACCTTATCCAGACGGCTTTTCAAATCGCCGGCGGCGTCAGCCCAAACCTGGCTGACAACAAATCCAGACAGTAATGCACAGGTGATTGCGAGTTTTTTCATTGTTATTCCTTAATGTCCGTCAATGTGCGTCGCTCCCTGCGCGGGAGCCTCTTCTGCCCCTAATGTAGGACCGCCTGGCGCGGCGGGACAGAAGAATAGGCTGATTTTGCTCTTATTTACCCAACTTTGCACTCACTCGAAGGGCGGCGGCGCCAGCACTTCGCGGTTTCCGTTATGGCCCTGCTCGCTGACGATCCCCTGCGCTTCCATCTGTTCGATGATGCGCGCGGCGCGGTTATAGCCGATACGGAACTGACGCTGAACCCCAGAGATAGAGGCTTTACGCTTCTCGGTCACGAAATTAACCGCCTGGTCGAACAGCGGATCCAGCTCTTCTCCGCCGTCAAATCCACCGCCGCCGCCTTCGCTTTCGCTATCCGAAGTGATGCCGTCGACATACTGCGGGCGCCCGCGCGCTTTCCAGTCCTGGACTACCGCATGGACTTCCTGATCGCGTACGAATGCGCCGTGCACGCGCACCGGGATAGTGGAGTTCGGCCCGGAGTAGAGCATATCCCCCATCCCCAGCAGCGATTCGGCACCGCTCTGGTCAAGAATGGTACGCGAGTCAATTTTACTCGACACGGTGAACGCAATACGCGTCGGGATGTTGGCCTTAATCAGGCCGGTGATCACGTCAACCGACGGGCGCTGGGTCGCCAGCACGAGGTGAATACCCGCCGCACGCGCTTTCTGCGCCAGACGAGCAATCAGCTCTTCCACTTTTTTACCCACGGTCATCATCAGGTCGGCGAATTCGTCCACCAGCACCACGATGTAAGGCAGTTTTTCCAGCACCGGATGAACCGCATCCATGCTGTCGCCCGGCTTCCAGTACGGATCCGGAATTGGGCGCCCCATGCGCGCCGCCTCGGCAATCTTCTCGTTGTAGCCCGCCAGGTTACGCACGCCCAACGCTGACATCAGCTTGTAGCGGCGTTCCATCTCGTTCACGCTCCAGCGCAGAGCGTTGGCGGCGTCTTTCATATCGGTAACCACTTCCGTCAGCAGATGCGGGATCCCTTCATAGACCGACAGTTCGAGCATTTTGGGGTCGATCATAATGAAGCGCACGTCTTCCGGCTGTGCCTTGTAGAGCATGCTGAGGATCATGGCGTTGACGCCAACCGATTTACCGGAGCCGGTGGTACCGGCAACCAGCAGGTGCGGCATTTTTGCCAGGTCGGCGACGACCGGATCGCCGGCAATATCTTTGCCCAGCACCACGGTCAGCGGCGAGGGGTTATCGCGGAACTTGGTATTATCCAGCACTTCGCGCAGGTAGACGGTCTGACGCTTCTTATTCGGCAGCTCCAGGCCAACGTACGGCTTGCCGGGAATCACTTCCACGACGCGCACGGCAACCGTGGAGAGCGAACGGGCAAGGTCGCGCGACAGGTTAGAAATACGCGCGGCCTTCACGCCCGGCGCCAGGTTCAGCTCAAAGCGGGTGATAACCGGGCCTGGCGAGTAGTTCACGACGTCCGCTTTAATACGGAAATCGGCAAGGCGAGCTTCCACCAGGCGCGCCATTTGCTCCAGCGCGAAGGTATCAACCGGCTCTATCTCACTCGGCGGCGGCGTCAGCAGATCCAGAGATGGCAGCGGCGTCGTCGGCCGCTGCAGCGGATGGCTGTTGCCGTTACGCATCAGGAGCGGGTGAATCAGACTCTCCTGCGGCTGCGGCGCCAGCTGTTGGACCGGCGGCTGCATCGGGGCCTGAGGAGCCTGCTGCGGCTGGTAGCTCTGCGCCGCCGGCGCAGATTGTACCGGCTGCTGAGCCTGAGGCTGCTGGTAAGCAGGCTGCGGCGTCGGCTGCTGGTAAGCAGGCTGCGGCGTCGGCTGCTGATAGTGCTGCACGGGCTGCGGCTGCTGTACCGGCTGATGCTGATGCTGCGCCGGCTGCTGGTATTGCGGTGCCGACGGCTGAACCTCCGGCATCGGCGTAAACAGCGGCTCGCTCGGGCCGTCGTCCACCAGCGTTTTCATCGGCGAGAAGTCATAATCAGCCGGAGAGAACGGATTCGCCCCGCGCGGCTGCTCGCTGCTGTAGCGCTGCTGTTGGGTGGCGGCAAACTGGCGAGCCAGCTCGGCTTCGGCGGCTGAATCGTCATCTCCGCCATCGTCAGCCTGGTAGACCTCACCGTAGCGCTGCTGCTGGGTGGCGGCAAACTGACGCGCCAGCTCGCCCTGCTCCAGCTCGTTAACTTCTTCATCGGTGAGTGGCTCATCGTCATAATTTTGATCAAGCTCCGCCTGGCGGGCGCGCTCTTCCGCGATGCGCTGAGAAGGCAGCTTAATGCCATACGATGCCAGCTCACGGCGCGTCGGTACGCGGACGTGGTTAGGACGCGGCAGCTTCGGACCAATGCCCTCTTTGACCTGCACGCGCGGCCCGCCCGCTGCCGGACTGAACAGCGGCGCGGCGGATGACGCAGCGGAGACCACCGCGGCAGCGCTAGCACCAGCGCCCGCGGCCTGATGTACGCTGGCGGCGAGCGTAGTCACCGCGGCGGCATCAACCGGAGAAGATGGCGGCGGCGAGATAGGCCTGGTCGCAACCGGACTCGCAGGCTCCGGAATCGGCTGATACCAGGCGGCAAGCTGTTCGCGCTCACGCGCGCGCTTCTCTTCAACCTCTTCGAAATAGTACATCGGCGGACGCTGCGGCTTGACCTCTTCCTGGGGAGCTTCTGGCTCAATAACAGGCGAGGCGGCATAAGGTTCAGGCTGATAAGCAGGCTGCTGTACCGGCGCCTGTTCAGGCTGATACGCCTGCTGCGGCTGATACGCGGCTTCAGGCTGGTAGTGAGGCTGCTGTACCGGCGCCTGTTCAGGTTGATAAGCCTGCTGCGGCTGATACGCGGCTT
>NZ_BJNO01000001.1 GCF_006539725.1 Klebsiella terrigena | reverse complement strand
AGCAGGATTGATGCCACCTGCTGCTGGTGGGAGACGCGTAGCATAAAGGCCGCGTCGTGGAAGGCCTGCTGGGCCAGCAGGGTGAGCGCTTCAGGCGCAACCTTGAGAATCTCCTCGCCCTCGAACCCGGCGACGCTGACGTGCTCTTTGCTCAGCAGATAGTATTCAGTCTCATCTTTCGCCAGCGGAAACGCTTCCTGATAAACAAACGGTTTAGTCGACATTGTTTAAGCTCCCTAAGAGTAAAACCGCCGGGAGTGACCCCGACGGTTGTGAATCAGAACATCATGGACATCCACGGATAGCCAATCAGCAGCAGGGCGGCCAGGAAGATGGCGCCGAAGATGGTGCCGAGGCGCCAGTAGTCTTTGGTCGGCAGATAGCCGCTGCCGTAGTAGATCGGGCTTGGGCCGGTACCGTACGGGGTGATGATCCCCATAATGCCCAGCGAGGTGACCATCAGCAGCACGAACACCTGCATATTCATTCCCGGAATGGTGGAGGCGATGGTCAGCATCGCCGGCAGCAGCGCGGTGGTATGGGCGGTGGTGCTGGCAAACAGGTAGTGCAGCAGGAAGAACGCCAGCAGCAGGACGACCGTTGCCACGCCCGGCGAGATGCCGCTCATTAGCGCGCCGCCCTCTTTACCCAGCCAGGCGATAAAGCCGGTAGAGGAGAGGCCGTCCGCCAGCGCCACGAGGGTGGCGAACCAGACAAAGGTATTCCACGCCGCTTTATTATTGGTGATATCGTTCCAGGACAGGACCCCGGTCCACAGCATCAGAACGATAACCAGCAGAGCCGCCAGCGCCGGCTCAACCCACTCGGCGGCGAAGATCCACATCGTCAGCGCGAAGCAGACAAACACCAGCAGCAGAATTTCATTACGCGACAGGCGGCCAAGCTTTTCCAGCTCGCGTGCGGCCCATAGAGGCACTTCATCATTGATCTTCACCTCCGGCGGATAGAACCAGTAGGCCAGCAGCGGCATCACCGCAATCAGCAGCACGCCCACCGGCAGGAAGGCGATGAACCAGGTGCCCCAGGAGATATTGATACCGACGATACTTTTCACCAGCGCCAGCGCCAGCAGGTTAGGCGCCAGCGCCGAAAGGAACATCGAGCTGGTGATACAGGCGGCGGTAATGGCGACCCACATCAGATAGGAGCCGATGCGGCGGGCGCTAGGGTCGTTAGGCTTAGAGCCATACAGCGGCGGCAGGTTGGCGATAATTGGGTAAATGGTCCCGCCGCTACGGGCGGTATTCGACGGCGTGAAGGGCGCCAGCAGCAGGTCGGCAAAGGTGATGGCGTAGCCCAGCGTCAGGCTGCGGCGGCCAAGGTACTTCACCAGAATCAGCGCCAGACGGCGCCCAAACTGGGTTTTGTCGTAGCCCGCGGCAAACATAAAGGCGCCGAAAATCAGCCACACGGTAGAGTTACCAAACCCACTGACCGCCCACTTAAATGAGGCGCCGGCCAGCTTGAATTTAGGGTCCGCCAGCTGTGCCGGGTCGAACAGCAGCCACTGGCTGCACAGGGCGATAACCACTACCCCGGTGATGCCGATCACCGCTCCGGGGAGGGGTTCGAAAATCAGGCCGACGATCACGCCAACGAAAATGGCGAAGTAGTGCCATGCATAGGGCGGCAGGCCGTCAGGCACCGGGACGAAGAGCAGCATTACGGCCACGATAATGGGCAGCGCCATCATCAGCAGACGACGCTTATCAGCAGCCTTAGGACTGGCTGCGCCGGCAGGCGATATGGTTGTCTTTTTCTCTTTCATAATGAGTATCTGCAAGTAGTTAAAAATAAGGTTGAGCCATCGGTGATTTTTTCGCTTTCTTTAATTTCAAAACTTTCTTTAGTTATTAATTGTTGGTTTTTATTATCACCGCGACGGTTATTTAACGCATTTTTTAGGGCGCTAAATTAAATTCGTTTGTTATTTATATATTGCTCTTTGATGTCGAATTGCAATTGATTGAGATCAATAAATCCAGGGGTCTGGCGTTTTTTTTATTTTGCGCAATAACCCTGTGGGATAAAGGGGTTATTTGTATAAAATACCGCTAAATGTTAAATTCTAGTCGATTTTTAGCGTGTGATTAACAAGATGCTTTGATTTAAAGTGTTGATTTTTATTGTTTTAAATGGGAATTGGTAATTTTATTTTCATTAACAAAAGTGTCTTGTTTGTTATCGGTATTATGCTTTGTGTAAACATTGTATTTTAAAATAATAATACGATAGGAGTAGTGATGTTATTGTGAGTATTAAATAGTTTTTTAACTAACGTAAGTGATTTGGTAACTAAAAAATTCGCTATATTATTAACATGGAAACAGGAATGAAAAACACAACCAAAAATAAATTCCTTAGCGAATTCTGAATTTCAATATTTAAAATCTGGAGTATTACTATGACCAGTAATCAACGTATTTTGCAGCCCTTTACCTTGCCAAACGGAACTGAGCTAAAAAACCGCCTGTTTATGGCGCCGATGACCACCTGTACCGGCTATTATGACGGCTCGGTCACCAGCGAGCTGGTGGAGTACTACCGCGCCCGTGCGGGCAGCATCGGGACCATCATCGTCGAGTGCTGCTTTATCGATAACTATGGCCTGGCCTTCCCTGGCGCCATTGGTATCGACAGTGATGAAAAAATTGCCGGCCTTGCCAAAATTGCCGAAGCCATCCAGGCGGAAGGGTCGAAGGCTATCCTGCAGATCTATCACGGCGGCCGCATGGTCGACCCGCAGCTTATCGGCGGCCGCCAGCCGGTCGCGCCGAGCGCGCTGGCCGCCCCGCGCGACGGCGCCGCGATGCCGCGCGCGCTGAGTACAGAGGAAGTCGAGGAGACCATCGCGAAATTCGGTGACGGCGTTCGCCGCGCGATTCAGGCCGGTTTTGACGGCGTCGAAATCCACGGCGCCAATACCTATCTTATCCAGCAGTTCTACTCCCCGAACTCCAACCAGCGCGACGACTGCTGGGGCGGCAGCCGCGACAACCGCGCCCGTTTCCCGCTGGCGGTGCTGGATATCACCCATAAAATGGCCGGCCAGTACGCGGACGACGCTTTTATTATCGGCTACCGCTTCTCGCCGGAAGAGCTGGAAGAGCCGGGCATCCGCTTTGACGACACCCTCTACCTGCTGGAAAAGCTGGCGGCGCGGGGCCTCGACTATCTGCACTTCTCGGTGGGCGCTTCGCTGCGTCCCTCCATCGTTGATACCCGCGATCCGACGCCGCTGATTGAAAAATACTGCTCGCTGCGCTCCGCCAGCCTCGCGCAGGTTCCGGTGATGGGCGTTGGCGGGGTTGTCAACGCCGCGGACGCCGAGCAGGGACTGGATCACGGCTACGATCTGATCGCCGTCGGACGGGCCTGCATCGCCTACCCGGACTGGACCGACCGCGTTGCCGAGGGTGAAAACCTGGAGCTGTTTATCGACAGCACCCGCCGCGAAGCGCTGCATATTCCGGAGCCGCTGTGGCGCTTCTCGCTGGTGGAAGCGATGATCCGCGATATGAGCATGGGCGACGCGAAGTTTAAGCCCGGCGTCTTTGTCGAAAGCGTACAGGATGAGGCCGGCGAGCTGGTGATCCACGTCAGCCTTGAGAACGACCGTATCGCTGACGTTGAGCTGGCCGCTGCCGCGGTACAGACCGTGGAGTTCACCACCAGCTTTGAAGAGATCCGCGAGCGTATTTTGACCGCCAACACCCCGCACGTTGACGCCATCTCCGGCGCCACCAGCCAAAGCGAAGCGGTGAAAAAAGCGGTATCCAAAGCGATGCTGAAATCGAGCAAAGCGCTGGCAGTTGAGGAAGGCGGCGACGATCGGGCGGTGAAAAGCTACGACGTGGTGGTGGTCGGCAGCGGCGGCGCGGGTCTGGCGGCGGCGATTCAGGCCCACGATGAAGGCGCCCGCGTGCTGATCGTTGAAAAAATGCCGACTATCGGCGGCAACACCATTAAAGCCTCCGCCGGGATGAACGCCGCGGAGACGCGCTTCCAGCGGGTAAAAGGGATTGTGGACAGCAAAGAGCTGTTCTTTGCGGAGAGCCTGAAGGGCGGGCATAACAAAAACAACCCTGAGCTGCTGCGCCGCTTTGTGGAGAACGCCCCCGAGGCGATCGAGTGGCTGGCCCGCCGCGGGATCATGCTTAACGACATCACCACCACCGGCGGGATGAGCATTGACCGAACCCACCGTCCGCGCGACGGGTCGGCGGTCGGCGGCTATCTGATCAGCGGCCTGGTGCGCAATATCAGCAAACGCGGGATTGACGTGATGCTGGATACGTCGGTCGAAGAGATCCTGATGACCAACGATGAGGTGAGCGGCGTGCGTCTGCTGAACGACGAGCAGGAGCGCATTGAGGTGCAGACGAAGAGCATCGTGGTCGCCACCGGCGGCTTCAGCGCCAACAGCGCGATGGTGGTCAAATACCGTCCGGACCTCGCCGGCTTTGTCACCACCAACCATAAAGGAGCGACCGGCGGCGGCATCGCGCTGCTGGAGCGCATCGGCGCCGGCACCGTGGATATGGGCGAAATCCAGATCCACCCGACCGTTGAGCAGAAGACCTCATACCTGATTTCGGAGTCGATTCGCGGCGGCGGGGCGATTCTGGTGAGCCAGCGCGGTCAGCGCTTCTACAACGAATTGGCGACCCGCGATAAAGTCTCGGCGGCGATTATCGCGCTGCCGGAGCAGTACGCCTGGATCGTCTTTGACGAGCACGTGCGGGCAAAAAACAAGGCGGCCGATGAATACATCGCCAAAGGGCTCGCCACCAGCGCCAGCTCCCCGCGCGAGCTGGCGGAGAAGCTGGGGATGGATTACCATGCCTTCCTTGCCACCCTTGAGCGCTACAACGGCTTTGTTGAAACCCAGCGCGATGAAGATTTTGGCCGCACCACCGCGCTGCGGGCGCCGATTAACGAAGGGCCGTTCCACGCGATCCGCATCGCCCCGGGCGTTCACCACACCATGGGCGGGGTGACGATTAATACCGCGACCGCGGTGTTAAATACCGCTCAGCAGCCGATTCCGGGCGCCTATGCCGCCGGTGAAGTGGTCGGCGGCATCCACGGCGGCAACCGCATCGGCGGCAATGCGGTGGCGGATATCATTATCTTTGGTACCCTGGCAGGCCACCAGGCGGCAATACGCGCCAGAGGATAACATTTAGCGATTTGCCCCGGCCGCGCGCCGGGGTCATCCACAGGAGCTGCAACCATGTCTGACGACAGTCGCGTCTATAGCTACTCCGCCGTGTTAATGGGGTCGCCCATTCTGCTTAAGCTCTTGCGTCACGATGAGCAACTCGCCTCACGTACCTTCCAGTTAATTAAACGCTATGAAGACCTGCTTACCGTCAACCGAGCTCAGTCGCAGGTCATGGATATTAACCATGCCGCCGGTCGCCATGCGGTGGCCGTCAGCCGCCCGGTGTTTCAGCTGATCCAGTGCGCGAAGGCCGCCAGCATGATGCGGGATAGCGCCTTCAACCTGGCGATTGGCCCGCTGGTCAAGCTCTGGCGCATCGGCTTTCAGGGGCGCAGCGTGCCGGCGGCGGCAGATATTGCCGCCCGTCTGCCGCTGACCCGGCCGCAGGATGTGATCCTCGATGAGGCGGCGGGCAGCGTGTTTCTTGCCCAGCCGGGCATGGAGATCGATCTTGGCGCCATCGCCAAAGGCTACATTGCCGATCGGGTGCGCGATGACCTGCGGCGCCAGGGCGTCGACGCGGCGCTGATTAATCTCGGGGGGAACGTGCATACTCTTGGGGAGTGGTCCATTGGGCTGAAAAAACCCTTTGCCGCATCCGACGAGCTGGTGGGCGCGATTGCGGTGAGCGGCCAGTCGGTGGTGACCTCCGGCATCTATGAGCGCTATTTCGAGCAGGACGGCAGGCGCTGGCACCATATTCTCGACCCGCGCAGCGGCTATCCGCTGGATAACGAGCTGGAGAGCGTGACCATCATTTCTGACGACTCCCTCGACGGCGATATCTGGACCACCCTGATCTACGGCCTGGGCGTGGAGAAGGGGCGCGCGGCGCTGCGTCAACGGGAGGATATTGAAGCGATTTTTGTGACTAAAAATCGCGAAGTGATCCTCTCATCGCAGCGCCGCTTTCGCTTTCAGCTGCTGGATAGCGGCTATCGGCTCACTGACTGTACTGCTTGAGCAGGCCGTACTGCTCGGCGACCAGCCGATAGCGATAGACCGGGCGGCCGGTGGCGCCGTAGTGAATGCTGGTGTAGAGGATATTAATCTGTGCCAGCCAAATCAGATATTTGCGGCAGGAGACGCGGGAAATATTCACCGCCACCGCCAGCTCGTCGGTGGAGAACTCGGTCGCCGGGTGGGCATCGATCCACTGGCACAGCGTGCGCAGCGTTTGCGAGGTGAGCCCCTTCGGCAGCTTGCGCGCGTCGGTGGCTTCCGGCGCGTCGCCGTGCAGCAGGCGGTCAACGTCAGCCTGTTCATAATATGTCTGTCCGGTCATCAGCTTTCTTTTCTCGCGCCAGGCGGTTAACGCCTCCTCAAAACGCGGGAACTGGAAGGGCTTAATCAGATAATCGATAACGCCGTAATGCATTGACGTTTGTACGGTTGCGGCATCGGCGGCGGAGGTGATCATAATTACGTCGATGGCGCGGCCGGAGGCGCGAATGGTCGGCAGCAGATCCAGGCCGCTATCATGCTGCATATAGACGTCGAGCAGCACCAGATCGATCTCCAGCTCGCCGTCGTTAATCATCTCCCGGGCCTTATTCAGCGTCGATGCGGTGCCGCAGCAGCGGAAACCGGAAATCCTCGCCACGTACAGGCGGTTCAGCTCGGCGACCATGGCATCGTCATCAACAATTAATACATTTATCACGCACTGTTCCTTTTACTATCCCAGGGAAGATGAACAAAAAATTGGGTAAATACGCCGGGTTCGGACTCGACGGCAAGCGTCCCGCCCAGTTCGCGCAGCTGCTGGCTGGCAAGAAACAGGCCGACGCCGCGATTCTCTCCTTTGGTGGAGAAGCCTTTATTAAAGATGGCGTCGATATTGGCCTCCGGGATCCCCGGGCCGTCGTCGCTCACTTCGCCGCTTAGCCAGCCGTTTTGATAGTGTAGCAACAGGCTGACTTCGCCCTCGTGCTGGCCGCTCATGGCGTCCAGCGCGTTCTCAATCAAATTGCCCAGCACGGTGACCAGCACGGTAATCTGCTTTTCGTTCGGGCAGTCGGGGACGAGGCTCTCTTCCGCGAGGCTAAGGCTAAACCCGCGCTCTTTCGCGCGCTGGATTTTACCAATCAAAAAGCCGGCGACCACCGGAGATTTGATGCGATGCTGGATTTCGCCGATGTCCGCCTGATAATTATGGGCGGTTTGTAGCACGTACTCCTCCAGCTTGTCATAGCTTTTCATGTTCAGCAGGCCGAGGATCACGTGCAGCTTATTCATAAACTCATGGGACGTGGTGCGTAGCGCATCCACATAGTTGACCATGCCGTCGAGGCGCTGCAGCAGCTGGCTGACCTCGGTTTTGTCACGGAAGGTGCTGATGGCGCCGACGGTGGCATTCTGGCTGCGCACCGGCACGGTGTTGCTGATGAGCAGCAGGCCGTTGCAGCCGAGCTCGCGGTCGTAAATGGGCTTCCCGGTGCGCAGGACCTCCTGCAGATCGGCGAGCAGCGGCGTATGGGCGAGGGTTTTATCGGGGCCGCTGAACACCATTTCGCGCGCGGCGGGGTTGATCAGGGTCACCCGTCCTTCGGTATCGACCGCCACCACGCCCTCTTTTAACGAATGCAGCATCGCCTGGCGCTGCTGGAACTGGGTGGAGATCTCCTGCGGCTCAAGGCCGAGCAGCACGCGCTTGAGGCCGCGAACCAGGCTCCAGGTTCCGATACCGCAGACCAGGGCGCTGAAGAGTACGGTAAAGAGGACGTCCCAGCGGCTGTTGGCGATCTGGGTATCGACCTTGCTGAGCGAAATGCCGATCGCCACCACGCCAATTTGCCGATGGTTCGCGTCAAAGACCGGCGTAAAGGCGCGCAGGGCGGGCGCCAGCACGCCGTGGTTGACGGCAACGTTCTCCTTTCCCTGCAGGGTGGGATTAATGTCATCGCCGATAAACCGCTTGCCGATGATCAGGCCGTTGGGGTGCGAGTAGCGAATACCCTGCATATCGGTAACCACCGCGAACAGCAGATCGTTGCGCCGAACGATCGCCTGCGCCAGCGGCTGAATAATATTGCTGTCCGCCGGCAGGGTCAGGCCGCGCTTCACTTCCGGCATATCGGCCAGCGTTCGCGCCACCGCCAGGGCGGTGTCCTTCAGCCCGTCGCGGGTGGTATCACTGATTTGGATAAACCACAGCGCGTACACCAGCAGCAGCACCGACCCCAGCACGCTGCCAATCATCAGCGTCACGGCGGTACTCAGCTTCATGCTCTTACGGCGCCTGCGTGCGGGCGGTTCCTGCTCCGCTAACTCGTTCATAACAACCCCAGGGTAAACAGCGAAGGCCTATTATCGCTGAAGGTGTGAATTTCTTAAAGGCATGTAAAAAAGCAATAATCCCGCCGCCGGGAGCCGGGAAGCGTGACCCCACTCGCAGGAGGCGAGGTTAAATATCCCTATAGTAAATACGGAGTTATTTAAATGGAGGTTTTTATGAGCAGTAAGCCAACCGCTTCAATGACGGAACGACGCCACCCGGATACCCGCCGCATCGATAGTCTCACCACCTATGACATGCTCACGCTACTGCACGCCGACGGCCGGCAGATTGCCAACGCCATCGACGCCTGCCTGGAAGACATGACCCGCCTGGTCGATAACGCCGCCGCAACCCTGAGCCGCGGAGGGCGGCTGGTGATTGTCGGCGCTGGCGCATCCGGCCGCGCAGCCCTGCAGGCGGTCAGCGAGTTTGCGCCCGAGGAGAAACACTCCCTGGTTGGGCTCATTGCCGGCGGGCCAGCGGCGGCGCTGCAGGAGATGGAAACGGCCGCTAACGACTACGATCTCGGCGCCCTTGAGCTGCAGGCGCTTCGGTTCAGCGATAACGATATGCTGCTGGCGCTGACGGTCAGCGGCAAAACGCCGTGGGTTTGGGGCGCGATGCGCCATGCCTGGTCGCTCGGTGCGCCGGTGGCGGTGCTGACCCAGCAGGCGGATAGCGAAGCGGCGCAGCTGGCCGATATTATCGTTGCGCCGCAAACCGGCCCGGAAGCGGTGGCGGGGTTTGGTAACCCCAAAGCGCAGCTGGCGCAGCGGCAGCTGCTCAACATGTTGACCACCGGGCTGGCCATTCGCGGCGGCAGGGTCTTCAGCAACCTGCGGGTCGATCTGCAGGCCACCAGCCCACGCTGGGCTGAACGGCAAATTGCCATCGTTATGGAGGCCGCCGGCTGTTCGCGCAGCGAGGCGAAAGCCGCGCTTGCCGCCTGCAACCAGCACTGTCGAACGGCGATTCTGATGCTGCTCGCCGGGCTTGACGCGTGGCAGGCGCGGGAGCTGCTGATGGAAAACAACGATCATCTGCGCATCGCGTTACGGGATAAAACGCATCAGCTGGCAGAGTCGCAGAGTTAATGATCAGCGGCGCGCTATATTTCCGCGCGCCGCTATTTTTGCCTTATGTAACTAAATAAACCGGCGCATGTGCCGCCAGCCCTCTAATTATCGCCCTGCGTTGACCCGTTTTAATTTCATTAATCATTTCCTGGTTTTTTAAGTTAAAAAAGTGAAATAAAATAATTGATTAACTGTGCGGAAAATGTAAATGATATTTTAAAATATAATGAAAGTGCGTTAACATGTTTGCACTTATTTCATTATGCTATGCGATAATTCTATTATGCCTGCAATAAAAAACTCGATCTTATCCCTCACCGCGCTGGCGATGTTCGTCAGTACGGCAACCTACGCAAATACCGACGCCGCAAAGAAAACTGATTTTCTGCTGATTGGCGGCGGGATCATGAGCGCCTCGCTCGGGACCTGGCTGCAGGAACTTCAGCCGGACTGGAAGCAGGTGATGGTAGAGAAGCTTGACGGCGTGGCGCTGGAGTCCTCGAACGGCTGGAACAATGCCGGTACCGGCCACTCGGCAAACATGGAGCTGAACTACACGCCTGAGCGTGCGGACGGCTCTATCGACGTCAGCAAGGCGCTGGATATCAACGAGCAGTTTATGATCTCCCGTCAGTTCTGGACGGCGCAGGTCAAGCGCGGCATTTTGCGCGACCCGCACTCCTTTATTAACTCCACCCCGCACATGAGTTTCGTCTGGGGCGATAACGTGGATTATCTGCAAAAGCGCTATACCGCGCTGCAGCAAACCGCCTTATTCCAGGGAATGAAATTCTCCACCGACCATGCGCAAATTAAACAGTGGGCGCCGCTGGTGATGGAAGGGCGCGATCCGCAGCAAAAAGTGGCGGCCACCTGGACCCCGGTCGGGACCGACGTCAACTACGGCGAAATAACCCGTCAGCTGATCGGTAGCCTGAAGAAAAGTAATAACTTCTCGCTGCAAACCTCCTCTGAAGTTACCGCCTTTAAGCGTAATGCCGATAATTCGTGGCACGTGACGATTAAGAACGTTAATAGCGGCGACGAGCAGACGATTGACGCGAAATATGTCTTTATCGGTGCCGGCGGCGGCGCGCTGAAATTACTGCAAAAGACCGGTATTCCGGAAGCTGACAACTACGCGGGCTTCCCGGTGGGCGGCTCCTTCCTGATGACCGAAAACCCGGCGGTGACCAAAGAGCATCTGCAAAAAGTTTACGGCCAGGCCTCGGTCGGCGCGCCGCCGATGTCGGTTCCGCATCTTGACGCCCGCTTCATTGACGGCAAGCGCGTGGTGCTGTTCGGGCCGTTCGCCACCTTCTCGACTAAATTCCTCAAAAATGGTTCGATCTTCGACCTGCTGAGCACCACCACTACCGATAACGTCCTGCCGATGACCCACGTCGGTCTCGACAACTTCGATCTGGTCAAATACCTGGTGAGCCAGGTGATGCTTAGCGACGATGACCGCTTTGCGGCGCTGAAAGAGTACTATCCGGCAGCGCGTAAAGAGGACTGGAAGCTGATTCAGGCAGGCCAGCGCGTGCAGATCATTAAAAGAGACGCCGAGAAGGGCGGGATCCTGAAGCTGGGAACCGAAGTGGTGGTTGACGAGCAGAAAACCATCTCCGCGCTGCTTGGGGCTTCTCCGGGCGCCTCTACCGCCGCGCCGATTACCCTGAACGTGCTGAAGCAGATGTTCCCGCAGCAGTTCAGCTCCGCAGAGTGGCAGAGCCGTATCCACGCGATCGTGCCGAGCTATGGTCAGAAGCTGAACGACAGCCCGGCGCTGACCCAGCAGGTGTGGGACGATACCGCCGCAACGCTGCAGCTGACCAAGCCGCCGGTGATTGATATGACCCACTCCCAGGCCGCCGCCGCGCCGTCTGCCGAGCTTAAGCCTGCGGAATCGCCGCAGCACGATATGGCGCTGTAGCCGCCGTATTAACTCCGCCCACGCGCGTCATGCCGGTCAGCTCAGCAGCTGACCGGCATTTTTTTTGCCTTATCCGCCCCTGCGCCGCCTCAAGGCCCGTTCGGCCATTCCTTGCTCTGCGTTAAAGCATTTACCGGCGTTACGGTTATACTGGCTTGAATTCACTCGATAAATAGTGAGCCGCGGCGGAAATAGGGAGTGCAGCGCAATGAAAGACGACATTAGCCAGGATATTACCTTCCGTAAGCTGGCGGTATTTATGATGTTTATGACCAAAGGCAATATCGCCAGAACCGCCGAAGCGATGCAGCTCAGCGGCGTCAGCGTCCACCGGGCCCTGCATACCCTCGAAGAGGGGGTGGGCTGCCCGCTGTTTGTGCATAAGGGACGCAACCTGCTGCCGCTGCCGGCGGCCTGGACGCTGCTGGAGTATTGTCAGGACGTTACCACCCTGATGACGCGCGGGCTGGAGGCGACGCGAAAGGTCGCCGGCGTCGGCCAGGGACGGCTGCGCATCGGCACGCTCTATTCGCTCACGCTGGAGACGGTCCCGCGGATCATCATGGGAATGAAGCTGCGGCGGCCCGAGCTGGAGCTGGACCTGACGATGGGCTCCAACCAGATGCTGCTGGATATGCTGGAAGACGACGCCCTGGATGCGATCCTTATCGCCACCAACGAGGGGGAGTTCAGCGACACCGCGTTTGACGTGGTGCCGCTGTTTGAAGACGATATTTTTCTCGCCGCGCCGGCGGCCGAACGGCTGGATACCGCGAAACCGGCCGACCTTCGCGACTATGCCGACCGTAAATTCGTTTCGCTTGCGGAAGGATTTGCCACCTACGCTGGCTTCAGGGAGGCCTTTCAGGTTGCCGCCTTCGAGCCTGAAATCGTCACCCGGGTCAACGACATCTTTTCGATGATAAGCCTGGTGCAGGCCGGCGTCGGCTTTGCGCTGCTGCCCGGGCGGATGAAAAAGGTCTACGAAAACGACGTGCAGCTACTAAAGCTGGCGGAACCCTATCAGATGCGCCAGCTGATCTCGATTGTCTATTCCCACCATCGCGAACGCGACGCGGACCTGCTGGCGCTGGCGGCGGAAGGGCGGATGTACGCCCGCAGCCTCAACGGCTGAGGCGCTTCGCCAGGTGCTGCGCCACTTCAACGCTGTTTCGCTCCATGCAGATGGCGTCGCCCTGCCAGCCTGCGAGGTAGGTCAGCCCGGTCAATACGCTGCCGGGCGGCATCTCAATCGCCAGCCGCGCGTCGCGCTGATTGGCCGCTACCATGGCGTCCTGCCACTGTACGGTACGCGCCATGTTGAAGGCTAAATCTGCGGCGATTTTCTGCGGTTCCCACAGCACGCGGCCGGTGGATCCGCTAAGATACGCCCGCGATGGTCGTGACAACGTCACGGATTCAAACGCCTGAGCTAATTCTGCCGCTGGCTTATCCAGCAAAGCACAGTGCGACGGTACGCTTACCGCAAGCCGGGCCGCCTTGCTGGCTCCGGCGGCCAGCGCTTTTCTCGCAACCTCCGCCATATCCTCATCCCGGCCGGCAATCACTATCTGCGTTTCGGCATTGAGGTTGGCAATGAAGGTGTGGCTTCCCGCCATCAACTTTTCAACCTGATTCAGCGTGAGGCCAATAATAGCCGTCAGGCCGTAGCCCTGCGGATACGCCTGCTCCATTAACTCCCCGCGCAGGGCGACGAGGCGCAGCGCGTTGTGAAAGTCCAGCGCGCCGGCGACTACCGCTGCCGGGTAAGCGCCAATCGACAGGCCGCTGACGATATCCGGTTTGACTTCGTGGCGAATAAGCTCTCTGGCCCACGCCACGCCGGCAATCAGCAGGCAAAGCTGCACCGCGCGGGTATGTTTCAGCGCGTCGGCAGTGTCGAGCACGTTGGCTTCATCGCCAAGTACAGCGCGGACTTCGGCAAGAACGGCCTCGCCGTCGGGCAGGTTTTGCAGCATTCCCGGGTGCTGGGTGCCCTGGCCGGGAAAGGTAAAGAGGATTTTCATCATGACTCCCTGTGCCACGGCGTCGCGGTGAGCTGCGGCCCGGTGGCGGTTTTCAGCAGAACGCGTCCTTCGCGCAGCCATTCGTTGAGCGCAAACGCGCCAAAGGGCGTTTCAATCTGGGTGTCGGCGCGGCACGGCAGCTTTTCCACCTGCGCCTGCCACTGCCTCAGTTCGTCGTCGGTCAGCGGTTGCGGGGCGCGAATCAGCAAATCGAGATCGCTATCGGCGTGCAGCACGGGAATTTCGGTGGCAACGGCATAGGCCGTACTGCCGGTAATGCCCCAGATCCACGGCCACGCAAAGGTGGTCAGCAAAATAGCCGCCTGAACGGGCGGCTGGGAAACAAACGGCGAGTGCAGCAGGCGCTGGCGTTCGACCAGCGCCTCCGGCGTGACGATGCGGGCAACGGACTCGGCTTTTACCCATCCGGCCGCGCGCTGTTCGCGCTTTATGCCGCGCACGCCCACCGGGATATCGCCGCTGTCATTCACGTCGCGCCGCACGACCACGGGCAGGCCCGGCTGCCACTGGCTGGCTACCCACGCCTCCTCGACGTTGAGCAGGGCGTCGCGGCTTTTCAGCCACAGCAAATCGTGAGGGCGCGAGGTGAATGTCATATCAGATACCTGAAGTTAAAGTGATGAACAGCGGTAGCGACAGGATACACAGAACGGAACTCAACAGCAGCACGGCTTCTGCATCCGGCGACTGCACGCCAAAGCGGTTACCAAACACCACGCCGAAGAAGCCCGCAGAGAGCGCGATCATCAGGATAGCGGTGATTGCCACGGAGCCGTGCAGGCCGAAAGCCAGCACGATAGCCCACGCGATAAACGGCTGGATCAGCAGCTTGGTGATGGTCGCAATGCTCACCATGGCGTTCAGCTTCAGCTTGCGGGCAGACAGAATCACACCGGTCAGGAACAGCGCCGCCGCGGTGGCTGAGAGGCCGAGCGGTTTGATTGCCGCCAGCAGCAGGTCCGGCATTTTGATGCCAATTGCCGAGAGGATCACGCCGAGCAGCGGGCCCATCACGATCGGTTTTTTCAGCGAACGCCACATCAGCACCGGCAGCATCGCCAGCGTAGAACCGCTGTTTTCACCGACGGCGCGGGCTTTTTCACGTTCCAGAATCAGCAGACAGAATGGCGTCATCAGCACGGAGCCGCAGGCGATGGAGACGGCGACGGAAAGCGACGTCGCGGAGCTTTCACCCAGCACGCTGCCGAGAATCGGCAGGCCAAGCGCGGCATAGTTCGGCAGCGCCACGGTGAGGGTCAGCACGGCGGCATCCTGCGGGGACTTTTTAAAGACGCCGGTGGCCAGGAAGTAGATCGCCGCATAGGTGATCCACATCGCGCCGGTCAGCACCACAATCAGCGGTGACTGGGCAACAATGCCTGCCCACGGGGTCTGCACGGTGGCGCTGAACAGCGCGGCGGGCAGGGCAAAGTCCATTACGAAGATATTGAGCAGCGACACGTTTTTGTTGTCGACCATTTTGGCTTTGCCGGCCCAGAAGCCCAGCAGCATGATCAGAAAAATCGGCGCAAGGGCATGAACAATTACATAAGTCATAGATCACCTGTAGTAAGAAAAAGAAATACGCGTCATCCTTCAAGCTGCCTCTGCGTTGGCTGCCTTCCCTTACCCCCCAGTCACTTACTCAAGTAAGCTCCTGGGGATTCACTCAGTTGCCGCCTTGATCCAACTTGAATGATTTAGCGTATTGGGCTAATTGCGATGTTTTTATTTTTCTAAAAGCAGCTTGCCGTGGGCGCTATGCTGCGCCCGACGGTTGCCGCTTTCGGCAGGTCTTTTTTTACGTACTTCGATGTTGCCCGTTACCAGCTGGCGCGCATCCGTTCGCGAACCAGGGCAGAGCTACGGCGATTCTCCGCGCCGAGACGGTTTTTCAGGCTGGGATCTTTACGCGCATCGGAAATTGCTTTCTGCACGGTGAGCTCCACCAGCGCCAGGTCGGCATCCGACGGCGCATCCGGATTGCTGAGGTTCAGCAGGTCGGAGAGCAGGCCGAGGGTGGCGTAGCTGCTGACGTCATAGGCCATTGGCGGAATGGTCGCCGCCAGTTTTTCCAGCGCATCGACGGTGCGCAGGGTGATGCGGGCGGCGGACTCTTTGCCCATCGCATGCACCAGTACGCCTTTATCGTTGATGGCAATCAGGCGATTAGCCTGATAACCGTGCGCCAGAAACGCCCCGGACATCGCCTTGCCGACGATAAGACCGATCACCGGATGGCCCGCCAGGCGCGCTTTGGCGTAGGCACCGGCGGCACCGGCGAGCGCCTGATGAATACCGAACGCTTCTTCACGGCGACCGTAGGCCTGGCTTGGGACGTCGATGACCGCCACAATCGGGCGCTTCACGTCGCGGTTCGCGTCGGCATCGATGGTTTCATTCACCACTTTTGCCAGCGTCCAGCCTTCCAGCAGGCCCACTTCGCCTTTCGCGGCGCGCGGATAGTGGTTATCGGCATCGGGGACCACGGCAATGAAGCGTACGGCCTCATTGTTCAGCTCACCGTCGGCGACCTGTACTGAAGGGCACAGGCCAGTCATGCGCGGCGCGTTGGGCGCCAGTTTTTCCAGCCACAGGGCTCCACGGCTATTGGACTGAGTCATCATTTCACCTCCCCGGCGAAAAGCTGTTTGATCTGCGCGGTATCGGCCTGCTGACGAGTGTCAAAGTTGCTCAGACGGGTCAGGAAGTCGGCATATTTGTCGCTGCGGTTTTGTGCCGGAACGCCTTTGGCGATGGCGTCGTTCATGGCGGTTTTCACCGCGTTGACGCCGTCATCGACCAGCGCATCGACCAGGCCGCTGGCATAGCGGATTTCGCCGCCGGTCATGCTCCAGATAAACGGCCGATCGCGGGAGTCATACTCTTCGATCCCGGCTTCCTGCTCGATAACCTGCGGGCCGTTGAGGCCAAGACGCGCTTCGCGGGTGACGATCAGGTAGCTGCAAAGGGCGGCGGCAATGGACATCCCGCCGAAGCAGCCAACGGTACCGGTAATGATGCCGACCACCGGCGTGTAGCGGCGCAGATCGACAATCGCCGCGTGGATATCGGCAATGGCTGCCAGGCCAAGGTTGGCTTCCTGCAGGCGCACGCCGCCGGTTTCCAGGCACAGCACCGCCTGGGTCGGGATGCCGTTGCGGTTATCTTCTGCCGCCAGCTCGAGCGCGGCGGCCATTTTGGCCCCGGAGACTTCGCCCATGCTGCCGCCCTGGAAGGTGCCTTCGATGGCAATCACCACCGCCGGCTGGCCGTTAATGGTGCCTTTCGCCACCACCATGCCGTCGTCGGACTGCGGCACAACGCCCTGCGGCGCGAGCCACGGCGACATAATGCCTTCGAACGGATCCAGCAGCTCGCGGTAGCTGCCGTCATCCAGCAGGGTTCTGGCGCGCTCGCGGGCCCGTAATTCGATAAAACTGCGATCGTTACGCATGAGCCACCTCTTCAAATACCTGTTCGATACGAATGCGCGCCACGCCGGGCGTTGCGCCGAAGTCGTGAATGATCAGCTTGCCAGCAGGCAGGCCGTTGATCAGATTCAGGCGATCGAACAGCGCATTCCAGCGGCGGGTGCTGTTGTCCACGGAGGTGGTGATATCAATACTGAGGGTTTCCCCGGCGGCTGCGGTGAACAGCACTTCCATATCACCGGAGCCTACGACGCCTGCCAGAGCTTTACCGCTGAAGGTGCGGCTGGCAGGAAATGACAATGTAATGTGTTCCATAACATCCTCTTTAAATTGAGCAAGACGCGGGCTGGCTGACCCTGTCAAGAAACAGCGTGGCGGCGAGAAGATCCGCGGCGCCACCGGGCGAAGCGTTAAGGGCGAGCATCTGAGCATCAAGTTCAGCGAGCGCTTCGCGGCCTTGTACAGTGATGCAACCGCCTGCGTTCAGTACCGCGCGGGCGCCTGCCTGCATCGCTTCCAGACCGGGCATGCCGGCTCGTGAAAGCACACAGGTATCGCTGAGCGAGGTCATGATCGCCATCAGTGCGTCAAGGCGGGCTTCGCTCTCGTTGGCCCCCATTGCACGGCTGCGCAGCAGCTGCGGTAGCGCGAGCTGCATCACGTGCGGAAACGCCTGCTGCGCCTCTTCACGTGCACCGGGTACCCGGTACTGATGCGTGGCTTTCAGCCCTTTACTGAAGGTCTTTGGTGCGGCACCGTCCGGCAGGCGGGCGAGCAGGGCTGCGGATTGAGCAATCTGCTGTGCGCCTGCGTTACCGCCATGCATCGCCACGGCGCTGACCAGTAAACCGAGCGCCCAGATGGCGCCGCGGTGGGTGTTCACGCCCCGGGTGGCGGCCATCATCTGCCGTTCGCCTTCGCGCCCTAAGCGGCCGACGGTTTCGCGCAGGGCGATGTCGGCGGGGCGCTGCCAGCTTTGCTGGGCCAGCTGTAGAAACGTTGGGGCCAGGCTGTGCGCCGAGCGCTCCATCAGGGCCAGGGTGAGGTCGTGATGGGCACCGTTTCCCCGGCTGTCCACCAGACCCGGCTTCGGGCTTAATCGCGCTTCGTCGATCAGACAGTCGCGAGCGATGAACGCCAGCGCTTCTGCCTGCACCTCGGCATAAGTCTGTGACAGGAGTTTCATTACCAGCTCCGGAATTTTGCCGGTGGGTTATAGAGTCCGTCGGACCACTCCACCAGGTCGGCTACGCTGCCGGCGGCCAGCAGGGAGCGGGTCGCGTCGCTGCGGCGAATGCCGATATCTTCCGGATAAACCACCTTGCCGCTCTGGCGCAGCGCGGCAACGCGCTTCGCGTCGACGCCAAGGCCGATGTCGGTGATCCCGGCGACCGCCGCCACCATCGCCCGGCGCTCTTCCAGGCTTTCGGCGCGGTAGAGGTAGGCAATGCCTTCTTCGGTGAGCACGTGGGTAACGTCATCGCCGTAGATCATCACCGGCGCCAGCGGCATGCCGGAGGCTTTCGCCACCTCGATAGCATCGAGTTTCTCGACGAAGGTGGGCTTCACGCCGGCCTGGAAGGTTTCGACCATCTGCACCACCAGCTTTTTACCGCGCTGCATCGGATCCGGTTCGGTGATCATGTTCAGCCAGGCTGGCGTAGCATGACGGCGACCGTGAGGATCGTGACCCATATTCGGCGCGCCGCCGAAGCCGGACAGACGGCCGCGGGTCACCGTTGACGAGTTGGCGAGGCCGTCAACCTGCAGGGTTGAGCCGATGAACATATCGACCGCATATTGCCCCGCCAGCTGGCAGAAGGCGCGGTTCGAGCGCATGGAGCCGTCGGCGCCGGTGAAGAACACGTCCGGACGAGCGCGAATGTACTCTTCCATTCCCAGCTCGCCGCCGAAGCAGTGCACGCTTTCCACCCAGCCGCTTTCGATGGCGGGGATCAGCGTCGGGTGCGGGTTGAGCGTCCAGTGTTTACAAATTTTTCCCTTCAGGCCGAGGCGTTCGCCGTAGGTCGGCAGCAGCAGCTCGATGGCGGCGGTGTTGAAGCCGATGCCGTGGTTCAGGGACTGCACCTGATGCTCAGCGTAGATGCCTTTAATCGCCATCATCGCCATCAGGATATGCTCCTGTTTGATGAGGCGCGGGTCGCGGGTGAACAGCGGTTCGATAAAGAACGGCTTATCGGCGACGACCACGTAATCAATCCACGAGCCCGGAATATCGACGCGCGGCAGGTCACACTCGTCGTCGACCAGTTCGTTCACCTGGGCAATCACGATGCCGTCGTGGAAGGCCGCCGCCTCAACCAGCGCCGGGGTGTCTTCGGTGCTCGGCCCGGTATAGAGGTTGCCTTTGCGATCCGCTTTATAGCCGGCAATCAGCGCGACGTTCGGCGAAAGATCGACGTACAGGCGGGAGTAGAGCTCGATATAGGTGTGAATGGCGCCGATTTCCAGCAGACCATCCTCCAGCAGCTGCGAAATGCGCAGGCTCTGGGTGCCGGAGAAGGAGAAGTCGAGCTTGCGGGCGATACCTTTTTCAAAAAGGTCCAGATGCTCGCTGCGCCCGACGCTCGGCATGATCATATGCAGGTCGTGGACTTTTTGCGGGTTCACCTCCGCCAGCATGCGGGAGAGAAAGTCGGCCTGCTTCTGGTTATTGCCTTCCAGCACCACGCGGTCGCCGGGGGCGAGCAGGTGTTCCAGCGCGTCGACCAGCTGTTCGGTGGGGATAACCTTACCGGAGACGTTGGCGGCGGCCAGTCGCCGCTGCTTTTCCGTACGGCGGCGGTTCCAGACCCGTCCCGTCGTTTGTTCGGCATTCATTATTAACCTCCTGATTCGACAAATCGTTTTGACTGTCATGGTGTGGAAGTTAGTGTGCGACGCGAGGCGCAGGGCATCAATTAAGCCCGCGGGCAGATTGTTAGCATAAGAGTAATGAATGACGGACGCGGGATGTGACGAGGATCAATAATGCTAAAGGAGTAGTGGTCTACGGGCCGTCTGGCCCGTAGTGGAAGTAGGGAGGTTAATCCTTGCTGAGGTCGCTCAGCAGGAAGGCGATGCTCTGTCCGCTCTCGCTCTGTTCAAGGGCAATTTTGACAATGATGGTCAGCGGTACCGACAGCAGCATCCCCACCGGCCCCAGCAGCCAGCCCCAAAAAATCAGCGACAGGAACACCACCAGCGTTGAGAGCCCGAGCCCGCGTCCCATAATCCGCGGCTCGAGAATATTGCCGAACAGCAGGTTGATAACCAGATAGCCCGCGAGCACGATCAGCGCGTCATACAGGCCGCCGAACACCAGCACCTGTAAAATAGGCGGAATGGCCGCCAGCACCGAACCGATATTGGGAATATAGTTGAGCGCGAAGGCCAGCAGCCCCCACACAAAGGCAAAACGCACCTCCAGCAGCACCAGCATGCCCCAGACGACCAGCCCGGTGACCAGGCTAATGGCGGTTTTCAGCACCAGATAGTGCGAGACGCTGTCGAGCGCGCGCTGGATTGCGCCCATGCCTTCAACCGGGCGGGTCATCAGCTGCTGCAGCTTGGCCGGCAGCTGCGGCACCTCCAGCAGCATAAACACCACCGTCAGCAGCAGCAGGAAGATCGACGACATGGCGTTAGAGAGCTGGGTGAGCAGGCCGGTGACCATCGTCATCACCGCGTTGGGGTCAATATATTTGTTCAGCTCGACGACGGAAACGGTAAAGCCGAACCTTTGCAGCCACGGGGTGACGGTCTGCACCGGTTCTGATAGCGAGGCGCGATACTGCGGCAGGGTGCGCGCCAGCTCGTTGAGGGAGGTGCCGAGCGAGGCCAGCAGGACTATCGCCAGCATCACGATGGCGCTGATTAAGAGTGAGATCGCCAGCACCCGCGGGACCCGGCAGCGCACCATCAGCTGCACCAGCGGGTTAAGGACCACCGCGAGAAACAGCGCCAGTACGAAGGGGACGATAATATCCGCGGCGAAGCGGATGCCGGTAAGGATGATGACCAGCATGCCCAGCATGATGACAATCTTTAATCCGTTAAGAGTGATGATGGGTTTGGCCATGCGAATCCCTGAAAATAGAGCCTGTTTTCCTCACATTGTAGACGCAGATGCGGATAAAAAATCACGACTTTTTTGCGTGTACAGCGTGGAGTTATTGTTCGTCACGCCTCTGCCGCAGGCGATAAAATCATCAGGCGACAAAATTAAAATAACGGCGCGCCATCATAATGGCGATCGGCATCAGAAAAAGCTAATCTAAATCAAATAGCCGAGGTAAAGAAATGCAAAGGCTTTGAGTATAATGTAGCATTATGCTACAAATTAGCTGTGTATAACTACCGAGGACAATTTTCATCCGCAATGACGAGAAGCAATACCGCGGATAATTGTAATTTTATGGACAATCAGTTCAGTATCTATATTTGTTATCTCCCTTCGCTTTCCCGCACAAACTCACGCTTTGCTGGCGAACAGCACTGGCGTTCAGCGCTTTAGATCCCTCTCTCTGCCTGAGCTGGCGCAGCGTTGCGCACGGCTAAATCTACGTCAGAATTTTTCGGTTTACCTTTGCTGTAGGCCGTAATGGATTATATTCTCAAGCAGGAGAAGGGATCATGTTTTATTGGATTTTATTAGCACTTGCTATCGTAGCAGAAATTACCGGGACCCTTTCGATGAAATGGGCGAGCGTCAGCGGCGATCGCACCGGTTTTATTTTAATGCTGGCAATGATTGCGCTTTCCTATATTTTTCTGGCCTTCGCGGTTAAAAAAATTGCCCTCGGGGTGGCCTACGCCCTGTGGGAAGGTATCGGTATTTTGCTGATCACGCTGTTCAGCGTCCTGCTGTTCGACGAGACGCTCTCGGTGGTCAAAATGGCGGGTCTGGCGACGCTGGTGGTCGGGATTGTTCTCATCAAGTCCGGCACCAAAAAGGCGGTGAAGCAGCCAGAAGAGAGGACCCATGCAACAGTTTGAGTGGATCCATGCGGCCTGGCTGGCGCTGGCCATCGTGCTGGAGATTGCCGCTAACGTCTTCCTGAAGTTTTCTGATGGCTTTCGCCGCAAGATCTACGGCGTGATGTCACTGCTCGCCGTACTGGGCGCGTTCAGCGCGCTTTCGCAGGCGGTGAAGGGGATTGAGCTGTCGGTGGCCTATGCGCTCTGGGGCGGCTTCGGTATCGCCGCGACCATCACTGCCGGCTGGGTCCTGTTCGGCCAGCGCCTGAACAGTAAAGGCTGGGTCGGCGTGATGCTGTTGATTATCGGGATGGTGTTAATAAAACTGGCCTGATTGAACGCCGCCTGCGCGGGCAGGCGGCAAAATCTGTTCTCTGTATTACTCTTTAAAAAAGAGTATATTCGGTGCGTTTTTTCCCAGCCGCGATGAGGATAGATAATGGTTAACTTGCCTGGTTGGCGTCATCTTCCTTCGGCCAAAACGCTTGCGGTCATTATTCTCCTCGCCGGAATTGGCCTGATCGCTTCGGTTATATCTCTGCTTTATCTGTCGCAGCACCTGATTGGCATCAAAGCGAACGAGATCGACCGCCACCGCTCGGTGCTTTCGGTTAACGGCGCGGTGCAGACCTCAGTGAACCGCGTGATGTCGCTGGTGCTGGATAACTCCATCTGGGACGACGCCGTTAAGCAGGCCTATGCCCCAACGCTCGACACCAAATGGCTGTTCGATTCATGGGGTTCGGGCTTCAAAATAAATAACCTCTACGACGGTACCTTCGTCCTCGATCAGCACTACCGGGTGCTGTGGGGATCGTTTCGCAGTCAGTCCTTTAACGAGTCGGATATCGGCTTTTTCGGCAGCGGCCTGCAGTCGATGATCGCCCAGCACGGCGCGGCGCTGCGCAGCGGAACCAGCGCCTGGGCCGGGATAACCCGAACCCGGGAGGGCATTGCCTTTATCGCTATTGGCCTGATACGCCCGACCGTGGGCCGCCTGCAGGTGTACGACGATACGCGGCGCTATCTGGTGATTACCCGACACATCAACCCCGATATGCTGCAAAAGCTCGGGGATACGTTTCAAATTCGTCATCTGCATACCACCGAAACCAGCGGTGACTATAGCGTGGCGCTGCGCACCAACGGCGGGGAGATTATTAGCTACCTCAGCTGGCAGCCGCGGCTGCCGGGGGCGGAGGCGGCTCAGGCGGCATCCGGCAGCATTCGCCTGATCGCGCTGGTGGCCGCCAGCCTGATCCTGCTGTTCATCCTCTTTAGCTGCTTGGGGCTGTATAAGCTGGCGCGCGGGGAAAAGCTGGCGCGTAAAATTGCCATGACCGACTGGCTGAGCCGGCTGCCCAACCGGCGGGCGCTGATTGAGCGGCTCAACGTGGTGTGTGAACGATCGCCGCACGAGATGCAGAGCGTGGTGTTTATCGACCTCGATGGCTTTAAAGACGTTAACGATAACTACGGGCACGACGTCGGCGATGCGCTGATTACCCACGTCGCCCGCGCGCTGCAGGAGAAGGTCCCCGCCGGGGGGATGCTGGCGCGCATGGGCGGGGATGAGTTTGCCATGACCGTCGGCGGCGAGCAGGCGATAAGCCAGGCGTCGGCGTTCGCCTGGGCGGTGCTGGAAATGCTGAAATCGCCGATTGACCTGAGCGATCGCAAAATCTATATCAGCGCCAGCCTCGGGATCGCCAGCGGAGCGCCGGCCCTGTGCTCCAGCACCGAGCTTTTCCGCCGCGCCGATATCGCCATGTATCATTCGAAGAAGACCGGAAAGGGGCGCACAACCTGGTACGACGAGGCGCTGAGCGACGCCAGGCAGTATCAGCTGAATCTGGAAAACGGCATCCGTCAGGGGCTTGAAAACGACGAGTTTGACGTCTGGTATCAGCCGATAGTCAACGCCGGAACCCTGACCATCGAAGGCGTGGAGGCGCTGATACGCTGGCCGCGGCGGCCCCAGGGCGCGCTGCCGCCTGACGCCTTTATCAGCGTCGCCGAGAGCAGCGGCCTGATTTACGCGCTCGGCCAGTTTGTGCTCCATCGCGCCTGCTGCGACCTGCAGCCGATGGGGGATCTGATGCTGTCGGTAAATATCTCCCCGGCGCAATTTCGTGACCCGGAGTTTGAGTCGCGGGTGGTGCAGGTCCTCGCCCGCTGCCATTTCCCGGCCCGCCGCCTGCAGGTTGAAGTCACCGAGAGCTACGTGATGGAGAACCCCGAACGCGCCCGCGCGGCCATTGAAAACATGAAGGCGCTGGGGGCGGCCGTTGCGCTGGATGATTTTGGCATCGGCTACTCCAGTATTGGCTATCTGCGCAGCTTCAGTTTTGACACGCTGAAGATCGATAAATCGCTGGCCGGGCTGGTAGACACCGACCCGCAGGCGGCGGAGCTGGTGCGCGGTACCGTGCGCATCGCCAGCGCGCTGGGCATGACGGTGGTAGCGGAGGGCGTGGAAAATCAGCAGCAGCTGGCGCTGCTGCGTCGTGCGGGATGCGACAAGCTGCAGGGCTACTATTTCAGCGAGCCCATGCCGATTGCCTCTTTGCTTCAGCTGCGCCAGCAGCAGGGGTAGCGGTTACTCGCCGGCCAGCGTCTCCAGCTTGTCACGAAAACCGGTTACCGAAATGGCCCGATTATCTGCGCGCCAGCGATCCTTCGGCCCCGGCGCCGAGCTCTGGACGGCAATCACCTGCCAGCCGTCTTCGGTTTTTAACAGCAGCGGTGAACCGCTATCGCCGGGTAAGGTATCGCACTGGTGCGACAGAACCGAGGTCTGGGCCCAGCCGGTCACGATGCAGTCCTGATGGTTGTACAGATTATCGAGGTGATCTTCCGGGTAGCCGGACTGGGTCACCTTGCGCTCGGCGACCTTTAGCGCGGCGGTCAGGTCGGCCTTACTGCCGGGAAACAGCGGGATCGGGTCGATTCCGGAAGGCGCATAGCGCAGCACCACTAAACCAAAGTCCGAAGGCGCGGCGGCGGAGGGGACTATCCAGCCGTCACCGTCGGCCTTCAGGCGCCTGCCTAATGACGGGTCCACCCGACCCTCGACGCCGTGAATTTCGTAAACCCAGCCGTTTTTGCGCGAGATAAAGCGCAGGGCGACGACTTTATCCGGCTTGCCCTTCGGCGGCGTCAGCAGGCAGTGCCCGGCGGTCAGCGCCAGGTTGGGGGCGATAAGGGTGGCGGTGCACAGATTGCCGCTGGCCGTCTCCAGCTGGCCAATGGCGTCCCACGGGGCTTCGGCGGGGTTGCTTACCGGCTTGCGGTCATCATGACCAAAAAACAGGGTCTTGATATCTTTCGCGCTCATGCCGTCATCGTCAGCCTGTGCAAACAGAGGAAACAGGCAAAATGAACACAGTAATAACAGTACGTCTCTACGCATATCACTCTCTGAGGAGATAATTATACTCACCATCCTGCTGGCCACCCGAGTGCGCCGGGGATGATTTTGGGTATATTGAAAGTAGCAGGAGATTTAAGTTTATGAAAGTTAACAGTAATTTTAATTAAATCACTACACCGTTAGCCCCCGGTAAAATTGCCGCTTCGCACGCAAAGAAGGTCGATAACTCAACTAGTTAGCGCGTATTTTTTGCTGCTGTCATTTCCGCAGAAAGCGGCCCTGGAAGCAACAGATATCGGGTTACAGAAAGTACCAAAAAGAGGGCGCCATCTGCGCCCGGTCATGATGCGTTTTTCCAGCGTTTGTTAATAATAATCATTAGACTAATGCTATATAAAACAAACAACTTCACAAAAAACCGTCCTTTTTTACACCATTTGTGCTTACTTGCAAAACGAAACATTTTCTCACTCAAAACGCTGTTATTGATAGCAGCCGTTGAGCAAACAGAGATGTTGTCCCCGCGATGATATCGGTGATTTCTGGCTCCAGTCTCGGGAGGACGTATGTCGAAAAAAGGTATTCGTGCGTTGGTTTATGTATCCGTTGTGTCCGTCTTTATCTGGGGTGCTGCGGGGTATCTGGTGGTGCAGGCGGTCAGCGTTTTGTAAGCCATCACCACATCGCTGCACGTCATTGCGGGGCTTTTCCCCGCCGAAGGATCCCGTCGGGAAAAGGCCACGGGACGTGCGCGAGCAAAAATGCCTGCAGCAGAGCAATCGGCTGCGGGCTGAGCGTATTTGCAGACCACACCAGATAGTATCCCTCACCGGTAGCGACGGCCTGCGAAAACGGCAGCGTCAGCAGTCCCGCCTGCAGCGCCTGCTGGCTAAGTAGCAGATCGCCCACCGAAACGCCGTGACCGCTCATGGCCGCCATATTGCCCTGTTCCAGGCTATCGAAAACCAGCCCCTGAGAGAGATCTACCGCCGAATGCTGCCCGCTATGCTGCAGCCAGCGCCGCCAGTCCCGGCGGTCGGTGGTCGGGTGAATTAGCGGACAGGAGGCTAAATCTTCCCGCGCCGCCGGCGTCATTGCCGGCGCGCAGACCGGGATCAGCCACTCGGCGAACAGCAGCGTCTGGCGCTTATCCGCGCCAAAGTTCCCGTCGCCAAGGAGGATCGCGCAGTCGTAAGGCTCCCGCGCAAAATCCACGCTGTCCTTATCCATCCATACGCTGCTGAGCTCGATTTCAGGGCGCTGATGCTGCTGGCGAAAGCGCTGCAGTACGTCCAGCAGCCAGCGCATGGTTAGCGTCGAGGGCGCCTTCAGCCGCAGCTTTCCCGCCTGTCGGCGCAGCGTATGGCAGGCCCTGTCGATGGCCGAAAAGCTCTCCTCCAGCGCGTTTGCCAGCTGCCGCCCGGCATCGGTGATGATCACTTTTGGCCCCTGACGAATAAACAGTCGGCACTCGAACCACGCCTCCAGGGTAGCGATATGCCGGCTGACGGCGCCGGGGGTGACGTGCAGCGCGGCGGCGGCCCGGCTAAACGAGCCCAGACGCGCGGCGGTTTCAAACGCGCGCAGGGCGTAGAGGGGAGGCGTCGACATCGTTATGGATCTCTATAGTGAGTAATACTCACATTCAAACTCACCATTTCTCGTTTTTCAATCTGTTAATCAAAGAACAGAATGCAGAAATCTAAATTATTGAGTGAGTTATTATCATGAACTACATGCTGGTGGCGGGATATTGTCTGACGGTCGTGGCCCTGATTGCGACCCCGGGGCCGGTGGTGCTGCTGGTGACCGGGACGGCGGCGCGGGAGGGTTACGCCCGGGCGATACGGACGATGATCGGCGGCAATCTGGCCTCGCTGCTGCTGATAGCGGTCGCTGCGGCAATGCTGACCGGCGCGCTGCACCTCGACCCGCAGGCGCTGACGCTGGTGGCGATCGGCGGATCGCTGTACGTTGCCGTTCTGGCGGTAGGAATGCTGCGCGAAACCTCAGCCGCTCGCCCGGCGGCCCGGCGCGGCGGGCTGACGGTGGGATTTATCACCGCCCTGGGTAATCCCAAAGACATTCTGTTTTTTGTCGCGTTTTTTCCGCAGTTTATTCATATCACCGCCGATAGCGGCACGAGCCTTGGGATCCTGACCGCGCTGTGGGTGGTTATCGACCTTAGCGTACTCTCACTTTATATTCTCGCCATTCATCGCTGGCTGACGCCGGCGCACACCCGGCTGTTAACGATGATGTCGGCCGCTTTCCTGCTGGTCATGGCCCTCTACGGCCTTGGCTACAATCTTTGGCAATTCATCGGGAGCCGGGCCTAGGTCCGCGTAAAGAGGCTATGGTTGAAGGGGGCTACCGGGAAGGAGAGTTAACGATGATCGAGAATGACGCGCTGCGCGCAGCGGCGAACGGTGAAAGAGACGATATTGCGCCCGCGCTATTCGCCGCCGAGCTTCTGGCTGCCCGGGAGAGAATTACGCAGCTGGAGCGGCAGCTGGCAACGCCGGTAAGGCTGCCGGTGTGCTGTGCGAGTCCGGTCTGTGAGATTGAAGCAGGTTATGCGGCAGGGGTCAGCGACTGTCGAAATGCGATACGTCAGGCGGGTTATCCGATCGAAGGGGATGATTAAGCGGTTCCGCGTTAGTAGAGAAAAAAGCGGGTCGCAACCAGCGCACAGATAATCAGCAGGATCAGAATGAGCTCGAAACGGTAGCGCCGCAGCATAGTATCCTCCAGAAAAAAACGGCGCTGAAGCAGCGCCGATTTATTACGATACCAGACTAACCGGGTTAATTATGCAGCCGGCTGTGCAGCAGGTTTAGCCGCAGCGTGGTGTTTAGCTTTGTGGTGTTTTTTAGCGGCCTGAGCTTTCTGCGCTACGGCAGGTTTAGCGGCAGCTTTGTGGTGTTTTTTCGCAGCCTGAGCTTTCTGCGCTACGGCCGGTTTTGCTGCAGCTTTGTGGTGCTTTTTAGCGGCCTGGGCTTTCTGAGCGGCAGCCGGTTTAGCTTCTGCCTTTTTGTGTTTTTTTGCAGCCTGAGCTTTCTGCTCTGCGGCCGGTTTAGCGGCAGCTTTATGGTGTTTTTTGTGATGAGTGGTCTTGGCAGTGGTGCTGTGAGTTGCAGCAGCCGGAGCCTGAGTGGTGCTTACTGCATCAGCAGCGAAAGCAGCAGAAGACAGACCCATAGCAGCGGCAACGACCAGAGCTAATACTTTTTTCATTCTGATATCCTCGAAAAGGTTTTTTTCATTCAACCCCACTGCGGGGCCGGTGAAAGAACTATATGCTTCTCTTTTCGAGCTTTCCGTGAGTGTTTGGTATCGGCGTGTAACCGAATGTACGACGCGGATCATTATGTAGAAATAATGCGCCGGGACGTTGCCCGGCGCGGAGTTTTACAGATAGCGGGAGATCAGATGCTGGCGGAAGTAGTCGCTGTTCAAATCTTCCCCGGTGGCGTTGTGAATCAGCTGGGAAGTGGTGAAGCGGCTGCCGTGCTGCCAGATGTTCTGCTGCAGCCAGTCGAACAGGCTGGAGAAGTCGCCGCTGGCAATCTGGCTCTCGAGCTGCGGTAAGGCGCGTCTGGCGGCCGCCATCAGCTGCGCCGCGTACATCGCTCCCAGGGTATAGGAAGGGAAGTAGCCAAAGCCGCCGTCGGTCCAGTGAATATCCTGCATACAGCCGTTGCGATAGTTACCGGTGGTGGAGAGTCCCAGCCAGCTCTGCATTTTTTCATCCCACAGCGCCGGGATATCGTCAACCTCGATGTCGCCATCGATCAGCGCTCGCTCAATCTCATAGCGCAGAATAACGTGCGCCGGATAGCTGACCTCATCGGCGTCCACGCGAATAAACCCGGGCTTAACGCGCTGATTCCAGGCAACGAAGTTCTCGCTGCTGAACGCCGGCTGCTCGCCGAAACGCTGGCGTACGGCGGGCAGCAGACGGTTTAAAAACGCGTCGCTGCGGCCGAGCTGCATTTCGAAAAACAGACTTTGTGATTCGTGGATCGCCGTCGAGCGGGCGAGGGCGACCGGCTGATCGATCCAGGTGCGCGGCAAATTCTGCTCATAGCGGGCGTGGCCCGTTTCGTGGATAACGCCAAACAGCGCGCTCAGCAGATCGTCTTCGTTGTAGCGGGTGGTGATTCGCACGTCCTGCGGCACGCCGCCGCAGAACGGATGGGCGCTGATGTCCAGACGCCCGGCGTTGAAGTCAAAGCCCAGCACGCGCATCGCTTCCAGCCCGAGCTCGCGCTGATCGGCAATGGGGAACGGGCCCTGCGGCGCGATGAGCGGATGCTGGGCCTGTTTCTCAACCACGTTCGCCAGCAGCGACGGCAGCCAGGACTTGAGGTCGGCAAACAGCACGTCCAGCCGGGCGCTGGTCATATCGGGTTCAAAAATATCCAGCAGGGCATCGTACGGCGAACAGCCCTTAGCTTCGGCGCGCAGGGCCGCCTCCTGGCGGCTCAGCTTGACGACTTCGCGCAGGTTATCGGCGAAGCCTTCCCAGTCATTGGCCGGACGCTGGCTGCGCCAGGCGTGCTCGCAGCGGCTGCCGGCCAGCGATTTAGCCTCAACAAGGCTCTCCGGCAGCAGGGCCGCCTGGGCGTGCTGGCGGGTCATTTCGCGCAGGTTGGCCTGCTCAACGTCGTTAAGATCTTCCTGCAGGGCGTTGTGCAGCGCCTGAGCCACGCTCTTATCGGTCAGGATTTGGTGCTGCAGCACGCCCAGCTCCGCCAGCGCCGCACCGCGCGCCGCGCTGCCGCCCGGCGGCATCATGGCGAACATATCCCACCCGGCGATGGCGCCCAGATGTGAAAAGCGCGACAGACGCTGGAAAGTATGGGTAAGCTGCTGATAGTTTTTGTTTTCTGCCATAGTAAATTCTGACCTGTTGCAAGTGAACGAGAGGCATAGCCTGTTGACCCCTACACTATCCTGATCCTCCGGACGGGTCGAGTGACGCGAGTGAATTGCCTGCCGGGATTGGCGATGCGCTGAACTGCACAAATCTTCCAGACAGACGTAAAAGGATAGACAATGCTGATGGCGTGGGGGAGAGATTATGACAAACGACTGGCTTGAGCTGCGACAGCATGCAGATTCGGGAATTGAAACCATCAAGGCGCACTTCGAGGGGCACGCCTACGATCCGCACTGGCACGACAGCTATCTGGTGGGGATAACGCTGTCCGGGACCCAGCAGTTTTCCTGCCGCCGGGAGCGCCATCGCAGCCATCCCGGCGACGCCTTCCTGCTTGAACCCGGCGAGATCCACGACGGCGACGCGCCGGTGGCGGGGGGCTTCACCTATCTGACCTTCTATCTCGACGAACGCTGGCTGACGCACACCCTGCAGGGCCTCTACGAGTCGGTTCCCGGCAGCTACTCGCTCCATTTCCCCCGCACCTTGACCCGCGAGCCGCGTCTCGTTCGGGCTATCGGCGAGACGTTTTCGACGCTGCACGGCAATGAGATGCGCATCGTGCAGCAGAGCCGTATGGATGACCTGCTGGCCGAGCTCACCGCGCACTGCAGCTGGCGGAAAAAGCTGCCGTCGCATATCCGGAGCGCGGCGGTGGCGCACCGGGCGAGGGATTATCTGTATGCGCATATGGGGGACAATATCGGTCTTGCCGACCTGGCGGCGGCAACCGGGACCGATCGCTTCACGTTGACGCGCTGTTTTAAGCGCGAGTTTCACCTCGCGCCGCACGCGTGGCTTATCCAGCTGCGGCTGGCGAAAGCGCGCCAGCTGCTGGCCTGCGGCGAGCTGCCGGTGGACGTTGCCGCCGCGACGGGGTTTGCCGATCAAAGCCATCTTGGCCGCTGGTTCCTGCGTTCGTATCGGCTCACCCCGGCCCACTACCGGCGCCTGTGCACAAACCTTCCAGACGTTTCCAGAAAATAGCCGCACAGTGGTGGCTCCTGACAACAAGGAGTCACCTGTGGATCTGCTGCCCTATCTGCTGTTTGCCTTCGTCGCCTCCATTACTCCTGGGCCGACGAATATCCTGATCCTCACCAACAGCCAGCGCTATGGCGTACGCGCGACGCTCTCCGCGGTGGCGGGGGCCTGCGTCTCGGCCAGCGTGATTGTATTGATATCCGGCGCCGGTGCCGGGGAGCTTCTGCATCAACATCCGCTGGTCCGCCAGCTGATGAGCTGGACCGGCGCGCTGTGGCTCAGCTGGCTTAGCTGGCAGCTGTTCAACGCGCCGGCGCCGAATTTGCAAACGTCCACCGCGGCGCGCTTTACCGCCCGCGCCGCCGCGCTGCTGCAGATAGTCAATCCGAAGACGTGGATGATGGCGCTGGCGGTGGTTGGCCTGTTTGCGCCCACCGGCGACGGGGCGATATGGAGCATTGCGCGGATGGCGGCGTGGTTTTTAGTGATTTCGCTGCTGTGCCTTGCGGCGTGGGCGTTGTTGGGGCAGATCGTCAACCGGGTCTTTCGCACCCCTGCGGCGCTGGTTCGTTTCCAGCGCGCGATGGCGCTGCTGCTGCTGATTTCCGCGTGGGCGGGAATCCTGTAGCCACCCCGCGACGGCGGCGGTCATCATAATGTCATCATGATGTGGCCAGGATAGCAGATTGTTTCTCAGCCAGCGGCTAAACTCATAGGGAGCCAGGGCCGCTGATGCGGGGTTAATATGAATCCGTTCACCTTGCTGTTTATCGCACTCCTTTCAATCGACGCCGTCAGAGAGCTGCTGGGGGCCTCATCGATACTGGGAATGTGGTGAGCAGCGTGGCCGTGAAGGCCACGTGATTACTCGCTATTTCAGACGCTTGTGCAAACAGGCGCCGGTAACGAGTGCTACCGTCAGCATCAGGGCAATAAAGCCGCCAACGCCATTCCAGCCGTAGTTATGCCAGAACACCCCGCCTAAGGTCCCGGCAATGCTTGAACCCAGATAGTAGCTAAACAGATACAGCGATGATGCCTGGCCGCGGGCGCGGCGCGCGCGCGGGCCAATCCAGCTGCTGGCGACCGAGTGCGCGGCAAAAAAACCGGCCGAAAAGAGCAGCATGCCGCTGAATATCAGCCACAGCGAGGGGAAAAGCGTCAGCAGCAGGCCGCCAAGCATCACCGCGATAGAGACCAGCATTACCGGGCCGCGTCCGTAGCGGGCGGTCATGGCCCCGGCCTTCGGCGAGCTCCAGGTTCCGGTCAAATAGGCGACAGAGAGCAGGCCGACCACCGCCTGGTTCAGCGACCACGGCGACATCATCAGACGATAGCCGATGTAGTTAAACAGCGTCACGAAAGCCCCCATCAGCAGGAACCCTTCGAGAAAGAGCAGCGGCAGGCCGCGATCGCGCCAGTGCAGGCGGAAGTTAATCAGCAGCGATTTTGGCCGCAGCGAGGTCGGGCGGAAATGGCGCGACTCCGGCAAAATTCGCCAGAACATAATGGCCGAGGCGAGGGCAAAGCAGCCGATCGCCGCCAGCGCCACGCGCCAGCCGAAGAAGTCGGTAAACACCCCGGTGAGCAGGCGTCCGCTCATGCCGCCAATCGAGTTGCCGCTGATGTACAGCCCCATCGAGAAGGCCACCACGCTGGGGTGGATCTCCTCGCTCAGGTAGGTCATGCCAACGGCCGCCACGCCGCTGAGCGACAGGCCGATCAGTGCGCGCATGATGAGGATCCCGTGCCAGGTGGTCATGACCGTTGACAGCAGGGCGCAGCAGGAGGCCAGCACCAGCGCGGTAACCATCACCTTTTTACGCCCGATGGCATCCGAGATGGGACCGGTAAACAGCAGCCCGACGGCGAGCATGGCGGTGGAAATCGACAGCGAAATACTGCTGCTGGCCGGCGTGATGCCGAACTCGCTCGACAGCACCGGCAGGATCGGCTGCACGCAGTAGAGCAGGGCAAAGGTGGCGAGACCGGCAGAGAACAGCGCCAGGGTGACGCGCATAAACTGAGGAGTACCGCGTTTAATAAACTGATTTGGCTGGGATACCACATTATTGTCGATGACTTCGCTTGCCGGCGCGATGTCAGCGGTAGTTGTACGACTCACGGAAAATCCTTGCTGAGAAACTCGGGGTTAGGTGACCTCACAGGTCACATTTTTAGAGTATGAAAATGTAAATATTCTGTCTAATATATTAATAATCTCAAATAAGACGTTTTAAATATGAATATCGAGCTGCGCCACCTGCGCTACTTTATTGCCGTCGCCGAAGAGCTCCATTTTGGCCACGCGGCGGCGCGGCTGAATATTTCCCAGCCGCCGCTGAGCCAGCAGATTCAGATCCTCGAACAGCAGATCGGCGCCCGGCTGTTTGCCCGCACCAACCGCAGCGTCAGCCTGACGGCGGCGGGAAAGCAGTTTCTTGCCGATAGCCGCCAAATCCTCACCCAGGTTGAGGATGCCGCCGCCCGGGCGGGGCGCCTGCACCACGGCGAAACCGGCGAACTGCATATCGGCTTTACCTCCTCGGCGCCGTTTATTAAGGCCGTCTCCGATACCCTGTCGACCTTTCGCCGCCGCTACCCGGACGTGCATATCCAGACCCGGGAAACCAACACCCGGGAACAAATTGTGCCGCTTAACGAAGGAGCGTTAGACCTCGGGCTGATGCGCAACACCCGGCTGCCGGAAACGCTGGTGTGGCAGTGCATTCTGCGCGAACCGCTGCTGGCAATGGTGCCCAGCGATCATCCGCTGGCGCGCCAGGATGCGGTGAGCCTGGCGGAGCTGGCGCGTCAGCCGTTCGTCTTTTTTGACCCGCACGTGGGTACCGGTCTGTATGACGATATTCTCGGCCTGATGCGCCGCTACGGTCTCACGCCGACGATTGCTCAGGAGGTCGGCGAGGCGATGACGATTATTGGCCTGGTGTCGTCCGGGCTTGGCGTATCCATTCTGCCAGCCTCATTTAAGCGGGTTCAGCTCAATGAAATGCGCTGGCTGCCGATCGTCGAGCAGGACGCCGTTTCCGAAATGTGGCTGGTCTGGTCGAAGCATCGCGAGCAGGGGCAGGCGGCACAGCGCTTCCGGGAGCAGCTTCTTCACGCCGCTTTGATGCACAATTAGGACAAAATCAGCTCAAAATTGTGCGGTAAATCACAAGGCTAAGCAAAAATTTGACGTGCACCGTCGAAGTGCTTCACCATAGCTGAAAGTTTATTTCGAAGCGCGAAAATAAAGGGAGTCAACGGTGGTAGCGGATAGTCAGCCTGGCCATATCGATCAAATAAAGCAGACCAATGCAGGAGCAGTGTATCGCCTGATCGATCAGCTTGGCCCGGTATCGCGCATCGATCTCTCCCGTTTTGCCCAGCTGGCGCCGGCCAGTATTACCAAAATTGTCCGCGAGATGCTGGAAGCGCATCTGGTGCAGGAGACGGAAATCCAGGATCCGGGCAGCCGCGGGCGTCCGGCGGTGGGCCTGATGGTGGAAACCGAGGCCTGGCACTATCTTTCCGTGCGTATCAGCCGGGGTGAGATTCACCTCGCGCTGCGCGACTTAAGCAGCAAGCTGGTGGTCGAGGAGCAGCTCGAGCTGGCGCTGCAGCACGAACAGCCTTTCCTGAGCCGGGTCGTTGAGCATATTGACCGCTTTTTTATTCGCCATCAAAAGAAGCTGGAACGCCTGACGGCAATCGCCGTGACCATGCCGGGAATTATCGATACCGAAAATGGCATCATCCATCGGATGCCGTTTTATGATGACGTGAAGGATCTGCCGCTTGGCGAAGTGCTGGCCAACCATACCGGTGTTTCGGTTTATATTCAGCACGATATCAGCGCCTGGACCATGGCGGAGTCGCTGTTTGGCGCTTCCAGAGGGGCGAGGGACGTGATTCAGGTGGTGATTGACCATAACGTCGGCGCCGGGGTGATTACCGACGGCCGCCTACTGCACGCCGGGAGCAGCAGCCTGGTGGAGATCGGCCATACTCAGGTCGACCCTTACGGCAAGCGCTGCTACTGCGGCAACCACGGCTGTCTGGAAACCATTGCCAGCGTCGAGAGCGTGCTGGAGCTTACTCAGGTACGGATGACCAAATCGATGAGCTCAATGCTGCACCAGCAGCCGCTGAGCGTTGAGTGGCTCTGTCAGGCGGCGCTGCAGGGCGATTTGCTGGCTCGCGATATTATCAGCGGCGTCGGCCAGCACGTCGGACGAATTCTGGCAATCATGGTTAACCTCTTCAATCCGCAAAAAATTCTTATCGGCTCTCCGTTTAGCCTCGCGGCGGATATCCTGTTTCCGGCTATTTCTGACTGCATTCGTCAACAGTCGCTGCCGGCCTATAGCCGACACATTACCGTCGAAAGTACCCAGTTCTCCAACCGCGGAACTATGGCCGGCGCCGCGCTGGTTAAAGATGCCCTCTATAACGGATCGCTGCTGATACGACTGTTACAGGGTTAACATTTTTTCATAGTCACACTAAAAATTGCGCTATCTCAAGCTGGCATTCGCCGGCTTCGCGTAGACTTTTCCCACAGTTTTCTATCCATTTTCTGTATATATCCGCACGATTCGCGCAGCCGGAAGGCCGCTACGCAGGGAATCCCGACGCCTTACTTTGCTAAGTGTTCAGGGTGAGCGAGGAGCGCTAACCGCTATGCCGCCTGAAGCATGACGGGTATATATTTCATCAACATAACTGTGGGGTTAGTGATGTTTAAGCGTTTCTTTATAACAGGTACTGACACCGCCGTCGGGAAGACGGTGGTTTCTCGTGCGCTGCTGCAGGCACTGGCCGCTGAGGGCAAAAGCGTCGCCGGGTACAAGCCTGTAGCGAAGGGCAGCAAAGAGACGCCGGACGGGTTGCGTAACAAAGACGCGCTGATTTTACAAAGCGTGTCGACGCTGGCGTTACCCTATGATGCTGTCAATCCCATAGCGTTAAGCGAAGATGAAAGCAGCGTGGCGCACAGCAGCCCCATCAACTACGGGCTGCTGACGGACGGACTGCAGCGCCTGAGCGGCCAGGTCGATCACGTGGTGGTTGAGGGAACCGGCGGCTGGCGCAGCCTGATGAACGATCTGCGTCCGCTGTCCGAATGGGTGGTGCAGGAGCAGCTGCCGGTACTGATGGTGGTGGGCATTCAGGAGGGCTGTATCAACCACGCCCTGCTGACCGCGCAGGCCATTGCCAATGACGGCCTGCCGCTTATCGGCTGGGTCGCCAACCGCATTAATCCGGGTCTGGCGCACTACGCTGAAATCATCGACGTCTTAAGCAAAAAACTGCCGGGTCCGCTGATCGGCGAATTGCCCTATCTGCCGCGCGCCGAGCAGCGCGAGCTGAGCCAGTATATTGACCTGGCGCGGCTAGGTGAGGTGATGGCGGTAGATCGAGTCCTGGCGTAGCGTTCGCGACAGCACCGATGCCAGCACGCTGGCCATCAACAAGCCGGGCAGTAGCGCATATTGCCCGGTCATTTCACAAATCATCAGGGTCGACATAATTGGCGCGTGCGTTGTTGCCGCCAGGAAGGTCGCCATTCCGGCCAGACCCAGCATAATCGCCACCTCAGAACCGTGCAGCCACAGGCCGGTGAAGCTGGCGAACAGCATGCCCATTGCCAGCCCGACAAACAGCGTCGGCGTAAACACGCCGCCGGGCGCGCCCGAGCCGCTGCTGGCCAGTACCGCAAGCAGCTTACAGGCGAATACCACGGCGATTGCTCCCAGCAGCGGCGGCGACTGGAGATAGCTCTGTACAGTGCTGTAACCGTTCCCCCATACCGCCGGCGCCAGCAGCGACAGCAGGCCAACGATGACGCCGCCGAGCGCCAGCGGCCAGGGCGGCGAGAGGCGCATGCGCAGAAAGCCGCGATGGCTCCAGCCCATCAGCCAGACGAAGATCGGCCCGCAGAGCCCGGCCAGCAGGCCGGTCGCCAGCATCAGCCCGTAGTGAACGGCGGTGAGGGGAAGGCTGAGCGTCACCTGGTAAAGGGGCTGCTGGCTGCCGTTTAGCAGATGGCTGACCAGCAGCGCGACAACCGCTGAAATAACCACCGGGCCGAGCGAAGCCAGCATCAGCGTACCGAACAGAATCTCGGCAATAAACAGGCTTCCGGCCAGGGGGGCGTGATAGGCGCTGGCCATGCCGGCGGCGGCACCGCAGGCTACCCATAATTTCCACTCCTCTTTGGGCGTGAAGCGCCGGGCGAACAGCGAGGCCGCCAGCGCCGCCAGCAGGATCATCGCCCCCTCGCGGCCAATGGCGCTGCCGGTGGTCACCACCAGCAGCGAGGCGCAGGATTTTATCAGGCTGGCCGGCGTATCGAAGCGGCCGTCGCCGGTTTCCAGCGCCTCCATATAATCGGTCGGCGCATGCGGACGCTGGCGGGTGCGGCGCTGCCAGATCCAGAGCAGGGTGCCGGCGGCAAATCCTCCGGCCGCTGGCGTCAGCAGCCGTCGCCACCACGGCAGCGATTCGGCGGCGTTGACCAGGCTTCCGCTCCGATTGCTGAGGAGCAGCGCCTCCAGCAGCCCCATCGCGGCATGAAAGAGCGCCACGGCGAGTGCCGCCAGAATACCGATCAGCGTGGCGACCAGCAGGCGGCGAAACATGACCTGAATATCAGGATAAGCAGGCAAACGATGCATCGGACATTACGCGTTGCGGGAATGAGTGCCTTATTGTGCAGGGGAATAACGTTATAAGCAAAAGCGATAAGTGCCTCCTTTGCCGCCGCGCAGCGGAGAAAAGGAGGAACGGAAGACACTTTATGTGACGTTGTCACTCATGGGCTGGACATCTGAGATCCGCGACATGGCGACGAGGCTAGCGATAGAGCGGTTTGTCGGCGACGACAAGAGTCAGCGTGTCTTGCCACTCCGCCAGCGTGGCCTGGCTTAGCTGACCCAGGGCCTGGTAAAACGGATGTCCGGCTTCGCTGACGAAAACCGCCAGGAAGCGGCCCGACCAGGGCAGCAGATGCCGGGCCAGCAGCTGCGAAAAGGCCTCATCCTGCCCGGACTCGCATAGCCAGGCGGCCAGCAGCAGCAGGGTGCCAAAGCTATCTTCCGGATCGTTGTTCTGCGCGGCGCGGGCGATGCCGTTCTGCCGCATCCACTCCCTGAGCTCCAGCGTCGAATCGCCGAACAGGACATTCTCTTTATCCAGCCAGACGGAGCCCCACGGCGGTGCCGGCAGGGCCCAGGGGCCGATAAACAGGCGCTGCCACGCCTCGTCCAGCGGCTCGTCGTTGTGTTCGGTGAAGCGGGCAACCACCTCAGCGGGCACCGCAAAGGGCCACTGGGCCTGCCAGCTTCCGTCGCGCAGGGCGCTGACCAGCGGGGCGGCCTGCTCGCTTTGCGGGGCAAACGAAAATAGCGCGCCGAGGGTGCGGGCGCTCAGCGCGACGGCGTCGCGGAATGGGGGTTGCATCATGCTTATATTCCTTAGTGCGGCGCGGCTGTCCGCGCACGAAAAATTAACCGGCAACTGCCGTGCCGACGGTCATATGCAGGCCATAAAACAGGCTGCGGCCAATCAGTTCTCCGGCCAGCACCAGCAGCAGCCCGAGGCATAACCCGCCGGTACGCGGGCGGATGCCGCGAATGAGCGGGCACAGCCAGCAGCCGAGACCAAGGGCCAGCAGCGCGATGCGCCAGGTTTGCCAGAACCCGTACCCCGGAACCAACGCGCCGGCGCGCTGCACCGAGCTGTGAATATCGCCGAGGCCAAAACCCTGCAGCACGACGATGGCACTGCTGGCCAGCAGCGCCAGAACGCTCAGCGAGGCGAAGACGCTGCCGTTAAACGACACGTTGGCTGCGCGCAGCAGCAGTGCGGCAAACAGCGGCCCGCAGAGCAGCATGGTCAGAAAAAAGGCGCCGGTGGTATAGCCATTATACCATGTCGGAACGGTATCAATCTGGTAAACCCGGGTCATTGCAAAGACAAAAACGCCCCCCAGCAGCATGCTCACGGCCAGCCACGGCGCACTCAGCGCGGCGGGCATTTTGCTGGTGACCGCCAGCAGCCACCACAGCCCGCCGACGGCAAAGAAGATGATGCCGCTGGCGATTTCATTACTCAGCGCCGACTCGCCGAGGCGATTGAGCGAATTGAACGCCCGCAGCGGTGAACCAAGGTGCAGCATGGAGGCGAGAAAGCCGACCCCCATCAGCAGCCAGATAGCGATCATGCTGCGCACCAGGCGCTGCCGGGCTTCGGAGTTATTTTTCAGCGACAGCCAGCCCAGGCCGCTGACGATCAGCGCTCCCGCCGCACACTGGCCCAGCACCGTAAACAGCACCAGCGGCCATTCATGCCATCCGTTTCCCATACTCGTTCTCCTTAGGCTTTGGCAATTTCAACCAGGTTGGTGTGCTGAGGATTGCCTTTCGCCAGCGGCGACGGACGGTGGGTGGTCAGCGTATTAATGCAGGCGCCGCGGTCGACACGATCCCCGTCCATATTGGCGTCATGCCACGCACCCTGGCCCATCGCTGAGACACCGGGCATAATGCGCGGCGTTACTTTTGCCGGAATGCGCAGCTCGCCGCGCTGGTTAAAGACGCGCACCATATCGCCGTTTTTAATCCCGCGACGCTCGGCGTCCAGCGGGTTAATCCACACCTCCTGGCGGCAGGCGGCCTGCAGAATATCGACGTTACCGTAGCTCGAGTGGGTGCGCGCTTTGTAGTGGAAGCCAAAAAGCTGCAGCGGAAACTGGCTGCGCAGCGGGTCATCCCAGCCTTCGAAGGTGGAGGCGTACACCGGCAGCGGGCTGATGGTGTCGTCCGCCGCAAGCTGCCAGCTGGCGGCGATATCGGCCAGCCGGCTGGAGTAGATCTCAATTTTGCCGGAAGGCGTTTTTAGCGGATTGGCGAGCGGGTCGCGGCGGAAATCGCGATAGGCGACAAAATGGCCCGCGGGATCCTTACGCTTATAGATCCCCATGGCTTTAAGTTCGTCGTAGGCGGGCAGCGCGGGGTCTTTCGCCAGCATCAGGGCGTAAAGATGCTGCAGCCACTGCGCCTGAGTGCGTCCTTCGGTAAACTTTTGCAGGACCTCATCGCCGAGGCGTTTTGCCACTTCGCTGAGGATCCAGTAGATCGGTTTGCGCTCAAACTTCGGCGAGGTGGCGGGCTGAATAAAGATCAGGTAGCCCATATTGCCGGCGTAGTCGTTGGGGATAATATCCTCCTGCTCGACGGTCATCAGGTCCGGAAGCAGGATGTCGGCATATTTAGCCGATGAGGTCATAAAGTTATCGATCACCACGATGGTTTCGCACCTGCTGTCGTCCTGCAGGATTTCGTGGGTCCGGTTGATGTCAGAATGCTGATTAATAATGGTATTCCCGGCGTAGTTCCACAGGAACTTGATCGGCACGTCCAGCTTATCCTTGCCGCGTACGCCGTCGCGCAGGGCGGTCATTTCGGGCCCGCGCGCGATGGCGTCGGTCCAGCTAAAGCAGGAGATGGCGGTTTTCACCGGGTTAGTCAGCACCGGCAGGCGCTCGATGGTGATGGTATAGGTTGATTCGCGCGCGCCGCTGTTGCCGCCGCTAATCCCGACGTTGCCGGTCAGAATCGGCAGCATGGCGATGGCCCTGGCGGCCAGCTCGCCGTTGGCCTGGCGCTGTGGCCCCCAGCCCTGACAAATATAGGCCGGCCTGGTGCTGCCGATCTCTCGCGCCAGCTTGACGATGCGGTCGACCGGAATGCCGCAAATCCGCGACGCCCACTGCGGCGTTTTAGCGGTTCCATCATCCCCTTCGCCTAGGATCCAGGCCTTATAATGGCTGTTTGCCGGCGCGCCTGCGGGCAGCGTTTTTTCGTCGTAGCCTACGCAGCAGGTATCAAGGAACGGCTGGTCGACAAGGTTTTCCGTTATCAGTACCCAGGCGATGCCGGCCACCAGCGCCGCGTCGGTGCCGGGGCGAATGGGGATCCACTCGTCTTCGCGGCCGGCGGCGGTATCGGTATAGCGCGGATCGATAACGATCATTCTGGCGTTGGAGCGCGCGCGAGCCTGTTCAAGATAATAGGTAATCCCGCCGCCGCTCATGCGGGTTTCCGCCGGGTTATTGCCGAACATCACCACCAGCCTGCTGTTTTCGATGTCGGAGGTGCTGTTGCCCTCGTTGCTGCCGTAGGTGTAGGGCATGGCGCAGGCAATTTGGGCGGTGCTGTAGGTGCCGTACTGGTTTAAAGAGCCGCCGTAGCAGTTCATCAGGCGGGTTACCGGGGAAGCGGAGGGCGACGAGCGGGTCATGTTGCCGCCGACGATCCCGGAGGAGTAGTTGATGTAGACCGCTTCGTTACCGTACTCTTTAACGATCCGCTGCAGGCTGCCGGCCAGGGTGTCCAGCGCTTCGTCCCAGCTGATGCGGGCAAACTTTCCTTCGCCGCGCTTACCGACTCGTTTCATCGGATAGTTCAGGCGGTCGGGGTGGTTGATGCGTCGGCGGATAGAGCGGCCGCGCAGGCAGGCCCGCACCTGGTGATCGCCATAAATATCCTGCCCGGTGTTATCGGTCTCAACCCACACCACTTCGTCATCGCGTACGTGCAGACGCAGCGCGCAGCGGCTGCCGCAGTTCACCGAGCAGGCTCCCCACACCACCCGTTCTTCGCCCTGGGTGGCCTGCTGAACGGCCGCCGCCGCGCCGCGCAGGCTAAACGGCAGCGACACTGCGCCGGCCGCTAACGCCAGTGAACCGATCGCTGAGGATTTAATTAGCGTGCGACGGCTGAGGCCGCCGTCATATTCCGGATAAGACATTACTCACTCCCTGATTGTTATTATGATGAAATTCCGCCGGATTCTGCATTCGAGCGGATGGGAGATCCATAATACTTATATAGAGGTAGATGAATATTATCCCTGGTCAACCCAGGGATAATATCCTTCACTTGAAGCAGGGGCGGGTTACTGCGCTTCGCTGTCGGTGCCGGCGCTGCGGGTATAGGTGATTTTAAAGGTGTCGTTGGCGCAGTGTCCGACAACCTGAGCGCCGGGCTGGTCAGGCTGGTCGCTGGGGACGATGCTCAGGCTAAAGCTCGTCGCCGGCACGCCGTTATTGATGATTTTCTGCTGAATATCGCTTTTTACCCGTTCGCAGGAATCCGGTGCGGCAAGCGCTGATGTCGAACCCAGCAGCAGAGCCGCGCAGAGCCAGGGGGATATTTTCATCATAAACTCCTTATTGACGTCATCCAGATTTAAGCATAGCAGAACTGGTGTAAACAATTGTATTTGCTAATATGATTGCATAGGGACACAGAAGGAATCGGGCGTGAACAAACTGTTTTTACTGGTTTTGGCGACCATGGCGCTCAGCGCCTGCGATAATCAATCCGCGCCGCAGGCCTTTACGCCAGAAATGGCGAGTTTTTCCAACGAATTTGAATTTGACCCGCTGCGTGGCCCGGTGAAAGATTTCAGCCAGACGCTGCTCGATGAGCATGATGAAGTGGTGAAACAGGTCAGCGGGCGATTATCCAGCGAGGGCTGCTTCGATCTGCTGGCTTTCCAGGATCGCGAAAATAACACCGGCGCCACGCTGCTGCTCGACGCGAACTACTATCTCGATGCGCAAACGCGTGAAAAGCGCCTGCGCCTGCAGGGAAAGTGCCAGCTTGCCGAAATGCCGTCGGCGGGCGTGAGCTGGGAAACGGATGACAATGGCTTTGTGGTGACCGCCCGCGGCAAAGAGACCACGGCCAGCTACCGCTATGATGACGAAGGCTATCCGCTAGGCAAAACCACCACCGCCAAAGACGAGCGCTTTACGGTGGTCTCAACGCCGGCGGCCGATCCGCGTAAAAAGCTGGACTACACGGCGGTGAGCACCTTCAACGATCGCGAGCTAGGCAGCGTGCGGCAGACCTGCGACTACGACAGTCACGACAACCCGGTGAAGTGCGAGCTGCAGGTTATCGATGAAAGCGTGCAGCCGCCGTTAACGCGCCACTACACCATCAAAAATAGCATCGAATACTACTGAGCCGTTGGCTTCAGCAGCGTCGGGCCCTGCGGGCGGTGTTCGCTAAGGTACTGATGCTGGAACAGGCACATCCGAATAGTATTGCGGTATTCGCCGTTAATGAAAAACTCGTGAATGAGCTCGCCCTCGACCATAAACCCAAGCTTGCGGTAGATGTGGATCGCTTTTTCATTTTCGCTGTCGACGATGAGGTACAGCTTATAGAGGTTGAGTACGGTAAAGCCGTAGTCCATTGCCAGCTTAGCGGCGCGGGTCGCAAGACCTCGCCCCTGATAGTCCGGGGAGATAATAATCTGAAACTCGGCGCGTCGGTGGACGTGGTTAATCTCAACCAGCTCGACCAGACCGGCTTTTTCCCCGTCGCACTCAATCACAAACCGGCGCTCGCTCTGATCGTGAATATGCTTGTCATAGAGGTCCGAGAGCTCGACAAAGGCCTCATACGGCTCTTCAAACCAGTAGCGCATTACGCTGGCGTTGTTATCGAGCTGGTGAACAAAACGGAGATCTTCGCGCTCTAGCGGGCGCAGCTTGACGGTATGAGCGTCGGTCATGGGTGTTCCTGTGCAGCAATGCTGGCGATAATAATGAATTATGGCGCCCGCAGGCGCCATGCGTGACGGGTTACGGCGCTACGGTACGGCCGGTGCGGCGATCGAGGCAGCGCAGGGTATTCGGCTCCCAGTAGGCGTTGACGTTCGCGCTTTTCTGGCAGTTATCCTGGGCATCAAAAGCGACGTCGGCCTTATCCCATTCTTTCTCGGTGCGCGTGTTGACCTTATGGCGCAGAGTGCGGGTGTCGTTCCACTGCTCTTTTTCCATGGCGGCGTTCTGGCGGCTCTGCGCGCTATCGCCGGATTCAATCACCAGCGTGTCGGTTTTAGCAAAAGACGAGGCGGTGAAGGCCACGGCGCTTAGCGCCAGCATGGCGGTCAGGCACCAGCGTTTGTTCAGTGTCATTTTCATCACGGTTTCCTTTGAGTGATAAAAAGGGATAGCCCTTAATACGAGTTTACTACATCTCTTTTCTACGGCATACCCGACAAAAGGAAGTGGGAGCGGGGCAATTATCGCGTAGAATGCCGCCACTCTCTGCGCTATTTACGTATCTTTAATGCTCAAAACCACGCTGCTCTTTTTCGCCACCGCCCTGTGCGAAATCCTCGGCTGCTATTTACCCTGGCTCTGGCTAAAGCGGGGTGCCACGCCGCTGCTGCTGCTGCCCGCCGGACTCGCGCTGGCGATGTTCGTCTGGCTGCTGACCCTGCACCCGGCGGCGAGCGGACGCGTTTACGCCGCCTACGGCGGAGTCTATGTCTGCACCGCGCTGCTGTGGCTGCGCTTTGTTGACGGCGTTAAGCTCAGCCACTACGACTGGGCCGGCGCGGTTATTGCGCTGTGCGGAATGCTCATTATCGTCGCCGGATGGGGTCGCGCGTAGCCAACCTTACGGGCGCAGCGCCGGGGCAGACGATGCGCCGACCGTGCGGAATCGCGCCTGTTTCCACCTCTGTTTACCGCGTTTCTTCAGCCAGCGGCCGCCGCGTCAGGCCCGGGCATTAATGTGACCAATAGCATCTTTTTCGATCATTATACTTGTATGGTAGTAGGTCTGGTGATTTAATTTTATTCACTAACCGCAGAGATGTAAGGAATAAAAAAAGATGAAGATCGTTGCCGCTGAAGTTTTCGTCACCTGTCCTGGACGTAACTTTGTCACCCTAAAAATCACCACCGATGACGGCATCGTCGGGCTGGGGGATGCCACCTTAAACGGTCGCGAGCTCTCCGTCGCATCGTACCTGCAGGATCACCTCTGCCCGCAGCTTATCGGCCGCGACGCGCAGCGTATCGAAGATATCTGGCAGTTCTTCTACAAGGGCGCCTATTGGCGCCGCGGGCCGGTGACCATGTCGGCTATCTCTGCCGTCGATATGGCCCTGTGGGATATTAAAGCGAAGGCGGCGGGGATGCCGCTGTATCAGCTGCTGGGCGGGGCTTCACGTGAAGGGGTGATGGTTTACTGCCACACCACGGGCCACTCCATTGACGAAGTGCTGGATGACTACGCTCGCCACAAAGAGATGGGCTTTAAGGCCATCCGCGTGCAGTGCGGCATTCCTGGGATGAAGACCACCTACGGGATGGCAAAAGGCAAAGGGCAGGCCTACGAGCCGGCGACCAAAGGCCTGTGGCCGGAAGAGCAGCTGTGGTCGACGGAGAAGTATCTTGATTTTACCCCGCAGCTGTTTGCCGCCGTGCGCGAAAGATTTGGTTTCAACGAGCACCTTCTGCATGACATGCACCATCGCCTGACGCCGATCGAGGCCGCGCGCTTTGGCAAGAGCATCGAGGAGTATCGTCTGTTCTGGATGGAGGATCCGACGCCGGCTGAAAATCAGGAGTGCTTCCGCCTGATCCGCCAGCACACCGTGACCCCCATTGCGGTCGGGGAAGTCTTTAACAGCATCTGGGACTGCAAGCAGCTGATAGAGGAGCAGCTGATTGACTATATCCGCACCACCGTGACCCACGCCGGCGGGATCACCGGCATGCGCCGTATCGCCGATTTTGCCTCGCTTTATCAGGTGCGCACCGGCTCGCACGGCCCGTCCGACCTGTCGCCGATCTGCATGGCGGCGGCGCTACACTTTGACCTGTGGGTGCCGAACTTTGGCGTCCAGGAGTACATGGGCTACTCCGAGCAGATGCTCGACGTTTTCCCGCATAGCTGGACGTTCGATAACGGCTATATGCACCCAGGCGAAAAGCCAGGGCTGGGAATTGAGTTTGACGAGAAGCTGGCAGCGAAATATCCGTACGATCCGGCCTGCCTGCCGGTGGCGCGGTTAGAAGATGGCACCTTGTGGAACTGGTAAGGAGAATAAAATGAAAAGTATCGTTATCCGCCAGCCCAATGAGCTGGTGATTGAGGCGCGCGCGCTGCCAGAGCCTGCCGCGGGGGACGTTCGGGTCAAGGTGCAGCTGGCGGGAATATGCGGCTCGGATAGCCACATCTATCGCGGACACAACCCGTTTGCAAAATACCCGCGCGTTATCGGCCACGAATTCTTCGGCACTATCGATGCGGTTGGCGCCGGGGTGACGGATAAAACCGTGGGCCAGCGGGTGTGCGTGGATCCGGTTATCAGCTGCGGACGCTGCTATCCCTGCTCGGTAGGCAAACCGAACGTCTGCACCTCGTTGGTGGTTATCGGTGTGCACCGGGACGGCGGCTTCAGCGAGTATGCGGTGGTGCCGGCGAAAAACGCCTGGCAGGTGCCAGACGGCGTGTCGGACAGGCATGCGGTAATGGTGGAACCCTTCACGATCGCCGCCAACGTGACCGGGCAGGTGACGCCGACCGAGCAGGACGTGGCGCTGGTTTACGGCGCCGGGCCGATGGGCTTAACCACCATCCAGGTCCTTAAGCAGGTCTACAAAGTCGGCCAGGTGATTGTGGTTGACCGAATCGATGAACGGTTGCAGATGGCCCAGCGCAACGGTGCCGACCGCACGATCAATAACGGCGAGCACTCATTAGCCGAGGTGTTAGAGGTGAAGCCGACGCTAATTATCGACGCCGCCTGCCACCCGACAATATTACAGGAGGCGGTTACGCTGGCTTCACCGGCGGCCAGAATTGTCCTGATGGGATTCTCTACCGAGCCGTCGCAGGTGGCGCAGCAGGGGATTACCGGTAAAGAGCTGTCGATATTTTCCTCGCGGCTAAACGCCAATAAATTCCCGATTGTTTTGCGCTGGCTGGAACAAGGGCTGATTAATCCGGAAATGTTAATTACCCATACCTTCGACTATCAACAGGTCGCTGAGGCAATGGAGCTGTTTGAAAATGACCGCAAGAGCTGCTGTAAGGTTTTATTAACCTTCTGACAGCCAATACAACGCCAGACTCTATATCCTACACAATTAGAGATTATAAAGATGACGACAGTAAAGAATGAGAGAACAACCTCCGATCTCATCCGCGCGGCTGTATCCGGTTGGTTAGGTACCGCGCTGGAGTTTATGGATTTCCAGCTTTACTCTTTAGGCGCCGCGCTGGTATTCCATGAAATATTCTTCCCCGAACAGTCTGCGGCGATGGCGCTTATTTTAGCCATGGGGACCTACGGCGCAGGATATATTGCCCGCATCGTCGGGGCGTTTATTTTCGGCAGAATGGGCGATAGCATCGGCCGCAAGAAAGTTCTTTTTATTACCATCACCATGATGGGCATCTGTACGACGCTGATCGGCGTTTTACCCACCTATGCCCAGGTGGGGATCCTTGCGCCGGTGCTGCTGGTCACCCTGCGCGTGATTCAGGGGCTGGGCGCGGGCGCGGAAATATCCGGGGCCGGAACGATGCTGGCGGAATATGCGCCGAAAGGTAAGCGCGGCATTATCTCTTCGCTGGTGGCGATGGGAACCAACTGCGGCACCCTCAGCGCTACGGCAATCTGGGCGGTGATGTTCTTCCTGCTCGACCGCGAGCAGCTGGTGGCGTGGGGCTGGCGTATTCCGTTCCTTGCCAGCGTGGTGGTGATGATCTTCGCCATCTGGCTGCGCTTGAACCTCAAGGAAAGCCCGGTATTTGAAAAAGTCGCCGAGGGCGGCAGCCGGCAGAGCGCCGCCAGCAGCCAGGAGAATAGCTTTGGCGCGATGCTGAAGAGTAAATCATTCTGGCTGGCAACCGGCCTGCGCTTCGGCCAGGCGGGCAACTCGGGGCTGATTCAAACCTTCCTTGCGGGCTATCTGGTGCAAACCCTGCTGTTTGATAAAGCGATCCCGACAGATGCGTTAATGATTAGCTCGGCGATCGGTTTTATCACTATTCCGCTGCTAGGCTGGCTTTCAGATAAAGTAGGGCGGCGCACGCCGTATATTATCGTCAATATTTCGGCGATTATTTTAGCCTATCCGATGCTGGCAATTATCATGGATAAAAGCCACAGCGTGAGCACTATTATGGCATCGTTGGTTGTTATTCATAACGTGGCGGTACTGGGCCTGTTTGCGCTGGAAAATATTACCATGGCCGAGCTGTTTGGATCGCGTAATCGCTTCACCCGCATGGCTATCTCAAAAGAGATGGGGGGGCTGGTTGCCGTGGGTTTCGGCCCGGTGCTGGCGGGTATTTTCTGTAATATGACCGACTCGTGGCTGCCGGTGGTGGTGATGCTGATTTGCTATTCGGTGATCGGCTTACTGTCCGCCATCCTGATGCCGGAAGTGCGCGACCGCGACCTGAGCCTGGCAAACGATGCCGCCGATACGCTCCCGCTGCGTAAAGACGAAAAATCCGGCCAGTATATTTAAAAAAAGAGTCTGGCTCTGCGTCATTATCATCTCTGCTGATAGCTGGAAAGTATTTATTGATATTTAGATGGCCTCCCGGTCGCGCTGATTATTTTCTCTGGCGACTGTCCGGGAGCTCTGACTCTATTTTACATATTACGCAGAGAGTCAGGCGCCGCTGCGGATATATTCTCTGCATCTTATTGAGCAATGGACGTGATTGTTAAGAGGGGAGTTATGGCATTAATTAATGAGCGTTTTATGATGAGTAACGATCGTGGCGTGAGCTTATACAATGATATTGCTAAGAATCTGCCGATTATTGACTATCATTGTCATCTCGAGGCCAGGGACATTTATGAGAACAACGCCTTTGCTAATATAAGCGAGCTTTGGCTGGCCGGCGATCATTATAAATGGCGGGCCATGCGGGCTAACGCTATTGATGAACGTTTTATTACCGGCGACGCCGCAGCCGAGGAGAAATTCCAGGCCTGGGCGGAGACGGTCGAGTCCTGCTTTGGCAACCCGCTTTATCACTGGACTCATCTTGAGCTGCAGGCCTATTTTGACTGCGATGAAGCGCTGAATCGCCAAAGCTGGCGCCGAATTATGAACCACTGCAACGCGCGGCTGCGGGAGAACGCGTTCACGCCTCGCCAGCTGATCCTGCGCTCGAATGTCGAGACGATCTGCACCACGGACTCGCCGCTGGATACCCTGCATTACCACAAGCTCCTGAAGAGTGATGACGGCTTTCCGGTGAAGGTACTGCCCACCTTTCGCCCAGACGGTTTCTTCGAAGAGAACCCGCAGGCGTTCTTCATCTTTATGCAGCAGCTCGCGGCCATAGCTGATGTGCCGATCGCCACGCTGGATGATTTTGAAAGGGCGCTAGCCAATCGCGTCGACTATTTCCACGATGCCGGATGCCGCATCTCCGATCACGGTTTACAGGCTCTGGTCTGGCGCGAGGTGTCTCGGCAGGAAGCCGCAAGGCTCTTTGCGCAGAAGCTCAGCGGCCAGGAGCTGACTGCCGAAGAGCAGCATGGCCTGAATAGCGCGATTTTTGTGCTGCTGGCAAAGCACTACCGGCGCTGCGGCTGGGCGATGCAGATTCATTTTGGCGCCATTCGTAACAATAACAGCCTGATGCTGGAGCAATCCGGAATTAACTCTGGCTTCGACTCCATTGCCGATCAGCCGGCGCTTGCCGGCAGTTTGAATCAGTTTCTCGACGGCCTGAGCCGGCGCCATGCGCTGCCGAAAACCATCGTCTACAACCTGAATGCGGCCTACAACGACGTCGTGGCATCGGCTATTGCCAACTTTCAGAGCGCAGAGCACGGCGTTAAATCGCCGATCCAGTTTGGCTCCGGCTGGTGGTTTAACGATACCCGGCGCGGCATGGAGAGTCAGCTAAACACGCTGGCCGACCAGGGCTTACTAATGAATTTTATTGGCATGCTCACCGACTCCCGCAGTCTTATTTCGTATCCTCGCCATGATTATTTTCGCCGTATTCTTTGTAATTTAATTGGCGGCTGGGTGACGCGCGGTGAAGTCCATGATGATGAAGTGATATTAACCAGAATGATAAAAAACATCTGTCACGATAATGCGCAAGCATATTTTAAATTTTAATATTCATCCTGACGTGAGGATTTGATATGGCTCGGAGTAATAAGAAAATTACCATCCCGGTAAGTATCGGATATGGTATGACCGATATTATGGGAGGCGGAGCGTTTACCGTAATTGGTGCCTGGCTGCTGTTTTTTTACACCACCTTTGTGGGCCTCTCGCCCATTGAAGCCGCCTCTATTGTGGCCATCGCACGTATTGTGGATGCCATCGTTAGCCTGTTTATGGGCAGCTTTACCGACCACTTTTATAAGAATTATTTAGGTAAGAAGTTCGGCCGCCGGCGCTTTTTTCTGCTGATCGGCGCGCCGCTGATGCTGGTCTATGCGCTGCTTTGGCTGGATGGCATGAGCTACGGCTTCTACCTTGCGGTATATCTGGCGTTTGAGATTATTGCCGCCATGGTCTTAATTCCCTGGGAAACCCTGCCTTCGGAAATGACCAAAGATTTTAATGCGCGTACCAAGCTTTCAACCTGCCGCATGTTTCTCTCCGCTTCCGGAACCTTTCTCGCAACGTTTATTCCCGGCCTGCTGATTAATCACTTTGGCGAAAATGACGCCAGCGCCTATTTCATCAACGGGGTGGTGTTTGCGGTGCTGTTTATGCTCTGCGTGTTTATCTCGTGGAAGGTCACCTGGGAACGTGAGCTGACGCCGGAAATGCAGGCAGAGTTAGAAAGTAAAGCCGTGGAGAAGACCTTTGCCGAGAAGATGAGGTCCTTTGGTCATCTATTTAAGGAGTACGCTTCGACCCTCAAGGTTCGCGCGTTTCGCAAGCATTTGGCTATTTATCTGTTCTCGTTCACCGCGAAAGATGTCTATAACACGGTGTTCGTCTTTTTCTGCGTCTACTGCCTGAACGTCTCATCTTCGCTGGCGGGAACGCTGCTGTCGATGAGCATCGTGGGCCTGCCGGTTACGCTGGCGGCCGGGGTCGCCATTATCAAGTACGGCCCGTCGCGTCTGTACGTCTTCGCCTATTGCCTGATGATGCTGTGCCTCGGCGGGCTGTTCCTCGTTTATCAATTCCCGACGGACAATAAGGTTCTGCTGCTGCTGATCCTTGCCGGCGTGTACCAGGTGGGGCGCTGCGTCCTTGAATTTACGCCGTGGAACGTTTTCCCGTTTATCCCGGATATCGATGAAATGATCACCCGTCAGCGTCGGGAAGGCCTGTTCGCCGCCGTGATGACGTTTTCGCGTAAGACGACGGTGGCGATCGCCACGTTCGCGGTGGGGCTGCTGCTGCAAAGCGGCGGTTTTGTGAAGGGCAGCGTCAATCAGCCGCAGGAAGCCATTGATACCATCGCCATACTGCTTTTCGCCGGTACCGCAGGGCTGCTGCTGATCGCGCTGTGGCAGGCGCTGACCTTCCACCTCAACAAGCAGACGCACAAGATCTTTGTCGATGAGGTCGATCGCCTGAAGGCCAACGGTCTCAAGCAGAACGTCACCCCCGAAGCGCGACGCATTGTTGAAGACCTCACCGGCTACGACTATGACCAGCTGTGGTGCGATATCCCGGCGGAAAAACGTCGCCCAGAGCCGGCACCCTCGGCGCAAAGTTAAGCAAACCTGTGTGATAGCTTGTGGTGAAAAACAAAAAAATGCCAGACCTGTCACACAACATTGTATTTCTGTCGTACCAATCGCCCGTTAATTAATGCAAATCAAAACACAGTCACTCACGGGCGGTAATCTGGTATGGCAGTCAACACTCATACCGTTTCTATACAGCGAGTCTAAAGATGCAAAACACGCTTTTAACAGCCAGAGCAACGCTTCCTTCTTACGATCGCAGCACCCTTATTTCCCGTATCGTTCACCTCGGTTTCGGCGCCTTTCACCGCGCGCACCAGGCGGTCTATGCCGATATTCTGGCCGCGGAACACGGCAGCGACTGGGGGTATACCGAGGTAAACCTGATTGGCGGCGAGCAGCAAATTGCCGATCTGCAGCAGCAGGACCTGCTGTATACCGTCGCCGAAATGTCGGCGGAAGCCTGGACCGCGCGGGTGGTCGGCGTCGTTAAGCAGGCGATGCATGCGCAGGTTGCGGGGCTGGAAAGCGTACTTGCAAAAATGTGTGAACCGCAGGTGGCTATTGTTTCGCTGACCATCACGGAAAAGGGCTACTGCCATTCACCGGCCAGCGGTGAGCTGCAGCTGGATCATCCGCTGATAGTTGCCGATATACAGAATCCGCATCAGCCGAAGTCCGCGCCAGGCGTTATCGTGGAAGCGCTGGCGCGCCGTAAAGCCGCCGGTTTACAGGCATTCAGCGTGATGTCCTGCGACAATATGCCGGAAAACGGTCACGTATTACGTAACGTGGTCTGCGCCCTGGCGCGGGCTATCGATAGCGAGCTTGCCGACTGGATCGCCGAAAGCGTGACCTTCCCGTCAACGATGGTCGATCGCATCGTTCCGGCAGTGACCCCCGCGACCCTGGATAAAATCGAACAGCTGACCGGCGTGCGCGATCCGGCCGGCGTCGCCTGCGAGCCGTTCCGTCAGTGGGTCATTGAGGATAATTTTGTCGCCGGGCGCCCGGAATGGGAAAAGGCGGGCGCCGAGCTGGTGGCCGACGTTGTGCCGTTTGAAGAGATGAAGCTGCGTATGCTCAACGGCAGCCACTCCTTCCTCGCTTATCTCGGCTACCTTGCCGGGTATCAGCACATTAACGACTGTATGCAGGACCAGAACTATCTTCGCGCAGCCCGCAGCCTGATGCTCAACGAACAGGCGCCGACGCTGAAAGTGCAGGGCGTCGATCTGGCTCGCTACGCCGGGCTGCTGATCGAACGCTACAGCAATCCGGCGCTTCAGCACCGGACGTGGCAGATTGCGATGGACGGCAGCCAAAAGCTGCCGCAGAGAATGCTGGATTCGGTACGCTGGCATCTGGCGCAGCGCAGCGATTTTAGCCTGCTGGCGCTGGGCGTAGCCGGCTGGATGCGCTACGTTGGCGGTGTCGACGACCGGGGCGAGGCGATTGAGATTTGTGACCCGCTGCTGCCGGTGATTCAGCAGGCCGTGCGCGCGAGCGCCGATGGCGAAGCGCGGGTGAACGCGCTGCTCGGTATCGAGGCCATATTTGGCGCCAGCCTGGCGCAGGATCCGCGCTTTGTCGATGCGGTGACTCAGGCCTATCTCTCGCTGCAGAGCCGGGGGGCGAAGGCGACCGTTGCGGCCTGGGCACTGGCGCAGTAATCTCGCTTCAATGCCGCCGGCTCCGGCGGCATTAACGCGGCTTTGGCGAATAGCGTTCGCCAGCGCGTCTTACCCGTACGTCATTCCACCGATCTTCACTCTTTCTGCAATAAATATGATCCGGGCCATTGCATATACATAACTATAGCTATCCACAGTTAAATAAATATAAGCTGTGTTTGTTTTAATGGCTTATGTATTTATTAGGCCGATTGTTTGTTCTCCATTTAGAATGTTTATGGCATAGTGAAGCCTCTGGAATACACTTCCTCAGGAAAAAGGAGAGCGGGCTATGTACAAAAAAATTTTATTGCCTGTAGATGTTTTTGAAATGGATTTAAGCGATAAGGCGGTACGTCACGCTGAATTTTTAGCCTCAGCGGAAAACGGCGAAATTACGTTATTAAACGTCCTGCCAAACAGCAGTCGCTCTATTCTTCGCGGTTTTGCGGCCGATATTCATAAATTCGAAACCTTTATGAAAGAGGAGTCGGAGAAAAAAATGAAGACCCTGTCGCGTCTGTTTTCAATCCCGCCAGAGCGTCTTCATACCCGGGTCGTGTTTGGCAACGTGCGCGATGAAATATTAGCTATCAGCAACAGCGATGAGTATGACGTGATTGTTGTCGGCTCGCGCAAACCGGGTATTTCCACCCATCTGCTGGGCTCTAACGCCGAGTCTATTCTACGCTACGCTAAAATACCGGTGCTGGTGGTTCGATAACGGCCCTGGTCTGCATCTTTAGCGGCAGGAGAGTGCACCTGCCGCTAGCGCAACTACTCTTCGCTAAACCAGTCGCGGTTTTCCTGGCGAATTAATAGTACCGACTCGCTAATTTCGTGCAGGTGCAGATGCATCGCCGCGTCTACCGCGTCGGCATCGCGATTTTCCAGCGCCTTGAAAATTTGGTGATGCTGACGCAGCAGCATTTCCGGCGAGCTGATGTGATCGAGGCTCATATAGCGTACCCGGTCAATCGTCGCCTTAATATTCTCCACGGTGTCCCAGGCAAGCTGGCAGTCGGCAATAAGCGACAGCTTCTGATGAAACTCATCGTCCAGCTGGAAGAAATCATTGAGCTGCTGGCGTTCAACCGCCGTGCGCTGCTGATTAAGATTTTGCTCAAGCTGATAAATTTGCTCGCTGTTGACCATTCCCGCCGCCCGACGCACCACCGCACACTCGATGGCCTGGCGCACGAAGCAGCCGTTGCGGACCTGCGACAGGGATATTTTATTGACGTAGCTGCCGCGCTGCGGACGGATTTGGATCAGGCCATTTTCCGCCAGCTTAATAAACGCCTCGCGCACCGGCTGACGGGAAACGTCAAAGCGCACGGAGACTTCCTTTTCAGACAGCGGCGTGCCGGGTGGGATCAGACAATGGACGATATCCCGGCGGAGGATCCGATAAATCTGCTGATTTACCGGTTGTGTTGGATTGAGCTGTGATTCTGCGGCCATTGATGGTTACTTTTTAATGGATTATGTGCGCTATTTTACGCGTTTTTTGCCTTTGCGCCCATACCCGGCCCGCAGGCCGGGCAAGGGGATTAGCCCTGACGGTGCACGCTGAGGCCGGCGAAGCTTTGGCTAACCGGCATCATTTCCAGAGTATTAATATTGACGTGTTTCGGCAGGTTGGCGACCCACCACACGGCTTCCGTCACGTCGTCCGGCGTCAGCGCCTGGGTATTTTCGTAGGCTTTGCCGGCTTTCGCGTCGTCGCCTTTAAAGCGGACGTTGGAAAACTCGGTGCCGCCCACCAGTCCTGGCTCGATGTCGGTGACGCGAATCGCCGTGCCGTGCAGGTCGGTGCGCAGGTTGAGGCTAAACTGACGCACGAAGGCTTTGGTCGCCCCGTAGACGTTACCGCCCGCATAGGGCCAGTTGCCGGCGGTTGAGCCGATATTGATAATATGGCCGCGGTTGCGCTCAACCATCCCCGGCAGCACGGCGCGGGTCATATAGACCAGCCCCTTGTTGTTGGTATCGATCATATCTTCCCAGTCTTCAACGCTGGCCCTGTGCGCAGGCTCCAGCCCCAGCGCCAGACCGGCGTTATTGACCAGCACGTCGATGGCCTGCCATTGCGCAGGCAGGCCGGCCATCATCTCTTCGATGGCCGCGCGATTACGGACGTCGAGCTGGGCCGTATAAATGCCGTCGCCAAGCTCGTCTTTCAGCGTTTGCAGACGTTCTTCACGACGTCCGGTGGCGATCACTTTATGCCCATTCTCGACAAAGCGGCGGGTCATACTCTCACCAAAACCTGCTGTTGCTCCGGTAACCAGGATAATCATCTTACTGTTCCTCAACGCTTTTGTGTCGTCATACCATAGCATGCGTTAACGCGGACCGGTAACGGAAATCACCGCGCCTGGTGTGGTTACAGGCGATGAAAAATGAGGCACAGCCAGGCGGTACTTCGAGAATTGATTGCGGTCAATCAATGAGTTGCCTAATCTAACCTGATGCCCGCAGCCTGGAGATAATAATGTCGGAAAATAACCCCTTTTTAAGCGTCAGCCTGCTGCCCTATCAGGCGCCGCGTTTCGATCTGATCGAGGATGAACACTACCGCCCGGCCTTCGATGAAGGCATGCGGCGCCAGCGCGAAGAGATTGCCGCGATAGTGAATAATCCGGCGCCCGCGGATTTTGCCAATACGGTGGTGGCGCTGGAGCTGAGCGGACAGCTGCTGTCGCGCGTGACCCGGGTCTTTTTTGCGATGGCCGGGGCGCATACCAATCCGCTTCTGCAGCAGCTTGATGAGCAGTTTTCCGCCGAGCTTGCGCAGGCGGGCAACGATATCTGGCTTAACACGGCGCTGTTTGAACGCGTGCAGCGCGTGTGGGAGGATCGTGAGCATCTGCAGATCGATGCGGAGTCCCGGCGCCTGCTTGAGGTCACCTGGCAGCGGTTTCTGCTGGCCGGCGCGCGGCTGGCGGAAGAGCAGAAATCGGTGCTGCGGGCGCTAAATACCCAGGCCGCGGCGCTGCAGAGCCAGTTCCAGCAGCGGCTGCTGAGCGCGGCAAAATCCGGTGGCCTGGTGCTTGATTATCTGCACCAGCTGGACGGGCTGAGCGCGGAGGAGATCGCCGAGGCCGCAAAAGCGGCGGCTGTAAAGGGTCTCCAGGACCGCTGGCTGCTGCCGCTGCTCAACACCACGCAGCAGCCGGCGCTGCTGTCACTGCGCAGTCGTCAGACCCGGGAAAACCTGTTTGCCGCAGGCTGGACGCGCAATCAGAAGGGCGATGATAACGATACCCGCGAACTGCTGCTGCAGCTGGTGGCGATCCGGGCGCAGAAAGCGGAGCTGCTGGGCGCGGCTGACTACGCCAGCTGGTCAATGGCCGATCAGATGGCGGGCGCGCCTGCCCAGGCCTTTGAGTTTATGCGCCGAATTGCTCCGGCCGCGCGAGCAAGGGCGGAGCAGGAGCTGGCGGATATTCAACAGGTTATTGATGATGAAGGCGAGGATTTCACCGCCGCCGCCTGGGACTGGCCGTACTATGCGGAGCAGGTGCGGCGCGCCAGGTTCGCTATCGATGAGGCGCAGCTAAAACCCTATTTTGCGCTCGATCGCGTACTGCTGGACGGCGTATTCTGGACCGCATCGCAGCTGTTTGGCCTGCGCTTCGTCGAACGTTTCGACATTCCTGTCTATCATCCAGACGTGCGGGTGTGGGAAATTTTCGACGCTAACGGCGCCGGTATGGCGCTATTTTACGGCGACTATTATGCGCGAGATTCAAAAAGCGGCGGCGCGTGGATGGACGTGTTCGTTGAGCAGTCCACGGAGCTGCGGCAGCAGCCGGTTATCTACAACGTCTGCAACTATCAAAAGCCCGGCTCGGGCCGCAGCGCGCTGCTGTCGTGGGATGAAACCATCACCTTATTCCACGAATTCGGCCACGCGCTGCACGGGCTGTTCGCCAGCCAGCGCTATGCCAGCCTGTCGGGAACCAATACCCCGCGCGATTTTGTCGAGTTTCCGTCGCAAATCTTTGAGCACTGGGCCAGCGAGCCGCAGGTATTTGCCCACTATGCGCGTCATTATCAAACCGGAGAGGCGATGCCCGACGCGCTGCGCGAGAGCATGTACCGGGCGGCGAAGTTTAATAAAGGCTACGACATGAGCGAGCTGCTGGCGGCGGCGATGCTGGATATGCACTGGCATAGCCTGGCGTCGGCGAAGGTCCCGCAGGAGGTGGACGCCTTTGAAGCGGCGGCCCTGCGCGCGGAGAAGTGCGATCTCGCCGCCGTACCGCCGCGCTATCGCAGCAGCTATTTTTCGCATATTTTCGGCGGCGGCTACGCCGCGGGCTATTACGCCTATTTGTGGACGCAGATGCTGGCGGACGACGGCTACCAGTGGTTTGTTGAGCAGGGCGGCCTGACCCGTGAAAACGGCCAGCGCTTCCGCGACGCGATTCTGTCGCGCGGCAATAGCACGGATTTAGCTGAACTTTATCGCCAGTGGCGCGGGCACGATCCTAAGATTGAGCCAATGCTAAAAAATCGCGGGCTAAACGAGTAGGCGATTTTGCCAGGCAAAAGAGAGCCGGGCGTGGAGCCCGGCTTATTTGCCGGTTTTTCTTTTCTCCCAAATCCTTCTAAAACTTCTCCCCAAAAATCGATTTTGACCTTTACAAATTCAGCGACCGGAAGAATGCAGAAACTGCCAAATAAGCATTGTTAAAGCCCATACCGGTACTGTGATTACGAAAGATGGCCTCCGGAAAAAGCTGCTGCATGAAACCACATTGATGTGGTTTGTAGGGAAAACTGAGAACTATCACAAAGATGCCTGCAAATATTATTTTGCAGAGAAAATGTGCTTTAGGTTCAATTTAACCGATTGCGGAGATCGCAAAATGAGCAACGACTTTGGTTATGTAAATTTTCACTATGGTGTTAACGCCTGCGTAGATCGTCGAGTTGTGGCCTATGGTGCATGCGAGGCTATTCGCTGGTGGATTAAAGATGGTGGCCGTGACTGCCGACTGACAAAAGGCCAGAAGAACGGCTGTTACGGTCAGGTCGAACGGCGGGACCAGGAAAGCGCGTTGACGTGCTGGGGGTTGGAACAATGAGTCGATTAACCGCCATTATCTGGGCAGTGGTTATCTGCCTGAACGTTTGTCTTGGGTAGCTGGCCAATCACTACTACGACAACGCCATCGAGTTCAAAAAGCAGCGCGATAAAGCGACTGAGCAGCTCAACCTGGCAAACGCCACCATCACCGACATGCAGACCCGTCAGCGCGATGTAGCTGCACTGGATGCCAAATACACGAAGGAATTAGCCGATGCGCAAAACACCATTAGCGATTTGCGTAGGGATGTCGATTCTGGCAAGCGCAGGTTGCAGCTCAGCGCAAAATGTCCCGCGAACGGAGCGACCGTCGCCGGCAGCGTGGGCGATGCTTCCAGCCCCCGACTTACTGACTCCGCTGAACGGGATTATTGGAGTCTCCGAGCCGGAATCTCCACCATCACAGGGCAAGTGAGCTACCTGCAGGAATACATCCGCACACAGTGCCTGAAATAGTGAATACACCAACATCTTAAGCGCGAGCTACAGAAACCCGCTTTTCTTTAGTTTTTTAGCCAATAAGTAATTAGTGATTGCAGCGAGAGAAATCCCAACGACCCACGGTACGGTTGAAGCCAGCATTAGTGAATTGTTCACGTTAATGCTGGCGGTGATGCAGGCGAAGGTATTTGTTAAAACAAACCATGCAAAAAGTATCTGTTTCATTTGGTTATCTCCATGCGTTTCATCCGAGCAATATCCACCTACAAGCCAGCAAAAGCAAATTGGCGCACAACAATCAGTGCTGGCGAACTGCCCGCAACCAATCGAAAGGGCTACGACGAAATGAGTGAGGCGAAACCGCAGGACGGCAGCACCGTAAAGGGCTATCGCCCGCACCAAAATGCAAGAAGCCTGTATGTGGGCCTGCCGCGCCGTGGCGCGTCCTGACGCTGATTGTTAAGCAGCAGGAGTATATACGCACGCAGTGCCTGAGGTGACGATGCTCATTTTCTTCATAGAGGGGCTTTGATAACGCTCTTCACATCACTGCAAAAAGGCCGAGATTCGTGGTACTGTTTTTTTATTCTAAGGACAGGACTGAAAAATGAAAAAATTTTGTATTATTGTTCTGCTTGGCTTGATGCTCTTGGGGTGCGCACCAAAACCTGCACCTATAATCCCCAAGAATTTATATGAGTATGCAGTGAACGTAAAAAAAGCTGTAGAGCATAATTTTTTTGATTCGATAAATTACAAGGGAGAGGGTTGCACGCTCAAGGTCACGCAACCGCCGGGAGAGCAAATTCAAAAGATTGAGATTGTTTCCGGTGATGACGAACTTTGTAAGCGTGCTATTGAAGCAATAAATGATACGGTTGATTCAGGTAAACTCCCTACAAAGCCAAAAGGCTTACCAACTACAATTCTTTTTGACTTTAAACCCTAACTGTCATCCTGACAGATGAAACACCCAACCGGCAATCCCTGACAATCTGACGTGGGGACAAAGCCTCGATTTGAATGTCAGTCTGCTATCGGCTCTGGGTCAGTGCAACCGGGACAAAGCCGATATCAGGCAATCAGATAAACAACGGGCCTCGCAATAGCGGGGCTTTTTACTATCTAAACAGAGAGAAGATATGAAATTTGGCGAAGCTCTTGAGGCAGTTAAATCTGGCGCGAAGATTTATCGCGAAGGCTGGAACGGGAAAGGTCAGTTTGTCATTAAGGCTGGTGGATACACCGTCAGCGAACCTCGACCCGGCAGTGATTATGCAAAGGCTGGCATTACTGGTGAATTCACTATCGCGCCACATCTCGACCTGAAGAACGCACAAGGCATTATGCAGCCTGGCTGGGTTCCGTCGCAGGTCGATTTGTTCGCTGATGATTGGTTGGCTGAGCCAGTGGCGTAGGCATTATCGAGCCACCTTGTGAGATGGCTCGATAATGCCTACGAAATTAAGAAAATCCCCCCGCATCAATAAAGTCTATGCCGTATGAGTTGATACTGGTGAGCGGTAGTACGATATTAAATATGAGTTTCCCATCCTCATCATCAATTCTTGTTTGGATATAACCTTTCTCTTCCAGGTATTTAAACTGGGCTGCTACATGCTTTATGTCTGTTTCCCCTTCGATAGCCTTGCTCCAGGACTCTGACGACATATTTGATGGGTATGTGAGCCCGGGACCATCGTTAGATCATTCGGGCATTACATCGGCATGGTTCTCGATACGGATCCCTATTCAGCCCCTGAACGATACATCCTATAGATGGCAATACACATGACGAAATCGTTGGCTATGAGCCGCCAAAGCTAAGCTCCACCAGTATCGGGAAAAACGAAATTATCAAGAGTTTCTGGATGCCGATTGCAGTCATGACCTCCATAAATGGCTTGGTATTGACAAGTTTCGAATGGATTGCAACCACCACAGCAAATGTCGCATGTATCGCATCGGTAACATACCAGAGTTATGCTTGGCCCTTCGCCGCCGCTGAATCTGGCATTGTTGAACATCAAGCACTGGCTGAGCAAGAGCGGGCAAGGCAACATACTTCATTTCACGGGTGTTCCGCTGCTCATCGCTTACGGTCTGGCTGTAGATGAAATGTTAACGATCGGTTCTTCTACTACGACCCGTTTCGACGGTCGCGAGCGGCAAGCCTGGAATATGTCGAGCATACCGGCTCAGCCATTGGAGCTGGGAAAACTTCACTGGAAGACTTTGAAAACCAGATACGTCACGCCGAAGCAAAGCTGCTGCGTGCCAAAAACACGTCGACCCAATCTGATGGCGCATGTAGGAGAATTCCCCGCCCTATACGATGGCGAGTTCACTAGAGGACGCCATCGTTACCCGGGCGTTAATCACTGGTGACTTATCCCACCATCCGGGAGCATATTCCAGACAACCAGATCGAGGTGCAAGGGTTCGTCGCGCTCGCTCAGCAGCAGCTCGTGTGGGCAAAGAGCAAGCTTGTAACGTCCGATTGGCTTGGGGGCATAGGCAATGTCACGATCGGCTTCTTCGGCCAAATAAGCGATATATTCTTCTCGGGTTGCAATTGAGCAAAACGCCTGCACATTGTCATCCACTGTCAGATGCCAAACTCAAATTATAGGCCAGAAGCAAAAGATGCCATTTTCTTATTCTCGCGGGGAGTTGTTTCATAGTTTCTGCGTAAAATATTGTCCCTTGATTTACAAGCCTAAGGGTGACCAAAATGCATGTCTCTCCCTTTTACAGGCAGATCCTCCAGATGCTGATAGCGAAAAAACTACCGTCCCCGATGTACCCGACAGTTGATATGGGTCAGCGATCGAAACGCAATCATTGGTATGTAAGAGAAAAGGGCAGCGACCAACCCCAAGACCAGTCATGGTTCGACTGGTGGAAGTCGCGCTCGCTGGGTGGGGGTAAGAATGGCCATATCACTTGGCGATCGACCTGCATCGCCAGAAACGTTCCTGACCCTTTCAATCCGCCTAACTCATTTGAAGTTGATTTCAATGCCCCGGATGGCGAGATTTATCACCTTCTGTTCACCCTGGCTCCTCATGGACCGAATAAATAATAGGGGCGTGATTCAGGCTACTACCGCGCAGTACTGTAGGTGAGGCTTTCGTGGCAGTGAGCTGTTACCAGCAAAGTTTCTGTAGCAGGTACATAAATCGTTGCTTCTGAGACGCGGTAGAAGCCGCGCCCGTTTTACTTTCCGGGCACAGAGCATCCTGCATGAGATCGATGATGAAGAGAAATATGCGCAGAGTTCTACCCGTTATTCTCGCCGCCGTGCTGATTAGTGCCTGTAACGATACGCCTGCGGAGAACGGGCTGATGTACCGGGCCGGTGACGACGCGTTTTATCTTAACAAGCGCTGCCTGGGAGAGATTCGCGTAAGAGATGCACTCTCGCCGGGGGTGTTCATTAAACTCAAACACAGCGTAAACTGCTCTGAGGCGCTGAACAACGTCATCGCGGATAATATCAACAAGGACCTGGTTGTCACCTTCCAGCGGCAGGAGCTGCTCATAGCGAAAATTGGTTCGCAGATGAAAACAGAGAATGGCTTCAGCCTGTCAACTGCGGATAAAACGGTTGCCCGCAATATCTACGACTTTTATCAGCAATAACGCACTGCCGGCGAACGAATGCCCGGCCATCGCGCGCCGGGCGTCCTTTCTGCCGCCGCCGCGAACGACAGCGCGCGCCTTACCAGTGCTTAACCAGCGTCTCACCAATCTCGGCAATCTGCCGGTTCCGCTCATCCATTGAGGCCTCGGTGCCGGTTAAATAAATAATTACGATACGCGCGGGCTGCCCGTCCGGGCCGAGGGCGGCGATAATACCGCGCGACCCGCGGTTGCCCGCGCCGGTTTTGTCAGCGATAAACCAGCCGTGCGGCAGCGTCGAGCGCAGCAGCGGGCCGGCAACCTTATCGTCAACCATCCAGCTGCGCAGCTGCTGTCGCGATGCGGCGGAAAGCACGCTGCCGGTGAGCAGATTGTGCAAGGTTTTGGCCATCGCCTGCGGCGTGGTGGTATCACGCGCGTCGCCGGGCAGGGCCTCGTTAAGCTCGGTCTCCCAGCGGTCGAGGCGCGAAGTCTGGTCTCCGCTGCGGCGCAGGAAGGCGGTCAACCCCTGCGTGCCGCCGACGCTCGCCAGCAGCAGATTAGCGGCGGTGTTATCGCTAAGGGTGATTGCCGCAGCGCACAGCTCGGCTACCGTCATGCCGTCGGCGAGGTGCTTTTCGGTCACCGGGGAGTATTCAACCAGATCCTGCTGACGGTAGCGGACGCGGCGATCGAGCTTCTCCTCTCCGGCATCCACGCGCGCCAGTACCGCCGCGCAGAGCGGCACTTTAAAGGTGCTCATCATCGGGAAACGCTCGTCGGGGCGATAGCTTGCCAGCAGCCGTCCGCTGGCTAAATCCAGCTCCGCGTAGCCTACTCTGGCCTCGAGCTGGCGCTCAGCGGCTTTGACCTGGTTTACCGTCGCCTCATGCGCCCAGGCGGGCAGGGCGAACAGGGCGAGCAGGAGGATCGGGGCAAAAAGAGAGTGGCGCATTCCGGTGACTGTTCCTTCGTTTTTATTTCTTCACGCCGCTATGGGTAAAGCCCGGCGACGCCCGCCCCTGAAAATAATGCGAAATAAGAGTTGTGAAGATTCACAATTTCTCTTTTTTCCTTCATCATTCGTCAGCTTTTAGTCGTAATAATCAATGCTTAGCTCAGTATAAGAAAGAGTTTTTTTATTTAGGGCCGGTATGAACTATAAGAATGTACTGAAGGTAGCGCTATTGCTACCAGCCGTCGGCTATCGAACGTTAATCATTGACCCCAATCCGGGAGGAACATGGTGGACCTGCTAATTAAGGTCATGCTGGTGGGGGGGAAGGCGGATGGCCTGCTGGTCAGCGTCGCCGATACCGCGACGGAACTTTCCGTCACCGCCGCGCAATATGGCGCGAAATCCGGGCAGCCGCTGAGTTATCGGATCGTGTCGCAGACAATCGATAATGAGCGTTACTTTTTTGGCGTGTTTAGCGATACTCATGACGACACCGATAAACTAACCAGAGTTGCGCTGACCCGGGGTATGAAGAAATCGCTGTGCTGAGCCTGTGCCGGACGGCAGACCGCCGTCCGCTCAGGTGGCGTTTTCCTGGCGACAGCAAATGATTTCGCGATCTTAGGGAGCACCATGATCCACCATCTCCGCATACAAAATTTCAGATCGGTAAGGGATATCGAGCTGGATCTGGGGGCGCTGAATATCGTCTTCGGGCCGAACGGCTGCGGCAAGTCCAATATCTACAAGGCCATCCATCTGCTCACCGCCTCCGCGGACGGTAAATTCTCCAGCTATATCAGCGATGAAGGCGGCCTCGAAAACATCATGTGGTCCGGAAAGAGCGCGCCCACGGCCCGCTACCCGAAGCGGCTGCAGATCGCCTGCCTGACGGAACAGTTCGACTATGAGCTGCAGGTTGGGTTTCCGGAAAAGCTGCCGTATCCCACCCAGTTTATGCTCGATCCGATTGTGAAAGAGGAATCTATCTGGCTGGCCGGCTTCTCCCGCCGTCCCTCGGCCAGAGTGCTGCAGCGGAAAAATCAGGCGGCGTTTCTGATTGACGTGAACGGCGAGAAAAACACCTTTACCGAAGCTATCTACGAGAACGAGTCGATCTTCGGCCAGCTTGGCGAACCGCACCGCTTCCCGGAAATATCCCGCGTCCGGGAGACCATGCGCCAGTGGCGCTTTTATCACGAATTCAATATCGGCCGCCACTCCGCGCTGCGCCATCCGGCGGTGGGCTATCGCTCGCCGGTACTGGATAGCGACGGACACAACCTGGCCGCCGCGTTTCAGACCATTGTCGAAATTGGCGCCGTGGAGCTGCTGCACGAAATCCTCGAGAGCGCCTTTCCGGAGTGCCGTTTCTTCTGTGAAAATGAGAATTCGCGCTTTTCGATAAAGATGCGCCGCGAAGGTATTTACCGGCCGCTGCTGGCGGCGGAAATGTCGGACGGCACCCTGCGCTTTCTGTGCCTGGCGGTGGCGCTGCTGAGCCCAAGGCCGCCGGCATTTTTGGCGATTAACGAACCGGAAAACAGCCTGCACCGGCAGATGTTTCCGGCGCTGGCGCGGCTGATCGTTGAAGCATCGCGCTATAGCCAAATCTGGCTGACCAGCCACTCGGCGGAGCTGACGGAGCTCATCTCGTCGCTGGCGGAAAGCCAAATTTATGAGCTGGAAAACAGCGGCGGTGAGACCCGAATCAGGCGCTGAAAGCCCGCCGTGCGGCGGGCGTTATGCCTCAGACGGCGTTGTTATATCCCGGAGCCGGCAGCAGCGTTTTGCTGCCTTTGAGGGTAAACAGCGAAATAAGCGTAAAGCACAGCGTAATCGATCCGAGGATCAGGTAAGCCTGATGGAAGCCCACCGTGTCGTACATGCGTCCCACCCACGCCGAGAGCACGACGCCGGAGAGCTGTTTCGATAAGTTAAAGCCAATCAGGAACAGGGTGGCAGAGAGCTTCGGGTTAAAGGCGGAAGAGATATATTTGAAGGTGCCGACCAGCAGGAACGGAACTTCAAACATATGCAGCATTTTTAATATCACCACTTCAACCGCGCTGGTGGCGAATGAGGAGCCGAGAATGCGTACCGACATAATTATCCCCGCGGTCAGCAGCGCATTTTTCGCCCCGATGCGGTTAACAATCGCCGGAGCGCAGAACATCACCAGCGCATTCAGCAGCTCGCCGCCGGTGGTGACAAAACCAAAGACTTCGGTTCCGCGCTGCGGGCTGGAGAAGAAGCCTTTAAAGAAGTTAGCAAACTGCTGATCGAAAACGTCATAAACGCTGGCGACGCCGACCACGTAGATAATAAATCCCCAGAACCGCGGCATGCGCAGCAGCTCGGCGGCAACGCGCAGCGAGAAGGCCTGGCGGTTGGCGCCCAGCGCGTCCATCACCTGGGCGCTATTGCTGCTTTCCGGACGAGAAAACCACAGCAGCACCCCGAGCGCCAGCGCGAAGCCGGAGGCAATCCAGAAGGTAATATTCGGGTCGATACCAAACAGGATCCCGGTAATCGACGCGCAGATAGCCCAGCCGACGCAGCCGGCTACGCGCACCTTGCCGTATTCAAAACGGTTGGCGCGGCTGACGCGTTCAATATAGGCCTCGACCGCCCCGGAACCGCTGGAAAAGACGATCCCCAGATAGACGCCGCCCACCAGCGCCCCCAGAATAATATTCATCTGCAGCAGCGGTGAAAAGACGAATATAAAGAACGGGGCGAACAGAATTAATAGCACCACGATCGTCCACAGCAGATGCTTGCGCAGCCCGAGCTTGTCAGAGATCAGGCCAAATATCGGTTGGCAGATAATGGCGAACAGCGAAATTGAGGAGAAGACGATCCCGGTTTCCGTTTTGGTTAAATGGTTAACGTCCGCCAGCCACACCGGGAAAAAGGGAAAATAGGCCGACATAATGAAGTAATAGAAGAAAAAGAACAGCATGAAATAGATAAAGTTATGCCGTTCTCGCGGCGCGAGCTCAGAGAATTTCATAGAGAGGTTCCATTTTTATTATGCCTGTAGGGTTGGGGGCGTGACGCCCCGTTTATACCGCTCATACTTCAGGTTGCATGTGCGCTGCTTTTCCTCGCTCACCCCGGGCTGACGTCAGTAAGCCGTCGGGTTTCCCGCCTGCAACGCGAATTATTCCGGGTTTATACCGTTATGATCCAGGCGGCCGGCGGGCGATTCGTTTGCTGAATCACCCGCGGCGTAGCCCGACTATTCCGGGTTTATTACTGGAAATGAATGCTTACCTGATACTGCCACTGCGTCTCCTGAAGCAGCCACTGCGGCAGCACGCTCGGAGTCCAGGAGTCATCGCCGCCGACGCCCATATGCTGGCCGTCGAGGGTGATCCAGACGCCGCTCTCCGGGCGCATCAGGTGCCAGTGGTCGGTTGCCATCAGCTGCGCGGTACCGTAGGGCTGCACTGAGAAGTGGAAGTGGCCCGCGACGTGCCAGCGCCCCCAGTCCAGCGCGGTGCTATCGCAGCGCAGGCCGTTTTCGGTGGGGAAGATGTACGGCGTGCTCATCTCCGCAAGGGGCAGCTGCCAGCGGGAGAACTCCGCGCTGCTGCGGCGATCCGGGTAGTTTTCATGCGGGCCGTAGCCGAGCCACGAGACCGGCTGCTGCTGATCGGCGACCTGGAAGTTGAGGCCGACTCGCGGCAGCGGCGGCAGGGTACCGGCGCGCTCGCCGTCCACCGCCAGGTGTAGGCGGCCTTCGCTATCAAAGGTCATACGCCAGCGGCTGACGATGACCACTTCATCGCCGCGCAGATAGTGCCAGCGGCTGTCGATGACCACCTCATGGGCCAGACGCTGGGCTTCGCAGCGAACGCAGCGCGCTTCAAGGTCGTACAGCCCGGCGCTTTTCCAGCGCTCAACCCAGGCGTTAGGGTCGATGCGTTCCACTTCGCTGACGCCGATATCGTTATCCAGCGGGGCGCGAACAAACTGGTCGCGCAGCGGGGTCAGCAGCTGCTCCACGCCGTCGGCGCGCCACTGGCTGAGCAGGCCGCTTTGCCGATCGACGGTCCACTGCTGCGATCCCAGGCTAACGACATAGAAAGACTCATCGATCTCCAGCGTCGGTGCGCTGCCGGCAGGCGCCGGTTTGGCGAGCGCCAGCGGGGCGGCGAGGGCAAACTGCTGCCAGGCGACGCGGTGTTCGGCCGGCGACCAGGCGGTAGCCTGCGGCTGAACCACCTCCAGCAGCAGCCAGACCTCTTTCGCTCCCTGAGGCAGGGTCAGGGTATCGCACAGCGTCAGCTCCGCCTCGCCCTGCGGGATGAGATCGAGGGCGGTGCTGCCGCTGGCGACGGTTTCGCCCGCTGACTGTACCTGCCAGCGCAGCTCTTCATTATTGGTCGCGCGGAACAGATATTCGCTATTGACGCTAACCCGCAGCGGCGACTGCGCCAGCAGCGTGAACTGGAAGAACTGCTGGGCGTGTTTGGCCTCGATGAGCGACGGGTGCGGGCGGCGATCGGGGAAAACCAGCCCGTTCATGCAGAACTGACGGTCGTTGGGTTTATCGCCAAAATCACCGCCGTAGGCCCAGCCGGTGCTGCCGTCTTCGAAGGTTTTGCTAATAGCCTGATCCGCCCAGTCCCAGATGAAACCGCCCTGCAGGCGCGGATATTCGCGAAACGCCTGCCAGTAGTCGGCGAAGTTGCCCAGGCTGTTGCCCATGGCGTGCGCGTATTCGCAGAGGATCAGCGGGCGCTGCTCGCCCGGCAGGCTGATCCACTTTTTGATGCCCCATTTCGGCACCGCCGGAATGAGCTGGTCGCGCTCAACGCGGGCGTACATCGGGCAGATAATATCGGTGGCGCTGCTGTCCGCTCCGCCGCCTTCATACTGCACCGGACGCGAAGGATCGTTGCGCTTGATCCAGTGGTAGAGGGCTTCATGGTTGTCACCGCCGCCGGATTCATTTCCCAGCGACCAGATAATAATCGACGGATGGTTACGGTTGCTTTGCACCATGCGCGTCACGCGGGCGCTAAACGCCGGCAGCCACGACGGGTCGTCGGAAAGGCGGTTCATCGGCACCATACCGTGGGTTTCGATATTGGCCTCATCGACCACGTACAGGCCGTAGCGGTTGCAGAGTTCGTACCAGCGGGAGACGTTCGGATAGTGCGAGCAGCGCACGGCGTTAAAGTTATTCTGCTTCATCAGCAGGATATCCTGCAGCATATCCTCCTCGGTCACCACCTGGCCGCGCTGGTGATGGTGCTCATGGCGGTTAACGCCGCGGATCAGCAGCGGTTTGCCGTTAAGCAGCAAAAGCCCGTTGCTTATCTCGACCCGGCGGAAACCGATATCCCAGGCTTCTGCTTCAATCAGCCGATCGCCTTGCCACAGCGAGACCACCGCGCGGTAGCAGTGCGGCGTTTCGGCACTCCACAGCGCCGGGCGCTCGACCGCCAGGCTTAAGCTGGCGCGCTCGGCATAGTTACCGCGCTCGTCGATGACCGGCGAACCGGGACGCTGGCGGATGCTGGCAACCTGTTTATCCCCCTGCCACAGGCTGACCTCGGCGGTCAGCGCGTCGAGCTCCCCGGCTGGCGCGGCGATGGTCAGATCGACCGCCAGCTCGCCGTCGCGGTAGAGCGCATCCAGGCTGGGGGTGATTTGCACGTCGCTGAGGTGCTGATGGGGCTTATTGAGCAGCCACACCGAACGGAAAATGCCGCTCATGCGCCACATATCCTGATCTTCCAGCCAGCTGCCAGCGCTCCAGCGCATCACCATCACGCACAGGCGGTTATCGCCCGGCTGCAGATACGGCGAGAGGTCAAACGCGGCAGGAAGGCGGCTATCCTGGGAGTAGCCGACCCACTCGCCGTTGCACCACAGGTGGAAGGCCGAGTTGACGCCGTCGAAGATCGCCTGGGTCTGGCCTTCCGCCAGCCACTGCGGATCAACGGTAAAGGTCAGCGAGTAGCACCCCGTCGGGTTATCTTCCGGCACGCGCGGTGGCGTGGTGTCGATGGGATAGCGGACGTTGGTATAAATCGGCGCGTCGTAGCCTTCCATTTGCCAGTTTGAGGGAACCGGCGTGCTGCGGCTGTCCGGCAGATCGGCGTCGATCCAGCTGGCGTCAACGGCAAACGGGCTGCGGGCGTAGGAAAACTGCCAGCGTCCGTCCAGCAGACGACGGCGATCGCCGGGCAGATTGTCGCGCGCGTCGGCGATATTTCGCCAGCTGGCAAAGGTTGGGTGGGCCGCCAGGCGGTTAAGGTGAGTAATGGTCTGGTTTTGCCAATCTTCACGCGCCAGCACTTCATGGAACAGCGGAGAGCGGGCGGCGGTTGAGTCGTGTTGTTGCATACGCATACCTGACGGATAAGTGAAGGAAATGTCATTCGCTAGACAAGAATGAACGTGTTATCAGATATTTTTCCTTGTGCCGCAATATCATTGGAAATGAAACCCATTAACGATCACGAAATGCCGGAATTAGAGCTGATTTTTGTCGTTAATTAGACATAAAATGTTAGCGTGAGACATTTAACCAATACCTACTGAATTTTGGCGACCAGGAGAGGACTATGCAGCGGCGTTCGGCAACCTTAGATGATGTGGCGAAAGAGGCCGGAGTCTCCCAGCAGACGGTCTCCCGGGTGCTGAATAATCCGGACGTGGTCTCTGACCGCACCCGCGACAAGGTGATTCGCGCGATGCAGGCGCTGCACTATGTCCCTAACCGTTCCGCCCAGTTGCTGGCGGGGAAGGCGGCGCCGTCCATAGGGCTTATCACCGCCTCCTTGACCCTGCATGCGCCATCGCAAATTGCCGCGGCGGTGAAGCTGCATGCCGGCATGCACCGGCTGGAGGTGTCGATCGCCATGCCGGAACAGACCGACTATGCGTCGCTGCAGGCGCGGCTGGACGAGTTTCGCGCCCAGCATATCCGCGGGGCTATCGTCAGCCTGCCGTTGGAGAGCAGCACCGCCGAGCGCCTGGCCGCTGAGAACCCCGATATCTCCTGCCTGTTTCTCGACGTCTCTCCTGAAACGGACGTCTCCTGCGTGCGCTTCGATCACCGCGACGGCTGCGGCGCCTGCGTGCGTCATCTGTGGGAATCCGGGCATCGGGAGTTTGGCCTGCTGGCAGGGCCGGAGAGCTCTATTTCTGCGCGAATGCGCCTCGGCAGCTGGCGCGAGGCGCTGCATCGTCTGGGCATTAGCCGGGAGGTGACGGTCTTCGGCGACTGGAGCGCGGCCAGCGGCTGGCAAAAGACCTTTGAACTGCTGCACCTTCAGCCGCGGATCAGCGCTATCGTGGTAGCCAACGATCAGATGGCGCTGGGGGTGCTCAGCGCGCTGGCGCAGCTTAACCGCACCGGCAGCAGCGCCATCTCGGTGACCGGCTACGACGATACCGCCGATAGCCTCTACTTCCAGCCGCCGCTGACCACCGTCGCGCAGAATTTCGATCTGCTGGGGAAAAGGGCCGTGGAGCTGCTGGCTCAGCAGATGGCGACGCCGCAGATGCGCATTCGCGAACTCCTGCCCACCACGCTGATTGTGCGTCAGTCCACCTGGGCGTACGGCGCCGAGCCCGCCCGCGATCCGCTGATTGCTCAGCTAAAAACGCTGGTGGAAAAGCTTTAAGTTGGTTGGTTTAAGCTTCATTGAAGTAGAGGGTGCTAAAGTGCGCGACAGGCGTAAAGAAAGATAGACTCTTTTTTTGCGTACAATGCAAAACACAATCTATCCATGCAAGCATTTATTTACCGCCATTTCACTGGCGGTTTTTTTTCGCCCGTACCTTGCTCGCACTTTACCCACGCGATGCCCACGCCGCCATGGCGTATTTTATTTAATGCTACCATTTGCGTGCTTATTAGCCGTTTATCGGAATAAACACGCTGTTTTTGCAGTAGGCGGTGCGCCGGTCTTCCCGGGTTAGAGTTTTCAACCCAGCATAAAATGCTGTGAGACCATACGCGGCCGGGAAGCCTGGTGCGCTTCCTTCTGCGGCTATCCTGGCGGGTGCTGCGGGCGAGCGACAATATAGCCGGGGCTGAATTGGTGAATCTTATATTTTGCCGCCCTCGCAGGGTTAAATACCGCTTCGGCGATAATTGCATAATATCTGTACCCTTAACGCGCGAAAAAAGAGAACGGCGCCGTCTGGCGCTCAAGCGCGCGGTTGCGGAATTCATAATTACCATCAATGGATGCGGCGCAATTAATATAATAAAATAATTAATTGTCCAAATTTAAATTTAACCCTTTGTTACAGATGGAGTTTATTATTCAGGTGATAATTCAGGTTCTTTTACAACATTAAGGATAATCTTTCGTGAATAAATTTGTGCGTAATACCCTGATTGCCGTTGCCATCACCACCGGTTTCTCCGCTGCCGCTCAGGCTGCCAGCGCGAGCTACGTTCCGCCGGTATCTCAGGACCCGGTGGTTCAGCATCTTAAATTAAGCAATGAGCAGGTGACTAAAATAAAAGCGCTGCATCAGGAATTTGAAACCAACGTGAATAATATCAAAATTGACGGTTTCAAAGAGGGCGCGCTGGTGGAGACCATTCAGTCCGGGAAGTGGGACGATGCGAAAGTGAAGCAGCAGCTGGCGGCCTTTGGTCAGCTCGATCAGCAGGTTCGCTACTACCGCGTAAAATACTATTTTGGCGTCAATCAGGTTCTGACGGCGGAACAGCGCACCCAGGTTAAAAAAGATCTCAGCGAAGCGCTTAATTAATCCGCTCCCGCCAGCAGTGGCGGGATCCCTTCGGGGAAGGTTTGCCAAAACGGCGCCGGAATAACGCTTTGCGGCACGCCCCCTTGAGGCACTCTCTTTTGAGGCAAATGTTTGAGGCATTATGAAGAAATTCACGCTCGTCGCGCTTAGTCTGCTTGCCTTCACCAGCCTGCCGGGCTTTGCCGGCAGCAAAACGGTGGTGGAGTATGGTGTTGTGCAGCAGAGCCAGATTATCAGCAGCCAAACGCGCTCCCACCCTCTGCGTACCGTCGCCGCCGGGGCGCTAGGGGGCGTAGTGGGCCATCAGTTTGGTAACGGTAAAGGACAAACCGCCATGACCGCCGCGGGCGCGGTGGCCGGAGCCGGGGTTTCTCGCCATCGGCAAAGCCAGCAGCAGGCCGTTCAGCAGCTTGAGCTGACGATCAAAATGCAATCGGGACAATTAATTCAGGTTGTTCAGCAGGTTGATGGCAGCCTGACCTTTAGTCAGGGCGATAAGGTTCGCGTTTTGACGTCCGGGAGCAATACCCGCGTCGATAAATCCGTTTAGTTAACGGTCCGGGCCGTCGCCCGTGCGTAAAAAACGTCCTCTGGTGCCGGCAGCAGAGGGCGGCTTCAGGCCTTCGCTCGTTGGGCCGTTAGCGTTTTCCCGGCAGGCTAAAATCCACCGAATCCGCTCTGTTCCTTGCTAACCCTATCTGTTTACTCGATTAACCAGGGGATGGATGTGCCCGACCGCGCCATGCTGTTTGCTCATGCAGGTCAGGATCACGCTATCGGACCACTGGCATTGACTGCGCCCGCGATGGGTTGACGATGAGTTAAATAAAGCGCTGATAAGAAGCCCGACAAAAAGGGTGAGCAGCGGGAATGCGAGCGAGGTTTTCACTTTATAACGGTCCTGGCGGTCAAGGCGATTTTCAGTACCCTACACTAAAAATGTGACAGTTATCCCATTTATGTTTTGTATGACCGACCCGGTCACCGGGAATGACGACCCTTCAGCCAGCGGCCGACGATCCTAACGGGCGCGTCGAACCGCGTGACTTTAGCGGCCAGAAAGCATACGATACGTATATGTTTTATTACGGTATATATATATGGGAATTGTAAAAATTTCAGATCTGCTGCATGACGATATCCGCGACGCCAGCCGAGCCATGTCGCGGTCGGTGAACGCTCAGGCCGAATACTGGATCCGCGTGGGAATGATGAGCGAGCTCTATCCCGAGCTTAACCATCAGCAGATTAAGCTGCTGATGCTCAAATCAGGGTCCGACCGTCTGCTGGAGGTGATTAATGCCATCCATTCCCATTAAGACCGCCGAAGAGCTGGCTTTACAGCGCCATGCCGGGGAACTGTTAGCCGCCGTTTTTGACATGCTGGACGCATTTATCCAGCCGGGCGTCACCACGATGGAGATTAACAATCGCGCCGAGGATTTCATCGTCAACCAGCTGCACTCCCGGCCTGCCAGCAAGGGGCAGTATGATTACCCCTACGTGCTGAACACCTCCATCAACGAGGTCGTGTGCCACGGGATGCCGAAGGAGACGGAGCACCTGAAATCAGGGACGATTGTTAACGTCGATATTACGCTTGAGAAGAACGGGTTGATTGCGGACTCCAGCAAAATGTACCTGATCGGCGACGTTTCTCCGCTCGCTCGCCGGCTGGTGAAAACGACCTATGAAGCGATGTGGAAGGGGATCAAGGTCGTGAAGCCCGGCGCCACGCTGGGCGATATTGGCCATGCGATTCAATCCCATGTTGAGAAGAATGGCTACAGCGTCGTCAGGGAGTACTGCGGCCACGGCGTGGGCAAAGAGATGCATGAAGACCCGCAGGTGCTGCACTATGGTAAACCCGGCGAAGGGGCCGTTTTGCAGCAGGGAATGGTCTTTACCATCGAGCCGATGGTCAACCAGGGCGACAGCAAAACGAAGCTCAAGAAAGATGGCTGGACGGTGGTGACCCGCGATAAGAAGCTCTCGGCGCAATGGGAGCACACCATCGCGGTGACCGACACCGGCTTTGAGGTCCTGACCCTGCGCCAGGGGGAAGAGCGGCAGCTTTGACAGGCCCGCTCCGCCGACCGCCACATCGATAAGAGACGGTCGGCGATGAGCAGGATCCCGTCAGCCGTTCGCCGGATCCTGCTTTTGCTTCAGCCACAGCCCCAGCTCCTTAACGACCTCGACCACGTTTACCAGCCTGAGACCGTCGGCCGTCAGGTTGTAAACAACCTTAACCGGCACTTCGGGATAAACGGTACGCTGCACGACGCCGGCCTCTTCTAACGCCCTGAGATCCATGGTGAGCATCCGCTGAGATATGGCGGGGATATCGCGACGGAGGTCGCTAAACCTTTTCGGCTTTTCCAGCAGGTACGACACAATAAGTAAACGCCAGCGGCCGCCAATCAGATTCATCGCAACTTCGACGGAACAGCCGGAGATAACGTCTTTCATGTTAATACTCAGTATAATTTATGTACCTACACTACAATAATGCGCCTTCTTTAAAGTATCAACTAACTTTGTTAACCTCGCGCTATACTTAAACGGCGAGGGTGTTATTACATGAAACTTTATTATTCTCCGGGCAGCTGTTCGCTTTCTCCCCATATTGCCTTACGTGAAGCGGGTCTTGATTTTGAGCTTATTCGCGTCGATACCAAAACCCATACCTGGGGCGCCGGGAATAACTATTATGATATTAATCCGCTGGGTTATGTCCCGGCCTTAGAGACCGCCGACGGGGATATATTCAGGGAGGGCGTCACGCTTATTCAATATATTGCCGATTTAGCCCCCGACGCCGGACTGGCTCCCGCCAGCGGGACCCTCGCGCGCTATCGCCTTGAAGAGTGGCTGGTTTTTTTCAATAGTGAAATTCATAAAGCCTTTATTCCCCTCTTTTATAGCGAGCACGGCGGGGCCTATATCAATATTGCGCGCGAGAAGCTGCTTTCGCGTTTTGCGTGGCTCGACCAGCAGCTGGCAGATAAAGCATTTATCACCGGGGCGCAGTTCTCGATTGCCGATGGCTATCTGTTCGCGCTGGTTGGCTGGGCGCAGGCGGAGTGGCTGATATCGGTTTATAACCTGGATATTGACCTGACGGATTATAAAAATATTGCCGCATGGTATCAGCGGGTGCTGGCGAGACCGGCGGTTCGCCAGGCGTTAAAGGAGGAGGGCATCGACTTCCTGCCTCTCATATAATACCGCCCAGTTGTGCTATTATGGCGCTCCACCAACGCTTATAGGGATGAAAGGATGTTAGAAGAATATTTTGGTAATGCTGCCACGGCAGAAGAGAAGAAACGACTCCTTGCCGTCCAGGCCGCCTTAGAAATCTCGAAAGCCGCCGTCTCTTCATCAACCGCGAATTCAGGGATCCGCAGCCAGATGGATCTGCGCAACGTGGCGCAGGAAGTGGCTTCATTAGCTGACGCTATTCAGGATGCGCTCGAAGAGAGCGAGTAAACGCAGAGTGGGCTAAGCAGCCCTCAAGGCATAAGCCCCCTGGCGTATTGGCCGCAGGGGGCCTTCACAACAGCACGCCGCCTGCCCACAAGAAAGCAGCCCTGGCCGGCACGACTTGATTAAAATCAATTTTTTTGTCAAAATCCCGCCTCAAGCATCAAGTATTTTGAAGTTCACACGGATGAACAGAGCCACAGAACGAGCACAGGGACCCGGAATGAAGTATCTATTTGCAGTTATGTTGAGTATGACCTTATCAGGATGTACGGCCGGCGATTGGATTGACGCGGCGGGTGGAATAATGCAGGCGACAGACCAGCAGCAAAAAGACGACCGAACCAAACGTATTAAAGCTGCCAATAAAGCCGCTGGCTATTAATTACGCAAAATAATAGCCGCTGGGCCGCCGCATATTATTTATCCTGACGCTACGTCCCCCCTATTTCCAGGCGCGGAAGAGGTCAGGCAACCGGCGGCGGCCAATCCGCCGCCGGTCCTGCGCAATATCAATAACGCTCCCGCCAGGCTATTAATTCTTATTATCCGCGTGCTGACAAATCTCGCCGAGCTTTATTACCGCCGCTATCAGCTGTGGCGTAGGTTCGCAGGCGCAATTAAGCCGGAGATAATGGGTCATATCCTGGCGCGGGGAAAAAAGCTGGCCCGGACTGACGCCAATTCCGGCGTCAAGCGCGGCGCGGTGCACGTCCAGCGCGTTAATGGATTTGGGCAGCTCCACCCACATTAGAAATCCGGCCTGCGGAATGACCACCCGGGTTTGCTCGGGAAATTGAGCCGCTACCGTGCGGGATATGATGTCGACGCTTTTTTTGATCCTGCTCTTCAGGCGTAAAAGGTGACGATCGTAGTCTCCTCGGGACATAAAATCGCTTACCGCCGCCTCCGTCAGCGGCGAGCCGGCCCAGTCGCTGGCCAGGCGAATTTTCATCACCTCTTCATAGTAGCGGCCCGGCGCGATCCAACCCGTGCGCCAGCCTGGCGTCAGCGCTTTCGACACCGAGGAGCAGTACAGCACGGAGCCGCTGCGGTCAAATGCCTTACACGCCGGCGGACGGGCGGCATCCCCGACCAGGTCGCCATAGACGTCATCTTCAATCAGCGGAACGCCGTGTCTCTCCAGCATCGAAACCAGCTCCCTTTTGGCGGCTACCGGCATCACGGCGCCCGTTGGGTTCTGCGCGCTGGGAGAGACCAGCACCGCGGCAGGGCGATAGTTGACGATGGCCTCATTCAGCGCCGGAAGGGAGATGCCTTCCTGCGGATCGGTGGCGATTTCCAGCGCCTTGAGGCCCATTGACTCCAGAAGCAGCAGTGCGCCGAACCAGGCGGGACGTTCGATCGCCACAACATCCCCGGCAACGCAGACGGCCTGTAGCGCCAGGCGTACGGCCTGAGTGGCCCCGCCCGTGACGATCAGTTCGTCGGGGCCGAAGGTCGCGCCCCACTGGACGGCCCTGCGGGCTATCTGATAACGCAGATCGGCTCTTCCCGGCGGCATGCTGTAGGTCTGCCCGCAGGCCTCCAGACGCCGGCTTGCGGACTGCAGAACCCGCTGCAGCCGGGCCGCCGGCAGCCAGGCCGGATCGGGCTGCGCGGCACCGGGCGGAACCAGACGACTCTCCTGGCGGCTAAACAGCGTTCTGGCGAGGGTCGACATATCCACGGAGACCGGCGCGGCGTTGGGGATCGCGCCAGATGTGACCGCGGAGGCGACGAGGTTGACGTAGTACCCGGAGCGCGGGCGGGCGACGATCAGCCCTTCGGCTTCCAGAAAACGCAATGCTTCCTGGGCCGTCGGGATGCTGACCTGCTCCCGTTCAGCCAGCTTGCGTACTGAAAGCAGGCGGTCGCCGGGATGAAGCGCGCCGGCAATGATGGCCTGTTGGAGCGAAAGGGCAATGCGCTGATAGCGGGGAAGCATGGGATCTGTACAGGCTGGTTTTCAATAAATCTGAATATATCCCCTTAGCGCCCGTAACGCTATTCTCGGCTGCAGATGACGAAACCACGGAGATTGCCATGAAAGCTAAAAATTTTGACCTTGCCGCCTATTTTCAGCGCATTGATTATCACGGGTCGGCACGGGCGGATGCCGCAACGCTGCATGACGTTATGCAGAGACAGCTCTTTTCAATTCCGTTTGAGAATATCGACGTGCGGAACGGGAAAGGCGTTTCGCTGGTCGCGGAAGATATTGTCGAAAAACTGATCGGACGGCAGCGGGGCGGATATTGCTACGAAGTTAACGCGCTGTTTGCCATGGCGCTTGAAGCGCTGGGGATCCCTTACCAGTTTGCCGCCGCGCGCCCGATGTTCTATCCAGCCCGTCGCCCGCGAACGCATATGGTGGTCATTGCTTTTGTCGACGGCAGGCGCTGGCTGTGCGATCTCGGGTTTGGTCATTATGGAATACGGGCGCCCGTTGACCTCGCCATTCTTGATACTGAACAGCCGCAAAATCCGGATACCTTCCGTCTCAGCCTCGATGCGACCGGCGTGTATACGCTGCAGGCGTGGGTTGATAGCGGCTGGCACAACCAATACAGTTTCGATCTCTCGCGCCACGAGCTGATCGATTTTGAGCCCGCCAACTATCTGAATTCCACCCACCCGGACACCGTGTTTGTCAGGCAATTAGTGGTCGTGTTACACCATCCCGACGGCAGAGATATTCTCTCCGGCCAGGCGCTTAAGACGATCCGCGGCCAGGAGACGCGCCAGCGGCAGCTCTCCGATGACGAGCTCCCGCAGGTACTGCGCGAGACGTTCAGGGTGACGGTGCCTGAGCCCGCTTCAGCGCCGGCGGATAAATCGCTCGTCAGCTGATTTTTTTGTCATCAGCGGCGGAGATTATCCGGCCTCCGCCGCTGGGCACGAGCGCGCTGATGGCGGCGTTAACGGGGGATTGAGCGCCGCTTATGGCGCCAGTGTGGCCGCTGGCAGCCCTTTGCCGGGGAGCCTGACCGGCCAGCGGACTTCTCCGACGCCGTTCAGCTGGGGTCGGGAGAATAAAAAGCCCTGGAAAAGACGAATTCCGATGGCGTGGAGCCAGCACCACTCAGCAATGCTCTCCACGCCCTCGGCGACGACGGCGATCCCGAGGTCTTCGCAGCATCTGACCACGGACACCACAATCGCCTGCTTGGCTCCGCTCATATGAATATTGCGCACCAGCTCGGCGTCGATCTTAATTTTATTCGGCTGGAAGCGGGTCAGAAGCGAAAGTCCAGAATAGCCGGCGCCAAAATCGTCAATGGCCAGGCTCATGCCGGCCACGCGAATATCCTTCAGCACCTGCTGAAACTCGGTAAAACCGGAGATAACCTCGGTTTCGGTGACTTCTATTATAATTTGCTCCGGCTTTAGCCCGGCGTCGCGGATTTTATCCAGTAAAAACGCCACCGAGCCGGAGCGGTTATACAGCGAGCCCGGCAGCAGGTTAACCGCCAGCCGCTGCTCGCCGAGGTTAATGCTGCCGGCAAGCGAAAAGGCGTAGGCTTTGGTTTCGAGATCGAAATCGTAGCGCTTCTTTTCCGGCACCGAAGAGAACATCTCCGCCGGTGAGCCGCCAGATGGGCTGCGGATCAGCGCTTCAAACGATGAGATATGGCCGCTTTCCGGCTCGACAATCGGCTGAAGCGCGAACTGGCAGGGCTGCCCGGGAGACAATCCCGACAGCGGGCAGAGCGAAGGGGTGCCACGGCTCTCCATAGTCCACAGCGCGGGATTGAGCCCTTCCGGCAGAATATAGCGCCCGCCGTGCGCGATAAAGGCCTTGATAAACTTGAACATCCGGTCATCCGCAGAGAGCGTGTTTCTGAACTCACCTAAATGGAGGATCTGTTCCGTCAACGCCCCCGGCTTGTTTAGCTGCAAATCAAACAGATGCATACCGATATCGCGAAACCGCCGGTAGGCAGAATAATCGCGCATTAGCTCCACCACGTCGGTGTGGCGCGGGTCGTTGCGGATCTGGCTGAATAGCGCATCGACCACCTGCTCATCGCCCTCCAGGACCTGAAAAAACTGCGACCCACTAAAAATCAGGATACCGGTGACGTGGAGATTTGTGTTTTTCTGTCGTGCCCGGCTGACGAGAGTGCCCAGGCCGGTCGGCTGCCAGGCGGGAGCTAACTGACTCCGGTAGATCAGTGTGGTCAGCATATATTTCCTTGTTGGATCGGACTAATGGGTGCCAGTCTGCGCGAGGGAATAAGTCCTGGCCCGAGGTCCTCTGACCTAAGCGGGTACGGTGTTCATGCCTTTGCCAATTATCAGGGCGTGACGCCGGTATTTTCGAGTGTCGCTATCACGCTGAGAGTCGCTTACTTTACCCTGAACGGCGCGCTATTCCATGTTTATCTTAGTTCTGCCGGGCGTTTGAGGAAATCGTTCTCAGCCTGCTCGTCCGCTGGTGCATAAAGCGTGCCTGCGCGAGCGTAATAACTTTTGCATCCACAAATTAACAAGGAGTGGTAATGAAACTGATTGGCATGCTGGATTCACCCTATGTGCGGCGCGTAGCAATATCGCTGGCGGCTTACGGCGTGGCTTTTGAACACCTGCCGCTGTCCGTGTTTAGCGACTATGCGGCCTTTGCCGAGCTGAATCCGGCGGTGAAAGCCCCAACTCTGCTGCTGGATGATGGCACGGTGTTAATGGATTCCACTCTGATATTGCACTATCTGGAAGCGCAGGCGGATGCTGCCGCTAAGCTTTTGCCCGCGGATATTGCGGCGCTGGCGGAAGATAGCCGTCTGCTCGGGCTGGCGCTCGCGGCGAGTGAGAAGGCGGTGCAGCACGTCTACGAGCATCGCCTGCGGCCGGAGGAGAAACGGCACCAGCCGTGGATAGACCGGGTCACCCGGCAGCTGTTGGCGGATTGCGCCGCATGGGAGGCCGGGCTGCAGCATCGTCAAATCAACGACGCCCGGCTGGATCAGGTCGCCATTACCAGCGCCGTGGTGTGGGGGTTCATTCAGATGATGATCCCAGAGGTGGTCAGCGCCGGCGACTACCCGCGCCTGCAGGCGATCTCTCAGCAGCTTGAGGCGCTGCCGCTGTTTGCGAAATTTCCCGCGCAGAGCTGAGAGCTGAGAGCTGAGACGGGGGCATCGTTCTTTGTCCGCGATCGCGGCGCGGCGTTCACCCACGGCCCGGCGGGTCGGCATCGACTGCCGCCGGACGTTACTGCTGCGCTATGTGAAGGGTGGGGAGGAGGCCGCCGTTCCCGCGCGGGCCTACCTCAGCGGCATGCGGTATTCGATCATCCCGCTTTTGCTGGCGATCCAGTCGTAAAGCCGCTGCCCGCGCAGGTTCGTTTCATGCGTATGCCAGTAAAGGTGGGCGCAGTGCCGCTTTCTTGCCTGCCGCTGAACGTGCTCGATAAGCCGCTTACCAATCTGCTTGCCCCGCACATCGGCGCTGACAAAGAGGTCCTCCAGATAGCAGTAATCCGTGTCGGCCCACGTCGAACGGTGAAACAGGTAGTGCACCAGCCCGACGACGGTTCCGTTCTCTTTTGCCACCGCGCAGTACACCGGCTCGATGGGATTAAAGAAACGGTTCCAGGTTAGCCGGGTGGTGCTTTCCGCAATATCGACGCGATAAAACGTCTGATAGTTTTTCCATAACGCTAACCACTGCGGGTAATCATTTTCGGCAACGATCTCGACAGTAATATTGTCTGGATCGCCGGTCATTGCTGCTCTGTGCATCGCTTTTCCTTGTTTATGTCATGACCCGATTGTCTCTGTGCCGGTGATGTTAGAGGGATTTTTGGTTCCAGGTAAGTCACGCTTTTTGTATATTTATAGGATCCACTTTTACCAAAAGGACGTGGGCACCTGTGAAAAAAGCCGTTTCTCCTCTGTTTCAGGATCTGCTGTTAGATAGCGGGACCATCAAGGATCAGGTCTATCATGCTCTTCGCCGCGCTATTCTCGACGGCCGCCTGAGCGCGGGCGCAAAAATTCCCTCCAGCCGCGCGTTGGCCGAAGTGATGGGAATTTCGCGTAACTCGGTGATTGCCGGCTTTGAGCGCCTGAGCGATGAGGGCTATCTGGTCACGCGGGAGGGCGCGGGGACCTTTGTGGTCACGCATATCCCCGACTGGCTTATCCATACGGACGGCGCGGGTGGCGGGCAGGTTGACGATCCGCCGTCGGTCGGGTCGCTGAATCCGGATATCACCGCGCTGCGGCCCCTGTGGTCAGAAAGCCAGGCCGGAGGCGGCGCAAACCGCCTGTTTGCCGTAGGCGTCGGCTGCACCGATCTCTTCCCCTACGATCTCTGGGGCCGGCTGCTGGGGAGAGTCTGGCGGCAGTCGCGCCGCGAGATTGGCCTTCACGCCAGCCCCAATGGTTATCAACCTTTGCGGCGGGTGATATGTCAGTACATTCAGTCGACGCGAGGGGTTAACTGCACGGAGGATCGCGTGATTATCGTCAACGGTATCCAGCAGGCGCTGGATATCACCGCGCGCTCGCTGCTTTCGCGCGGGGATGAGGTGTGGCTCGACGATCCCGGCTATAACGGTGCCCGCGGCGCTTTTGCCTCGGTAGGGGCAACGGTCAGGCCGGTAAGGGTCGATAGCCAGGGAATGGACGTTGACCACGGGATGACGCATTATCCTCACGCCCGGCTGGCCTATACCGCACCCTCGCACCAGTTTCCGCTGTGCGCCACCCTTAGCCTCACGCGCAGGCTGGCCCTGCTGGAGTGGGCCGAATCCCGGCAGGCGTGGATCTTCGAAGACGATTACAATAGCGAGTTTCGCTACGCCGCGCGTTCATTGCAGGCCCTGCAGGGGCTGGATAAGCATAATCGGGTCATTTACGCCGGGACGTTCTCGAAGATGATGTATCCGGAGTTTCGTCTCGGTTTCCTGGTCGTTCCCGGCCATTTACGCGAACAGTTTGCCACGACGAAATACTTCTCCGATCTGTGCAGCGGCTATCTTGAGCAGGCGGTGCTGGCCCGTTTTATCGCAGAAGGCCACTACGCCAGCCACGTTCGCCGGGTCCGCAAAGCCTGCTATGAGCGTAAGCTGGCGCTGGCCGCCGCGGTTGAGCGCTATCTGCCGCAGAAAATGACCGTTCATCCGACGGATTCCGGCGTGCATCTGGTGTGCTGGCTGCACGGCGGCCTGACGGCAGAATACGTGGTGGAGAGAGCCCGCGAGCTGGGGATGGGGATCCAAACCTTTGCCCGCTACTGCCAGCAGCCAATGGAACGAGAGGGGGTATTGCTGGGCTTTGCCAACCATTCGCCCGCAACGCTCGAGGAGGGGATTCGCCGCCTTGCGCAGGCGCTGTGATGCTTGTCAGTCAGATGTGACAATACGTTATTTTTCCGGCTTATTATTCCGCCCGCCCGCAATAATAAGCCGGGGCGAGTGAACCGTTAGCGCTAAACGTGTTCTGCTCGTGCCGGCTTTTAAGGTCATTGTGTCTGCCACGGACCGTATGGAAATATTCTCTGCACGACTATCTTAACTATCGCCGTCGGTAACATAGTAGGTTACCGAATAGCTATGGCTCTCTTTGATACCGCGAGTGACCAGGCCGGCTTTGGCTGCCTCATCGACCTTATAAAATACGCGTCCGGTTTCCGAGGCCGTTATTTTATTCAGTTCATCGGCGGAGATTTTTGTGCAGGTCGAATAAATAGTGCGAAACAGGACGTTGTAGCTTTCAGCATCTTCCAGAATGCGCCTGGCCTGATCGGGTTTCAGATAATCCGCTTTGTCGTTCCACGCGGCGGCAGGATGAAGCATGAATCTGGCAAGCGGCATGGCGTAACGCTCATCCGATCCGCAGTAAATCATGGTTGCCGCTGAGGCTATCACTGAAGCATCGATCATATTCAGTTTGATCGCACTCTTGCGCAGCGCTTCATAGGCCACGTACCCGGCGTCCATATCTCCGCCTTCGCTGTTGAGATATATATCGATATTCTTGATATTGCGGTACCTGCCTGCTATTTCTGCAAGCGAGGATAATAACCAGGTGACGGTTCGGTTATTGATCGCGCCGTTGAAGTAAATGGCAGCCTCATTAACGCTGGTATTCTTGACGGTATCGGCTTTGATATAATAAACGTTGGCCTGTGCGCTCAGGGGTAACACGAGAGCCAGCAGGAAGAGCGGCCGCTTATTCATGGATAGGATCGTCCTTGGTATCAGGAAATTTTTAAGATATCGATGTAAGTTGCTTAATCAGCTGGAATGAGGCGCAATAAAGCAGATAAATAACGCCACCAGCCGCGTAATGTGATAGCACATGGCGCGTAAGGTATGGCTGATCTGCATCAGTTCTGGCACGGTCTGTTGAAAGATTAATGATGCTCGGGTTCAGTGTTTCGCCGCAGGTTTGCGTTGCCCCGCGAAGGCAAACAGCAGTATGGCCAATAGCGCAATGAGGCCGTGTACCAGAAAGGCATGGCCGTAGCCCCACTTCTCAACAACGGCTCCGGCGACGACGCTGCTAAGGGTCGCGCCAATGCCCTGCACGGTTAATACGCTGGCAAATCCGAGGTTAAAGTGGCCCGTCCCCGCCAGCAGTTTTTCCAGCACCAGCGGTGTCAAAATGCCGAGCAGGCCAGCCCCGAGGCCGTCGAGAATTTGCACGGGATAAATCGCATTGAAGTCGTGCGCCTGTGCCGCAATCACGCCGCGTATCGGTAGCGTAGCCAGCGCGAACAGCACCAGATATCGCAGGCCAAATATGCGAATAGCGGCGGGCACCAGCAGCGCCCCGACAATGGCCGAGGCCTGGCCGACCAGCATGATAATCGCCGTGGTTTTAAAGGGCTGATCCAGATTGATGGCATTTTGCTGGATCAGCAAACGCGATATTGGCGCATTGGCGAAATGGAACAGCATCAGCGTTAGCGCAAACACCAGCAGCCCGCGATCGGACCACAGAACCCGTAGCCGTGAGGGTGGCTTGTGTTGCCTGTTGCCCGGCGTTTCATCCTGTCCGCGAGCCACCTCATGGTCGATGTCATCGGGGTTGATTGTTAATGTTGCCAGGACGGTGACGACGGCGGTTATCGTCATCAGCGTTGCGACGCCGGACAAGCCGGCTTCACTGCTGATCCACCATGTCGCCATCAGCAGCACAATATTACCGGTGTGGTTCCACGCTTCGTTATAGCTCACCTGTTGAGTGAAACCGCTGCGTCCGACCAGGCCCAGCGAGATAGCCACCATGGTGGGGCCAATCAGCAACCCTGCCAGCGCGGTTAAGATTTGGGAGACAAAAACCACGGGTTTACTGGGCCATAAAATAGCGGCAAAAGCCAGCAGGGTGGTTAACAACACCGGCACAATTAGTAGGCTGCGCTTGGCGCGGGCGGCATCGACCCACGCGCCGGCAGGAACCCCGGCAAACAGCCCGATAGCGCCGCCGGTGGTTGCCAGTAAGCCCAGCTCAAAAGCCGTCCAGCCCTGGGTGATAAGCCAGGCATCGAGAAAAGGTCCAAGTCCATCCCGTGCGTCGGCGAGAAAGAAGTTAAGGACCGCCAGTGAAACGAGCGTTCGGGTACGCAGAGGAAGAGTGCTGAGTAAAGACATTATGCGATTCCATGCAGAACGAAAAGAGCAAGCAGCAGCGTTGGCGGCATCACCAGCAGCCCCAGTTTGAAAAACTGCCCCACGCCGACGTGCAGCCCCTCCCGGCGTAGGGCATTGAGCCACAGAATGGTCGCCAGCGAGCCGGTAACGGAAAGATTAGGGCCGAGCGCAACGCCGATCAGCGCGGCGGCAGAGATCGCCGGCGCAGGCGTCGCAGATTGCAGGACCGATCCGGCCAGCAGCCCTACCGGAAGGTTATTCGCAAGGTTACTGACCAAAGACAGCGCGCCGCCAACCATCAGCCCCGAAGCCTGCGGCCAGCGCGTGGTCACCCGCGTTAAGGCATCAGAGAGAGGGCCGATCGCGCCGCTATACTCCAGCGCCTGCACGAAGACAAACAGGGCGGCAACCAGTGGAATAACGCTCCACGAGACGGCTTTAACCACGCTGAGCGGCGATTGCCCGCGGCGGAACCAAACCAGGAGCAGCGTTAGCAGAGCAATCATCAGCGTGGGCATACCGAGGTCGATGGCGTTCCAGGCGCAGGCGGTTAAAATCACGGCCGCACCAACCAAACCGACCACGGCCAGCCGCCCGCTGCGGCTCAAAGGGCTGGGGGAGATGTCGCTGTGGAGGCGTGGCGCAATGTCGGCCCGCAGCCTCCAGCGCAATAGCGCATAGGTCGCGACAATGGCGACCAGCGAAGGCAGCGCAAACAGGGCGAACCAGCGGGACAATGGCGGCATCGAGGTACCGAATACTACCAGATTGGCCGGATTGGAGGCCGGCAACACGAAGCTGGCCGCATTCGCAATGAACGCGCAAATATAGAGATAGGGCAGCGGGGAGGCGCCAACCGCTCGGGTAACGGCAAACACCGCCGGCGTCAGCACCACGGCCGTTGCGTCGTTGGAGAGGAAAACGGTCACCAGCGTTCCCACCGCATATATCAGCAGGAATAGGCGAGGTCCGGAGCCGGCAGCCCGGCGCGCCGCCATCGCGGCTAACCAGTCAAAAACGCGCTCCCGGCGGGCGAGCTCGGCCATCAGCATCATGCCCGCGAGGAACAGGTACACCGAGGTTCCTCGGCGGACCCCCGCCATCGCCTGGGCGAAGGGAAGAAGGTGAAATACCAGTAAAATCAGGACACCTGAAGCTGCCCATATCGCCTCAGGTAGACGAAACGGCCGCAGTATCACCGCCGCGGTTGCGCTACCGGCAACCAGCCAAATCCACGGGCCGGTTTCCATTAAGGCTCTCCGCGATAGAGAGGCTGAAGTGAGGAAAGGGTGGCGCCGACGCTCACGGCCTCAAGCGCCTGCCCATACTGATTACGCGTTCCAAGCCCTGCTGCGGCGAACGGCATTCCCGCCTCCAGCGATCTCTGCAGCGAGCCGGGAGGAAAATGCACGATGCTGCCATCATTGAGGATCGCGCCGTTGATTTCACCGCGAGGGCCGGTCAGAACGGTATCGATAGAACCCGAGACTTCAAAGCGCTGTAGCGTATTCGCCCGCAAATGAGGGGGGATGCCCTCATCCTCGACTGTCGGGGGGCGATCGACCAGGGCCTGCCCCGTGGCGACGTTGATAATACTTTCGGCTTTTACCCGCTTTGCGGTTTCCATAAAACCGCTAATACGCACGGATTGACCCGGCGCGGCTTCTGCGGCAAGCCTGGCGCCCATATGGGGTGGGAAAGCGACGACAACACCGCTTTCCAGCTGTAATCCATCGACTTCACCGAAGGGGTTGATAAGCAACCGCCGCACCTTACCTTCCGCGACCGAGATCGGCTGTTGCGAAGGCGGGGTAGCCGAAAGTGGAGGCAGAGGAGCGGCCGGGGGCGGTTCAGCGATAGCCGCTGTCAGCCCGCTCAACGCCGCTGCCAGAGTGATAACAATCAACGACAATTTCATAATAACTCCCGAGAAATACAGCAATGATTTCTCTAAGAGCAAAGAGCGTGCCAGCTAAGAAAACGCGCCACCGGGCGCGATGCGGGGCGGATCTGTCACAAAGTGTCCGATAATGTGACAGCGTGCTGTCCGCCGTACGGACACCCTGGTTATTTAATGTCTAACTGCTCAAGCTTACGATAAAGCTGCTGGCGCGAGAGGCCGAGCCGACGCGCGGCATGGGCCCGATTATTATCGGTGGCCGCCAGGGCTCGCATAATCATCTGCCGTTCAATAACGGCGAGGGCTTCCTGCAGGGTTCCGTCCCAGTTCAGCTGCGGAGCGGCATCGGCGGCCTGAGGCGTCCGTAGCCCTAATCCTAATTGCTCGGGGCCAACCGTCGGCCCCTGGCTTAGCACCGAAGCCCTTTTGATGGCATTCTGCAGTTCACGCACGTTCCCCGGCCAGATATGCGCCAGCAGCGCCTGGCAGGCCTGCTGGGAAAGACGCTTTGGCGGATGGCTCTCCGACTGGCGTAAAAAATGCTCCGCCAGCAGAATCACGTCTCCCGACCTTTCCCGCAGCGGGGGCAGGACGATAGTGATGACCTGTAATCGATACCACAGGTCTTCGCGAAAGCGCCCCTCCTGTACCGCCAGCGGCAGGTCGTGATGGGTGGCTGCGATGATGCGTACCTTTACCGGATGAGCATGCGTTCCGCCGACCGGCGTAACCTGCCGCTCCTGCAAAGCGCGTAAAATTTTCGCCTGCACCGGGAGCGGCATATCGCCAATTTCGTCTAAAAAGAGGGTTCCTCCTTGAGCGGCGCGGAACTGACCAGGACGGTCCGCCACGGCGCCGGAAAATGCCCCTTTCACATGACCGAACAGCTCACTCTCAATCAGCTCTGCCGGGATTGCCGCGCAGTTGACCGCGATAAAAGGGCCGCTAGCGCACGGCCCGCTACGGTGTATCTCGCGAGCCACCAGCTCTTTCCCGGTTCCCGTCTCGCCGCTAATCAGCACCGTGGCATCGCTATTAGCCACCTGGCCTATACGTTTAAAAATCTGGCGCATCGCTTCGCTGCTGCCAACCAGATCGTCGTCAGCCAGGGGCATATCGTCGGCGGTGCTGCCTGAACCATGCTGATTTTCTGCAATGCGATCCAGCGCGCGCGTCAGCACCTCTTCAAGCGCCGCGCGCCCGATGGGTTTTGTCAGGTGATCAAAAGCGCCCATCCGCATGGCTTCAATGGTATTGCCGCTGCTGGCGTAGGCGGTGAGCATGATGCAGGGGATGTCGGGGGCGAGCGCCCGGGCCTGGCGCAAAAAAACCAGCCCATCATCGCCAGGCATGCGCAGATCCACAATGGCGATGTCGATATCGCCTGTGCGAAGCTGCTGCATCCCTGCCAACGTACAGTCGGCTTCGATCGCCTGATGATTTAAGTCGCTTAATGCCTCGACCAGGCTGGCGCGAAACGCGCTATCATCATCAACAATCAGCACTCTGGCCATGTCAGCTCCATCTCAAAACGCGCGCTATCTGCCAGCGAAATATTGCCGCCGTGGGCATGGACTATTTCACGTACCAACGCCAAACCGAGCCCGTAACCGTCCGGGCGGCCGGTGATAAAAGGGTTAAACAGCCGGGCGCGCAGCTCATCAGACACGCCCGGGCCATCATCGGCAACCCACAATAGCAGGTTGCCATTGGCGCGGCGCCTTGCGCCTGTCTCAATCCGACCGCCGTTCGCGACATGCGCCAGCGCGTTTAATATCAGATTATCGAACGCCCGGGCCATTTGCGACGGGTCAAAGAGTTTGCGGTCATTCATGTGGGCGGGTAATTCAGGGTCAATCGTCAGCGTTAGCTCAATCTGACGCCGCTGGGCGGCATCCGCGTGGGCGTTTATTCTCTCCAGCAACCACTCTTCAATGTTAACTTTCTGCCGCTCAACGCGAAACGGTTGCGTCAATGCCAGCAGGCTGGAAACGAGCCGGTTGATCCTTTCCGTTTGTTCTATTACCACCAGCAGGGCACTTTCGGCTCGCGCTACGCGGCTCGCCTGCGGGGCATGCAGCGCGTTTTCGGCCTTCATCTGAATGGTCGCCAGCGGGTTGCGAATTTCATGCGCCAGCCCGGCAGAAAGCTCGCCGAGCGCCGCGAGTTTTTCCGCCTGCGCCAGCTCGGCAGACAAGCGTGCGGATTCGCGCTGGGCGTAGGCCAGCCGCTGCGAGTAATCATTCAGCGCGACCGTAACCCTATCGAGGTCGGCTAATCCCGACAGCTCGGCGAGCTCCGGCGCGGAGGAGTCAAACTGAGTTCTGGATTGCTCCAGCACTCCCGCCAGATAATGCACGCCGCGGGACCAGCGGGTGAGCGTCCAGCCCAGCCAGCTGCCGGATAAAAGGACAAAACCGAGTAAAAGCGCCATCGCCAGCACCAGCCGGTCGAGGGCATCACCCGTTATGGTCGGCACGCGGGATAGCGTCCAGGCAACCAGGGCCGAATTTTGCTCCAGCGGGCATGCGGAAAAAATGACCGCCTCACGCAGGCCGGGACGTACGTCGGTAACGGAGCGTTTCCCATCCAGGGCGCGACGGCTGGTGGACTCAATTCGCTCCAGTTCAGCGCTGGGCGGATCGCGTTTGATGCCGCTGCCGTCATAGGTCGGGAAAGCGTAGGCGACGACTCCCGAGCCCATGCTCCACAGCCCGCCTTCGACGCCGGGCCGGTCTCTCAGCGTGAGATCGATAACCGCCTGCGCGCCGGAAACCCACTGTGGGCTCAGATTTATCTTCCCGGAGTCGGCGCTAAGACCCGCGCGGGTTGCCGCGATCCGCAGCGTTTCACAGCTGGCGGCGGTGAGCTGGCGCTCGCGTCGAATCTGCTCATCTGCCCCCTGACGGCTGAGTTCGAAGATAAGCCATCCTAAAGTAATAGAGACCGCCGCAAAGCTTAACCATATAAACAGCAGCCGGCGTAGCAGGGTATTGCTGCGTAACATCATGTACCTTCGATCCTGGTGGCAGGGAGTTTTTTAGAATCAGCTCAAACTATTTATCGCGCCACTCTTTGGCGAGGACGGCAAACACCAGCGTATTTTCGTAGACCACGGTTTCATTATCCGTGATAAAAGAGACGTGCTCCTTAAAACATCCTTCGAGGCGCATACCGAGGTGACGGCAAAGATTTTGTGAAGGTTCATTATAATCAGCAACATAGGCATATATTCTTCGGGCGTTTTTATGATTAAACAGGTAGTCGAAAAACGCCTGTGCCGCTTCGCGGGCGAACCCCATACCTTCATATTTTTTATTCAGCAGCCAACCCACGCCGTATGTATCAGGGGCCGGTTCCCGGCTGTTATCCGCAAAAAGCTCGCCAATCAGCGCACCGGTTTCCTTCAGGCTGATGGCATAGTCGTGTTCCTCTTTTTGCCGGCGCGTAATTTCGCTAACTGCCTCCCCCAGGGAGTGAAGTTTTTGATCCATAAAACAGGCTACGCGCGGGTTTGACAAATATTCGAACATATCCTCGGCGTCATTATCCTGAAAAGATCGGATGATTAGCCGGGGAGATTCAGTATATTTCATGGGGTCATTCCGGTGTATAAGCGTTGATCGATTTTATCGCTAACGGCAGGGGATCGCCTATGAGATTGTGTATCGCGAGGCAATATTTTATGCGTGACGCAGGCCTTCGCGACGAACGCTGCACGGGCGTCGATTGAGATGGCGGGTATCGGTTATCGGGTATCGGGTATCGCTGAAGCGGGCGGCGGTCATACACGCGGCAAAGCGTAGCGGGGAGGGCGGAATTTTTTTGCTGCTGACTCTACGCGCAGGGTCTTTTTTCGTTATATTTACATTTCCGGCATTTCTTTACAAAGGGCAATCCGCAGCATAAATATTTTTGCGCCTGGCGCTGGCCGTCTCGTTTATTCTATAGTCTTAATAGCTACTTGGCTTAAAAATAATTTTTGCTGCCGCTGCGTTATTTTTCTTTAAATATTTTATTATGCCTGGTGTTAAATTATTAATAATTTGACTCTCGCGCTCAGTGTCCTAGCCTTAAATCTCGAAGGCGATGATTTGCAGGTCTGAATCATTATTAAGTAATCATCTGGAGATAAAATTATGACAGAGCACAGAGGCGGTTCAGGTAATTTTGCAGAAGATCGGGATAAAGCATCTGAAGCCGGTCGCAAAGGCGGCCAGCACAGCGGGGGGAATTTTAAAAATGACCCAGAGCGTGCTTCCGAAGCCGGTAAGAAAGGCGGGCAAAATAGCCACGGCGGCGGCCGTAAATCTGACGGCAGCTAAGCCGTAAAGGACCCTATTGTACCGCGTTCAGAATATCAATAGTCCCTGCGGGTCAGCCGACCCGCATCGTTTATTTACAAGGTTACTCCATGAAAATTCAAAGCATTGAAGACGTATTTATTCATTTGTTATCGGATACCTACAGCGCCGAAAAACAATTAACTCGCGCGCTCGCTAAGCTGGCACGGGAAGCGAGCTGCGACGAGCTAAAAACCGCCTTCAGCCAGCACCTCGATGAAACCCACGGCCACGTCGAGCGCATTGATAAGCTGCTGGAAGAAAATAGTAATATCAAAGTTAAAAGGATTAAATGTATGGCGATGGAGGGGCTGATAGAAGAGGCCAAAGAGGTTATTGAGAGTACCGACAAAAATGAAGTGCGTGACGTCGCGCTGATCGCCGCGGCACAAAAAGTGGAGCATTATGAAATTGCTGCCTACGGCACGCTGTGTACGCTGGCAAAACAGCTGGGATATAACGCCGCCGGAAAATTGCTTGCCGCAACCCTGGAGGAGGAAAAAACGACCGATATGAAATTAACCGATCTGGCCCTTAGCCATATTAATCAGGATGCCCAGCAGGCCGTTTAATTTTATTCCAGCAATAACCCCTACAGCATTAAGAGGTTTTTATGACCGACATTGAGAATTATCACGACTGGCTGCGGGATGCTCACGCTATGGAAAAACAGGCTGAGTCGATGCTTAAATCAATGGCGAAACGCGTCAATAATTATCCGGAATTAGGTACGCGTATTGAACAGCATCTTTATGAAACTCGCCAACAAATTACGCTGCTTGAAGGGATTATTTCGCGCAATCAAATTTCCCGCTCGGTATTAAAGGATTCAATGAGCAAAATTGCGGCCTTAGGACAATCTATTGGCGGCATTTTTCCGGAAGACGAAATTGTTAAAGGCGTTATTAGTAGCTATGTTTTCGAGCAGTTCGAAATAGCCTGCTATACCTCTTTGATAACGGCAGCGGAAAAGGCCGGTGATGTTCACTCTATTCCCGAGCTGCAGAGGATTCTTGCCGAGGAGCGAGGAATGGCGGATTGGCTGCTGCACCATATCCCTGATATTACAGAACAGTATATTCTGCGCTCGCAAACGCCCGGGGTTGACGCTAAGAGATAATCCTCGAAGGGGCTATTTCGTCGTCTCAGTATAAGACGGCGGCTTTATTAGCCGCAGCCGGTGGGGAGAGTACCGCACGCGTATTGAAGTATCCAGTCATCAGGGCAGTGGGCGAGCAGGCCATCTTAAATTTATCGGGGGCGTGATGAAAATAATACCGATTTTAATTATCTCTTTATTAGCAACGCTGAACGCACATGCGGATGAGAAGGGTGGATTTAACGGTAACGCGGCGCCGCCGCCGCCGCATAAGCTGGATGACGGGTATCGCGGCATGGAGGACGCCAGGATAATGACCGTGGAGCATGCGAAAACTATGCATGATGGCGCCACTATCTCGCTGCGCGGTAATCTTATCGAACGTCAGGGCGATGACCGCTATATTCTGCGGGATAAAACGGGAGAAATTACTGCGATAATTCCGGCCGCTGTTTTTACCGATCAAGAAGTGAAGCCTGACCATCTGGTTAGCATCAACGGTAGCCTGGATACCAAAATGACACCGCCCGTCGTGCGCGTCGACAGGCTGCAAAAGCAGGCGCCAGAGTAAAGCCGGGTCGCGCGGGCTGATTTATTTGACGCGGCTCGCGTCCAGGCTTATCGCGATTTTCACCCATTCTGATTATCCTCGGGGCCGCGTGGAAAAGGTAAGCGCTATCGCCTGCGGCTGGACGCGGCGCTGGAGATCCACAAATCAGTCAGCGGAGGCGGGCACTCTCTTTCTGGCGTTGCTGCCTGCGCTTCCACTCATCGACAACGTCACCCAAACTTTTGGCGACATCGTTACGGATCCATGCCATGAATTCACGGTCAAACCGAAAGTCCTCCCCACACTCCTTGAGCATAAAGCGGCGGACGTTTTGCGTATTCTTATACTCTTTATCAACAACGGTAGTACGTGTGAGCAATGTACTATGCCAGTCAATTTTCACCTTTCCCGCTCCCGTGGTCAGTCATCACTAAGACGCAGTGCTATAACTTAACCCAACGGGTAGCAATGTTGAAATATCCGCTTCTCGCGTAAAAACGGCCTCTGAGGAATATCTGACGCCGTTGGAATAAAAGTGCACGGTGAATGACGGGGGAGAGAGAGTCGGTTAAAAAGCAAAAAGAGAGCAAAAAGAGAGTGAAAATCTCTCAGTAACGGGCATGATGCTATTGATCGTTGAGCCTCTATTTAATCGTTTATGGATGACATATGAAAACGCCAATGCTGGAAACTTCACGTCTTTATCTTCCACCGCTTCAGGCCGAAGATGCCCTGCAGATTCAGCAAATATTTCCGCAATGGGAGATTGTTCGTTATCTTGCCGCCGGCTTTCCGTGGCCTTTTCCGCAGGACGGCGCCAGCCGTTATGTCAACCAGATTGCGCTGCCTGCCTCAGAGCGAGGAACGGCATGGTACTGGACAATCAGGCGCAAGGAAGATCCGTCGGTGATGATTGGGCATATATGCCTCTCGGATGAGCAGGACAACAATCGCGGGTTCTGGCTGGTGCCTGAGTGGCGGCGCAAAGGCTATATGACCGAAGCCTGCCGTATCGTGACGGATTTCTGGTTTAACTCTCTGAACCGGGAAGTCCTGCGAGCGCCGAAGGCCAGCGGAAATGATGCCTCCAAAAAAATATCGCTGAATGACGGGATGCGCCTGATTCAAACCGGTAAGAAACAGTATATAGAGGGAGAGCTGGACTCCGAATTATGGGAAATCACCAGAGAGGAATGGAACCGTCAGAGCCGAGGCTGACCGGCCTCAGCCGTGAGCTAATACACGTGCGCAGCAGGCCGGTCTGTTCATCACATATCTAAAACGAGGGCTTTTATCTTTTCTGCCTTTTCAAAATGATCCAGCTTCATCTCCATGATCCACCAGTGCGCAACCTCCATCAGCAGCTCAGGGTCATCATTTTTATTGGCAAAAAAGGCATAGAATGAAAGCCCCACGTTACTGCCCTTAGCCACGATTTTAGCATCACAGGTGGTGATGATTTTTTCCTTCATTGCTGCCCGCACGTGCTCTCCTGTTTATTCGCAAGATCTCAGACTGTTTCAAATAATATTCGCGGCCGCGGACGGCGATGCAGGTCATGCAGAAGCAGGGGAAATGCTTTTCTCCTGCGCGCCCTGAGAGGACCCAAACGCGCCTTGCTGCGTCAAATTCCGCTATTTTATGCGCTTACACCTTACATGAACCCGGTCACAAAAAATGCATAAAGTTTTTAGCCTGCAGGGAGTACGGCGCTACAGGTTAATTTTGTTAATGGCCCGTTACAGCTTGTCGTAACTAAATGTTAAACCTGATTCATGCGACAAACGCATCAGTCCATGAGTTTATTGCGCTTATTTACTTTATTTTACTGAGCCAGTCTGCTGCAACAGGCGCGGTGAAAGCGTCAATAACTAACTGGAGATTAAGATGCATTCCTCTCACGCAAGCATGACGGCCTGGGGCAGAGCCAGCGCGATATTGCGCGTAACCTCTGGCAATTTTCTGGAGCAATTTGATTTTTTCCTGTTCGGATTTTATGCCACCTACATCGCGCATACCTTCTTTCCTGCCAGCAGCGAATTTGCCTCGCTGATGATGACTTTCGCGGTCTTTGGCGCGGGCTTTTTGATGCGTCCTGTCGGCGCCATCGTACTGGGCGCCTATATTGATAAAGTTGGCCGACGTAAAGGGCTGATCGTGACGCTGTCCATCATGGCCGCGGGCACCTTCCTGATTGTCCTCATCCCCTCCTATCAAACGATTGGACTCTGGGCGCCGCTGCTGGTGCTGGCGGGTCGTTTATTACAGGGTTTTTCAGCAGGCGCAGAGCTGGGCGGCGTGTCGGTTTATCTGGCTGAAATAGCCACCCCAGGGCGCAAAGGCTTCTTCACCAGCTGGCAATCCGGCAGCCAGCAGGTGGCCATTATGGTGGCAGCAGCCATGGGTTTTGCGCTGAATGCCGTCATGGAAGAAAGCGCCATACGTGAATGGGGATGGCGTTTGCCTTTCCTGTTCGGCTGCCTGATTGTGCCTTTCATCTTTTTCCTGCGCCGCAGGCTGGAAGAGACCGAGGAGTTCACCAGCCGCCGCCACCATCTGGCAATGCGCGAGGTGTTTAAAACCCTGTTAGCTAACTGGCAGGTGGTTATCGCCGGCATGCTGATGGTCGCCATGACCACCACCGCATTCTATTTGATAACCGTATATGCGCCGACCTTCGGTAAGAAGGTACTGATGCTCAGCGCTTCTGACAGCCTGCTGGTGACGTTGTTGGTTGCGATTTCCAACTTCCTGTGGCTGCCGGTAGGCGGCGCGCTGTCCGACCGTTTTGGCCGCAAGCCGGTCCTGATTAGCATGGCCTTGCTGGCCCTGGTCTCCACGTATCCTGCGCTTAGCCTGCTGGCGAATGCCCCCAGCTTTTCCATGATGCTGGCGGTGCTGCTGTGGCTCTCCTTCCTCTACGGCCTTTACAATGGCGCGATGATCCCGGCGTTGACCGAGATTATGCCTGTGGAGGTGCGGGTCGCCGGTTTCTCACTGGCATACAGCCTGGCAACCGCTGTTTTTGGCGGATTTACGCCGGTTATTTCTACCGCGTTGATTGAGTTCACCGGCGATAAGGCCTCTCCCGGCTACTGGATGAGCTTTGCCGCCGTATGCGCCTTGCTGGCGACGCTTTATCTCTATCGCCGCAGCGCGCTATCGCTGCAAGCAGCAGGTTAACCAGAGGGCAGATAATGAAAAAAATGAATCCTTTACTCCCTGTCGCGCTGGTGCTTGCTGTTGTCAGCCCCCAGGTGCTGGCAAAAGACGTCACCGTCATGATCTCAGGCGGCTTCAAAGCCGCGCTGGAGAAACTGGCCCCACAATTTGAAGCAGCCAGCGGCGATAGCATCATTTTGGTGTCCGGCCCCTCAATGGGTAAAACACCTCAGGCCATTCCCGCGCGGCTGGCGCGCGGCGAACGCGCCGATGTGGTGATCATGGTGGGCGAGGCGCTGGATAATCTGCAAAAAGAGAACTGGCTACAGCGTGGTTCGCGCGTGGAGCTCGCCGACTCGTCGATTGGCATGGTGGTCAAGCAAGGCGCTCCTCAACCCAGGTTTAAAACGACGGCGGAGCTGCGCGATACGCTCCTGCATGCTAAATCCATTGCGTATTCTGATAGCGCCAGCGGCCGCTATGTCAGCAGCCAGCTTTTCAAAAAGCTGGGTATCGAAGAGCAGGTAAAAGAGAAGGCGCACATGATTGAGCGCATTCCTGTGGCATCCGAGGTGGCAAAAGGAACCTATACGCTCGGGTTCCAGCAGGTCAGTGAGCTGCTTCCCGTTCCGGGCGTGACCTTTATTGGCGAGCTGCCGGAAAACCTGCAGTACATTACGCGCTTTGCCGGCGCGGTAACCGCCAATGCCGATCATCGCCGGGAGGGTAAAGCGCTGCTGGATTTCCTCTCTTCCGCCGAGGCGCAAAGCGTCATTCGAACCACCGGTATGAGAAGCGTGAAGGCAGAGCAGCCGCTTAAACCGCGCGATAGAGTTCAGTAAGCAGTTTTTCCAGCTCGGCGGCGACGTAGGACTGCATGCGTCCGCGGCGCCTGATCAGTCCCACCGTGCGCATCACCTGCGGCTCCGTCAGCGGCAGGTGGGTGAGCACCGAATGCGCTATCGTCGGCAACGACATCGCGGGAACGGCGGCAATGCCGATTCCCGCTTCAACCATACCCAGCATGGTCGTCACGTGGCGGGTTTCACAAATGCTGGGACGCTGTGGAATGATGTGTTCCAGCATCTTGTCGAGCAGATTGCGGTTGCCGGAAGTCTTATCGAGCCCGACATAATCCTGTTGATAAAACTCGTGCCAGGTCAGGCTTTTTTTACCGGCGAGAGGGTGGTCTCGTCGGCAGGCGGCCACGTAGGGGTCCCTCACCAGCGGTAAAAATTCGATATTGGGCTGCATGCTCATCTCAAAAGAGATGCCGAAGTCGGCCTGGCCGCTGGCAACCGCTTCAATGACGTTTCCTGCGCTGCTATCGATAAGCTTGACGCGTACCCGTGGATAGCGGGTCTGGAAGCGGCGAATAATGTCAGGCATGAAATAGTAGGCCGCCGAGGGCACCGTAGCGACGGTGACCAGCCCCACGCGGTCCTGGCTGACCTTGTCGATATCCGCTAATACCAGCTCAACGTTTGCCAGCAGCTGATCCGAACGCTCGGCAAAGGTTTGCCCATAAAGCGTCAGGGTGACGCGGCGGGTCGTTCTGTCGAATAATTTAATGCCCAGCGCGGATTCCAGCTTCTCTATTCTGCGGCTCAATGCCGATTGTGACAGGCAGATGGACTCCGCGGCACGCCGAAAGTTACCGTATTCAACCAGCGCCCGGAAGGCGTAAAGATCGTTGAGATCAAAATTAACGGGCATAGCGGCGGACAATCCTTTTAGAGACGATAAAAGCTTAAGGGAAAGATGATAGTCACATATTGGATAACGGCAACATAATACCCGCGCCGGCTGTCGCTACGGCGCGTAGCGTCAGGTCATGACTGGGGGGCATCGCGACTTCTTGCATCGAGAAGCATTATTTTGCATTTTGTGATGCTGTTTTGATCTAAAGATTGCAAAATAATGCAGTCCGTGCCAGGCTGTTTGCATCGAGGAGTTCACTATGTTCATTGAAGATCGTTTAAACAGAATTAAAAAAATCATTCAGGAGAACAAAAGTGTCTCGATAGAAACACTTGTCTCGCGAATGGGGGTGTCTAAAGACACCATCAGGCGTGACCTGATCAGGCTCGAACAGGACAATGTCATCAAGCGGACTCATGGCGGGGCGGTGATCAACAGCCGTGATGCCCTGATTTTTGATTACAGCCAGCGCTCGGGAACCCTTAACCCGGTTAAAGAACAGATTGCTAAAAAAGCAGCTGAGTTAATCCAGGATAACGCCAGCGTCATTTTTGATGCGTCGACCACGGTCGAAGCCGTTATCCCTAAACTTGCTGATAAGCACATACTGGCAATAACTAACTCTTTAACCAATGCCAACCGGCTGGCTAAAAATGCAACAGCCGATGTGAAGATTTTGCCAGGGAAACTGCACAAAGAGCAGCTCTTTTTGTTCGGCAGTGAAACCATTCAGAAATTAGCTGAATATCACGTTGACTATGTTTTGCTGGGAATTTTCGCCATTTCTGACAAAGGCGTTTTCATTCATACCGAAGAAGAAGGCCTGGTGAAAAGGCAGATGGTCATGCAGGGAACTCGGGTCATCGCCCTGGCAGATAACAGCAAAATTAATACCACAGGCTTTTTCAAGGTGTGTGACCTGTCTCTGATTGATTGTCTTATTACGGATATGCGTCCTGATGACAGTTTTATTCAGGCGTTGCAGGAAAGCGACGTCGAACTGATTCTGACCGCTACTTGATTGCGAGGTAAATTATGTACTCTAAAGATATCCAGCTGCAAACTGTCGAACCCCCGCGCAAATTCACCGGTGTCTCCCCTGTATTTTTAAGCGATGCAACTATGCTCGAACGAAAAAATAAAGTACTGGCGAGAATGAATGAGGAGGGTTTCGATGCGCTCGTTATCTATGCGGATAAAGAGCACGGGGGTAACTTTGAGTACCTGACCGGGTTTGTTCCTCGGTTTGAGGAAGGCCTGCTGATCCTCGACAAATCAGGTAGCGCAACGGTTGTTCTGGGAAATGAGAACCTGAAAATGGCAAACTATTGCCGTATCCCGGTTACCCTGAAGCATTGCCCGTATTTCTCTCTGCCTAACCAGCCAATGGATAACGAAAAGTCGCTTGAAGCGCTGTTCATTGAGTCGGGCTTGCACACCCGCTCTAAAGTTGGCCTGGTCGGCTGGAAAATGTTCACCTCTACCCTGGCCGATAATAAGGCCTATTTCGACCTGCCTTATTTTATCGTTGAGGCTGTTAAAAACAGCATCGCTCCAAACGTGGTCCTCGAAAATGCCGCCCATCTGTTTATTCGCGGTGATAAAGGCGCCCGAAGCACAAATAATGAAAACGAAATTGCCCACTATGAGTACGGCGCAAATCTGGCTTCCAACTCTATTCTGGATGCCATGAACGCGGTAGAACCGGGTATTCGTGAAACCGAACTCGGTGCGCTGCTGGCCGCAGAAGGGCAGTATCAAACCGTTGTGACAATTGCAGCAGCCGGTCAACGTTTTGAAAAAGCGAACTTCTACCCGACATATAAAAAAGTGGAACGCGGCAATCCTCTTTCACTGACCACCGGCTTTAAGGGCGGGCTATCCAGCCGCACCGGCTTCGTGATAGCAGACGAGAGCGAGCTCCCTGAAAATCAGAAAGATTATCTGGATCGGGTGGCAAAACCGTATTTTGCGGCAGTCGTCAGCTGGCTGGAAAACATCAAAACAGGGATGCCTGGCGGCGAATTGTACGATCTGGTTGAGTCAGTTCTGCCGAAAGCACAATACGGCTGGCACCTCAATCCGGGCCACCTCAGCGCGGATGAGGAGTGGATGTCCTCTCCCGTCTACCGTCATTCAGAGGAAACGCTGAAGAGTGGGATGATTATGCAGATCGATATTATTCCCTCTGTAGCGGGCTATACTGGAGTCAGCGCAGAAGAGAGCGTGGCGTTAGCCGATGCGGCGCTGCAGAAAAAAATCCAGGCGTCTTATCCTGAACTGTGGGCACGTATCGCCGCTCGCCGCGAGTACATCCGTAATGTGCTTCATATTAATATTGCGGATGAGGTGATCCCGCTGGCGAATACGGTGGCGTATCTGCGGCCGTTCTTGCTGGCGAAAGATAAGGCTTTTGCCGTTCAGTAACCTCTCCCCCCCAAACAGGGAGGCGTGTTTTTGTGACGGAAGTCATATAATAACACCCGGTTATTGTGATGTTGTTTGCATTAAATGGATTTTGCACTATTGAATCAGCCCGCTATATCTCTGCGGGTTTTTTTTCGTCCAGCGAGCCTCGAACAATCGTCAGGCTGACGGCTGCTTTGGGCGGCTAGCGCGCATATTGTTGAGCGCTGGCAAAGGTTTTCAACATCGCTACCCGCGCGCTTCATTATTTAAAACGCATGACCGAAGAACGTTAGCGGGGCGTCCGCTGCGTTTTTGACAGCCTCAGCAGCAACAGCCATATCAGCACGGCTGCGCCAAGGTTGTAGAGCATGCCAGCCACAAAGGCGGAGGCATAGATTCCGGCGTCGGGCGCTGCGTGCGTCCCTGAAAGTGCAGCCTTAAAAAGAATGCCGACGACGGCGACACCCAGCGCTGCACCGACCTGCTGGACGGTTGAGACAATGCCGGATGCCATACCTGACGTTGATTCATCCACGAAACCCAGCACCAGGTTTAGCAATGGCGTCATGATTAACCCCTGACCGGCACCGACCATGATGAGCGCTGGGATCAAACGGATGGGTTCCAGTTCAGCGCCCGCCATCTGAACCTCTGCAATCAATACGGCGATGAAGACGGCATAAATCAGCGCACTGACCACAAGGGCAGAGGTTCCCCACCTGGCCACCAGTTTCGGCGCGGCAAGCGATGCCAGCACAAACCCTGCGCTACAGGGGGCAAAAATAGCTCCCGCCAGGAACGGATTCAGACCGAGGCCGGTTTGCATCAGCAAGGCAAAACAGAGAAAAAATGAGCTGGATGTTGAGTAGACCAGCAGCACCAGTAGTGCCCCTGACGCGAAGCGAGGCTGGGCCATCAGGCGCATATCGACCAGCGGCCAAAGACCCGCGACCCGGCGACTTTCCTGCTGCCGGTAAAAAAGACCGAGCAGGGCAAGCGCCACCAGCGGTGAGCAAAGACTCCACAGAGGCCAGCCCTGTTCGGGGCCTTCTATCAACGGAATCAACAGCAGCGCAAGTCCCGTACTGACCAGCGCCATTCCCGCCCAGTCCAGTCGGGGCCGGTGCGGGGCGCAGGACTCTGGGATCCATCGCGCCGTAATAATGGCGAGTACTCCTACCGGCACGTTGATAAGAAAAATGCTACGCCAGCCAAGGCCGAAAAGGTCCGCATGAACCATCCATCCGCCGAGAACTTGCCCGGCAATGGCGGCCAGCCCCAGGATCATCCCCAGCAGGCCAAAGGCTTTGCGCCTGTCGTTGTCATCAAAATTAACGCGGATGGATGCATAGACCTGAGGGAACAACAGTGCGGCTGCCAGTCCCTGCAAAACCCGGGCGCAGATAAGATAACCCGGGCTGGCTGCCAGCCCACAAAACGCCGAAGCGAGCGTAAAGCCGGCCATACCGATGATGAACATTCGACGGCGGCCAAACCGGTCCCCCAGACGCCCGCCGGTAATTAATAAAACGCCAAAGGCGAGCTCGTAACCTGCGACAATAAAACCAATCTGCGCAAAACTTGCGCCCAGCCCGCTCTGAATAGTGGGGATGGCAATATTTACCACAAACAGATCAAAAATGGTGACGAAACCCGCCAGCAGCAAGACTGACAGCCCGGCCCAGGGCGGCGTTCTACTGGCGATGCGTTGAGGAGAGGGCGTTAAACAAAGGTTTGAATTCATATTGCATATCCATGTTTAGAAGAATATGCGACGATTCTCTCTTTATCATTAAACCATTACAATTTAACACATTATGCTATTACTAAAAGCAACGAGATAACCCATGCGCACACTGAATCGAACACGCCCCGACCTGGCGGCTTTCCTTAAGGCGCATCGGGAACGCCTGTCGCCTGCCGAGGTAGGGCTCCCCAGCGGGAACCGTCGCCGGACGCCGGGGCTTCGACGGGAAGAGGTCGCTGCACTCGCCGGCGTGGGCTTAACCTGGTACACGTGGCTGGAGCAGGGGCGCGATATTGGGGTGTCGGCCATCTTTCTGGATAATTTGTCCAGAGTGCTGAAACTTGATGCGGCTGAACGTCGCCACCTGTTTATGCTCGCTCATGAGCGACCTCCCGCTGAACCAGGAAAAACCTGGTGCGTGCTTCCATCACTCGTGCGCCGCCTGATGCACGACCTGCCGCATCCTGCTTTCGTGCTTAACCTGCGCTGGGACGTGCTGGGTTTTAATGCCCCTGCGGATGCGCTTTTCCGTTTCGGCAACCACCCAGTGGAGCGGCGCAATCTGCTCTGGATGCTGTTTACCGACGCGGCATTTCGCCAACGGATGGTGGACTGGGATGAACAGGCTCCGCTGATGCTGTCGAGCTTTCGCCGCGATTTCACCCGTGCCAGCCAGAGTAAAGACATTACCGGGCTAGTGGATGAGCTGGAACAGGTTTCGCCTGAGTTCAACATCTGGTGGCGACAACAGCAGGTTCATGCGCAATGCAGCGGCGTTAGCCATTTGCGGGTAGACGGTAAATCGATAGCGTATGAATTTACCTCGTTGACCGTTGATGAAGACCGACACCTGAGGTTGGTCGTCTATGCGCAACAGCAGAAAGAACCAGGGTTAAATGAAAAATAAAAGGGGAGGGCTAAGCGAAAAAGTTCTCACCGATTGAGGGCTGTCTGATGAGGCGGATTTTATTTTCCCTGGCGGTGAGCATGTTAAAACCCGTGAGTGTATTCGGACGGTTATGCCGTGAAGAATGGCCTTTTGATTACTACCAGACCACGATCCCGGCATGCTGTTTTGCCAGAGTGGCTATGCGCGTGCGCTGCTCCCGGGTCAGACAGGCGTAGCTTCCGGTTGCCCCCAGGATGCCCATCGCGCTTCAGTAAGACGGGAAAGAATATGGCTACAGCCCTTTTCAGCCACGCCGCCGGCGGTGACTGGGGTTCATGGAAACGCCGACAGGCCGGTAAACATAAGCGTTTCCCCTCAATGATTTTCCTGGTGTTGTTCTTCGATGAGAGCAACTTCAAACCACAGACCGGGCATCATTTTTTCAAGGCCGTCGGTCAGCATCTTCCCGGCTTCGTGAAGCGTCTCCAGCGGCATCTGCGGCAGACTCTCCAGAATGAACCACATTTGCTGAGCTTCCACGCCTAAACGGGTTCTGATCCCCTGTCGCCAGTTCCAGCGACGGCAGGTCACGCCGATATCGTCACACCAGATAACCTCGCCTTGTGAAGGAAATTCAACGGCGGTCTCACCCTCTTTGACGGTATCAAAAGGCTCTGTTCCTTTTGCCACCGCCAGACGCGGCGACCCCTGATAGGCCGAGATATTCTCTCCACCAACCGGAACGGCGTAGCGAAGACTAACGGCATTATAAAGATCAACGATGGGATCGAGCGCTGGCATCGTTCCGTCACGTAATACGCGCTTACGTAACGCATCCGCTGAGCAAGGGGTGCGTTTAGGTTTTGCGCCAAACTTTGGAAAAACGTCGGCCCATGCGGCGAGATGAGATTCCGCCCATTCAGGCTCACCGGCCAGAACTGCTTCACATGCTTCCCGCAGCGCCGTTTCTCCAATATCGGGGTTAAGCACTGGCGCAGCTTTTACGGAGATACTGAGTGCGCGAAAACCTGGAGCAATACGATAAATTTCAGGGGCAATTGACGGAGATACTGTTAGCACGTGATAATCCTGTAATGACCAATTTATCCCATGATAATGACCAATGACCAAAAAAGTCAATATAATGACCGATGCGAACTCTATCGTCAGCACCGTGAATGAAGCCGTATCTCAGCGGATTAAGCTGTATCGTAAGCAAAAGAAAATATCCCTCGATGAACTCTCCCGTCGGGCGGGCGTCAGCAAGGGAGCGCTGGTTGAGATTGAGGGATGCCGTGCAAATCCCAGCATTGCCCTGTTATGCCGCCTGGCTGCCGCGATGGGCGTTTCGGTGGCTGATTTTGTGGATGTCAGCGCCAAACCGACCGTGCATCTCATTGCTGAAGATGAGATCCCAGAACTATGGGAAGGGGAAAAAGGCGGGAGAGCACGGTTGCTCGCAGGGTCGGGTGGCCCTGATATGACCGAGCTCTGGATGTGGGAAATGCAGCCGGGGGAAAAGTTTGCTTCCCCCGGTCACACTGAAGGGACGCTTGAACTGTTTTATGTTCAGACGGGCACGCTCACTCTGGGCGTACAGGACCATCTGTATCTGGTGAAGACGGGGTGTTCGGCAACGGCCAGAACGGACCTTCCTCATTTCTATGAAAACCAGGGGGAAAGCCCACTGGTTTTCATCATGACGGTACATGAAAAAGCATCCTGAGTGTGGCCCAATATAGAAACCAGCCCTCACCAGTATGACTTGCCTCATCACAAGTAAGTACAGAAGGATACGTTCAGTGGATAATCAGCATCTGAGTTTTACCAAAGACCAATTTACTGTCACAACCGATCCTGCTTTTTTCCAGCTGGAAGCCATTCACGATTACCTCTCGCAATCGTCCTGGGCGCCCGGCATTGATGCTGAAACGGTCAGGATATCCGTCCAGAACAGCCTTTGTTTTGCGCTTCTGGATGGAACAAGACAAATCGGCTTCGCCCGTCTGGTCACAGACTATGCCACTTTTGGTTATTTGTGCGACGTTTACGTGCTGAATGATTATCAGAAGAGTGGCCTTGGTCGTTGGCTGATTGAATGCTGTCAAGCCCATCCGTTGATGTCACACCTGCGACGGATAATGCTGGTCACCGACAGCGCCCCCTGGCTATACCAGAAACTGGGGTATCTCCCGTTGAACCGACAAGATTTTGTCTGGCAGATCAATCGACCAGACATTTATCGTCAACCCGGAAAAAAATAAAACGGCCCGGCCGCACTCATTATCCGCATTTGGCACACAGCGGGCCTCCCGTGGCAAATATAACGCCTGTCAGGAGGCTCCTTTATCTTTTTATTTGTCGATTATGCCCTTCTAAAAAGGGGGGCGCCGCTTGAGCATTACCTCAGCCTTGCCGGGCTTTTCAGCATCCAAATCAGTGCCATACTGCAGACCATGACGGCCGCTGCCAGTAACGCCATTGTCTGAAGGCCAACTCTCGTCGACACCAGACCTCCGACAAGCGCGCCCGTACCGATTGCGGCATTGAAAATAGCGACGTAGACGGCTGATGCGGGCTGCGCCGTATTTCCGGCGCTACGTAGCAACCAGGTTTGTAAGCCAACAAACACGATGGCTATTCCTGCTCCCCAGATTGCAAGCAGCGTACCGGTGAACCAGATCGGAAGCGATGATCCGCTCTTCATGCCCAGCATACCCAGCGCGCCTGCGCTTAGCAGCAGTGAAGTCATAATCAGGATCTTGATATGTCGATCGATAAGTTTGCCGGCAATGAGATTCCCCAGTAGTCCGGCGAGTCCTGAAATAAGCAGCAGAACTGAAATAGTTGCCGTCGGTATCCCGTGGGTCTGAGTCAGCAAGGGCTCAAGATATGTGAAGGCGGCAAAGTGGGCGGAAATAATGCAGGCCGTGGCGCCGAAGAGTGAAAGCAGCAGCGGATTTTTAAATATCCCGACGTAAGTCCTCAGCCTCAGCGGCTGTGGTGACGCCAGCGCGGGAAGCGTCCAGAGTAACGCCACGGCGGTAGCCAATGAGAGCAGGGCTATCGCGGTAAATGCCAGCCGCCATCCGGCCATGTTGGCAATAAAACTCGATAGCGGAACACCCAGTACGCTGGCCGCTGAAACGCCGGAAAAAATAACTGAAGTGGCCAGCCCCAGTCTATCGGCCGGAACCAGCTGTATAGCCACGGTGCCAATTAATGCCCAGAAAGCGCCGTGTGCGACTGCTCCTGTCATCCGTGCCGTCATAAACGTCGGCATGGTGTGTGACTGCGTCGCCGCCAGGCAGGAGAGCGCCAGAATCAGCATTAGCGCAATCAGCAGCGCCTTGCGTGAAAACCGGGGAGGGATCGCACCGGCCAGCAAAGCGGCAAGCGCGGCCACCCAGCCGTAGGCGGTAACGGCAAGACCCGCTCCCGCTTCCGTCTGCTGTAAATCTTTCGCCAGCGCGCTGAGCATGCCAACGGGCGCCAGTTCGCTGGTCACAATCGTAAATGCGCTGATCCCAAGTGCGGTTACCGCCAGCCATGCGCGCGTGGGCACCGGGTTTACCTGTAAAACGCTGTCGTTCATTTAATGTATATCCCTGGAAAAATTGGAGAAAAAAATTGGTTTAGCCGATGCGATCGGATTTCTGCGTCGTTCCTCGTTGCCATCTCGTGGCGTGGCGTGCAGTATCATCCTGAGATAAGTGATAAAACAGCCCTGAAAACGGAGAGCCGTTTTCCATAAACGGAAAAAGATGAAAGCAGATTTTAACTGGGACGATACGCGTGTTTTTCTGGCTGTCGCCCGCGCGGGTACGCTAAGCGGCGCGGCAGAAAGCATGGATATGGGCATTGCCACCCTCTCAAGAAGGCTGGACCGGCTTGAGAAGTCGCTGGCTGTCCCCCTTTTCAGTCGACATCAGAGCGGCTACCGGTTAACGGATGATGGCGAGGCTCTGCTGGAACACGCCGAGGCGCTTGAGTATGCAGGACTGGCATTTGGCGAGATGGCGAGGCAGCAGGGGCACGTTGCCGGCCATGTCCGGCTTGCTACGTCGGATAATCTGGCCGCGCATTTTATATTGCCTTCATTCAACGCGTTGATGGAAAAGCATCCCGACCTGCGGGTGGAAGTGCTCAGCGGCGTGCAATCCGTCAATCTGCATCGACGGGACGCCGACTTGGCTATCAGGATGGTCAAGCCCGATAGCGGAAATCTGACGCTGAAGCGTCTCGGAAGCGTGGGATTTGGCCTATACGGCGCAGCCGGCTATCTAAAAACGTGCGCTGAAGGGCCCGCTGACGCGGCGCTCAGCCACGCGCAGTATATCGGGTGGCCGGAATCTCATCAGCATCTGCCCGCTGCGCGCTGGGTGACGCGGACGCTTCGCGGCAGGCCGTGCCGGATGGAAGCAAACACGCTGGTGGCACAGCTGGCGGCCGTGTCAGCCGGCATAGGCCTTGGCGTGTTGCCGCACTTTATGGCGAGGAAAAACGGCCTGCAGTGCGTGAATGCGCAGATCGGCGTCGATCAAACCCTATGGCTGGTGATGCATTCCGACTTAGCCAACTCGCGGCGAGTGAGAGTGGTCGCCGATCATTTAATTGCCCTGTTTGATGAAATAAAGGATCGGCTGACGCTGCCATAACCCTGAATCCTGAATCCTGAATCCTGAATCCTGCGCCCGGAAGCGTCAGGAGCTAACGAGCAGTCTGCCATGAGGCGGGCTGGGGGAGGGGGCGGAAGGCCGGCTATCCGCGAGCAGCGGACCTTATGCCGTATTCATCGCATGATAGTAGAAGCATCATTGTTGCAGACTGAACCTACGAAACGCGCAAATAATAATGAGTTAATTAAGTTTCTGGATGATCTATTGAATCGATTATGTGAAAAAATCAAATACAGCTTTACAGAAAACCCGCTTAATCTGGCCGTCTTTTTTCTATAGTCTACTAGGGTAACAGGAATGCCGTCGGGCAATAAAAATCAGCTGTATTAGATTGTGCATTTATAAGAATGCGGAGAGAAAATGATCTTAATTTTTGCAATGTTTATGTTCTCCCTTACCATGTCAATTTCGCCTGGTCCAGTCAATATGGTCATTATATCATCAGGGGCGAGCCATGGATTTCGAAAAACGCTCCCATTTGTCTCAGGTGCGACAATAGGATTTACTCTATTACTTATATTCGTCGGTTTTGGCTTCTATGCGATCATTGAGAAATATCCACTCTTCTTCAAATACCTCAACGTTGCCGGTTCGGCGTTTATAATATACCTGGGTTATAAGATAGCGTCATCCCGACCTGAGTTATCATTAACAAAAGCAGAGACCCCTGGTTTCGTACAAGGTTTTTTACTTCAATGGCTCAACCCCAAAGCCTGGATCGCCTGCGCATCCGGGGTGGTATTGTTTTCTGAACCCTCAAACAATACTCCGCTGACGGTCTTCATCATCATCTATTTTCTGGTGTGTTATTTCTCATTGGCTACATGGGCCGTTCTTGGGAATAAAGTTTCGATATTACTTAACAGCACCCAGCGCATCCGTACTTTTAATTTCTTGATGGGCGGATTGCTGATTGTTACTGCCTGCTACATGCTCTTTTCCCAATGAACGGCGATGTTAACGACTGGTTGTATTTGATTTCCAGGAATTAATGTATTTTTCATATTAATCATAATTTATGCGATTCAAAAGAGTGGTGAATTTTATTGATTAATGTGTAGGCGATACTGCTGGTCGATATATTGGAAGGCCAAATTGCATAAACTTTTAGTGGCTCTAATGACCAGTCGGGGAGAACCTCCTGCATTTCTTCGCGCGTAATATCCTCCTTGCCGAGATAACAAGGGGGAGCCGCTAGCCCAACCTGTTGTTTTGCAAGAGTGTAGGCAGCTTCGACATTATCAACGTAAACCGTTGGCGTGTACTTGATTAAAGCTACCTCTCCATTTTTGTGCCTGAACTCTCGATTGTCCTGTCGCATACTCAGGCCAATCCAGGGCATTTTTTCTAAGTCATCAGGATGGTTGACAGGTGGGTAATTGCTTAGGAATTTCTTTGACGCAACAACGCGGCGAGGCAATACAAAAAGATGCCGCGCTTTGAGTGAGCTGTCCGGCAGTTCGCCAATTCGAAATGCAACATCAATACTATCGGCAATGATATCTTTACGCGTGTCGCTATAAGAAATATTCAGGCAAACGTCCGGGTATTCTTTTATGAAATCTGCAAGATGGCGAGTGAATTCACTATTTATAAACACTGCAGGGAGAGAAATATGCAGCTTATTGGTTGTTGAAATAGAACGCTGCTTAAACTCGATAAATCCCTTTTCATAGAGTTCTAACATAGAGTTTGCGGTCTCGAGCAAACTTGCGCCATCGTGAGTCAGGGATAGTTTTCGGGTATTCCTGTATAGCAAAGCACTTCCCAGATTTCGCTCAAGCTTAGATAGATGTGTGCTTGCCGTCGCGGTAGTAAGCCCTAAAGCTTCTGCACCACCTGAAATTGATCCAGCCTCTACAATTTTTGCAAAAACAATCAGGTAACGGATGTCATCAATCATTTATATTCCTGTGTTCACTAAGTAATTTTAAGTCTGAGGATCGGCGGAAATGATTCAAGGATCTTACTCGCGATCCTTGAATCTTCAATGGATAACTCAACGCCTCGGGCAAATTAACCAAGGCGGGCAACGCCACCGTCGATCAGCAGACCGTCAGAGCCTACGCCATTGTGGCGGTGGCACAGGAGACGAATTTGCTCGTTGCTCAGTTGTTCAGCAACGGAACGATGGCATACCAGGGAATCATGACCTGGCCCGTGATATTTATGAAGGAGTAAAGCTGTCATGGAGCCGGTTAGTCCAGAGCCGCTGATTCTATTGCGCATTACAATACATTCACTGGCTGGATGGATAAAGCAACAAGTTGCTGACTGCAATGTCCGTTTCTGGCACTGTGCTGACGGGGCGTGGAGCCAGCTCTTCGACGCAGAACACTTTACATTTCCCAACGGAAAGCGGACTACCTCCATACCTAAAAAGGTATGACTGAGCATCATTATAGTATTGGAAAGAATGTCATACCTGTTATTAAGATTGAATCACCCGCCAGACAGGGCGAACTAATACGCAGATACAGGTGATCATTCTATGAGTAACGCAATAACTAAAGTCCAGAACGCCAATGCACGCCGTGGCGGTGATGTATTGTTAGAGGTTCTGGAAAGTGAAGGGGTGGAATATGTGTTTGGTAATCCAGGTACAACCGAACTGCCCTTCATGGATGCGCTGTTAAGAAAACCGTCAATTCAGTACGTGTTAGCTCTGCAGGAAGCGAGTGCAGTTGCCATGGCGGACGGTTATGCTCAGGCAGCAAAAAAAACAGGATTTCTGAATCTGCATACCGCCGGTGGTTTAGGCCACGGCATGGGAAACCTGTTGAATGCAAAATGTTCACAGACACCACTCGTGGTGACAGCGGGGCAGCAGGATTTACGCCACACGACAACCGATCCATTATTGTTGGGTGATCTGGTCGGTATGGGTAAAACGTTCGCTAAATGGTCACAGGAGGTTACCCACGTTGACCAGCTACCGGTATTAGTTCGCCGGGCTTTCCACGATTCTGACGCTGCACCGAAAGGCTCCGTTTTCCTGTCGCTTCCGATGGATGTGATGGAGGCGATGAGTTCTATCGGGATCGGGGCGCCTTCCACTATTGACCGTAATGCAGTCGCGGGTTCGTTACCTTTGCTGGCAAGTAAGCTGGCGGCATTTACTCCGGGTAAGGTCGCACTGATTGCCGGCGACGAAATTTACCAAAGTGAAGCGGCCAGCGAGGTTGTTGCTCTTGCTGAGATGCTTGCCGCTGACGTGTACGGTTCAACATGGCCAAACCGGATCCCCTACCCAACAGCACACCCCCTCTGGCGGGGCAACCTGTCCACTAAAGCGACGGAAATTAACAGAGCATTAAGCCAGTACGATGCTATTTTTGCACTTGGCGGTAAGTCGCTTATAACCATTCTTTATACAGAAGGTCAGGCAGTACCGGACCAGTGTAAAGTGTTCCAGTTATCAGCCGATGCGGGCGACCTGGGACGCACCTACAGTAGTGAACTCTCAGTGGTTGGCGATATTAAATCATCGTTAATGGTGCTACTGCCCGAACTGGAAAAAGCCACGGCAAACCATCGCGGTGATTATCAACGTCGTTTTGAAAGCGCGGTTCATGAGTTTGAATTGATTAAAGAAAGTCTGCTGGGGGAGGTTAAGGAACAACAATCTGCTACGGTAATTACGCCACTCGTGGCTGCGTTTGAGGCAGCAAGGGCGATCGGACCAGATGTGGCAATTGTTGACGAGGCGATTGCAACCAGCGGCTCGCTTCGCAAATCACTCAACAGTCGCCGCGCGGATCAATATGCCTTTTTACGTGGCGGTGGTCTGGGGTGGGGGATGCCAGCAGCTGTGGGCTATTCTCTCGGTTTGGGAAAAGCGCCTGTGGTGTGCTTTGTGGGAGACGGCGCTGCGATGTACTCCCCTCAGGCTCTCTGGACGGCCGCACATGAAAAACTGCCGGTGACCTTTATTGTAATGAATAACACGGAATATAACGTATTGAAAAACTTCATGCGTTCACAGGCAGATTATACTTCGGCGCAAACAGAACGCTTTATCGCAATGGATTTGGTTAATCCGGCAGTTGATTATCAGGCACTGGGTGCATCGATGGGACTGGAAACCAGAAAAGTTCTCCGTGCCGGGGATATCGCCCCGGCAGTTGAGGCCGCACTGGCGAGTGGCAAACCTAACGTGATCGAAATCATCATCAGTAAAAGTTAATTGGTAATCCGTCCGGCCTGTGCTGCATCCAGTTTATCCCTGATACTGCGGCACAGGTTCACAAAACCCGGTAAAGCCGGGTTTTTGTTCTTTGTCGACCACATCAGCATATTCTCCACCATATTCGGATTTTCCAGCCTCCGGTAAACCACACCACGCAATTGGGCATTCTCCATACTTGCGGGAATAAGCGCCACACCAACGCCATGGGCCACAAAATTCATCACAGACTGCTGCACGGAGGCTTCCAGCCCTATTTGCGGGCTAAATCCGGCCTTGAGGCACTGATGAAGGATGGAATCATAGAGCATCGGTGCGCTCTGGCGCGGAACAGTGATGAATGGGTCATCACAGAGTGATTCAAGCCTGAAATGCTCGCTTTGAACCTGGGGGTGATTGGCAGGAAGGGCGGCGATTAGCGGCTCACGCAAGAGCACCAGTGAATGAATCCCCGGAGTGGCCGTCTCGGAGAAGCTGATTGCCGCGTCTAATCGACCATCCTGTAATGCGGCATTTAAATCAGAGGGGACCATCTCCTGAAAATGCAATTCCACATCAGAATAGGTATCCCGGTGCTGCATGGCAACATGAGGCACAACGCTATAGCTGGCATACATTGTTGCACCTAAATTCAGAACACCTTTCTGCCCTGATTCTACTGCCCGTACGTTATTACAGGCCTGCTCAAGCATTACCAGCACCGCGCGGCAGTCCACCAAAAATTGCTCTCCGGCAAGGGTTAAACTGACACCTTTAGCGGCCCGCTTAAATAGCTTTGCACCGAGGATGGTTTCCAGCTGGGCTATTTGTCGGCTTAAGGGAGGCTGCGAAATATTGAGTTTACTGGCGGCTTTGCCGATGTTTCCGGTTTCAGCAACAGTGCAGAAGTTAATCAACTGATTAAGGGTCGGTTTCATGAGCATTCCTGAAGCAGGTTCATACCTTCTATGGTATCACTTGTTTGCAGGGCGGATATTCACATGAAGTTAAGCGTTCTGGTGTTCGAGTGGAAGTAGGTGTGTGGCAATACCCCATCTGACGGCTATGCATTTCCCATCCCAGAAATCGAGTACAGAGTAACTTGCATTGGGGTGAGCGTACCGCGAAAAGTTATCGATAGTTCCTTCTTTAGGCACCGCCAGTACTCCCTGACTGACTTGCCTATGCGTGACAATACATACGCTCTCGCTTCTGACAGGGAGCGGGTGGGGCGCTGAGAAGCTGCGTTAAGCGACGATCTGTCCTGGCAACTTTAGCGAAATTTGGATATTTTTACTCAACTCTTCTGCAGAAGGTAATGGCAATGACCTTAATTAGGGCACCCGAATTAAAAGATATACCGTCTTTAAACAAACTTTTTTTACAATTGGGCTATCAGACAGATGCTGAACGCTTAAAACAACATATTAATCAGACGAATACCAATCTTAGTATCCTGGTTGCTGAATCAGAAAAGGAGCTCTACGGGGTTATTGTGGTGAATTTTATCACGCCTGTTCATGAAGACGGCTTATGGGCATTAATTTCAGCTCTGGTCATAGATGAATCGTCGCGAGGGGCAGGAATCGGTCGGAAACTTCTCATCGCCGCTGAGCGAATCGCCCTGGATAAGGGATGTTCTCAGATTGAGCTTTCAAGCAGTGAAAGAAGAGTCAGAGCGCACAAGTTTTATGAAAGCAACGGTTATAAGGAAGTGAGAAAACGTCTTGTTAAACTCCTCGCTAACATGCCCATTGCTAACTAATTCCCCATCAGTTTTGCAACGTCCGCTGCTGGCACGGAGCGGTCTGCAAAACACTCAAACTTCCAGCGCGCGCTTATCGTCGGTCTTCAGTAAGGCCCCTGAATAGGGCATCTCGCAGGTGAACCCTTTATTTTGTGACCAATGCCTGAGGGGCGTTGCTTTTATCTGCAGGTTATCCGCCCTGGCGCTAAACCCGGCTGGAAGCATATGGAATGCATGCTTTTTTGTCATTGGTGTCTGTGGGGGAGGTGTCTCTGTCGTGCCTCAAAGTATGAGTGGTTTTCGTGGGGACCAGATTAGTTATCATCCCTTATCAGGTGTTGAAATTGAACTCGATCTCATCCTCGGCTATCGCCACTTACCTCCATCAGTACATGCCTTCGTTCTTACTGCCGAAGAGAAGCGGAGGGTTTATCGCATTCGCTACGTAATTTTCCAGCGGCGGGTTAACCAGCGTATTAGCACTTCTCATAGGGGATGATAAGGTATGGAAGTAAAAGCACTATTGTGAATTTAATTTCACTATAGTAAATTTAAGTGGACTTATTTTGTATGTAAATGCACAAAGCAATGACCACGTTAAGGTAGAAAAATGTTAAAAATCAGAACGTCACGACCATCCGAAGCGTCGGAAATCATCCAAATTTGGAAAAATTCTGTCGATGCTACGCACGATTTTCTGACCGCCCACGACCGACAAGAGATCGAAAAAGAAGTTGTCAGCTTTTTTTCAGAAACCCCTGTATTGGTAGCAACAAATCAGGAAGACCAACCGCTAGGATTCATGTTTTTGCATGAGGGCCATCTGGAGGCACTTTTTGTCGATGCTTCTGCTCGCGGACTTGGCGTCGGAAAACGGCTGATCTCACATGCGCTGGCTCTGCATCCTGATTTAAGCGTCGATGTAAATGAACAAAATCAGCAAGCTGTAGGGTTTTATCAGCATATGGGCTTTCAGCTTACAGGGCGTTCCGAGCGGGACAATCAGGGAAGGCCTTACCCCCTGTTACATCTACGCAAGTCTAATGTGATGTAACCCGGTTACCAGGGCAATATCATTGATTTTTTTGACTAAAAGCGACGATGTAAGAACAGCTCTGCTCGCTATCAGGATTGCTCATTTGGTACTCGCTTGCAAAGGTAAGGGCCAGACAGTCACCGGCTTGTAAATGATGGGTCTGATGATTGACCCGAAAATCAAGGCTGCCGCTCAGCATCCAAAGCGTTTGCCCGGAAAGGTGCTCATTCGCAGAGGCGGGTATCGTCAGTTGACCCATCGCGGGAATTTCAACTTTTATAAGTTCCGGGCATGCCCCCGCTGGGGACAGCGACCAGCGGGTAATGCCGGATTGTTCGTCTGTCCAATGCTGCTGCTGATCGGCGAAACGAACCAGTGAGTTCTGATGTTGCTCAAGCTCCGCAAAAAGTTTTGATAGCGTTATATTCATGGCGTTGGCTAAACGACTCAGGATAGTTGCGCTGGGGCTGGAGGCGCCTCGTTCAACTTTGCTAATCATGGCCTGACTGACGCCCGATCGTTGGGCAAGCTCCGTTACCGTCAAGCTGCGAGCCTTTCTGTGTTTAAGCAATAAACGCGCAATGTCGCTATCTACTATCTGATTTTTAGATGTTTTATCCATTTTTACCCTCACTTTTGCCAGTCTGATTATGCCATCACATAAATTGGGCTGAAATAAATGATTTTGTCAGTCTAAAAATTCAGCCTGTCAGGTCCCCTGTGAGCAGAGGATAAGGGATGGTTTATGAGCGAGTATCCTGAAATCACATTTTATTGATTTCACCACTTTATGCGGAGGATGACGATATTCAGGAAGGAGTCAGGACGCGGGAAGTTGACCGGTAGTTGAAAGAAATACTACCGGGGGGCATTTCAGTTCTGGTCCACAGATCGCCAGACACTCACGCGCGTAGAGGTCGATGATCGTCAGCAGACGAAGCCGGAGGGGCTTTATCAGACGCCCGCCAGGCGCGCCACCTCGGTGGCGCTGGCGAAACCAGAATTTTTACTTTGGCGGCTATTGCTCATGGTGCTGCGGCGATGGCTCGTTCACGTATAATGGCATACTCGGCCAGGCGGGTTAGCGACGGCTTCGGCGTTTCATACCACTCTTGCGGATGGAGCTGACGTTTATCGCGGATCAGGGCGATAGCGTCGTCGAGAGTGGGGAAACGTTGCGGGCACTCCAGGTGCATAGTTTGTTTATCTCCGGGGCATAGCGCGTGTAGAAAAGTGTGCCTGTCAGAGAGCGCTGCCGACAAGCGGATTAGGCGGGGTATTCATTCTTGTCAGCGGCGGCAGTGGCGGCGATCCAGTCCCGGAATCGTCGGCTTATTCGCTGCAAAATAGCGGACTCATCGTACACCAGGTAATACGCGATCGGTGATTCGATGGCCACTCTGAGGGGATTAATGAGGGTTCCATTTTTGAGCTCCTCCCGGACCAGCGCACTGCGGATAAGCGCGATCCCTTTTCCTGCCAGTGCTGCTTCCAGAACGCCGTTTGAGTCGACAAAAACAGGGCCTTTGTTCGTATCGGTATCCGGGAGCCCCGCCGCATTAAACCAGATCGCCCAGTCCATGCGATGTTCATCGTGGAGCAAGGTATACCGGGTAATATCAAGGGGGGAGGACAAGGGCAGCGTCTGGGAGATAAGACGCGGGCTACAAACGGGCTGGAGCCTGTCGTTAAGAAGACATTCAGATTCGAGTCCGGGATAACGCCCCAGGCCGTGTCTTACCGCAAAATCTATCCCTTCTGACAATAAGTCTACCCGCCGGTTAGTGGTGCTGATTTGCACCTCCACTCCGGGGTTCTCCTTTTCAAACCCCGGGAGACGCGGCAGCAACCACTGGATCGCAAAACCACTGGTGCAACTGATGGTTATCTTATTCGGTTTACCTTCATTCATCAGCCGCAGTGTCGCTTCTTCAATCTGGCTGAACGCCGGGCGGATCGCGCGCAGATAAATGCGGGCTTCATCCGTCAGCTCCAGACTTCTGGGGCTACGGATAAAGAGCCGTATGCTGGTCATATCTTCCAGCTTGGCAATTTGCTGGCTGACCGCACTGGATGTCACGCATAATTCTTCCGCCGCTTTTTTCATACTTAAATGTCTTGCTGTTGATTCAAAGCACATAAGTGCATGTAAAGGTGGGAGTTTCATAATACGTCCGACTCTATGCGTTAGTTAAACTTAATTATAAAAGAAAAACTTGCTTGTGTGTTTACTGACATACTCTTACAGTTTTTTCATGTTTAAGTTTTGTTAACTTAAGTCATATATACAACATTTTTCCTTTAATAAAAAGAGGGGGCTAAATGCGTATTGCAGACTACATCCGGCTAATAGTTCTTGCAGCCATCTGGGGCGCCAGTTTTTTGTTTATGCGTATAGCCTCTCCCGAGTTTGGGGCTATTAATACGGCATTCCTGCGCGTATTATTTGGCCTTCTGGGGCTGGCGGTCATTATTTTTGTTCTGAAGTCTTCATATAACTTTGAAGGGAAGTTTAAATCTTCTCTTATTCTGGGTGTGATTAATTCCGGGCTGCCGTTTTTCATGTATTGCCTCGCGGCACGATGGCTACCTGCGGGGTATTCCGCCGTACTTAACGCGACGACGCCGCTGATGGGCGCATTAATTGGGTTTGCTTTCTTTAGCGAGAAACTGACGGCACGGAAATGGGGCGGCGTGGTGCTTGGCCTGGTCGGAATCATGGTCATTACCACCATCGGTGAATCGCAGTCCACTAATGAAACCCTCGTCGGGGTTATCGCTTGTCTGGTAGCGACCGGGTGCTATGGCATCGCGGGTTTCCTGACACGCCGGTGGATCTCAAACAATGGTGGGCTTGATCCGAAAGTCGTTGCCTTTGGCAGTCAGATCGGTGCGACGTTGTTTTTGTTGCCCTTCTTTATCTGGAGCAGCACGACCGGACCATCGATTAACTGGCTGCAAGGCAACGTGTGGGCAAGCGTGGTGGCTGTCGGTCTCATTTGTACAGCCTTTGCCTATATTCTCTATTTTCGACTTATCGCGGATATTGGGCCCCTGCGCTCACTGACCGTGACTTTTTTAATTCCCCCCTTCGCGGTGTTGTGGGGATATCTGGCTCTGGGGGAAACCATTAATGAAGGATTTATTATTGGCGCCATTATTGTATGTGTTTCAGTATGGCTGGTTGTCAGTCCGGGAAAAGCACAGATGGTCTTAAAGAGTAAAGTGACAAAATAATATTTCAACTAATTAGTGGTGCTACAGAGTCCCGGTAGAGGAATTTTATGTCACACAATATTACGCTATCTCCATTACGGATGTTTATCGAAGTCAGTTGTCAGGGAAGCATGAAACTTGCTGCAGAAAATGTGTATCACAACCGGTGTCGTTAGCCAACAAATCCGTCATCTTGAGGAACAGATGGGGAGCAAATTGTTCTCACGACAAGGTTAACGCCCGATGCAGAGTATTCCCGGCCTCAGCGCACGGGATGTGGTTGGACGGGGATTTGAAAAGATAGCCAACGGTTGGGCAAAAATTGTTCCGCCGGCTCAGAATCAACTGGTCATTTCAGCGCTGACGGTGGTTGACCACTGTCGTTTCAGCGCGACTGCCCGTATTCAGTCGTAGCTGGCGTGCGACGTTCGACAATGCCGACTGTATTTTTTAGTCCCGCCATATAAGGTCCCCGAAAAGCTGGCACAGGGCCTCCGGTACCGGTGCAACGTCCGGGGCTGAAACCAGCGCCAGAAATTGTGCTTCGAACAGGGTGTACTCCTCGTTGGTCAAAACAGCTTAATGTTGTCCTGGTTAATCACAAACTGGACATTCCGGTTTTGCCGTTAAGAGGTTAAGCAGGGATCGATTGACCCACTTTCAATACGCCGCCATGCGGCTACTCACTCGCGACAGAGATAAAAATCCACGCCAGGCGTGGATTTTAGAGAAAGTGGCAGAGCAGGGGGTTAGCGTTCACGCCTTGCCATCAGCAGCGCCAGGTCGACGAGGCGACTGGAGAATCCCCATTCATTGTCGTACCACGCCAGAATTTTGACCATATTGCCGCCAATCACCAGCGTTGACAGACCGTCGATAATGGAAGAACGCGGGTCACCCTGGTAGTCGCTTGAGACGAGGGGTTCATCGCTATAGCCGAGGATCCCTTGCAGCGGCCCCGCGGCGGCGGCTTCACGAAACGCATTATTGACCTCTTCTGCCGTCACATCCCGCTCAAGCGTTACGGTCAGGTCGACAATGGAGACCACCGGAACCGGTACGCGCAGCGAGTAGCCGGTTAAGCGGCCATCGAGCTCGGGAATGACTTTGCCGAGCGCCTTCGCGGCACCGCTGGAGTAAGGCACAATCGACAGTGCCGCAGCGCGGGCACCACGAAGGTCTTTTTCCGGCTGGTCGTGCAGCGCCTGGCTGTTGGTGTAGGCGTGGGTGGTGTTCATCAGGCCATGCTTAATACCGAAATGCTGGTGCAGAACCTGCGCGGCAGGCGCCAGACCGTTGGTGGTGCAGCTGCCGTTGCTGACCACGTAGTGCTTATCCGGGGAGTAGAGGCCGTCGTTCACACCCATCACGATGGTTAAATCATCGTTTTTGCCGGGGGCGGAGATAATCACTCGCTTTGCGCCACCGCTATGGATATGCACCGCCGCCTTGTCGCGATCGGTGAAGAAGCCGGTGGCTTCAATGACGATATCGACTTCACTCTGACGCCACGGGATGTTGGCCGGGTCGCGTTCGCTGAACACGGTAATGGGACTACCGTCAACCACAAGCTGCCCCTCACCGGCGGTGACCTCTGCGTCGAGTTTACCGAGCAGCGAGTCGTATTTCAGCAGATGTGCCAGCGTTTTACTGTCTGTCAGATCGTTGATTGCCACAATCTGAATATCCGGATTACCCAGTGCAGCACGCAGTACGTTGCGTCCGATACGGCCAAAACCGTTAATACCGACCTTTACCATGATCAACTCCTTATCTGTTGTCTCTGCAGGTAATGTAGGCCGGTCGTCATTTGGCGTAAATGACAAAAAAGGATCACTTTACGCCATTTTACGGCAGTGAAAGCGCTGGCGATATTCACCGGGCGTGAGGTGAAGCTGTTTTTCAAATAGCCGTCGCAGGTTAATGCTGCTGCCAAATCCGCTTTGTTCGGCGATACGATCCAGCGTCTCGTTGGTCTGCTCCAGACGCTGGCGGGCGGCGGCCAGGCGGGCTTCGGCGACGTAGCGCGCCGGCGAAGCGCCGGTTTCCCGGGTAAACACGCGGGTGAAGTTGCGCGGACTCATGGCGACTCTTGCCGCAAGCTTATCGACGCTGAGATCGGCGGTGAGGTTCTCGAGCAGCCAGGCCAGCAGATCGTTAATCGGGCCCAGGGTGCTGGTCTGCTGAAGGTTGTAGCGGCTAAACTGCAGCTGGCCTCCGGGACGACGCAGGTACATAACGAAGTCCTGGGCGATGTCGCGCGCCAGGCTGAAGCCGTAGTCCTCTTCCACCAGCGCCAGGGTAAGGTCAAAGCCGGAACTGACCCCGCCTGATGTCCAGATGTGTTCGTCCTGAACGTACAGCGGACCGCCTTCGACGCGCACCTGGGGAAATTCTGCCTGCAGGGTTTCCAGCAGCTTCCAGTGAGTGGTGGCTCGTCTGCCGTCCAGCAGCCCGCTTTGCGCCAGCAGCATCGCACCGCCGCAAATGGATGCAATGCGGCGGGCATGGGGAGCGGCAAGGCGCAGCCAGTCGACCACCGCAACGCCTTCCTGCGGGTTTTGACCTCTGCCGGTGATAATGATGGTATCGAGAGGCTCGCGAGGGTCTATCTCATGCAGGCGGTGATCTGCCAGTAGATTTAAACCCGACTGACCATGGATAACCTGATGCGGTTGGGTTGTCGCTAACTGAACCTGGTAACAGGCGTTTGTAGCGCCTTCCTGATGCAGGCGGTTGGCCTGCATCAGAATGTCGGCAATACCGGCGGATTCAAACAGCATGCCGCCATCGGGGACAATAATGAGTATCTTTTTCATGTCCTGAAAAGTAATCCTTTTACAGAATAAGTCAACAGGACATGCGCAGCCGGAAAAAGGCAACGCTACCCTAAAGAAAGAGGGAGCAGGGTAGCGTGTTTACACAGGATTGATTAGTTACGATTATGGTCAAACTTGTCTCTTAATAATACAGTAAGACGATGTAAGACATTTCCTTGAAACAGATGCACTCATAATGTCAAATTAATCAATGAACTAACGCCTTTTATTGAACTGATACCGCCCGATAGTACATTAGCCGCTATCTCGTCTCGTGGTAAACCGCCTCTATATTGTACCCATCAGGATCAAGGATAAACGCAGCGTAATATCCAGGGTGATAATGGGGCCTGTACCCCGGTGCACCATTATCTTTTCCACCAGCCCGGAGGGCAGCGCAGTGGAATGCCTCCACTTCCTCTTTATTTTTTGCACTGAAGGCAAGATGCATCCGGGGCGTGGAGGGGGTACCCAGCGTTAACCAGAACGCGCCCCCTGGATCTACCCCTTCATCGAGTTGGGCGGGACCAAAGCCTACCGCCTTACCAGGGAATTCAAGCCGGATAATATAACCAAGACTTGCGAGAACGCTTGTATAAAAAAGTTTACTGTCTTCAAGATTTATGACGCTGAATCCGGTGTGGTCAATCATGTTTATACTCCCGCCAGCAAAGAAGAATATTCAGTAAAACATTCAACTATCGAGTGCTGTTTGATTTGGTATAAGAACAGGTGATTATGTCGGCTCTTTTTCTGCGTGAAACCATCCTCGTAGACCCGGCATGCTTGTTCTCTATTGATTGCCCTTGCCGATATTTGTAACGAGCGCAATTCGCCTGCGCCAGGCCGGGATTCGTTCTTATTACGCATCACCTCGATTCATGCCAGCCGCTACCGCCAAAAATAAGGCTGCGGCCGCTAACCCGCAGGCCAGCCAGAGCGTATCTGTCAGGGCTAACATATCTACTATCTGACCCCCGCTCCATGACCCCAGCGCAATCCCTGTATTGAACACCCCGACATAAAGCGCCGCGGCGATCTCCAGGGCACGAGGTGCGGCTTTCATCATCCAGGTCATCAGCCCGACCGAAAGCCCACCGTAAGCCAGCCCCCAGAAGATGAGGATACCCGCCCCACCTGTGACCGATTGCCCGGCGGTAATGAACAGTAACGGTGTTAACGCGAGCCCAGCCGCAATCGCAATCAGGGTGAATGTTGTACAGCGCGCCGCGGCGATACCCGCCAGAAAATTACCTGCGATGCCGGCGGCACCGTAGGCGAATAAAATGGCACCTATCCACTGCGTATCAACTCCTGACACTGAGATCAGCAGCGGGCGCACAAAGGTGAAGGCCACGAAATGGCCTGTTACGAGTAATAGCGTCAGGAACAAGCCCGTTTGTATTTTGCGGTTGCCAAGCTGGGTAATGAACTGGCTAATGTTAGCCGAACCCGTAACGGGCAGCGACGGAATGACCGCAAGGTGGAATACCAGCACCAGTGCGCTGAATACTGCCATGATCCCAAATGCCCAGCGCCAGCCGATGGCATCGCCAATAAACGCCCCCAGGGGCACGCCCAATACCGATGCAGCAGCAACACCACCAAAGATAATAGAGGTTGCCAGGCCAGTAGCGTTCTGCGGAACCAGGCGTGAGGCAAGACCGCCCGCGATCGCCCAAATTCCCCCCATGCAGAAGCCAACCAGAACCCGGGCTGCGAGCATTAAGATCAGATTTGGTGCCAGCGCGGAGGCAAGATTGGCTATCACCAGTAACGCCAGCAGGCCACACAATATCCATCGGCGATCTATTCCACCCGATGCAATGACCACGAACGGGGCGAATAACGCTGCCAGTAATGCTGGCAGGGAGATCATCAGACCCGCGCTTCCGGTGGTGATGCTGAGCGTTTCGGCTATGGATGTCAGCAAGCCCACCGGGAGCATTTCTGTGGTGACAACCGAGAAAGTCGCCAGACCGACAGCAATAACTGCCGTCCAGCGGCGGCGAACAGATTTCATGCCAGAAAATGTATTCATCATTTTATATCCCGAAGACGCACCCGGCTCAGGCGCGATTATCCTGCTTGTGCAGGGTTAAATGACTTAAAAATGCCATAAGCAGTACCAGGACTCCGGCACAGAAGGCGACGTAGAATCCAACCCGCGATCCGCTGCTATCAACAACCTGACCGGCAATCGCGGCGCCCAGCGCAACGCCCACGTTCAGCCCGGCCAGCAGCCAGGTCATGCCCTCTGTTAACTGGCTTTCTGAGACCTGACGTTCAATGAGCGACATGGCGACGATCATGGTTGGGGCGAAAAAGAGGCCCGCCACCAGGACGGCTGCCGCCAGCGCGGTAAGATTTGTGACCAGTATCAGTGGGACGGTGGTGGTGGCCGTTGCCAGCCCGCCTAACCACAACAGCCGATGGAGCGGGGTTTTCAGTTTGAGTGAGCCATAGAGTAATCCGGACAGACATGAACCAGCGGCATACGCGGATAACACCAGGCCGGCCGCTGCCGGCTGCTCCAGCTGTCCGGCGTAGGCGACACTCACGATATCAATGGTGCCGACAATGACGCCCATTGCCACCATCAGCAGCGCCAACAGCCGTACGCTTGCCATACCCATGACCGAGCCAGAGCCAATTTTGCCGCCTGGGCACGCCATTATCGGAGGTTCCGTGCCGCGCTGTAGCACCAGTGCAAAGACGCCGAAAAACAGCAAAAGCGCGGTAAGCAGCAGACCCGCCTGCGGAAACAGCGCGATGGAAAGGCCAATCGAGAGGGGCGGGCCAACGATAAACGTTAGCTCATCGAGCACTGTTTCAAGCGAATAGGCGGTCTGCAAACGCGCCTGGCCCCGGTACAGCGCCGTCCAGCGTGCCCGTACCATGGCAGACATACTCGGCATAAATCCTGCCAGGGATGCGCCGAAAAACGGCGCCCAGGTGGCAATACTCCGGTAGGAGCAGGCTATGAGGATGAGAAAGCCGGTGACGCTGATAGCCGTTGCCACAGGCAAAACCCGCAGCTGCCCATAGCGATCCACATAGCGGGAGATCTGCGGTGACAGCAGGGCGTAGGTCAGAACAAAGGTCGCGGAAATAGCGCCGGCCAGCGCATAGCCGCCCTGCTGCGAAAATAGCGTGATAATCCCGATGCCTGCCATCGGCAGTGGGAGCCGTGCAAGCAGACCCGCAGCGGAAAAATGTCCCGTTCCAGGGACAGCGAAAAGGTCTCGATACAGATTAGCCATCATCATCTCCGGTAGCATTTGCTTGCCACAACGCGGTGGCACAGCGACAATACATACAACGCGTATGAATCCAATCCTATATTCATACGCGTTGTATGTAAACAATCATTCGCATCGTATGTAAGAGGAAGATTATGGTTCGCCGAACCCGCGCTGAGATGGAAGAGACAAGAGCGACATTGTTAGCCACTGCCCGTAAGGTTTTTTGCGAATACGGCTACGCCGAAACCTCGATGGATGACCTGACTGCGCAGGCAGGGCTGACCCGCGGTGCGCTTTATCATCATTTTGGTGACAAAAAAGGATTGCTGACGGCCGTTGTGGCGCAGATCGATGACGAGATGGATCAACGCCTGCAGGCGATTTCCAGTCATGCAGCCGATCCGTGGGAAGGCTTTTGCAACCGCTGTCGGGCTTACCTCGAAATGGCGCTGGAACCTGAATTTCAGCGCATTGTGTTGCGTGATGCAAAAGCGGTGTTAGGCGGTTCTTCGCCTGAATCGCAACGTCAGTGCGTGGAATCCATGCGCTGCCTGATTCGCAATCTGATTCGGCAAGGTGTCGTTGATGACGTCGATCCGCAGGGCTTGGCTTCGCTGATTTACGGTAGCCTGGCAGAAGCGGCATTCTGGATTGCCGACGGTGAAGAAAGCGAGACCCGGCTGACAAAAGCCATTACCGCTCTGAACCTGCTACTTCGCGGATTGCAACGTACTGGCTGATACCCATGTCGGCACGCGCCCTGCGTGGTGACATAACCCAACCCGAGTACCCGCGTGCCCGGGTATTCAGCCGATCCCAGGGGCAGGATAAGCGCGGCTGTTCTGCCCTAACGTCCGCCAGACCAGTAATGCGCATAGCACCGTGATGGCGGCGAGAACGCGAAATAGCCAGACATAGGCGGAATCATAGCTTTCTCTCAGCAAGGCATGAGAAAGACCGGGTAAGAGAGCCGCCGCCCGTGCCGTGTTTCCGCCGCCAAGCCACGTCGCCGCGTTATCAATAATGTCTGGCGCATAGCCGGGAAGGACTCTTCTGAGGCTGAGCGCGTTCATTTCAACTAAAAATGCTGAAACCATTGCCAGCGCAATGCCCTCGCCAGCCACGCGAACAGTGTTAAACAAACCCGCTGCCATACCGGCTTTTTCGACAGGCACTGAGGAAATGGCCAGACCATCCATCAGCCCCCACGGAAGTGCCGCCCCGGCACCGGTTAAAGCCAGCGCAAATAGCAGAAGCGTGCCGCTGGTGCCCTGCAACGCCTGCCCGAGAATAAGCAATCCTGCCGCAGAGAGTATCAGCCCTGCGGCCGAAACCGATCCCGGAGTAAACCAGCGGGTCAGCAGAGCGGCAAACGAGGGAAAGATCAGCATCGGTGCCGTCAGCGCCATAAGATAAAAAGCACTTTGCGTCTCGTTCAACCCATCACCCCCCATAAAATGCAGCGGGACGATAATCAGCAGCACCACGTAGCAATAGCAGGTTGCCACCGGCAGCAGCAGGACGCCGACGAAACGCGGGTGCCGCATAAGTGATATATCGAAAACCGGATAGGTAACGTTCAGGCAGCGGGCCGTGAACGCGGTGAACAGCACCAGGGCGGTGATAAACAGCGCCAATCCGCGAAGTGATAAAAATCCCCAGGTCGGCACCAGCATTATCCCCGCAGTAAACAGAACCAGGGCTGCGGTGAACAGCGCTAAGCCGGCATAATCCACCTTTTGCCGGGAGCCTATTTGCGCGGCGGGTATAAACAGGGCGCCGGCCAGCATAACGGTTCCTGAAAGCAGGGCGATCGAGGCATAAACCCACCGCCAGCCTAACGCGTCGGTTATATACCCGATCGCCAGCGGTCCGAATGCTAATCCTGCCCCAAACAGCGTACCCAGTACGCTGAACGCCCGGGTTCGGGCAACGCCATCATAGAGCTGAGCCAGCACTGCGCTGCCGCCGGCGAGCGTCATCGCCGCCGCTACGCCCTGTAGCGACCTGAGCACGCCGATCGCGGCCGTATCTTCGGCCAGGCAAATGAGCAGGCAGCTAAGACAAAAGAGAAGCAAACCGAGGATGAATACCCGTTTTCTGCCTACGGCATCCGCAATAACGCCGGCGGACAGCAGAAAGCCGCCGAAAGTCAGCATAAATCCATTAGTCAGCCATGACAGAGCGGCCGGTGAACCGCCCAGCGCATGGCTGATAGCCGGAGTGGTCACCACGCCGCCGGTAAAACTGAACGGCAGCAGCATGGCGGCTATAAAAACTGAGGCCGCGGCAGGACTTCCCGGGCGCCGAAGAAACGATGTAGTGAAAGAGAGCATCTGATGACCTTTGTTGGCGGAACAATCGTGAGCAACAAATAAACTTCAGCCATCTTATTGCGGACAATTAATCAGATAAATAGACTGAATATACCGACAGAATAGAGATAAAGTTCATAATCAATGGATAGTTTCACCTCACTGACCTCGTTTGTAAGGACTGCGGAAACGCTGAGCTTTGTACAGGCTGCAAGGTTGCTCGGCATTTCAGCTTCAGCAGTTGGCAAAAATGTGGCCAGACTCGAACAAAAGCTGGGCGTCAGGCTCTTCAACCGCAGTACGAGGAGCGTCAGCTTGACGGCGGAGGGGGCGGTATTGCTGGTTCGCTGCCAGCATATTCTTGAGCAGTTACAGGAAGCGGAGGCAGAGTTGACCAGCAGCATCGGTCAGCCAGCGGGAAAACTCAGAGTTTCTCTTCCGGTTATAGGCTATCGGCTGCTGCTTCCACTTCTTCCTGCTTTTACCCGCCAATATCCGCAGATAGAGCTGGATCTGGACTTCAGCGATCGGCTGGTAAACATCATTGATGAAGGGTTCGATGTGGTGATTCGAAGCGGTGACCTCGCTGATTCAAGGCTGACGTCGAAAACGCTCGGCAGCTTCAATTTTGTTCTCTGCGCCAGCCCCGCTTATCTGAAGAAATATGGCACGCCGGGGTCGGAGGAGGATTTAAGCGCTCACCAATGCGTTCTTTTCCGCTTCCCCTCGACGGGTCTAATACAGCCGTGGGAGCTGCGGGGGATCACCGTAACAGGAGACTTCGCCTGTGCTTCGGCGTTAACCGCCAACAATATTGAAGCCGTTATCGGCATAAGCGCGGCGGGAATGGGCATAAGTTACGTACCCGATTTTGTCGTTCGCGATGCGCTGGAGAAGGGGGATTTGAGCGAAGTTTTACCGGGTTCGTGCGTCAGGCAGGGGCATTTTTGTGCGCTATGGGCCGCCAGACGCCACCTCTCTTCGAGAGTACGCTGCTTTGTCGATTTCCTCGCCGAAAACTGGACGAAGTGATCCAGCTTTCAATCGCTCTGCGCGTCCCGTTGCTCCGGACATTCAGGTTTTCGCGATCGGCGCGCTGCGTAGCGGGCGACAAATCACGGCCAGGGCAACGCTGCTGCATAAGGGAAACAGCGCCAGCAGCAGCCAGGGATAGATGGCCCGCGTGGAGGGTATGAGCGCGTCATCCAGCAGCGGGCCAAACAGCACATTACCCGCCAGCACCGCGAAGCCTCCGGCGGTGGCCAGTGCGCCATAGTGCGCACCAAGCGTCGACTCGTCGGCAAACCAGGGGATCAGATCCTTTGCTGACGGCACCAGCAGCATCTGCCCCAGCGTCAAAAGCGTCACAAAACAGGCCGCAGGCATTAACCGCAGCCAGCCTTCCGGCGGCTCTGCGGCTGCGAACATCGCCACGCTGGCAAAAGCGGCGGAGAGCAGCAGAAATCCCACCGGCAAGATTTTGACGGCCCCCACTCGCCGCGCGAAGCGCGCAAGCGGAAGCTGAAAGGCAATGATAAGCACCGAGGCCAGCATAAAAAGCGGACCGAGATCCTTCTCGCTGCCCCCCGAGCGCTGAATCTCCACCGGTAGCGCCAGATAGAGCTGGTTGTAGCTTAATAGCCACGAACTATAGGCAATGATAAAGGCGACGAAGCGCGGCTGGCGGAAGGTTGTCCACCAGGGGAGAATTTTTAGACTCTGCTTCGCGTGATGAGCGGCAGGGAGGCAGAAGAACAGCACCACGAGCGCGATGACAAAAATACCGGCCCCGGCCAGCGCCACCTGGCGAAAGCCGAAACCCGTAAGCAGGGCGCCAGCAACCGGGCCCAGCACGGCGCCAAGTTCGCCGCACACGGCAAATAGCGCGAACCACTCCGCGCGGCTGCGCTTTCCGCGTGCCTCGCTTTGCGTCCCCGCCTTTGCCAGTAGCGCTTCAATAGATGGGGAAAACAGCGCCCCACCGATACCGGTCAGGCAGGCGCCCAGAATAATCGCCCACAGGGAGTGGCCGAATGCCAGCAGCAGATAGCCCGCAACACGAATAAGGCAGCCGCAGAGGATAACGACCCTGGCGCCGTATCGGTCAGAGAGCGCGCCGCCGATGATAAACATGCCCTGCTGGGAGAAGGTGCGCAGCCCGAGGATCAGCCCGATCGCGCCGCCGGAGAGCAGCAGATCGTCGCGTAAAAAGAGGGCCAGGAAGGGGACGACCGCGTAAAAGCCGATGTTGAAAACAAACTGGCTGCCCAGTAACACGGGCGGCCGAAGCGTTGTGGCAGGTCGCAGGGAGAAAGGAGACATGCTACCCGATCCTAAACGATATAGTGAATGTGCTTTTTGCCATGGAAGCGGGAGATCTCAATTTTCGTTTTCACCCGAAACACCTCCCAAAGAAGCTCTTCGGAAAGAATGTCTTCGGGCGTCCCGGTGGCGATGATTTGCCCGTTCTGCATCACAATCAGCGAATCACAGAACATCGCCGCGTGGTTGAGATCGTGAATAGCCACAATGCTGGTGACCGGAAGCTCACTGATCAGCTGCATCAGCTGCATCTGATGGTGAATATCCAGATGGTTGGTCGGTTCATCGAGCAGAATTTCGCTGGGCGTCTGCGCCAGCGCACGCGCAATGTGCACCCGCTGGCGCTCCCCGCCGGAGAGGCTCTGCCAGCCTTGCGCGCTCTTTTCCAGCATATCCACCCTCTGCAGGGCGGCAGTGACGGTTTGGTCATCGTGCGCGCTCCAGTTAGAAAAAGGCGAGTGATGAGGAATACGCCCGAGCTTTACCACGTCGCGAACGCGCATATTGGCGTCGGTCATGCCGTGCTGCTCAACGAAGGCTACCCGGCGGGCAAGCTGCTTTTTGGCGACGCGGGAGATGTCCTGGCCGTCCAGCTTTACGCAACCGGCATCCGGGCGACGCAGGCCGGCGAGAATGCGCAGCAGGGAGGATTTACCGCAGCCATTAGGGCCAAGGAGCCCTACGGTTTCGCCACGAGAAACGTTCAGCGAGACGTCGTTGACGATGACTTTTTTGCCTACCTTCCAGGTAATATTGTCGGCGGAGATACTCATTACTTATTCCTTGAACGGTAGATAATCACGGCAAAGAAAGGAACGCCGACCAGCGCCGTCACCACGCCGACAGGAAGACTTTGCGGCGCGATCAGCAGGCGCGATGCAATATCTGCCAGCACCATCAGGATCGCGCCTGCCAGGGCGCTGGCAATCAGCAACGTCCGGTGCAGGGGACCAAAGAAGAAGCGCATAATATGCGGAACCACCAGCCCAACAAAGCCGATGGAGCCCGCCATACTGACGATGGTCGCGGTGATAAGCGCGGTGACGGTGAAGAGGATCAGGCGCACCCAGGGCACGGCAATGCCCAGCGACGCGGCGGCATCATCGCCAAAAGTGAAGGCATCCAGCGCCCGGGAATAGTAGAGGCAAACGGCAAGCCCAATCAGCACCACCACGAGCACCAGCTGGAATTCAGGCCAGCGCACGCCGCTAAAGCTGCCCAGCAGCCAGAACATCACATCCCGCGCCTGCTGGGCGCTGGCAGAGGTACTGATGGTGTAAGCGGTAATCGCATTGAACAGCTGGGAAGCCGCAACGCCGGCCAGAATGGTGCGTTCGTTACCGCCGCGCGCGCCGTTGGTCAGAAAGGCGACGAAGGCAAAGGCGGCAAACGCCCCGGCGAATGCGCCGGCGGAAAGCGAAACCGCCCCGGTACCGATGCCTAATACGACGACGGAAACGGCGCCGGTTGACGCACCTGCGGATACGCCGAGCACGTAGGGCTCAGCCAGCGCATTCTTCAGCAGGCTTTGGAGGACTGCGCCGCAGATAGCTAACCCGGCGCCACAGCAGGCCGCCACCAGCGCGCGGCTCAGACGAAAGTCCCAAATCACACTTTCATAAATGCGGCTGAGCGGAACCTCGGTCAGGCCCATTCTGTTACTGATGGCATAAAAGACGTCTTGCAGCGGGATCGAGAGTTCACCCACGCTAACGCCAATCGCAATGACCAGGAATAACGCTACGACGGAAAGCAGGAGCGAGGTCGTCAGCCATAACCCCTGTCGGGACTGAACAACAGCGGTCGTCATCAGTTCAGACCCAGCTTTCTGAGCTGCTCGCCGACCTGTTCAGCACCGTAGATTGTCCTGATTGTCGGGTTCATCGCCTGACCGTCCATCACCACGATATGCCCTTTTTTCACCGCATCCAGCTGGCTGATGGCGGGGTCGCTTTTGAGGAATTTTATTTTTTCCTCTGCGTTATCCAGCGCCCAGCGGTTACGGTCCAGACTGGATACCACGATCACGTCCGGATTTGCAGCAATAATGCTTTCCCAGCTTACCGTCGGCCATTCGGTCTCAGAGGTGATGGCGTTATGCCCGCCGAGCACGTTGGCAATAAATCCGGATGCGCTGTTTTTACCGCCCACATAGGCATCAGCGGAAGGGGATGAACTTGAGAACCAAAAAACAAAAGAGAGATCTTTTTTGTTTTTACCGAACTCCTGGCGCAGGTCCGCTTCACGCTTTTTGAAATCAGCAACCACCGCATGGCCACGATCTTCGACATTAAAAATTTTGGCAAAATCTTCAATTTCTTTATAGAGATAGGTCATATCCCATAGCTTCTGGCGGCTGCCATACATATCGCCGGTGGCTTTTTTGGTGGCGCACATCCCCGGAGAGACATAGCTGTTTACACCAAGGGTCAGCAGATCCTGGCGTTTGGCGACCTTACTTTCTGGGCCGAGCAGCAGCGGGGACTGGGCGGGGACGAAATCTGGATTTTGCGCAAGAACGGATTCGAGGGTAGGAATTTCTACCGTTAGCGTTTTGATTTTTGCATTCTGTGCCGCCAGCTGGGGCAATACTTTGGTCGGCCAAAAGGCGCTGGCAACCACCTTATCCTGCAGTCCCAGCAGGAGCAAAATCTCGACGGTATTTTGTCCCAGCGCCACGACGCGCTCGGGCGATTGGCTAAACGTCTCTTTATACCCGCAGTTTTCAAGGGTCAGAGGATATGTGGTTGCCTGAACAGAGCTGACCGAAGCAAACACCATACCTAACGCGCAGATGACCTTTTTCATTAAACGCTATCCTTCATTAAAATCGTTGGCGAAATCCAGGATCTATTTTTAATGCAAATGAAACGTATTACAGAATGCCGGGTTTTATACAGTGGCCGATATAGGGTGTCAATGAGAGATAATTGCCGAGCGTTATCATCGACGTGAGCAGGCAGAGGTTGGGGAACCGGCGGTCCGCCGCGCAGGGGGATGAAGCCAGGCGGTTCACTAAAACGAAATGGCCGGCCGGGGGATGCGTTATGCCGGTCATGCACTCAATACCGCCATTTATAACGATGGTTGTATTTCCGCTTTATCATTAAACTTCACGTCCTTGCTGCAGTACTACGGAGAATAAACAGATGGAAAATAACCCTGAACTAGTCGTGCTTACCCTGGTGTGCCTGATAACGGCGTTGATGTGGCTTCCTTATATCGTCGCCAGGGCTTCTGGCGTGGGGGTGCTGACAGCGCTGGGAAATCCCAACCCGACGGCGACAGACGTGGCGCCCTGGGCGCAGCGCGCGCAGAAGGCACACGCCAATGCCGTAGAAAATCTGACTATTTTTGCTCCGCTGGTGCTTATCGCCGCCTTCCTTGATGTGAATAATCCTGCAACGCTAATGGCAGCAAAAATCTATCTGATTGCGCGAGTCGTCCATTATGTGGTGTATACCGCGGGTATTCCCGTTATCCGGACTCTCGCTTTTCTGACCGGCTTTGGCGCAACCCTGACTTTTGCCTTCACAATTCTCAGCTCAGTTTTCTAAGGTGCAGTAACGAGAATCGGTGGTATCGATATTCTTGATAACTTCTGCGAGTGGGGCCTTGACCACGCTTCGCAGCGTCGGGGTCTAACGTTAACTGGCATAAGCGGGGAGCGGGGGGGTGTGCTAAGGCGAGTTTCATTATGCCAGCTGGACTCTCCGCGGTTATTCCACGCGGCCTGATGTGGCGAAGGATATATTGCTCAACTGCTGATGCATGAAATCAATTAGCGCTCTTGTTTTAGCGGGCAAATAGCGCCGGTCTGAATAAATTGCGAACAACTGCAGTGGCGCTACCGATTGTTCAAACTCAATCTCGATTAACCGACCATCGCTAATATAGGGCTGGCAGGCTTGTTTAGAGAGAATGGCAAAACCGACGCCTGAGACCGCGGCTCGTCCTGCCATCTCGCCGCTGTTTACCCGATAATGACCTCTGACCTTAATGGTTTCGAATCCCCCCTTTTTATTGACGAACTGCCAGGGCGCGCCTTTCAGCGCGCTTACCGTTGTAATGCAGGGTAATTCTTCAAATTGCTGTATCCGAGAAGGGGTGCCATACCGCTGAATGAGGCTGGGGGCTGCCACGATGGTGCAGGGGATCGTCAGCAGATGACGGGCGATGTAGTCACTGTCATCCATCTGACCGCGGCTAACAATGACCGCTAAATCCAGATCCTCGCGCAGGGATTCGAAACCTGACAAATTGGTGACGCAGCTGATCTCCAGCTCCGGGTGCTGACAGGCGAAATCGGCGACAACAGCACCCAGCAACGCAGGACCTATCTCATTGGGAATGCAGATACGTAATTGCCCCTTGAGCTGCATTTGCCGCAACGTCAATTCGGTCTCAGTTTGCTCAAGCGCCTCCAGCAGTGGCTTCGCTCGGGTATAGAGTAGCTGTCCCGCCTGGGTGAGTTTCATATGCCGGGTGCTGCGCTCAATGAGTTGAAGATTCAGTTTGTCTTCCAACTGAGAAATGCAACGACTCACGTTTGAGGTCGGCATTGCAAGGAGTTTCGATGCCCCCACAAAACTTTCTCTTTCAACCACGGCAATGAACACTTTCAGGGTATTAAAATCAAGAGCCGGACGCATCAACTATCCCAAATATGATAATAATGAGTGCCACTTTTACCATCTAATGAATATTTTTGATAGGGGTTAAACTCGGATCTCTTTCATCCACAGGTTGCTTGCTATGTCACTGGTCACGCCGACGTTTAATCATAAAGCCCTTATGCGGGTTGCCATGGTAATGGTTTTTATCCAGTTCGCTAATGCGCTGGAATATATGATGTTCAACCCTATTTTTGCTTTTATGGCCGCCGATTTCGCCGTCCCCGTCTCCTTCTCAGGCTATGTATCCGGCATGTACACCGCGGGGGCCGTCCTTTCGGGAATTATCGCCTTTTACCGGATTGGTCGTTTCAATAAGAAACGTTTTTTAATCGCCAATATGGCGCTGTTAGGCCTGCTGACATTTTTGACGACCTTCACCTCCAGTTTTAGTCTTCTGCTGACGCTACGATTGTGTGCAGGATTAGTTGGAGGGACGACAATGGGGGTGGGTATAAGTATATTGATAAACAACGCCCCGACTCATTTGCGCGGAAAGATGCTGGCGACGGTCATTGCGTCATTTTCGATGGTAAGCATTGTAGGCATGCCCACGATACTATTTTTGTGTGCGCATTATGGCTGGCATGTCGCTTTATGGTTAATAAGTACGCTTTGTGTGTTGGCATTGCCGCTGATTGTATTCATCATACCCCGGGAGCCCGTCTCTTTCGACCGGCTCCCCGCGCAGCCTCTCGATGCGGATACTTTACTGTTTGCCTCCAGTAATGCGCTTGCACAGTTTAGCCCCATGCTGGTGGTTCCTGTTCTGGTGCCCTTAATGACCCAGCAGCTGGGCGCTTCGCAAGACCTGCTGCCCTGGCTGTTCTTCGCCGGAGGGGTGGCAGGTTATCTGTCTACAAAAATGACCGGCGTGCTCACTTCCCGTTTTTCCGTTTTGACGCTGGCTACCGGGTCAACCATAGTCTTTATATTGAGTCTGCTAATACCCATGCTCGGCTATCAGCATGCGGCGTTATTTATGACGTTATTTCTCGGTGCATCCTACAGTCGCCTGGTTTCATCTTCGGCGGTGGCGATTCAGTTTCCTGATGACGGGCAGCGCGCTGGATTCTCTTCATTACAGACATCAATAATGTATCTGATTACAACCGTCGCATTTTTCCTGTCCGCTTTGCTATTACCTGAACATGGCATGGCGCCACAAAATATCAACAAGCTGCTGGCGGTATGCGCAATTTCCGCATCAGGGCTGCCAGTTATCGTTATCATTCTGCAAAAGAAACTGGCTAAACGGACTCTCCGGCCTGACCACCCGATCGTGGATTAGCATAACGTCGGCGCCTGACTCTGAGCTGGCAAGTGCGGCTAGCGGATGTAAAAACAGAGCCGTTTTCCGGGCTTAACGATGCGGGAGTGTATTAACTAAGGCGTTTTTATCCCTTATTGTTAGCGTCACTTTGGTTTATTTGAAAACCAAGCCATTAAATAGCACTCTTTACTTTAGCGGGCGGGGGGTATTTATCGACATATATAAATAATCAACAATTCACGCTGCCTGCAGATTTGCAGGCAGGTGCACGATAAAATTATGCTAAAGGGATATCCTCAAGACGAGTATAAATGTCCAGTCCGTTCTGACGGGCAACGTCAATATCCATATCAGCACCCTTTGAAGCGCCTTCTATACGATAAATAGCAGAGCATTTTGTGATAAGTCGGTGGGCAACCGGATAAATCATGGACTCACCGATCTCATCGTTGATGGATTCAGAACCGGCAGCCTTCGCCAGCGGTAACGCCAACCACTCGCCGATGACGGGGATATGTCCTCGCTGATATACCGCCAGCGCTGCCTTTTCCAGCCTGTCGAGATTGGCGTCGATAAGCTCTTGTTTTCCATCCGTTCCGCTACGGTATGGCCCAGCAATCAGAATCAGTTTTACAGTCATGAAAACCTCATAAAATGCCTTTCAGCGTGATGTGATAAAGCAACACTTCAGTCTCTATTCCTTCGCCCGCATCCGTTTTGTCTCGCGTAGCGAATTCTTGATACTGCGTATTTCTGCACGTTTTTCTGCCGCGGTGACGCCTCTATACGTGGCGCTGCTATCATAACCAGCATTATCGTGCACATTCAAGATAATTCATGCATAAAAGGACAGCTACATGCTCACCCGTCAGCGTGTACAGCTCGTTCCAGAACAACTTCTTTTAGATGACGGGGTTCTCACGAGAGAACTGAGTGCGGGATTTGACGTTTTAGAAGAGACTATTCGACGGGATTTGCACGAACTTGCGGCTGAAGGGCGTTTGCAACGCGTTCACGGTGGCGCTTTACCTCCATTTTCAGCCATCGCCACGCTTGCCGGGCGTAAATCATGAAAAGTAGCGCAGCGCTTAGACGTCAAGCGCAGCAAGGATTGTGGCTTCCATTTTCTCCGGAGTGGTGAAGGGGGCAAAACGCTTGAGCGGTTTGCCGTCGCGTCCGATCAGGAACTTAGTGAAGTTCCACTTGATCCGCCCCCCCAGCACGCCGGGCAGTTCTGCTTTCAGGAAACGAAACAGCGGGTGCGCAGCGGCGCCGTTGACCTCCACTTTCTCGAACATCGGGAAGCTCACGCCGTAGTTGATGTGACAGGTCTGAGCGATTTCGTCGGCGCCGCCGGGTTCCTGCTTACCGAACTGGTTGCAAGGGAAACCAAGCACCACCAGTCCCTGGGCGGCGTACTTCTTGTAGAGCGCTTCAAGGCCTGCGTATTGTGGCGTGAAGCCACATTGGCTGGCGGTATTCACCACCAGCACCAGTTTTCCCGCATAGTCGGCCATGGAGATGGGCTGGCCGGCCAGGCTGGTGGCAGTCAGTTGATGAAAGGGGGTCATAGCGGGATCCTCAAAGTAGAACCAGTTCTCTGCGCTACATCTTTGCAAAGTCGAACGAAAAGGACAACACGCCATGATATTGGTGGCCTTCGCTTTTGCCTCGAATCAATCCTGGCGCCATCTTCGGACTGCTATGAGCGAACTGCGGCCTTAATTTCCACAACCAAACCGGCCTGTTTTTATACCGCCCGTTGCAGTATTTCGCCGGGCAAACCATCAAAATCCCTGAACTCACGGGTGATAAAACGATTATTCGTCAGGATCTTTTTTGATGCCAGATTTGCAGGATCGATAATCGCAATGAGCGTCGATATTTCACTATTTCTACGCGCCTGCTCAATCAGTATTGTCGCTACCTGGCTTGCAATACCAAGCCCCCAATATTCCGGCAGCAGCATATAGCCAAGCTCAGCGGTCTTCGGTTGATCGGCCACGGATGCCAGTTTGGCGAGGCCGATAAAATTACCCTGCTTATCATCCGTGATTCTGTAATAGCCTAAATCGGAGTTCTGGGCATTGTCGTCGAGTAGGCGTTTGAAATCACGGGAGGCCTCATCGCAGGGAACGGCACGCTCGGTGATCATCGCCATAACATCGCTATTGCTGACGAGTTTTAAATAGTCCGAAAAATGTGTTGCTGAAAACTTTTCTAATAACAAATCCATTTATTACCTCACAAACTATTAGCGACCAAAGCAAGGTCAGGGTTATTTACCTACAAGCCGGACAGTATTTTGATTGTATCAATATAGGCGCGAGGTGCCGACTGCTTAGCAGGGTATGTGAAGCTAATGTCCTGAACAATGATGGCGATGAAATTTACTATTCTGCGAGGTTGCCCGCGACAAAAAACTTTTACATCATGGCATGAACCTATTTCCCGCACTGGAGAAAGCCACAATGGACGCGATGAAAAAAAGGATTGTCGTTGTAGGGGCAGGGATCACTGGCGCTTCTATTGCCTGGCATCTTGCGCAGCTTGAATTTAACGTCACGGTTATTGAGCAGAATGTGCCCGCGTCAGGGGCGACCGGCAGCGCGTTTGGCTGGCTTACCGGCGCGGTGAGTGATGATGCGCCTGATGTGCTTCTCCGGCGCGCCGCACTCGCAGACTGGCGCAGGCTGGAAGAACAGATTCCGGAACTGCAGATTAACTGGAGTGGTTCATTAAAATACGGCCCGGCGTCTCAGGCCTGCCTGCCGGGCGAACGCCTCCTGCAAAGAGCCGGAATCGCCAGCCTGGAGCCAGCGTTGAAAGTTCCTCCCTTAGAAGCCCGCTATGCGGCAAAAGATGGTGCCGTCGATGCCAACCAGGCGACACGCATATTACTGAGTAAAGCCTGTCGTCAGGGTACGGTACTGCATAACCAAACGACCGTGACGGGGATTTGCCTGACCAACGGCAAGGTGACGGGGGTCCTGACCTCCGAGGGGAAAGTGGAGGCGGACTGCGTTGTGCTGGCCTGTGGTACGGGTATTCCCGCTTTAACTGCGCTAATGGGTACCCCGGTGCCGATTTTGGCTTCTCCCGCCATATTGCTGCGCTTTGCGGCTCCCCAGTGCGACGTCAAGACAATTATCGCAGGCGACGATGTTGAGGTTCGGCGTGCGCGCAACGGGGATTTATTAGCCGCAGAGGATTATCCGCAAAACGGCAGAGTGAGTGAAACGGTTAGCGCTGCCGAGGCCTCAGTAACAAACAGGATCAGGGGCGCAGAGTCGGCTTCTCTCAGCCAATACTCAATAGGGGAACGTCCTTTCCCGCAGGATGGGTATCCCGTTCTGGGCTTCACCGATGAGAGTCGGGGCGTTTATGTCGCCGCCATGCACCCGGCGGTGACGTGCGCAGCGACGATCGGGAGGCTGGTTTCTGTCGAATTACGCGACGGTGTGAGCGCTGAGATCCCGGCGAGCTATCGCCCCTCACGCTTTATGCATAACCCTTTGTAGTGAAATCAATATATTGAAAATGCTGGCCGGCGTTCTGTGTCTTAATCCTTGGCATATTATTGCGGTCCGCCTTTGGTGCGATGCGGCCAAATCGCTACGCGATCAGGTCGGCGATGCAAGCGCCGCCTGCCCGGCATTAATTGATGCCAAAGCTGGTATCAATTGAGATTTGATATATCATGCCAAACTCATGTACTAGTTCAGGAGTCCATAAAGTGACTTTTACCAGCATTGAAGACGTCAGAAGCCGTATCGATCGGATAGATAGCGAATTGGTCAAAACGATCGCTCAGCGCGCGGAATGCGTTAAAGCCGCTGCCGCGTTTAAAACCGATAGCTCCGCCGTGCGTGCGCCGGAACGCGTGCAGCAGGTTATCGATCGGGTTCGTGAGAAAGCGACGGAGGCAGGGCTGCCGGAGGTGATTATTGAGAAAGTCTATCGCTGCATGATTGGCGCATTCATTGAGTACGAGCTTGAGCAGCATCAGCAGCTTCAGCAGCAAAAAACGGATGTTGCTCGATAGCCAGGCCTGCGCGCAGCGCAACGGCTGCCCGGGACAAATTTTTCCCCGCGGCCGTGCGGGGCAACCGGTTTTTTGCGCTTTGGCATAATTTAGATAGATGTTGTCTGTTTAGCTATATTTTGCAGGCTTTGAGTATCTTAAAGTCTTTCTTTTTTGAGAGAAAGTCAGAGAGATGTCAGATACAACCCATAAGTGGCACACCATCGCACTGTTAGCGGGAATTCTTTGTATTGCCGCTAAGCTGCGAGTTCCTTATGAGTAATATCTCAGGGCGATATTTTCTTAACCTTGTATAAAATAAAGCCCTTTTCAGGGCTTTATTTTCGGCGGGCTGTGGAGCAGTGGTAAAAATGAATGGTTCGTTACGTCAGCGTTTCCGCTGGTGTCCGGCGTAGCAGCATTCAGAGCCTTATTTAATGCAAAACAGGTCAAATAAACCGGGCTTTCGCTGCCCATTTTTCGGGAAAGCCCTGAGCGCTTAATGCGGGCTCAACGCTGACCAGAGAAGCTTTAACAATTTTGTACTCAATGAAGGGATCCTCTTTCATAAAGCGATCGACGGCGTTCTTGTCCTCGCCGTAAAAGAGGATGTACCCGCCGGCATGATTGTCGAGGGGGCCGGCAAAAAGGATTTTTCCATCTTTAACTCCTCTGACAAGCCATTGTTTATGCGCTTCAAGGTGAGCGGCAATATCTTCTTCCGGACACAGATATGTCAATGTAACAGCGTGCAGCATGGTTAATCCTCACGGATACAAACAGGGTTGATGACCTGAGAAACCGAGCTCATGGTCTGATAACATTCGCGTGCTTTAACTTCTTCTCCTTTCGATGAGTCTGCCCGCCTGGCCTATCCCGGATGCGTAATCCCGGCAGATTGGGCAGAAAGCGTGGCTCAACGTTCATTTCCGCATTCAGCCTTGATGCCTGCGCCAGGACAGAGGCGGTTCATCGTATTTTGGCCGATGGGTTAAGAGTGGTTTACGCTGTGGGCCGCTCTCTTAATCAGTGCCGCGACCTCAGCAGGGTGTGAAATCATTGACAGATGGCCCGAGTCAATCCGTGTCGCGTGGGCGCCAGCTTGCCGGGCAAAGCTCGTCTGCACTGAAGCATTTAGCGCGTTGTCATTTTCCGTAATCAGATACCACGAAGGCTTGCTATGCCAGGCTGCCGTTCGTACTTTTTCCATAAAGGCGCCAGCGGCAATCGGCTGCTGCGTCGCAGCCAGCAGGCGAGCCTGGGACAAAGGGAGATCGTTTGCCATCACCCGATAAAAGTCATCCGCATCATCAAGCCAGAACAGACCGTTGTTATCCGCCGTCATCCCGTCCATTGGGGCGTGGAGGCGGGCCAGCGCCTGCGATACCGACTCTCCGCTATCGGGAACCAGTGCGGAGAGGTACACCAGCCCCTTAACGTTAGGGGCGTTTCCTGCCTGAGTGATGACCGCGCCCGCCCACGAGTGGCCGACGAGCAGAGTGTCGCCCTGTTGACGCGCAAGAACGCGTTCAGTCGCAGTCACATCGTCCTGCAGTGAAGTCAGCGGGTTTTGAACGGCAGTGACGTGATAGCCGTCAGCCTGCAGCAGCGGGATAACGGCTGACCAGATGGAGCCGTCGGTAAAGGCGCCGTGAACCAGAACGATATTTTTGATGTCAGGTTCCTCCGCCCGGAGGGGCGATAGGTATGCGAGGAGCAGGCACAAAATGAAATATCCTCTACGTAGGTTAGCTGCCAGCAAATATTTCATCGGTCGTGTCTCTGTCGTCGGGATGATATGAATGCAGCCAGTGTAACGATCTCGGGTGAGGGGTTTGAAGTGTCTTTAACGACATGTATCATGCTAAATCGGACAAATTTTCCGTTAGGATCTCATCATGCGAATTGCGTTACTGGCACTACCGGGGAGCATGCGTTCGGCGCTTGCCGGGCTTGGCGACATGTTCTGGTTAGCCAATCAGGTAATACGGCAAAATCCGTCGGTCAATGCCGATATCTCCCGGCTGGCACCGTTTTTTGACGTCAGGATTGTGACGGCGGATGGCAAACCGGTTACCGACGTGCAGGGACGGAAAATTGACAGCGACTGTTCGTTTGATGAGTCCGGTAGCGTCGATTTAATTATCGCCAGCGGGATACAGCTTGATGAACAGAAAAACCCGATTGCGGGGGAGGCGGTCTCCATTGCGGCAGAGTGGCTGAAGGCAAAATATCAGCAAGGAAGCCGCATTGCCGGGGCATGCGCCGGTGGGTTTGTGCTCGGGGAAGCCGGTTTGTTGGATGGGCGGCTCTGCACCACAACCTGGTGGTTATATCACTCATTCAGATCGCGTTATCCGCTGGCGAAGCCCGTGTGGGGAAAAGTGCTGGCTGAACAGGACAACATTATTACTGCGGGTGGGCCGCTTTCGTGGGTTGACCTTGCTATCTACGTAGTGAGTCATCACGCCGGTAAAGAGCTGGCTAAACTGACCGCGGATATGGCCGTTGCCGATAGCCAACCTTTATCGCAGCAACTCTATGCGCCTGCCGGATTTCTTAACTCAAGGCATCCTTTGCTGATCAAAGCTGAACACCTGGTGCGTTACCAGAACCCGGCAATCACCGTCGAGCAGCTGGCTGCAGCCCTGAACCTGACGCCGCGCACGCTGAATCGCCGAATGATCGCGCTGATTCAGGAAAGCCCGAAAAACTTCATCACGCGGGTTCGTATTGAAACCGCGTCGCTTCTCCTCGAAAGCCCTGACCAAACGGTCTCTCAGGTCGCCAGCGCCTACGGATACGGCGATGAAACCGCGTTCAGGCGGGCCTTCAGCCGCATCATGGGCATGTCTCCGGGCAATTACAGGGAACGCGTCAAAACCAATTCATAAAAATTCAGGCGATGCGCAACCGATCTCCCTCATACATTAGGACTTCATGGTCAATGCATCGTCTTCTCGCCGCGTCGGGGATCTGTTCGAGAAGCACGGCGGCGAGCTGGCCATTTTGCCTTGCGTGGGATACAAGGGTTCCTGCCCGGCCAGGTAAAGAATGAGTTCGCGGAGCAGGGGCGTAATGGCAAGCGTACAGCAGGCTGCGGACATCACCGCCGCACCGGGCTCAATAAAAAGAAAGCAGGTGCGCGCATTCTGCGTTACGCGACAGCTGTGAGGCGTATCACCGGGGATCCAGACCGCGTGCCGGGGAGGAACAAGCCACAGCGCACCTTCTACTTCGCAGCTGACGGCGCCGTGTAAAGAGAGGATCGGCTGACCTTTTCGGTGAGCATGCGGGCTGGGACCCAAATACTCCCCCGTCGATCCCACGTGCAGAGCGACGGCTACCATCCGGCGATTTACAACGACAGGAGCGGTAAAAAAATGATGATATGTTCTTCATTCGTGAATTATTAAACAGGAATAGAAGATACCTCTTCTAATCGAAAAATAATGCTGGCGAACTACTGTTATTTCAGCTGTGAAATCTGTTTGCGTACCCACTGAGCGCCACAATAAACGCCTTCATGCTAGCAGAATATAGTGTAGGTAAGGGGAGTAATGGATGGTAACTGCATAAGTAATGCATAATTGTTTATAAAATAAAAATGACACCTTACAAAGAAATCAAAATAATAGCAAGTGCATTATTTGGTATTGAATTTAAAAAATAATCTATTTTATAATAAGTCAGGACAATAGCCATCCACGAAGACCGTTGCTCTTATACTTGTTACGGATTAAATAGTTTTAATGGATCTGGTTTATTACACAATGGGTTGAGCAACCCTGGATGTTATGGAGCTATTTATGAAACAAAACCCATTCGCAGTGATAGGGTTAAGGAGCTTAATATTAGCAATGTCGTTAATAATCCTTGCTACGGCACTGATCGTTAGCTGCTACGCGGCCTATCGAGTTCAAAGGCAAGCTTTACTGGATAGTGCGTATGATTTCAACAGATTATACGCGCAAAAAATAGCATCCACCCTGGATGGACTCTTATACGATACGCAAAAGCGGTTGCAGTATTCATCTGAAAGAATGATAAGCCTTGCCGGCGATCGGCATAAAATTGACGATGAACTCCAAAGATTAATGAATCAGGATGATACGTTTAATGGGGTCTTGCTGCTTGATTCAAACGGGAAGATAATCTCGAAACAACCCGGCGATTTGCATTATAGTGATAGCTTCCTTGCAAGCGTAGTAGATCTACAAAAACTAAGAGCGAACAAGGTTTATTATAGTGATGTTCTTCAATCGAACTCAGGTGATTATTTTGTTTTTATCTCAACGAGAATGATGGACTCTGCAGGAACAATCAGCGGATTTCTGCTGGGCATTATTTACATTAATAAAAGCAAAGCGCTGCATACCCTAACCGAAGATAATTTCAATCGTGATGGTACCGTTACCTATATTGTCGACAGAAAACAAGTTATTATTCAACATCCTGTACAGCGCATCCAGGGCGACGTGGCCTTAAATAATAAAATGCCTGAAGTCGTGCTGGGAGGGCTGGCCGGGGATTGTTTTATAGAAATATCCACAGATGAATCCCTGCTTACTGGCTTTGCTCCGGTGAAAAATAGCGGGTGGGCGGTCATATCACAAAGATCCGAAGCCAAAGTTTTATCCTCTCTGCAGAGTTTAATCAAGCAACTGGTCGTTTGTATCATACCTTCATCCTTTGTTATCGTGGCAGGGGTCTTTTTTTTAACCCATCTAATATCGAAGCCCTTAAGACAAATAGCCGCTGTAGCGTCTGGAATAGATAAATATTATAGCCTTGATAAAATAAGAAAAATTCATGCCTGGTATTATGAAGTGGATAGCATTAAAAAAAATATGTTTAATGGCGCCGGGCTTTTGCAGGAAAAAATGAAGGACTTAAGCCTGCAGGCGCAGACCGATCCGCTGACCGGACTGGCGAACAGAAGAACAATGGCTGCCGCCATAGAAAAACTAGCAAGTGCAGGGCAATCCTTCTCTTTAATTGCTGTGGATATCGATCATTTCAAAAAAATCAACGACAGATTTGGACATGATGCAGGCGACTTTTTACTGCAAAAAATATCGATACTCATTAATCAGAGTTCACGAACGGGTGATTTGGCTTGCAGAACCGGTGGCGAAGAGTTCCTGTTAATACTTCCGAGAACCACCTTGACGCAGGCGGTCGAGATCGGCGAGCGTTTAAGGCTTATGATCGAATCCACTTCGTTTGGCCGAGTAGGGAGAGTAACAGCATCCCTGGGGGTTTCCTGTTGGCCAAATGAAAATAAAACAGTACAGCAAATAATTAAGGTCGCTGATGATAATTTATATGTTGCTAAACAAAATGGTAGGAATAAAGTAGTATCAATGGAATGATTTTCACTTTTTAATTAAGTAACGTTAATGGTGGTCTAATGTTTATAGATATAGAAGAGTACGCTCGGCGAATTGCCGAGGGCGACTTTGCGTCCAGCTCAACATCAGCCGACGGCGTTTTTTTAATATTTGATGGTAAAGTTGATTTAGAAACAACAGCATATCTTAAGCATTCATGTCATGAACCCTATACTGCGGAGATGTGTTGGAGCCAGGCTGTTGCCTGGGTCATTACAAGGGATAGAATGATTAAACCCTCGGTTGATTTGAATATTAATATATCAAGAGTCGTCAAGGCGGCACGAGAAATTGGCTATGATGCTGAAGTGAATATAAATGAAAAGCAGTACCCAGTCGTTTTCTTTAAAAGAAATCACAGTGAGGATCACCATTTCTATGGTAACGAAAGCTTTAGTGTCGCTATAGACAGGCTGAGGGCTGAATTTTTTTATATTGGATTGTATGAAAATCCTGATCTCATTAGAAAGTGGAATTTTGAACGACTCAAATGCTTATGTCTAACCGGAGCCTCTCTGTAGCGATTGCGCAGGTACTGTACCTCAATAATTGGTATAAATTGATGCTGCCGCAATTCGGCTTCCATTCAGCGGAGCAGGAACGTATAAACATGACCGCCTCGCTGCCAACCCCCCGGAAGCCGGGAGCCATGCTGCAGGTGCTTATCGGAAGTAGAGAGTATTGAGTCCAGAAAATGATTGTTATCCATGCAGTGACTAAGGGAATTTCGCTGGTCATATTTCCAGTAGGAGATATTTTAAGTCAGTCGGGTTGATGAAAGGGCCGACATGAATGCAGCTAAATGAAGGACGCCGGCATTTTATGCCGATGCGTGTAAAACGACAGGCCGCGCCGCTGTCTGGCTGTTAAACGCTCTCCGGGTATAAATAAAGAAATGAATGTTTTCTTGAGTTTATGTAAACGCAATTTACGTAAATAAATAAAAGATGAAAAAGGAAGCATCTTCTTTAATTGCGCATGCGGAATATTTGTAGGAGAAACTCAGGTTTGAACAATAAATTTGAATGCCAATCAAAATTCACATTTATGTTAACTTAATGATTGATTTATTAATTGAATGAAGTCATTTTGTGTTTTTTGTTACATGAAAGAGTCTGAGTAAATGCGTCTGATAAACTCACAATCAGCTTATGGTTTTATATCCATAACCCTGCACTGGCTAACGGCTGCTGTAGTGTATGGGATGTTTGCGCTCGGGCTGTGGATGGTGACCTTAGGATATTATGATACCTGGTACCATAAAGCTCCGGATATCCATAAAGGGATCGGTATCCTTTTAATGATGGGGCTAATCATCCGGGTGTTGTGGCGGTTTATATCCTCTGCACCTCAGCCGTTGAAAAGCTATTCAAAGATAACTCGCCTGGGGGCCGGTTTCGTTCACGCGTTACTTTATCTGGCTCTTTTCACTATTGTCATTAGCGGCTACCTCATATCAACAGCCGATGGCAAACCGATCGCCGTCTTTGGCTGGTTTTATGTACCCGCGTTCATATCTGACGCCGCGATACAGGCTGACACTGCGGGCGTAATACACCTGTGGGTTGCATGGGGCATCGTGGTGGTATCCATTCTTCATGGCCTTATGGCAATTAAGCACCATTTTATTGATAAAGACGCAACGCTGCTCAGAATGCTGGGTAAAACGTCAATACACTCTGGAGTAAAAAAATGAAAAAACACCTGCTGGGACTTTCGCTGTTTACCGCTCTGTTCGTTTCAGGTTCTGCTTTAGCGGCGGATTATAAGATTGATAAAGAGGGCCAACATGCATTTGTAAACTTCAAAATAAAACATCTTGGCTATAGCTGGCTGTATGGGACATTTAAAGATTTTGATGGCACCTTCACCTATGACGAAAGCAACCCATCGGCCGATAAGGTCAATGTTAAAATTGCTACCGGCAGTCTGGACACCAATCATGCTGAACGTGACAAACATCTGAGAGGGGCCGATTTCCTCAATACGGGCAAGTTCCCTGAGGCGACGTTTGTATCGACGGCGGTCAAAAAGAGCGGTGAGAAGCTGGAGATTACGGGTGATTTGACGCTGAATGGCGTTACCCGACCTGTTGTTCTGGATGCGAAACTCATTGGTCAGGGCGATGACCCGTGGGGTGGCAAACGTGCCGGATTTGAGGCCACAGGCAGCATCCACCTCAAAGACTTCAATATTAAAAGCGACCTGGGCCCGGCCTCACAGGATGTCGAGCTTATTATCTCCGTAGAAGGCGTCCAACAGTAATTGAATGAATCCCGGATATCACCGATCCGGGATTGACTTCGTTAATATGGGGTAAACCTTTTTCTAAGAGGTCAGAACAATATATCGCAACGATCGCCGTAAACCTACTTAGTAACCTTCCCGTTATCGGCCGCAAAACGTCTTACCAAAGGGCCGGCGACCAGCTGTTTGGCGATTTCTGACAGCGTTATCGCGAATGCAGGACGCCAACCGCTGGCTAACGCGCTGTCTACCTACAAGAATTTGAGAATAGATATTGATGAGAAACCTGTAGAATCGATGCGGGCACTCTTTTTCCCTGCAATACCTGAGGCGCTATTTATTGAGCGGATTTCCAGGCACAGACATTTAAGACAATCAGAGTGATGAAAGGAGCTATAGGGATGCAGCTAAATGATAAACATCAGGCATTTTATGACGATTTGTGTAAAGCGCTTGGCCGGGCGGTGGTCTTACTTAAAGAATCGGGTCAGCCGGTCACAGAGCAAACGTTAGATTTGATGCTGCAAAACCACAATACGCAGACCGAAGATCTCTACCTTACCAAAATTTATACAACCGCCAGACGGATTATTCGATAATCCGCTTTAACGATATTTGTGATTAATCTATCTAAAATGCGCCGGGAAGACGCGGGCCCGGTGCTATCAACGCCGCTTTCGTTCAGGGCGGTATTCGGCATAGCGTAATAAAGCAGAACGCCCCTTGATGCATCAGCAGCAAGGGGCGTTTAAGGGTGGGGATTATCGTCGTTCATCAGTCATCCCATTTGTGGCTTAGGTACGCGGCAATAAAACCAAAGAACAGAATGGTTCCCAGAACTGCCATAAATACATGCATATTTCCCAGCATGATTAACCTCCATCGAGTTTTTATTTGCGCTAAGGTTGTCCTTATTGAACAGGGTGTACGGTTGTTGCAGCTATAGTAGCCCGCGCAACTTCAACCGGATGTTAACAAAAGGTATTATTTAAGATCTCAATAATGACGCCCGCGGCGCAAGCGGGCGGGCGAAGAGGGGGATCAGAGGGCGCGTTCAAGTACGAAAAGATAGGCTTCCCGTGACCAGAAAAGGCCGGTGCGGCGCCTTTCCACGGACATCGTTTTCACTTCCCAGCCCTGCATGGTGTATTCATTCAGGAAACGGCTCATCTTATCGGGGTCAGCTTTAGCCTCGCCGAAAAACATACTTCCCAGTATCCCTTCCTTATAAAGCACCACGCGACACTCTTTTTTCATTGGAACCAGCTCCTTGCGTTAGATAAATAAATTAAAGCTATTGTGCTCTGCCGCTACGGTTTTACAACCGCGGAGGCAGAAAACTGCTTGCGATACTGTAGCGGGCTGAGGGCAAACTGCTGGCGAAAATGATGGCGCAGGGCGCCGGCATTGGCAAAGCCGCAAAGCTCGGCGATCTTCTCCACGCTGAGACGGGTGTCGCTGAGGTGCTGCGTGGCGCGCAGCAAACGCTCATCCAGCAGCCAGCGCGCCGGGGTTTTGCCGGTTGCCGCCTCAAAGCGGCGTAAAAAGGTTCGCGGGCTCATGCCGACGCGCTGCGCCAGCGAGGCGACGCTGTGGCTGACCGCCAGCTGCTGATGCAGAAAATCGAACAGCAGCCCCAGACGCTGGCTTTCCCGCGCCTTCGCCACCGGGCGGACAACCTGCTGGGCCTGGGCGCCGTCGCGGTGCGGGGAGATAACCAGCCTGCGGGCAACCGTATTCGCCGCATCAATGCCGTAGTCTTCGCGCACCAGATGCAGACATAAATCAATCCCGGCGGCGCTGCCTGCCGATGTCATCACGTGCTCGTCGCCGACGTACAGCACGTCGTCGATCACTTCTATCTGCGGATAGCGCTGGCGCAGCTGGTCGGTATAGCGCCAGTGGGTGGTTGCCCGGCGTCCGTCGAGCAGGCCGGCGGCGGCGAGCACGAACACGCCGGAGCAAATCGAGATGATGCGACAGCCGCGGGCGCGGGCGGCAACCAGCGCCGCGCAGAGCGCTGTGGGAACCGGGGCATCAATTCCGCGCCAGCCGGGGACCACAATAGTCTCCGCGCTGCTGAGCAGATCCATGCCGCCATCGGCCATCAGCCGTATACCGCCGGTCACGCGGAGCTCGCCGCTGTCAACGGCCGCTACCGCAAACTGATACCAGCCGGCGCCCATTTCCGGGCGCGGCAGGCCGAAGATCTCGACCGCCACGCCAAATTCAAAGGTGCAGAGGCCGTCATAGGCCAGCGCAACCACCCGGTTAGGTGACAACGTCACGGTGGAGATTGGCATGATTTCAGCGTTTTCTGTCATGGTTGCCAGCGGATAAGAGAGTGAAGGTGTCATTTAATAAGTGGTATCACAGACAAGGAGAATACGCCATGAGTGTTGTTACCGAATTTACCCCTGCCGCACCCGCCGAAGCCGCCGCCTGGTTCGGCAAAAAGCTGGGTCTTGAAACAGATTGTGCTGACGTCCACCGGGCGATGAGCGAAGGCGAGGCTGATTTCGTCCTGCTGCACGTCGTCGGCAGTGCGGAAACTTTTGCCCGCCGCCATCTCCCCGGGGCGCTGCATATTCCGCATCGGCACATTGATGCCGCCAGAATGAGCGAATGGCCGATGGAGACGCTGTTCGTGGTTTATTGCGCCGGTCCGCACTGCAACGGCGCGGACGTCGCGGCGCTGCGGCTGGCGCTGCTGGGAAGACCGGTGAAGATAATGATCGGCGGCCTGACCGGCTGGCAGGACGAAGGGCTGCCTTTCGCCGATTAAACCGGGCGGCGGTCAGCCTCTGGAGAGTAAGCCGGCCGCTGAATGAAATTTTTTCATCAGCCATGAAATTTTCTCGTTTGCCGATCGGCGTGCTGCGTGCCAGTATTTGGACATATAGCCATCCAGAAGTCTATAAATTCAAATAATGAACTATCACGGTGGGCAACTAAACTCGCCCGCCGCTAAGGAGACACCATGCAACGCTCACAGGCCCCGTTCCGTGCTGATATCGTCGGCAGCTTCCTGCGCCCAAATGCCATCAAGCTGGCGCGTCAGCAGTTTAGCGAAGGCGCTATCGATAGCGTGCAGCTGCGGCGGGTGGAGGATGAAGCGATTCGCCAGCTGGTACAGCAGCAGTGCGACTGCGGCCTGCACGTGGTAACCGACGGGGAGTTTCGTCGCGCCTGGTGGCACTTTGATTTCTTTGACGGCCTGCAGGGCGTCGAGCGCTACGATTCGGACCACGGCATCCAGTTCAACGGCGTGCAGACCCGTGCGCACGGCATTCGGGTGACCGGCAAGCTGGCGTTTGGCGAACATCCGATGCTGGAAGACTTCCGCTTTCTGCAAAGCATCAGCGGCGACGCGCAGCCAAAAATGACCATTCCCAGCCCGAGCGTGCTGCATTTCCGCGGCGGACGCAAAGACATTGACGCCACCGTTTATCCGGACCTTGCCGACTATTTTGCCGACCTCGCGACCACCTGGCGCGACGCGATCCGCGCGTTCTATGACGCCGGCTGCCGCTATCTGCAGCTGGACGATACCGTCTGGGCCTACCTGTGCTCCGACGAACAGCGCCAGCAGGTGCGCGACCGTGGGGAAGACCCTGACGAGCTGGCGCGGATCTATGCCCGGGTGCTCAACCAGGCCCTCGAAGGCAAGCCGGAGGATTTAACCGTTGGTCTGCACGTCTGCCGGGGCAACTTCCGCTCCACGTGGATCTCCGAAGGCGGCTACGAGCCGGTGGCGGAGGTGCTGTTCGGCAGCGTTAATATCGATGCGTTCTTCCTGGAGTACGATAACGACCGCTCCGGCGACTTTGCGCCGCTGCGCTTTATCCGCCCCGGTCATCAGCAGGTTGTGCTGGGGCTCATTACCACCAAGAACGGCGAGCTGGAAAATCCTGAAGGGGTGAAGGCGCGGCTGGCGGAGGCGGCGCAGTATGTTTCGCTGCAGCAAATTTGCCTCAGCCCACAGTGTGGTTTCGCCTCTACCGAAGAGGGGAATGCGCTGACCGAGTCTCAGCAGTGGGATAAAGTCCGCCTCGTCACCGGGGTTGCCGCTCAGGTCTGGTAACTTCTCTTCTTAGCGCAGCGTTGCACCGTTTTGAGGCAACGCTGCGCCTCCCTTTATATGCTCCCGCCGCGCGCCGCGCGTTCAGGTTGTTTTGTAACCTGGCATCTTTTTTGCCTTATCACTTCCGGTTAGTCGTTAATTCATTTTTTGTTTTTGCGATATTCAGGAGTGAACATGCAGCGTCGAACACTATTAAAAGCTTTTGCACTCTCCGCCTCTGTCATCAGCATGGGCTACACATTCCCGGCTTTTGCCGCCGACACCATTAAGGTCGGCATTATGCATTCACTCTCCGGGACGATGGCCATCTCCGAAACGCCGCTCAAAGACGTCGCGCTGATGGCGATCGACGATATTAACGCCAAAGGCGGCGTGCTGGGCAAAAAGCTCGAACCGGTGGTGGTTGACCCGGCCTCGAACTGGCCGCTGTTTGCGGAAAAAGCCCGCCAGCTGCTGACCCAGGACAAGGTGGCGGCGGTCTTCGGCTGCTGGACCTCGGTATCGCGTAAATCGGTTCTGCCGGTCTTCGAGGAGCTCAACGGGCTGCTGTTCTATCCGGTACAGTACGAAGGTGAAGAGATGTCGCCGAACGTCTTCTATACCGGCGCGGCGCCAAACCAGCAGGCTATCCCGGCGGTGGAGTACCTGCTGAGCGAAGACGGCGGCGGGGCGAAGCGCTTCTTCCTGCTGGGGACGGACTACGTCTATCCGCGCACCACCAACAAGATCCTGCGCGCCTTCCTGCACGCCAAAGGGATTCAGGATAAGGACATCGAAGAGGTCTACACCCCGTTCGGCTACAGCGATTACCAGACCATTGTCGCCAATATCAAGAAATTCTCTGCCGGCGGAAAAACCGCGGTGGTTTCAACCATCAACGGCGACTCCAACGTTCCGTTCTATAAAGAGCTGGCGAACCAGGGACTGAAGGCTACCGATGTCCCGGTGGTTGCCTTCTCGGTGGGGGAAGAGGAGCTGCGCGGCATCGATACCAAGCCGCTGGTCGGCAACCTCGCGGCGTGGAACTACTTTGAGTCGGTCGATAACCCAACCAACAAACAGTTCGTGGCCGACTACCGCGCCTATGCAAAAGCCCACAAGCTGCCGAACGCCGATACCGTGGTTACCAACGATCCGATGGAGGCCACCTGGGTTGGGCTGCACATGTGGGCTCAGGCGGTGACCAAGGCCGGTACGACCGATGTGGACAAGGTTCGCGCGGCGATGGCCGGGCAAACGTTCAAAGCGCCGTCCGGCTTTACCTTAACCATGGATGCCACCAACCATCATCTGCATAAGCCGGTGATGATCGGTGAAATCGAAGGCAACGGTCAGTTCAACGTCGTCTGGCAGACCGACGATGCGGTGCGCGCCCAGCCGTGGAGCCCGTGGATCGCCGGTAACGATAAGAAGCCTGACCATCCGGTAAAAACCGTCAGCAACTAAATGTCACTTAGCGTCACCTTCCCGGGCTACGGCCCGGGCGGGTGGAACGTGCATTAACGAGCGTCCGGGCGATCCGGAACGCCACAAGGAGAGCAATCATGAAGGCGCTGCGCATCATGGGTTACTACTTCGCGCTGCTGGTGATGATTTTGCCGTGGCGCGCGCAGGCGGCGGACGCGGATGATTTCGTGACGGCAAACCGCAGCCAGCAGGCGCGCCTGCTTGAGCAGTGGGCCGCCGCTCCGCAGGCCCAGCGTCTGCCGCTGCTGCACGCCTTAGCGGCGGAAACGCTGCAGGTTGATAGCAGCGGCCACGCCTTCAGCAACCAGCAGGCGCTGGGCGCGGCGGCGGAACCTTCAGGCACCCCCAAACCGGTGCGGCTCACCAACCGCCTGCGCAACCTGGCCGCCGGCGCGCTGGCCACGCACCTGCTGGTGAGTGACAGTGTCACTGAAAGGGCGGCGGCGGTGAAGATCCTTCAGCGAGAAGCCACGCCGGAAATGAGCGGGCTGCTGCAGCAGCGGCTGGCGGCAGAAACGGATGACGGCGTCAAAACGCAGCTGGAGATGGCGCTGGCTCGCCTTCAGCTCAGCAGCCCTGCCAGAGAGCAGCGGCTGGCGGCGGTTGAGCGGCTGGGCCACTCCTCCGACCCCGAAACGCAGGCGCTGCTGATGCCCTTTACCGATGCGCAGCATGAGCCTGATGCCGGCGTACGCAGCGCGGCGGCCGACAGCCTGAGCCAGATTAAACAGCGGCTGCTGCTCGGCGAAATTCTCGGCCAGGCCTTTATGGGGCTGTCGCTTGGTTCGGTGCTGCTGCTGGCGGCGCTGGGGCTGGCCATCACCTACGGACTGCTGGGGGTCATCAATATGGCCCACGGCGAAATGCTGATGATCGGCGCCTACAGCTGCTGGCTGGTGCAGCAGGCTCTCTCCCAGTTCGCCCCGCAGTGGCTGGCGCTCTATCCGCTGATTGCTCTGCCGGTGGCCTTTCTGGTCACCGCCGGGATCGGCATGGCGCTGGAGCGTACCATTATTCGTCATCTCTACGGGCGCCCGCTGGAAACGCTGCTGGCGACCTGGGGGATCAGCCTGATGCTTATTCAGCTGACGCGGATGCTGTTTGGCGCGCAAAACGTCGAAGTGGCGAACCCGGCGTGGCTCTCCGGCGGCATGCAGGTGCTGCCCAACCTGATCCTGCCGTGGAACCGTCTGGCGGTGCTCGGCTTTGTGATCCTCGTTCTGTTCTTTACCTGGCTGATTCTGAATAAAACCCGTCTGGGCATGAACGTGCGGGCGGTGACGCAGAACCGGGCCATGGCCGCCTGCTGCGGCGTGCCGACCGGGCGGGTGGATATGCTGGCGTTTGGTCTCGGCTCCGGGATCGCGGGGCTGGGCGGCGTCGCGCTGTCGCAGCTCGGCAACGTCGGCCCGGAGCTCGGCCAGGGCTATATCATCGACTCGTTTCTGGTGGTGGTGCTGGGCGGCGTCGGCCAGCTGGCGGGCAGCGTGGTGGCGGCATTTGGCCTCGGGATCTTTAACAAAATCCTCGAACCGCAGCTGGGCGCAGTGCTGGGCAAAATTCTGATCCTGGTGCTGATTATTTTGTTTATCCAGAAACGCCCGCAGGGGCTGTTCGCGTTAAAAGGCAGGGTGATTGACTGATGAGCCAACCGATGACCTTACGACTTGCGCGCAACGCGCCGCGGCCGCTGCGGTGGCTTGGGCTGCTGGCGATCCTCGCGCTGCTGAGCATGCCGTTTCTGGCGCTGCTGCCTCAGTCGCATCCGCTGGCGGTGCCGACCTGGCTGCTGACCCTGACCGGAAAAATCCTCTGCTACGCCGTCGTCGCGGTGGCGCTGGACCTCGTGTGGGGCTATGCCGGCATGCTGTCGCTGGGCCACGGCATCTTCTTTGCGCTGGGCGGCTATGCGATGGGCATGTATCTGATGCGTCAGGCGGCCGGCGACGGTCTGCCGGCGTTTATGTCCTTCCTGTCGTGGACCGAGCTGCCGTGGTTCTGGTGGGGAACCCAGCACTTTGCCTGGGCGATGCTGCTGGTGGTGCTGGTTCCCGGGCTGCTGGCGCTGGTGTTCGGCTGGTTTGCCTTTCGCTCCAAAATCAAAGGGGTCTACTTCTCGATAATGACCCAGGCGCTGACCTACGCCGGCATGCTGCTCTTTTTTCGCAACGAGACCGGCTTCGGCGGCAACAACGGTTTTACCGGCTTTACCACGCTGCTCGGCTTCTCCGTCACCGCGACCGGCACCCGCGCGGCGCTGTTTATGGCGACGGTACTGCTGCTGCTGTTAACGCTGTGGATAGGCTTTCGCCTGGCGACCAGCAAGTTTGGCCGCATTCTGACCGCGGTGCGCGACGCCGAAAACCGGCTGATGTTCTGCGGCTACGATCCGCGCGGCTTTAAGCTGCTGGTGTGGACGCTCTCCGCCGTGCTGTGCGGGCTGGCGGGGGCGCTGTATGTCCCGCAGGTGGGGATTATTAACCCAGGCGAGATGTCGCCGACTAACTCGATTGAGGCCGCCATCTGGGTGGCGCTCGGCGGGCGCGGAACCCTGGTCGGCCCGGTGCTGGGCGCGGGGCTGGTCAACGGCGCGAAAAGCTACTTCACGATGGCGATCCCGGAGTACTGGCAGCTGTTTCTTGGACTGATTTTTATCATCGTCACGCTCTTTTTACCGCGTGGGGTGATTGGCCTGCTGCGTAAAGGAGACCGCTAATGCAACCGGATGACGGCCTGTTTACCCGCCAACTGCCGACGGATCGCTTTCGCGAGCAAACCGACCCGGTGCTGCAGCTGGAAAAGATTAACGTCAACTTCGACGGCTTTCAGGCGCTAACCGATCTCTCGCTGCAGATTGGCGTGGGCGAGCTGCGCTGTATTATCGGCCCCAACGGCGCCGGAAAAACCACCCTGATGGACGTGATTACCGGCAAAACCCGGCCGCAGAGCGGCAGGGCGCTGTACGATCAGTCCATCGACCTGATGTCCCTTGACCCGATAGCCATTGCCCGCCAGGGGATTGGGCGAAAGTTTCAAAAGCCGACGGTCTTTGAAGCGCTGACGGTGGCTGAGAATCTTGAGCTGGCGCTGAAAAGCGATAAATCGGTCTGGGCCAGCCTGCGGGCGCGGCTGAGCGGGGAGCAGGAGGATCGCATCAGCGAGACCCTGCGCCTGCTGCGCCTCGATGGCGAGCGCGGGCGCCAGGCGGGGCTGCTGTCGCACGGGCAGAAGCAGTTCCTTGAAATCGGCATGCTTCTGGTGCAGGAGCCGCACCTGCTGCTGCTGGATGAACCTGCCGCCGGTATGACCGACGCCGAAACCGAATACACCGCCGAGCTGTTCCGCACCCTCGCCGGCGAGCATTCGCTGATGGTGGTTGAACATGATATGGGATTCGTTGAAACAATTGCCGACCGGGTAACCGTGCTGCATCAGGGACAGGTGCTGGCGGAAGGCTCGCTGCGCGAGGTGCAGGCCAACGAACAGGTGATTGACGTTTATCTTGGACGCTAAGGAGCGCCGATGCTGCAGGTTAACCAGTTACATCAATACTACGGCGGCAGCCATATTCTGCGCGGCGTCGATTTTGCCGCCCGGCCGGGGGAGATTACCTGCCTGCTGGGGCGCAACGGCGTCGGAAAAACCACGCTGCTGAAGTGCCTGATGGGGCTGGTCCCGGCGCGCAGCGGCGAGGTGATATGGCAGGATAAGACCATCACGGCGCGTAAGCCCCACCAGCGCGTACAGGCCGGGATCGCCTATGTCCCGCAGGGGCGAGAGATCTTTCCCCGCCTCACCGTTGAAGAGAACCTGCTGATGGGGCTGTCGCGCTTTTCCGCCCGCGACGCGCGTCAGGTTCCGGAGGAGATCTATCAGCTGTTTCCGGTGTTAAAAACAATGAAGCAGCGGCGCGGGGGCGATCTCTCCGGCGGTCAGCAGCAGCAGCTGGCGATTGGCCGGGCGCTGGCAAGCCGGCCGCAGCTGCTGATCCTCGACGAGCCAACGGAGGGCATTCAGCCCTCGGTGATTAAGGAGATCGGCGAAGTTATCCGCCAGCTGGCGAACCGTGGCGACATGGCGATCCTGCTGGTTGAGCAGTTCTATGATTTTGCCGCTGCCCTTGCCGACCACTATCTGGTGATGTCGCGAGGGACAATTATTCAGCAGGGAAAGGGCGCGGATATGGAAGCCGAGGGCGTGCGCGGGATGGTGGCTATCTAAGCCGCAATAACCGTTCAGCGCGACGCCTGACGTCGCGCTGAACGGAGTCTATTTACGTAACAATCGCTGCAGCCGGGCCTGGCGCCAGCTGCGGGTCATTCCGCCGAAGACAAACAGCCGGGCAGCTCTCACCAGCAGCAGCGCGCCCCAGATGGCGGCGACCCACGCTGACCAGTCGCTTGCGGGGCTGTTGACCCGGTTGAGTACCGCCAGCAGGATGCAAACCACCACCGCGACCGACAGCGAGCGAAAGAAGCGGCTCTCCTGATGGACCCGCTCTTTGGCTTCCTCAATGCGTAAATCGAGCGACTCTTCGTGACCGACGGGCGCGTCGTCGCTCAGACTGGCCACGTTAACCTCAAATACGGCGGCGAGGGCGCTGAGCGTTTCCAGGCCCGGGCGATCGCCGTTTTCGATGCGCTGAATGGTGCGCACGCTGACGCCGGCCAGTTCGGCTAACTGCTCCTGAGACCACGCGCGCTGCAGACGTAACTGTTTAACCTGATTAATACCGTTCATTTTTTCTATCTCCGGATGAAACCTGAGATGAAGCCTGCTGGTTTGCGCCGTTGGCCGCCACGATCCTCTGCCGACAGTAACCCGACACCGACCCGACAGCCCCGTGGCGGCAGGCTTCAGGCGCTGGCGACCGGATAACTTTTTTGCCGCGGAGGATTGTTCATGCCGCGGAAAATCATCAGCCACGCGGCGATAATCGCCACCATCAGCACCACAAACAGCGACCAGTGCGGCATATGGGTCAGAATCGCCCCGGTGATCATCGGATTAAACGCGGCGCCAAGCCAGCCTAACGACTGGGCGGAAAAATAGCTGGCCTTCATGCCCGCCGGCGCAATGTTGTCGATCAGCATATATTCTCCTGGCGCATAGATAACCTCGCCAAGGGTAAAAATCGCCGCCGACACGCCCCACAGCAGCAGGCTGCTGCCGGAAACAATAAACCCGCCCAGCCCGATGACAAAGCATAGCGTACCGAAGGTCATCAGCGGGCGGATATTGCGCGCGTTCAGCCTGCGTCCGACGGCGTACTGCAGCGCCACTACCACCGCGGCATTGACCGGCAGAACGACCGCCACCACTTTCTCGGCAAAGTCGCTGTCGGCGACCACCAGCACGTACTGGGAAATGCAGGAGGCGAAAGAGCCGCCGACAAACGACGCCAGCAGCCCGGAGAGCGTAAACCACATTAGCGCCCGATCGCGCAGCAGCACCGAGGGCGACCACGGGCTGGCGCTATCCGCAGCGATTGCCGCCGAGGTCCGCTGGACGAAGAGCTGGATAAACACCAGCGGAAACGCGGCGCAGGCGGCGGCCAGCCAGAACGGCAGGTTAATGCTGTGCATCACCAGCAGGGTGCCGAGCGGGGGGCCGACGGTCCAGCCGATATTGAGGAAGGTATAGTTGAGCGAGAAGATCCGCGCCTTCTTCTCCGGCGTTAGCACGTCGGCAAACCACGCCTTCAATACGGTGGAGAAGACGGAATAGGCGCAGTTGATCAGGGCGAAGAAAAAGACCACCAGCGGGACGCTGTTTACCAGCGGGATCGCCACAAACCCGCAGATAAAGGCGGTCACGGCGACCAGCATATAGCGCTTTTTATCGAACTTATCGGCCAGAATGCCGAACCCCATGCTGAACACCACCCCAACCGTCAGGGCGATAGACATGGCATAGCCGATTTTGTCCACCTCCAGCTGATACTGACGGGTAAGAAAGATGGTCATAAAAGGGAGCGTCGCGCCGCGGCCGATGGTAAGCAGCAGCGATGAAGCCAGCAGCGCTATCGTTGAGCGCCTGAGGGTCGGTATCATTTTTTCCTTGCCTGATAAATGTTATTTTTTTGTAGTGCTGTTCACAAATAACATGCTCTTTCAGGCTTGTATAGCATTCCCCTATGACAAAAGGGGCATAGCGGCCCTGCTAAAAATAATGATCTATCCGAATGAGGATTTTTCCGTTACTTTGATTTCATTGATAAAAATTCGCGTAATGGCCGGGACAGGGTATGACACGTAAAGACGGACTGCTGGCGCTGCTGGTGGTGGTCGTTTGGGGGCTTAATTTTGTGGTGATTAAGCTCGGGCTTCACAACATGCCGCCGCTGATGCTGGCGGGGCTGCGTTTTTTACTCGTCGCCTTCCCGGCGCTGCTGTTCGTGGCGCGGCCCAAAATTCCTCTGCGCCTGCTGCTGGGCTACGGCCTGACGATAAGCTTTGGGCAGTTCGCCTTTCTGTTCTGCGCCATCGGCCTCGGCATGCCCGCCGGGCTGGCGTCGCTGGTGCTGCAGGCGCAGGCCTTCTTCACCATTATTCTCGGCGTGTTTACCTTTGGTGAACGTCTGCAGGGCAAGCAGCTGGCCGGCATCGCGCTGGCGATTTTCGGCGTGCTGGTGCTGGTAGAGGCGAGCCTCGGCGCGCAGCATGTGCCGATGGTCGGGTTTATGCTGACCCTGGCGGCGGCGCTGAGCTGGGCCTGCGGGAATATCTTCAATAAGAAAATCATGTCGCGGCAGGAGAAGCCGCAGATCATGTCGCTGGTGGTGTGGAGCGCGCTGATCCCGGTGCTGCCGTTTATGCTGGCCTCATACCTGCTCGATGGCCCGCAAAAAATGGTTGCCAGCCTGGTGCAGATCGATCTGCTGACCGTGCTTTCGCTGCTCTACCTGGCGTTTATCGCCACGATTGTCGGCTACGGGATTTGGGGTTCGCTGCTCGGGCGCTACGAGACCTGGCGGGTGGCGCCGCTCTCGCTGCTGGTGCCGGTGGTGGGGATGGCCAGCGCCGCGCTGCTGCTTGGCGAAACCCTGAGCGGGCTACAGCTCACCGGGGCGGTGCTGATTATGGCCGGGCTCTATATTAACGTCTTTGGCCTGCGGCGGGTTCGCGTCAGCGCACCGCGGGGATAAAAAAAGCCCCGCAGTGCGGGGCTAAAAGACCGGAGTCGTGCGGTTAATTGTAGTACGGCACGCCTAGCTCATCTGACTTGTCGCTACCGGCAGCCATATGATTAAAATCAAACGGCGAATCGTTATGTTCGGAAGGCATTATCATCGCATCGCGGTGGTTATGGCGAACCGGGGTCGTGGTTTGCTCCGCATAGCTCTGGCCTGAAGCCAGGGCGACCAGCACAAGGGCGGCGGCAGCGAATAGTTTCATGATTTCCTCAATACGTCTTTTTGCAGGCGATTAACAACAGTTGTTCAGTGGCATTAGATAGCGGGATTCACCCGGCATATTTGTCATGCGATATTTATGCGGCGGAACGTCGAAATAGTTTTTAAAGGTTCGGGTCAGCGTTTGCTGTGATTCAAATCCGTAGCGCTCCGCCAGGTAGAGAATCGGCTCGTTGCTCTGCTTGAGCTTCTGGGCGATCTCGGTCAGCTTGCGGCTGCGGATGTACTGGCCTAAGGAGTGACCGGTCTCTTTCTTGAACATTCTTTGCAGGTGCCATTTAGAGTAACCTGAGCGCTCAGACACTTTCTCCAGCGACAGCGGCGATTCCAGGTTATCTTCGATCCACGACAAAATACTATGGATAGTGATGGCGTCGTTATTGCGTCTGGACATCATCTTACCTCTTCTTATTACGGCAGGACTTTCTTGAGTAAATACTCAAGGGTGACCACTTCATCCGCCGACAGATTTTTTGTTAATTCCTGGTGCAATTTCTGACCCACAACCTGATGACATTGCTCACATAGCGCCGCGCCGTCTGGCGTTAACTGCACCAGCACGCCGCGTTTGTCAGTGGGGTTGGGTAACCGTTCAATCCAGCCTTTACAGACCAGGCGGTCGAGCATGCGCGTCATTGCGCCTGGGTCGACCGAGAGCACGGTTTTCAGCTCAACGGGGGTAATGCATACTTCGCAACGAATGGAACAGAGCACCCGGAACTGGGTGGAAGTGATATCCATCGGAGAGAGGTACTCGTTGAGCAGGCGATCTTTTTTCTGGTTAACCATCTGGATCAAGCGACCGAGGGGGATCATTTCGTTAAACAGGTCACTTGTGCTTTTCACAATGGTTGCCCAGGCAATTATTTAATTGCTGTGGATATTATTGCCTAGGCAATCATAAGTCAACCTGATGAATTAGCTGATGACACGATTTGCTAAAGCGGCAATAAATAGCGCCGATAGCGGGGGCGAGACGGCGCTGGCGCGGCGGCAGAAGCAAGATAAGCGCTGGCAAGACCAACGGCATAAAAGCTATACTTGCGCCGGGAAACTTTTTTAATAGTGTAATATTAACAGGGCCTTAATTAATCATGATCGAACTCTTTAAAGCGATAGGGTTAGGGTTAGTGGTGATATTGCCGCTGGCAAACCCGCTCACTACCGTGGCCTTGTTCCTCGGGTTAGCGGGCAACATGAACAGCGCCGAGCGTAACCGACAATCGCTGATGGCTTCGGTGTATGTGTTCATTATTCTGATGGTCGCGTGGTACGCCGGTCAGGTGGTCATGAGCACCTTTGGCATTTCGATACCCGGACTGCGTATTGCCGGAGGGCTGATTGTCGCCTTTATCGGTTTTCGGATGCTTTTCCCGCAGCACAAAGCGCATGATTCGATGGAAGCGAAGATGAAATCGGAAGAGCTGGTCGATGAGCCGAGCGCCAATATCGCCTTCGTGCCGCTGGCGATGCCGAGTACGGCAGGTCCCGGGACCATTGCGATGCTCATCAGCTCGGCGTCGACGGTGAAACACGGCGTTGATTTCCCCAACTGGGTGGTGCTGGTGGCGCCGCCGATTATCTTCGTCCTGGTAGGGATCATTCTGTGGGGCTGTCTGCGCAGCTCCGGGGCGATTATGCGTATGGTCGGGAAGGGCGGCATCGAGGCGATCTCCCGCCTGATGGGCTTCCTGCTGGTGTGCATGGGCGTGCAGTTTATTATTAACGGGGTGCTGGAAATCATTACCACCTATCATGCCTGACGGGTAAACAGCCGATCAAAAAAGCCGGACAGCGTAGCGCTATCCGGCTTTTTTATTGCCGCTATCAGGAGTGGTGGGGCTGCTCTTCCAGCGACACCGGCCAGCGGCGGAAAATCATCACCGCCCAGACCAGCGCTACCAGCGCCGGAATGGCTCCGACGTAGCCGATAGAGGCCATCGACAGATGGGTGCTCACCTGGCTACCGACCAGCGCGCCGGCGCCGATACCGATATTAAAGATCCCCGAGAACAGCGACATCGCAACGTCGGTTGCGTCCGGGGCCAGCGCCAGTACCTTAACCTGCATTCCGAGGCCGATAATCATAATCGCCACGCCCCAGAAGATGCTCAGCAGCATCAGGTGGTTGGCGTTTTGCGAGGCCGGCAGCAGCAGCAGCAGACAGGCCAGCAGCAGGCCAATCGCCATATTAATCAGCCCCGAAGCGTGCTTATTGCCCATCTTGCCGAACAGCACGCTGCCGATAATCCCCGCGCCGCCGAGCACCAGCAGCAAGACGGTGGCGAAATTACCGCTCATACCGGCCACCGTCTGCACAAACGGCTCAATGTAGCTGTACGCGGTGTAGTGCGCCGTCACCACGATAGCGGTCAGCAGATAGATGCTGAGCAGCGCCGGGCGGCGAAACAGCAGCGGCAGGCTTTTCAGCGAACCGGAGTGCTCGCTTGGCAGCTTCGGCAGCAGCTTGTAGAGACACACCAGCGTGACCAGCGCGCCAAGACCGATGACCAGGAAGGTGGTGCGCCAGCCGAAATACTGACCAACGATGCGGCCGATGGGAATACCAAAGACCATCGCCAGCGCGGTGCCGGTGGCGATCAGGCTCAGCGCCTGGGCGCGTTTTCCCGGCGGCGCCATGCGGATCGCCAGCGCCGAGGTAATGGACCAGAACACCGCGTGGGCAAAGGCGATACCGATACGGCTGATCACCAGCACGTTAAAGCTCCACGCAAAAAACGACAGCACGTGGCTGGCAATAAACAGAATAAACAGGCCGATTAGCAGGCGGCGGCGCTCCATCTGGCTGGTGAGCAGCATAAACGGCAGCGACATCAGGGCCACAACCCATGCGTAAATAGTCAGCATCATGCCGACCTGGGCGGTTTCCATCCCAAAGCCGCCGGCAATATCGGACAGCAGGCCGACCGGCGCGAATTCGGTGGTATTAAAGATAAAAGCGGCGATCGCCAGCGTGACTACCCGAAGCCACGCGACCCTGCGTGAAACCGTGTTTGTAATCATAGGTTTTGAACTAGTGCTTAGAGGAAGAAGAGAAGGCGATCTTAAAACGATTGCTGCTGAAAATACAATCATTTTGTGATCTGCGTCTCATTTTCCCGTTGCGGTGATAAACGGGCTAACAGATTAATTTCTCTCTGGATCGTGTGCACATCGCGCTTTTATGTCATGTTGAGGATAAGTAATAAAAAAGGACTATAGCGATGCAGGAAATTGATTTTTATCTGGTAGATGCTTTCAGCGATCGTAACTTTGGCGGTAATGCCGCGGCGGTATGCCCGCTCACCGAGTGGCTGCCTGACGAGACGCTGCTGAAAATGGCGCAGCAGCATAATCAGTCGGAGACCGCCTTCTTCGTGCGCACCGATGAAGGCTATGAGCTGCGCTGGTTCACCACGCAGTATGAGATTGACCTGTGCGGCCACGCGACGCTGGCGGCCTCGCACGTTATTTTTGAATACCTTGACCATCCGTCCGCCACGATCGTATTCAGCACCCGTTTTGTCGGCGAGCTGCAGGTGACGCGCAACGGTGACTGGCTGACCCTCGACTTCCCGGCGTGGTCGACGACTGAAGTTGCCAACCCGCCCGCCGAGCTGTTGGCCGGGCTGGGAATTAGCCACGCGCTGGAGGTGCGGGTCGGGCGTGACTATCTGGTGGTGCTGGCGGATCGTCAGCAGGTTGAGGCCGTCCGTCCGGACATGCACCAGCTCCAGCGGCTCGGCAAGATGGTCTGTATCAGCGCGGCGGACGAGGAGTACGACTTCGTTAGCCGTTTCTTCTGTCCCGGCGAGGGTGTAGCCGAAGATCCGGTCACCGGCTCGGCCCACAGCATGCTGATCCCTTACTGGGGCGAGAGGCTTGGCAAAACGCAGATGCAGGCGCGTCAGGTATCGGCCCGCGGCGGCGACCTGCGCTGTCAGTGGCAGGGCGAGCGGGTGCTGATTGGCGGCCAGGCGGTAACCTACCTGATTGGCAAAGTTGCTCTGCGCCAGGTCAACGCGTAAAAGAGCGCGCCGCTCAGGGAGGAGCGGCGCGATAAGTTAATGCTATGAACGACCGGCCTACGCGTGCGCTACAGTGGCTCAAAAAAAAGGAGCCAGCAATGTACACCATCGCCCCAACCTCGTTGTCCCATCCCGACCTGACCGCCCTGATTGCCCAACTGGATGCTTTTCAGGAATCACTCTATCCCGCAGAGAGCAACCACCTTGTCGACCTGAGCCAGCTAAAGGCGGAGTCGGTTATCGTGCTGCTGATCAGGGATGACAGCCAGCAGGCGGTGGGCTGCGGAGCTATCGTCCTTGACGACGATGGCTTTGGCGAAATGAAGCGGGTGTTTATCGATCCTAACCATCGCGGGCAGATGCTGGGCGAACGGCTGCTGGAGGCGCTGGAAAGCGAGGCTCGCCGCCGCGACTGCCACACCGTGCGCCTCGAAACCGGCATTTACCAGCAGGCCGCCGTCAGGCTCTATACCCGCAGCGGCTATCAAACGCGCAGCCCCTTTGCCCCCTATCAGGAAGATCCGCTGAGCCTGTTTATGGAGAAACTGCTCGTTGCCGATCTTCGTTCAGCAGCGCTATAAACGCCTCCAGCTGGCGGGTTTTCGCCCCGCGCCGCCACACCAGCCAGGTCGTTAGCCAGCGCCACTCTTCGGCCAGCGGCCACGCGGAAACCTGCTGATGGCCGGGCATGCTCTCCAGCATGCTGCGCGGGATCAGCGCCAGCCCGGCGCCGGCAATCACGCACGCCAGCATGCCGTGATAGGACTCCATCTCATGGATCCGCCCGGGGGTGGCGCGATCGGCGTGAAACCAGCTTTCAAAATGGCGCCGGTAGGAGCAGTTGGCGCGAAACGCGTAAACGTTGACGCCGTTCACCTCGCTGGCGCGCGTAATCGGCGCATGGCCCACGGGGGCGACGATCATCATCTCTTCCGGGAACACCGGCAGGCCTTCGAGGCCAGGGTGCACCAGCGGTCCGTCGATAAATGCCGCGCTCAGGGTGCCCTCCAGCACGCCGTCGATCATATTGCCGGAAGGGCCGGTTGAGAGCGCCAGGTGGATTTTCGGGTAGCGCTGGTTATAGAGCGCCAGCGCTGAAGGGATCCTGACCGCGGCGGTACTCTCCAGCGACCCGAGCGAAAACAGCCCCTGCGGCTCATCGCCGGTCACCACCATTCTCGCCTCATCGACCAGCGCCAGGATCTGCTGGCTATAGCGCAGAAAGCTATGGCCGGCGGGAGAAAGGCGCAGGCGCTGGTTCTCGCGGATAAACAGCTCTACGCCAAGGTCGGCCTCCAGCTGGCGAATGCGGGTGGTGAGGTTCGAAGGGACGCGATGCACCTTCTGCGCGGCCTGGGTAATGCTGCCGGTGGCGGCGACGGCGTTGAACATCTCAAGCTGGGTCAGGTCCATAGTATTCTTCTTTTGTGAACGGGTTGCTTAATATTATTCATTTTCAATGAATGGAAGCGTAAGCCAGAATGAGGTCAGTTCGCAATCAACATTCGCCATCAATACAGAGAGAATAACGATGAATTTATCTGCAACTCATGCGGTTTCCGTGAACCCGACCACCGGTGAAATTGTGTCGTCTCTGCCCTGGGCTACTGAGCAAGAGGTCGATGCGGCGATTGGTCTTGCGGGGCAGGGCTATCGTCAGTGGCGCGCCGCCAGCGTAGCCCAGCGCGCCGATGCGCTGCGTCAGGTCGGCAGCGTCCTGCGCAGCCGGGCGGAAGAGATGGCGCAGATGATAAGCCTGGAGATGGGCAAGCCGATTGCCCAGGCCCGCGGCGAAGTGACTAAATCGGCCAATCTCTGCGACTGGTACGCTGAACACGGTCCGGCAATGCTGGCAACCGAAGCCACCCAGGTCGAAGAGAATAAGGCGGTTATCGAATACCGCCCGCTGGGCGCCATTCTGGCGATTATGCCGTGGAACTTTCCCCTGTGGCAGGTCCTGCGCGGCGCGGTACCGATCCTGCTGGCGGGCAACAGCTATCTGCTCAAGCACGCGCCGAACGTCATGGGCAGCGCGGCGCTGATCGGCGATATCTTCGCTGAGGCCGGGCTGCCGGCCGGCGTATTTGGCTGGGTTAACGCCACCAATGACGGCGTATCGCAGACCATTAACGATCCGCGTATTGCCGCGGTGACGGTAACCGGCAGCGTGCGCGCCGGGAAGGCGATCGGCGCCCAGGCCGGTGCCGCGCTGAAGAAGTGCGTCCTCGAGCTGGGAGGGTCTGATCCGTTTATCGTGCTCAACGACGCCAGCCTCGACGAAGCGGTGAAGGCGGCGGTCATCGGACGCTACCAGAACACCGGGCAGGTGTGTGCGGCGGCGAAGCGCTTTATCGTCGAGGCCGGGATTGCCGATGCGTTCAGCAAAAAATTCGTTGCCGGCGTTGCAGCGTTGAAAATGGGCGATCCGCGCGATGAGGCCAACTATCTTGGGCCGATGGCGCGTTTCGACCTGCGCGACGAGCTCCATCAGCAGGTGACGGCGACGCTGGCGGAAGGGGCGACCCTGCTGCTCGGCGGCGAAAAGCTTGCCGGTGCCGGTAACTACTATGCGCCGACGGTGCTGGGTAACGTGACCGCGGAAATGACCGGTTTCCGCCAGGAGCTATTTGGCCCGGTTGCCACCATCACCGTGGCTCGCGACGCCGCGCACGCTCTCGAACTGGCTAACGACAGCGAATTTGGCCTGTCGGCCACCGTCTTTACCGCCAGCGTCGAAGAGGCCGACCGCTTCTCCCGCCAGCTGGAGTGCGGCGGGGTCTTTATCAATGGCTACAGCGCCAGCGACGCGCGGGTGGCCTTTGGCGGCGTGAAGAAAAGCGGCTTCGGTCGTGAGCTCTCGCACTTTGGGCTGCATGAGTTCTGTAACGTGCAGACCGTATGGAAAGACCGCCGCTAATCGACGTTAGCGCCTGACGCCCGTCGCCGCGCTCTGCTATACTCGCAGCCCGAATTTGGATGTGGGCAAGGAGCCGGGTGTGGCGACGGTCATCAATAATGCAATGCTGGATGCAATTCTGGCGGAAATCAGGCCGCTGATTGGGCGCGGCAAGGTGGCGGACTACATTCCGGCGCTGGCCAGCGTGAGCGGCAATAAGCTTGGCATCGCGATCTGCACGGTTGACGGGCAGCACTATTTTGCCGGTGACGCCCATGAGCGTTTTTCCATTCAATCCATCTCTAAAGTGCTCAGTCTGGTGGTGGCGATGAACCACTATCAGGAGGAGGAGATCTGGCAGCGGGTGGGGAAAGATCCCTCCGGCCAGCCGTTTAACTCGCTCCTGCAGCTGGAAATCGAACAGGGAAAACCGCGCAACCCCTTTATTAACGCCGGGGCGCTGGTGGTGTGCGATATGCTGCAAAGCCGCCTCAGCGCGCCGCGCCAGCGGATGCTGGAAATTGTCCGACGCCTGAGCGGCGTGGCGGATATCGCCTACGACCCGCTGGTGGCGCGCTCTGAGTTTGAGCATTCGGCGCGCAATGCGGCGATTGCCTGGCTCATGAAGTCCTTCGGCAATTTTCATAACGACGTCGCGACGGTGCTGCAAAACTATTTCCACTACTGTTCGCTGGAGATGAGCTGCGTTGAGCTGGCGCGGACCTTTCTGTTCCTCGCCGATCGCGGCATGGCGCCGCATCTCGATACGCCGGTGATCGCACCGATTCAGTCACGCCAGGTCAATGCCCTGATGATGACCAGCGGGATGTATCAAAACGCCGGGGAGTTTGCCTGGCGCGTCGGGCTGCCGGCAAAATCGGGCGTAGGCGGCGGGATTGTGGCGATCGTTCCCCAGGAGATGGCTATTGCGGTATGGAGCCCGGAGCTGGACCAGGCCGGGAATTCGCTGGCCGGGATCGCGGTGCTGGAGAAACTCACGCAGAAGGTGGGAAGGTCGGTATTCTGATGGATACGTTCAACGGTTTATTTAGCCGGCTGCAGCGGTCGGCCTTTCGCTCCCGCTTTAAGCTGGGAATAAAAGAGCGGCAATACTGTTTCGATAAAGGCGCGGAGACGATTGACCAGCACGCGGCGGATTTTATTGCCCGCCGACTGGCGCCGGCGAATATCCCGAATGACGGCAAGCAAACGCCGATGCGCGGTCATCCGGTATTTATCGCCCAGCACGCCACCGCCACCTGCTGTCGCGGCTGCCTCGAAAAGTGGCACGCGATCCCGCCAGGCCGGGCGCTGAGCGCCGACGAGCAGCGCTACGTTGTGCAGGTTATTCACCATTGGCTGGTGCTGCAGATGAATTCTCCCGGCCATTGATAGTGAGCAACAATCAGGCATATGTATGCCTGATAAATATTCTCATGCTATGATAATCCGCTAACTAATTATTAACATAATAATTGCCTGAAACAATTAGACGGATAATTACTGAATGTCTTCACTGTCGATTCGGTCATTCACGCTGTTTCGTGAGGAGCAGCCCGTGCGTGATGCGCTGGTGTTATTCACGTTAACGCTGCTGCTTCATTTCTTTGGCGCCATGCTGCGCCTGGTGCAGGAACTTTCGTTTTTCTGGCCGCTGAATGCCGTGATGGCAGGGATCTTCGCGCGTTACGTCTGGCTAAACCGCAGCTATTTTTACGCGGTTTGCTTTGCCGCGATGCTGGTTTATGACGGCTTAACCTCGCGCTGGGGAATGGGCTTTGCTTCGCTGCTGATTAATTTCTCCAATATTGTCTTTATTGTGACCCTGGCACAGCTGGTGCTGTGGGATAAACGCCGCGCTGATTCTATGCCCGGGCCAATTAATGCGCTGAGCCTGTTTTGCTATTGCCTGCTGGCGGCGCTGCTGTGCGCGGCCGTCGGCGCGCTGGGTTCGGTGGACGTCGAGCGCGCCACCTTTATTCCTCAGCTGGCGGACTGGTTTAGCGAGCAGTTCTCGACCGCGGTGCTGATCCTGCCGTTTATTCTGACGCTGACGCTGCCTTCCGCGCTCGGCGCCTTCCGTTTCCGCCAGCTTCTGCCGGTTATCGCGCTGGTACTGTCGATTATTCTCGGGGTTAGCGTGGGCGGAGCAGGGAGCATTACCTTCCCGCTGCCGGCGCTGATCTGGTGCGCCATTCGCTATCCGCTGCCGCTGACCTGCCTGCTGACGTTTATAACCGGCATCAGCGAAATTCTGCTTGTGGCAAACTCGCTGATTCATCTCTCTCCCGACGCGCGGATGCAGCCGTGGCAGCTCTTCTCCACCCGTCTTGGCATCGCCGCGATGCTGATTAGCCCGGTGATCGTCGCCTCGAGCGTCGAGGCGATAAATAATCTGGTGAAACAGCTGGCGCTGCGCGCCGATTTTGATTTCCAGACGCGCGTTTACTCGCGCTCCGGACTCGGCGAGGCGCTGAAGCGGCAGCCGCTGGCGGAAGGGCAGCTATTGACCGTAATGGTGCTGGATATCGACGGCTTTAAGCGGGTCAACGACAGCTGGGGGCACGAGTGCGGCGATTGCGTTCTCGCGCAGTTTGCCCAGCAGGTGCGCCAGCTGGCGGGCGAACAGGGAATGGTGGCGCGCATCGGCGGGGAGGAGTTCGCCGTGGCGACCCTGACCTCATCGATGCAGGAGAGCCAGGCGCTGGCGGAGAAAATCCGCCAGGGCGTTGAGGCGCAGACCTTTGTCTGGGGACAGAATCAGATCCGCCTGACCGTGAGCATGGGGCTGGAGTCTCGTCCGGTAGGAAACGAGCGAATAACCGAGCTCTTTAATCAGCTGCTGATGGCCGCCGACGACTATCTGGTGAGCGCCAAGAAAGCGGGGCGCAATCGCGTTTGTACCCCCGGACTGGCCTGAAGGCGGTAATAAGAAAAAACGATAGTGATTTTGCTTGTGTTAAATTTAAGTTAAAAACATAGTGATGTGGTCAATTTTAAGGAACCTATCATGACCACATCCTTTTCCCTGCGCACGCTCTCGCGTGAAGAAATCCTCGACCAGATTCAACCGTTAACCGACATTTTGACCAGCTGCGTGAACGGCGGAGCGTCGGTCAGCTTTATGCTGCCCTTCTCCGCGCAAACGGCCAGCGACTTCTGGCAGCGGACGGCGCAAAGCGTTGCCGCCGGAGAGCGTATTGTGATGGTGGCGGAAAATGAACACCATCAGATTGTCGGTACCGTCCAGCTTATTGTCAGCCAGCCGGAAAACCAGCCACACCGCGCGGACGTGGCTAAACTTTTGGTTCACCAAAATGCCAGGCGGCAGGGGCTGGCCAACGCGCTGATGAACTATCTGGAGGAGGTTGCCCGCGACCAGGGTAAATCCGTGCTGGTGCTGGATACCGCAACAGGCAGCGGCGCCGAGCGCTTCTACGTTCAGTGCGGCTGGGAAAAAGCCGGGGAAATTCCGCGCTATGCGCTGATGCCGGACGGAAAGATGACCGCCACCTCGTTGTTCTATAAGTTCCTGCAATAACCGCCGATGGTTTGATCAAAACGGGGTTTTAGTCGTAGAGAAAGCTGATAAGTTATTACACCAATTACCCAGGTTGTATGACTACTCTATGAGGGAACCCATTGTGAAAGCACTAAATCGTCGCGATTTTCCCGGCGCGCAGTATCCTGAACGCGTTATCCAGTTCGGCGAAGGTAACTTCTTACGCGCCTTTATCGACTGGCAGGTCGATCTGCTCAATGAGCATACCGACCTGAACGCCGGCGTCGTCATCGTGCGCCCCATTGAGAGCGAGTTCCCGCCGTCGCTGAGCGTACAGGACGGCCTCTATACCACGATTATTCGCGGGCTGAACGAGAAGGGCGAGGCGGTTAGCGATGCGCGCATGATCCGCAGCATTACCCGGGAAATCAGCGTCTATGCGGACTATGCCGAATACCTGCGCCTGGCGCACAACCCGGATATCCGCTTTGTGTTTTCCAATACCACCGAAGCGGGTATCAGCTACCATGCGGGAGACCGCTTTGACGATGCCCCGGCGGTAAGCTATCCGGCTAAGCTGACGCGCCTGCTGTTTGAGCGCTACAGCTGCTTCTCCGGCGCCAGCGATAAAGGCTGGGTCATTATTCCCTGCGAGCTTATCGACTATAACGGCGAAGCCCTGCGCGAGCTGGTCCTGCGCTACGCCAAAGAGTGGGCGCTGCCGGAAGCTTTTAGCGCCTGGCTGGATGAGGCGAATACCTTCTGTTCAACGCTGGTGGACCGCATCGTCACCGGCTATCCGCGCGATGAAGCGCTGCAAATCGAACAGCAGCTCGGCTACAAAGACGCCTTCCTGGCGACCGCCGAGCACTTCTATCTCTTCGTTATTCAAGGGCCTAAATCGCTGGCTGCGGAGCTGCGCCTCGATAAGCTGGCGCTTAACGTCCTGATTGTCGACGATATTAAGCCCTACAAAGAGCGTAAAGTGGCGATTCTCAACGGCGCGCATACCGCGCTGGTGCCGGTTGCCTTCCTGGCAGGGCTGGATACCGTCGGGGAAGCGATGAACGATAGCCAGATCTGCTCGTTCGTCGAAAAGGCGATTTACGAGGAAATTATTCCGCAGCTGGACTTACCCCGCGAAGAGCTGGAGACTTTCGCCAGCGCGGTAACCGGGCGCTTCCGCAATCCCTACATTAAGCATCAGCTGCTGTCGATTGCGCTCAACGGCATGACGAAATACCGCACCCGCATTCTGCCGCAGCTGCTGACGGGGCAGGCGAAAAACGGTAAACTAGCCCCCCGGCTGACCTTCGCGCTGGCGGCCTTGATGGCGTTCTATCGCGGCGAGCGCAATGAGCAAAACTATCCGCTGCAGGACGATGCCGACTGGATAGAGCGCTACCGGGCGCTGTGGTCCGCGCATCGTGACGCGCAGCTGAGTACGAGTGAACTGGTGAAAGCGGTGCTGTCGGTCGAGGCGCACTGGCAGCAGGATTTGAGCCAGATTCCCGGTCTGGTGGAGCAGGTAACCCTCGACCTCGATGCCATCCTGCTTAAAGGCATGCGCGAGGCGGTTACACCGCTCTGCTGATATCCCGTTCAAAACGTTGACCCGGCGATTGCCGGGTTATTTATCCCCTCTAAATAGTTACAACATACATTAAGTCGTCAGTTAAATTGAGCGAGCAGACCTGATGCTTCTGCGCCGCTTCGTTCTACAGAATGGCAGATGGCGCATTCTCCACGCCTGAATCCGAGGGCACGGTCTCCTGCTGATGCTGAAAACTAGCGTAAATGTGCAAATTCATGGCCTCGATCGCGTTCTGGGACGCCCTGATGCCGCGGCTCATCTATAAATGGGCCTCAATTCAGCACAGCAGGAGTCATCATGATGTTCAGAAGAGGGTTTCTTTTATTACCGGCTTTACTTATCTGTATCCAGGTTCACGCCGCTCCGGGGTTTCGCCAGCTGGCGTTGACCGACCCGCAGGGGAAAAGCCTGGACGTGGCGGTATGGTATCCAACGTCTGCAGAAGGAAAGACGGAAAATGTCGGCGCCAATCCCGCGTTCGAAGGGGTCGCCGTTATTCGTAATGCGCCTGCGAGGCCCGGAGCCCACCCTCTGCTGGTTATCTCTCACGGCTATAACGGCAACTGGCGCAATTTATCGTGGATAGCGGCGGCCATGGCCGCGCAGGGATATATTGTCGCGGCACCGGACCACCCCGGAACCACCACCTTTAATCAGGATCCGCGCGACGCGAAGCGCCTGTGGCGACGTCCGCAGGATCTCAGCCAGGTGATTGACTTCACTCTGCGCTCTTCCGCGCTGGTCGGGGAGGTAGACGCCGGGCGAATTGCTGCTTTAGGCCACTCTCTCGGCGGATGGACGGTGATGTCGCTGGCGGGAGCCCGCTTCGATTCCGCCCGCATGCTGAGCGACTGCCTGCACCATGCACAGCGAGGCGACTGCCGGCTAACGCAAAAGCTCGGCATCGATGGCACCCGCTCGCAGGATGCGCGCTTTGCGGACCTCCGGGATGCCAGAATCAAGGCGGTGGTCTCTCTGGATCTCGGCTTCGCCCCCGGCTTTACCCCGCAGAGCCTGCGCGCGCTCGGCATTCCGGTACTGATCCTTGCGGCCCAGGCGGACAAGCTGGCGGACCTCGATGCAGGGCAGGAGTCAGGCTATCTTGCGGCCAACATGGATCCGCAGCGCAGGCAGTATGAGGTCGTTGAAGGCGCCACTCATTTCAGCTTCATGCAGCTGTGCAAGCCTGGCGCCGAGGCGCTTATTGAGGAGGAGACGCCCGGTGACGGTATCGTTTGTCGCGACGGTAGCGGAGGAGACCGCGCCGCTATTCACCAGGCGCTGATACCTAAGATCGGCAGATTCCTTAATTCGGCACTGGATTACCGCCCGCCTGCTGACGAAACGAAGTAGGCGACAGGCCGCAAATGCGCTGAAACTCGCGGTTAAAATTGGACTTGGTGGTAAATCCGGACTCGAACATGATTTCGGTAACGGGCAGCGGGGTGCTGAGCAGCAGCGCCTGCGCCCGTTCAATCCTTAAACCGTTAATCCACTGCGAGACGTTACACTGGCTGATAGCATTGACCGCCCCTGAGAGCTGGCGTGCGGGGATCCCGGTTTTTCTGGCGAGAAGGCTCAGCGTCAGGTCGGGATTGAGATAGAGCTCCGTCTCCCGTACCTGCTTCTCGAGGCCGGCGTAAACTTTCGCCAGCTCTTCCTCCGGCGGCGCGGCCCGCGTCGGGAGCGCGGCTTTACTCTCAGCTTGCGCAACCGCAGCTGGCCGTCCGGCGATGACGATAGCCGCCGCAATCAGCGGAAGCAGCGCGGCCTGAAAACCCATCACGATCGCCGGCGCCAGCCTGCCGCCGGTCAGGCTGAAGTCAAACGTCACGGCAAGATCGGTCAGCGCCGATAGACAGAGAAAACAGCCGGCAAAAAAGGCCATTTTCGTGGTCTGCGGCGACTCGCCGAGACGGCTGAGGGTGAAGCGGTGCTCCCCGCGCCATGCGAGGCGCAGCAGGCTGCACCCGTAGCCGGCAAAAAGTAAAAACAGGACCGGATCCGTCGCCGGCGGCCAAACAATCCTGATAATGAGAGCGAGAGCTGCGGGGGCGAACAGCAGCAGCAGCAGCAGGTGACACCGCCGGCCAATCTCAGTCAGCGAGACAAAACCGTGCCAGGCCAGCGGCGGCAGCATTATGGCCAGCCCGGACTGGATATTGCGCAAGATGCTGGATTCATATTCCCAGCGCAGCGTGCTGACGGCAACCAGCACGATACAGGCAAGCACGAAACGCAGAGTGCCCGTGTGGCGCTGTTTTTGCGCAAACAGGGCCGTTGCCAGCAGGATAAGCAGGGCGGATAAGGTAATAAGCGGAAAAGGAACTGAAAGCATGTCAGCCGTACCAGAACGGAAAGTTAGCGGGAATAATTACCGGGAATAGTTACACATATCCCGGCGCGCTGTCGCCTCCGACGTGCTGTTCTGCAGGCAGGCGTTTATTGAGAATTTATTCCCGAGTGCTGGAGGATCTCACCTTTAGCCGGCCGGCCAGCATCACGTGCGTCGCCGCATCCTCCTGATTGCAAAGATACTCCACCGCCAGTCGCCCTAATTCGCTGTAGGGCAGCTGAATACTGGTGAGCGGCGGGGTGAGCTGTTCCGATATTTTCTGATCGTCGTATCCCGCCAGCAGGATATCCTGCGGCAGCCGGACGCCGTTGACCGCCAGCGCCTGATAGCAGCCGATCGCCAGCCAGTCGCTGGCGCAGAAGATGGCATCCGGGCGATCCTGCTGCTCCAGTAGAGAGCAGGTGGCGGTAAAGGACTCGCTGAACTGCCAGTTGGTCCGGCGCACCAGGCGCTCATCATACGCCTGTCCGGCCTGCTCCAGCGCCGCCTGATACCCCGCCAGCCGCTGGCGGGTCGCCTCCATCCAGCTTTCGCCGGTGATGTGCGCGATGCGCGTCGCGCCCATAGAGATCAGATGACGGGTCACCTGAAACGCGTTGGCGTAGTCGTCGGGAACAAACGAAGGCAGCAGCGGCGAATCCGGGTCGCGCTGGTTGAGCAGGACCAGCGGCAGGCGGGTGCAGTCCTGAAAATCGGTCATATCTACAAGCGTGGTCACCGGGGAGGCGAGAATAATGCCGATACAGTTACGCTGTTCCAGCTGGCGAATAATATTAATCGCCAGCTCGACGTCGTCGCCGTAATCATAGACGGTCAGCAACACTTCATTGCGCCAGGCCGCTTCCCGCGCCTGGCTGATGGCATCGATAAAGGGATCGTAGCTTTGCAGGGTGCTGACCAGCAGCGCCACTTCTTCCTGATTTCGCGGGGCGTGAATCGCCGGTAGGCGGTCGTAGCCGAGCTCGGTCGCGACGGCGATCACCCGCTGACGGGTCTCCTCGCTCAGCTTGATATTCCGGGACTGATTAAGGACCAACGATACCGTTGCCTGTGACACACCCGCCGTACGGGCGATATCGTTCATTGTGACTTTGTTTTTCCGCTTCATCATCCCTCTCCCCTTGCGAAACCGCATTATACCTTAACGACCCGGCACATAGGCAGACTAAAGCGCTGCCGTTGACCTTTCCTGCGGCTCATCGGACACGGTTTGTGACCCTCATCGCTTTTAGCAGCCACAGGGCCGGCAGTGGCAAATTGCGCCGGTAGCGCTTGAAGTAATCGTCTTCGAGGAAAATAATGGCCTATTCACATTGAGGTGGGAGAGTACGATGGTCATCAATATTCGCGAGCTGCAGCCGCAGGACAAGTTGCAATGGCTAGGGTTGTGGGAGGGCTACACCTGTTTTTACGGCAGCCCGCAGCCTGACGATGTGACGCAATACACCTGGCAACGCCTGCTGGACGGCGCATCTCCGGTTATCGGCCGGGCGGCGGTCGTCGACGGCCGGGTGGTTGGCTTCGCTATTTGCGTCCTTCACGACGGAACATGGGTGAAAACGCCCGTTTGCTATCTGGAAGACCTGTTCGTTGACCCGGCAATGCGCGGACGCGGAGTCGCCAGAGCGCTGGTGCAGGCGCTGCATGCGGAAGGGAAAGCGAAAGGGTGGTCGCGTCTCTACTGGCATACGCGTGCTGATAATCCCGCCCGTAAGCTGTATGATGAGTTCACCCCGGCGGATGAGTATGTCCGCTATCGGGTGATGCTCTAAGCCGCCAGCGATAAGCAGTTGTTAAGATTTTCCCTGTCTAATAGCGGAAAACGACTCAGGAGAATCAAAAATGGAAAAACGCATCGAGACGACCGTTAATTTGATCATCTTTCTTTCACTGCTGGCTACCGCCTGGGATCTCTCCCTGGTGCACCATCTCCCCTGGTAAATCCGGCAGTACGGCGCCCGCTGCGGCGCCGTTAGTTAGTTAGCCCTCAACCTGTCCCGCCAGCATCTCACCGCGGCTAAAGCTCCAGTCGTCGGTATGATTAAACTGAATCACCACCATCACGTCATCGGGGGCAATACCGAGCTCTGCCTGCAGCCGGTCGCACAGTCGCCGATAGAGGCGCTTTTTCTGCTGCGCGCTGCGCGGCTTGCCGGCAAAAATATGAAACAGCACAAAGTCGGCGCTGCGCCCACCGCTGAGGTAGTGCGGATCGACGATGCGCCGGGCGTCGGGCAGAACGTCGATAAACTGAAATTTATCCGCCGCGGGGACCGCAAACTCGTCCACCAGAGTTTGATGAAATAGCGCGGAAAGCCGCGCAGTCCACTCATCGTCATAGCCGGGACGAATCGTTATTCGGGTCAAAGGCATGCTGAATCCTCCGGCGGTATGCAGGAGAGCGCGGTGACGGCCGCGGGCCAGCCGGCATAAAAGGCCAGGTGGGTGAAGACTTCGGTTATTTCAGCGCGGGTCAGGCCGTTGCTCGCCGCAAAATCAATATGCCACGGCAGCTGTTTTTCTCTGCCCAGCGCCGTCAGGGCGGCAAGGGTGATCAGGCTTCTTTCTCGCGGCGACAGCTCGCTGCGGGCCCAGATATCGCCGAAAAGCACCTCTTCGGTCAGTTGGGCGAGCTTCGGCGCGATCCCGGCCAGGTTATTGCGGTTAGGTGATGCCATCGTTCATATCTCCGGTTGTCATAAGAGGATGAACAGAGAGTGGCACAGGGCAATACTTCTTAATATCGCAACATTTTTGATAATCAATCCTGAAAACCGGGACGATGGGCGGTGCAGGCCGGGCGACATTGGGCGCGCCCGGCAGATGCTATCAGCGAGCGGCCCGGCGTCGGGCGACGATAAACAGGCGAGGGAACAGCAGCAGTACTTTCCCGTTACACTGTAACGGATAGTGTTCATGCAGCAGCGTCAGATAGCGGTTGAGAAAGGCGTCGCGCTGGCTGTCGTCGAGGCGCAGCAGGTAAGGACGTAGCCCCGTCGACTGCAGCCAGTCAATAATCGCCTGATGAGAATCGAGCTGATGGTAATAGGTGGTGCGCCAGATATCGACCTCGCAGCCGCTGGCCGTCAGGATGTCGTAATACTGCCGGGCGGTGGGAAGCGGGTGGCGTCCGCTGTCAGGATGCCCAAGTTCCTGGGCGACCTGACGCATCAAAGTATGCGACGGCTCCTGCCAGTTATCCGGCATCTGCACCGCCAGAATGCCGTTATCCGCCAGCTGCGCAACGAGCTGCGGGAACAGCGTCTGGTGGTCGGTAAGCCACTGCAGGGAGGCGTTGGCGTAAATTACATCCGCCGCACGCTCGGGCCGGTACTCGCGGATATCGGCGGTAACGAAGCGACACGCCGGCAGCGCCCGGGAGGCCTCTTCCAGCATCGCCGGTGAATTATCCACGCCGATCACCGTCGCCGTGGGCCAGGCATGATGCAGCAGCGCGGTACTGTTCCCCGGCCCGCAGCCAAGGTCAACGGCGAGGGTAACGGGATGGTGGGCAATACGGGCGAGCAGTTCGGCTGCGGGGCGGGTACGCTCGGCGCCGAACTGTAGATATAACGAGGGATTCCAGTCTGCCATCGATGACTCCGGGTTAGATAAACTCGTTCATCAGCATAGATGGCATTGACCGCGGGTAAAATGATTTTACCCATTTTTATGCTTTACGTGACAGCGTCACGTAAAGCGGCGGCGGGTGAAAGCCTTACGTCCGTTCGCCGGCTTAATCGGCGTCCTTTAGCGACTCCGCGCGTTTAGCGGTGGCATAGACAAAATCCAGCATCGGCTCAAGATCGGTATCGTATCCGGCCTGGATTATTTTCCCCCGCAGCCACTCAATCTCGCTGGTAATATCCGGGTGGAAAATATTGTTGTCCTGCGCTTTACGCAGCCATTTCAGCAGGAAGTTATTTTTTCCTCTGATCCCGCCCGCTTTCTTAGATTTTCCGTGTATTTTCAGCGCGATTAATATGCAGTAATAGAAATGAACCCGCTGATTAAAACTTTGATGCATGTATGTATTTCCCGCCAGACTCAGGAATTCACCGTCGAGGTCAGTGATTCGGATTGGCCATGATAACGGGCACGGATCGTTTATTATTCGATCTCTGATATCTCACCCGTTTCGCCAGTACGCCCGTTGCCGGGCGTTGAGCGGATGGTGTCACGGATGCCGAATAACAGTCAATTCTTGATTACTTTTTTACCTTTTTCGGCGGGGCGGCCCGCCGAATACAATTCCTCAGGCCCGCCGCAAAGCGGCGCGTTGTTGCAGGTATACGCGGAATATCAAGATAAATGCCATCACCACAACCGCCGCCGCCAGCAGATAAATAGTTCCCAGGCTGTAATACCCGGCAACCCAGCCGGCAACGGGGCCGGTCAGGCCGAGCGCCAGATCGAGAAACGCCGAGTAGGTGCCCAGCGCAGTACCCTGGTTCTGCTCCTCAACCTGTTTCACCGCCTCGACGCCCAGCGCCGGGAAGACCAGCGAGAAACCGGAGCCGGTCAGGAAGGCGCCGATCCCGGCCACCCACGCAGACGAAGCCTGCCAGATAATCAGCAGGCCGATGCATTCGATAACAAAGCAGGCCAGCGACACCGGCACGCCGCCGTAGCGGGTGATGGTGTTGCCGAGCACCAGACGAATGCAGATGAAACCGACGCTGAACAGCGACAGCGTAAATGCCGCGCCCTGCCAGTCGTGGGCGGAGAAGTAGAGGGTAATGAAGGTGGCTATCACCCCGAAGCCTACCGTCCCCAGCGCCAGCCCCAGGCCGTAGGGCCAGATTTTGCGCACCACCACGTGAAAGGGCGCGCGAACTCCGCCGCTAACGCTGACGTCCTGGCGCGTGCGGGCAAAAAGCAGCCCGATAAAGGCCACCGCCACCACCACCACGGCAAAACCGCTAATGCCAAAATAGCCGTTGAGCAGCACCCCCAACGGGGCGCCAACCGCCATCGCTACGTAGGTGGCGACCCCGTTCCAGGAGATAACCCGGGAAGTATGGATCGCGCCGACGGTTTTAATTCCCCACAGCGTCGCCCCGGTGGCGGTAAAGCTCTCGCCCACGCCGAGGAAGATTCGGCCAACCAGCAGCGCGGCGACCGCCAGCAGCGGAACGGATTGCAGCAGCACCGCAGCCAGCGTAAAGACCCCGCTCAGCAGGCAGCAGACGATCCCGAGGCTGACGACTTTTTTCGGCCCCCAGATATCGGCGTAGCGCCCGGCGTGCGGCCGGCTGAGCAGGGTGGCGATGTATTGCAGACTGATCACCACGCCGGCAATAAAGGTGCTATAGCCGAGCTGATAGTGAATGTAGCCGGGTAAAACGGCGAGCGGCAGGCCGATCGACAGATAGCAAATGCAGGTAAAAACCACGATCGAAATGATGCGCAGGTTGAGCTGAGTCTGAGTGGCAGCAGGTGTCATAACGTCAGGTATTTAAAACAAAAGGGGGATTAGCATAGCGCAGACCCTGCGGCCAGCACGAGCCCAGGATGTGATTTCCGCACGTTTCACTTAAACCGCCGCAAGATGAAATTTATGCCGTTGCTGCTGCCGCCAAATTTATCTAAAATCCACTCTTTCGGAGAAAGAAAATGTCCGTCACCGATTCCCTTCTTGCCTTTTCATTTGCTGCGCTGCTCCTGACCTTAACCCCGGGTCTCGATACCGCCCTCATCCTACGAACCTCCGCCGCGGAAGGCGGTAAAAAAGCCTTTCAGGCCGCGCTGGGTATCGACGCGGGATGCCTGATCTGGGGGGCGCTGGTCGCCCTGGGCTTAGGCGCGCTGCTGGCGGCATCGGAGCTGGCCTACAGCCTGTTAAAATGGTGCGGCGCTGCCTGGCTGTGCTGGCTGGGCCTGCACAGCCAGGCAGCGCCGCGCCTTTGATGCCGGAACGGCGGCGCCCGCTGGCGGTAACTGGTTCTTAAGGGGGATGTTAGGCAACGTGCTGAACCCTAAAATGGGCGTCCTCTACGTCTCGTTTCTGCCGCAGTTTATCCCCAGCGGCCACTCCCCGGTGGTCTGGACCTTTCTGCTGGTCGGCATCCACGTGCTGCTGGGCACCCTGTGGTCCTTAACCCTGATTATGGCTACCCGCTATGCGTCGGGCCTGCTGAAGGCGCCGGGATTTATCCAGTGGATGGACCGGGCGACGGGCGGCGTATTTATGCTCTTCGCCGCGCGGCTGGCGCTCAGCAGCCGCCAGGCCATTTGATTGCCTGGGCAGCGGGGCCAATTCGCGGTATATATCTCATCTTGTATATCAACCTCCAGGAGGGAGTATGACAGCCGATTTAGCCGGAATTGAGGTGCTGTTCGTCGCCGGGTTTGGGCCCATTACCCGCAGCGCCGAAAGCAGCCGATCGTTTTACGCCGAGGCGCTGGGTTTGCCTTTGAAGGCGATGGAGGGTAACCCCGACTACCTGCTCACGGAGCAGGACGCGCTGGCCGGGGTGAAGCACTTTGCGCTGTGGCCGCTGGAGCAGGCGGCGCAATCATGTTTTGGCGTTGACCGCTGGCCGGCGGATCTCCCGCAGCCCCAGGCGTGGATCGAGTTTGAGGTGCGCGATATTCAGGCGGCCAGCGACGGCCTGCTGGCGAAGGGTTACCGCCTGCTTATCGCCAACCGCGTGGAGCCGTGGGGGCAGACGGTGACGCGTCTGCTGAGTCCGGAAGGGCTGCTGACCGGCATCACCATCACGCCGTGGCTGCGCGGCGAGTAGATGCTTTCCGTCCTCGCCTCTGCTGCGCGACGGCTTGCGCCAGCAGCGGAGGCGGGGCGTTTTCCGCTTAATATCCTGCATATTTCGTTGACCGACGAAGCATTTCCCGGCGTTTTCCTCTAGTTTCCCGTTCTGACGATCCGCGGCGCCGATCCAACGCCGCTTGCCTGTCCGTCAATTTATAATCATACTAATTTGAGAATTTAAAATATAAATAATTCTCTATTTGAGATTAATCATTGAAAGGAGTGCGCAACGTGACTGAATGCAGGCCAGAACTGAAGGCTTTCCTGCTGGCGCTGGCCGGTTCGGTGGTGCTGATCGTCGGGATGGGGTACGGGCGCTTTGCCTTTACCGGGATCCTGCCACTGATGCTGGATGAGCATATTTTAACGCTGCGTGAAGGCAATCTCGCGGCCTCGGCGAACTACGCGGGCTATCTGCTGGGGGCGCTGATGCTGGCGAAGGCCAGGCCGGGCGATGCGAAGTGGTTAAACCTCGCGTCGGTACTCTTAACCCTGCTGTGTCTGGCGGCGCTCGGCTGGCTACGCTCGCCGCTGGCCATTATTGCGGTCAGGGGCGCTGCCGGCGTGCTGAGCGCGGTCACCCTGATCGCCGCCTCGCTGTGGCTGCTGCAGCATATGAAGCATCACAACGGCGCGCCGATCCTCTATTCGGGCGTCGGAATGGGCATTTTTCTCTCGGCGGAGTTTATTTCGCTCGCCAAAAGCCACGCCTTGACCAGCCAGCAGATCTGGCTGATCTGTGCCGCCAGCGCCGCGCTCCTGTTTTTGCTGGTCCTGCGCCTGCTGCTCAGCCCGTCGGACTACCTCGTGGACTGGAAGCCGACGGTATCGGCTCAGGCAGCAGGTGCAGAAGGCCAGCGCGGAGAAGCATGGAAACTGTTGATTATCTACGGCTTAGCCGGATTCGGCTATATCATCACCGCGACCTATCTGCCGCTGTTTCTCTCCGGCTCGCTCACCGATATCGACCCGGTGCAGCTGTGGGCGATGTTTGGCCTGGCGGCGGTTCCGTCCTGCTTTGTCTGGCACCGGCTGGCGCTTAAGCTCGGCTACCGGCGGGCGTTTACCCTCAACCTGATGGTACAGGCGACCGGCGTGATCCTCCCCGCCTGGAGCCACTCCCTGGCGTTTTGCATGCTGAGCGCTCTGCTGGTTGGCTTCACCTTTATGGGCACCGTGACCCTGGCGCTGCCGGAAGGCAGGCGCCTGAATCACCTGGTGACATTCAATATGATCGCCGCCATGACCGCCACTTACGGCATCGGGCAGATTATCGGCCCGCTGGCGGCCGGCGTTCTGCACGCGCTGACCGGCTCCTTCAACGCCGCTCTCGGCGCCGCGGGCGGGGCGCTGTTCGTGGCCGCCGTACTGGTGACGCTCGGCAAACCCGCCGGGCAAAGGCGGGAGCGCTAAATATCGGCCGCCAGCAGCAGCTGCTGGCGCATGGCATCCAGCGCCGGCGAAGCGTAGCCTTTGCGCCACACCAGCTGGGTCATCGCCGTGCCGACCGGCTGCGTCTCGCAGCCTTCAGGTAGCGTCATGAGCGCCAGCACGCTCTGCGGCACGATCCCGGCATATCCCCCCGAGGCAATGCAGGCAATCACGGCGTGATATGAGCCGATCTCCTGGACTTCAACGTTTTTCACGGCGGATAAAAATGCTTCCCCGCGCTGGCGATAGCTGCAGCCCTGGGCAAACGCCGCCAGCCTGAACGCTTCCTGTCCGGCAGGGGTTATCAATACCAGCTCCTCGGCAAAGAGAGGCAGATACTCCAGCGCCGCCGGACACTCCGGCTCGCCGCTGGCGTCCGGCGGCAGGCTTACCAGCGCGCAGTCGAGCGCAGCGCTCAGCACGCGTTCGACCAGCTGCCGGGTAGGCATGGTTTGCAGGGTGAGGGCGACCGCCGGGCACTGCTGATGAAAGCGCGGCAGAATTGAGGTTAAGCGGCTGGCGGCAGCGGCCTCCATCGCCCCCATCCGCAGGCTCCCGGCGGGCTGCGTCGGATGCAGCGCCTGCTTCGCCTCTTCGGCCAGGCTGAGGATCCGCAGCGTATAGTCAAGAAAGCGCTCCCCGGCGGCGGAGAGCAGCATCTTTTTATTGCCGCGCACGAACAGCTCGACGTCGAGCTCCTCCTCAAGCTGCTGGATGCGCGTGGTGATGTTCGATTGCGCGCGTCCCAGCCTCTTAGCCGCCCGGGTGACGCTGTGCTCCTGGGCGACAATTTTAAAGATTTCCAGCGTGCTGTGGTTCATGTTTTTCTTCTAAATATGGAATTAATATTGATCTTAGCATCTCGAAAAGAGATGTTAAGCACTGAATATCACAAATCTACGCAGGATCAATCATGAGCAACCGCCTGTTGCAGCAGCTTGATATCGTTTATCCCATTATACAGGCCCCGATGGCCGGCGTGTCCACGCCCGAGCTGGCGGCGGCAGTCAGCAACGCTGGCGGCCTGGGCTCGCTGGGATTGGGCGCCTCTTCGGTTTCCCAGGCGCGGGCGCTGATCGACAAAACGCGGCGGCTCACCGACAGAGCGTTTAACGTGAACCTTTTTTGCCACCTTCCGGCACCCAGAGACGAGCAGGTTGAAGCCCGGTGGCTTGAGCGGCTGCGTCCGGCGTTTGCCCACGCGGGGAGCCAGCCGCCGGCGGCGCTGACGGAGATTTATCAAACTTTCCTCGGGCACGAGGCGATGCTTGAGCTGCTGCTCGAACTGGCGCCGCCGGTGGTCAGTTTTCACTTCGGCATTCCGTCCCGGGAGGTCATTCTCCGCCTGCAGGAGAGAGGCATCGTCACCATGGCCACCGCCACCAGCGTTGAGGAAGCCCGGCAGATCGAGGCGCAGGGAGTGGATATCGTGATTGCGCAGGGCTACGAGGCGGGCGGCCATCGCGGGATCTTTGACGAACGCGGTGACGACCAGCAGCTGAGCACCTTTACGCTGGTCCAGAGTCTGAAGCGGGCGGTGAGCCTGCCGATTATTGCCGCTGGCGGCATTATGGACGGCGCGGGAATTTGCCGCGCTATGAGCCTCGGCGCCGAGGGCGCGCAGCTGGGGACCGCATTTCTGCTGTGCCCGGAATCGGCGGCGGACAGCGGCTATCGTCAGGCGATTAAAGCCGATCCTGACCCGCAAACCCTGCTCACCGCGGCCATTTCCGGCCGTCCGGCGCGCTGTATACACAACGGCTGGCGTGCGCTGGCGCACCAGGTTGCGGCCTCTGAGATCCCGGCCTATCCGCTGGCCTATGCTGCCGGTAAGGCGCTGGCGACGGCGGCTAAAGCGGGAGGGGATGAGCGCTACGGCGCCCACTGGGCGGGACAGGGCGTGGGCCTGATCCGCGAGCTGTCGGCGACGGAGCTGATGGAGACCTTAATTCACGAGTGCGGCTTACGCCAGCGGCGAGAAAAAGAGCAGGAGAGATAAAGGGCGGCGCCGTCAGGAGATCGCCCTTGATGAACCTAACGACGGTGCGCCAGGCGGCGAACCAGGCGGTCACCGGTCATCTGCACGCCCTGGACCATCGCCACCAGAATCAGTACCGTGCCCACCATTACCTCGTTATTAAAGCGCTGGTAGCCGTAGCGGATCGCCAGGTCGCCCAATCCGCCGCCGCCGATCACCCCGGCCATCGACGAGAAGCCAATCAGCATAACGATAGTCAGCGTCACGCCGGCCAGCAGGGTCGGCAGCGCTTCCGGCAGCAGAGATTTAAATATCACGTGCCAGATGTTGCCGCCCATCGACAGAATTGCCTCAATCCGCCCGTAGTCCACCTCGTCCAGCGCGTTTTCCGTCAGCCGGGCGAAGAAGGGAAAGGCGCCGATGGTTACCGGCACCACCGCGGCGGTGCTGCCGAGGGTGGTGCCGATAATCAGGCGGGTAAACGGGATCAGCGCAATCAGCAGCACAATAAACGGCAGCGAACGGCCGAAATTGATCGCCGCCCCCAGCAGCGCGTTGAGTTTTGGCATCGGCAGCAGGCCGTTTTTGCGCGAAATAAACAGGATAATCCCGGTCGGTAACCCGAGCAGAACGGTAAAAAATGTCGCCAGGCCGACCATATAAAGGGTGTCCAGAGTGCCGTCAACCAGCAGCGGCCAGAGATCTTCCCAGCTCATGCTACTCCGCATAAAGGCCTCCCGTGAAAGCCGTGACGAGCGAGAAAGTCGCGCTCCGTTTGCGGGTCGTGGAGCAGCGACTGGCGCAGTTTTGACCACGGTGCCACCAGCAGATCGGCAATTTTTCCGCTTTCAACAATCTCTCCTTTTTCCAGCAGCGCGGCGTGATCGCACAGGGTTTTAACCACTTCCAGCTCGTGGGTGATCAGCACGATGGTCAGATGAAGACGCTGATTGATATCCGCCAGCAGCGCCAGCACCGAAGCGGTGGTTTCGGGGTCCAGCGCGCTGGTCGCTTCATCACACAGCAGCACGTCGGGCCTCGCGGCCAGCGCGCGGGCGATCCCCACGCGCTGCTTCTGCCCACCCGAAAGCTGGGAGGGAAAGGCCTCGGCCTTATCGCTGAGCCCCACCAAATCGAGCAGTTCCTCTACCCGGGCCCGGCGGGCGGCCTTTGCCATCCCGGCTATTTCCAGCGGCACCGCAACGTTGTCGGCGACGCTGCGCGCATGGAGCAGATTAAAATGCTGGAAGATCATGCCGGTGCGCAGGCGATAGGCGCGCAGGGCCGATTTATCCATCTGCGTAATATCATGCCCGTTCACAATAATGCGGCCCGCAGTGGGCCGCTCCAGCAGATTCAGACAGCGTATCAGCGTACTTTTGCCCGCGCCGCTGCGCCCGAGGATGCCGTAAACGGCGCCCTTAGGGACATGCAGCGAGACATCGTTAAGCGCCGGTCGGCCCGTTCCGGCATAAGTTTTACTCAGCCCCAGCACCTCAATCATGACTGCGGCGCGACCGGTATCACCGAGCCGTTGTACTGTTTGCGGATAAATTCCGCCACCTGCGGCGACGTCAGATCCTTCGCCAGCTGCTTGATCCGCGGATCGTTGGCCAGGGACGGATTGGTGACGAGGATGTTGGCGTAGGGGTTATGCGCCGCGCTTTCCAGACCCAGCGCATCTTTTGCCGGCGTCAGGCCCGCTTCCAGCGCATAGTTGCCGTTAATCACCGCCAGGTCGACGTCGTCGAGCGAGCGGGGGATTTGCGGGGATTCAATCTCAAGAATTTTGAGATGTTTAGGGTTCTCCACAATATCCTTTGGCGTTGCCAGAGTGGTGGCCGGGTCGGTAAATTTCGCCGCCAGCTTAATCAGCCCCTGGCTCTGCAGCAGGAACAGCGCCCGGCTCAGGTTGGTGGTGTTATTCGGCACCGCGACGGTGGCGTTTTCCGGCAGGGATTTGAAATCTTTGTGTTTGCGCGAGTAAATACCCAGCGGTTCAATATGCACCGTCGCCGCTACGGTAAAGGTTTTACCCAGGGCTTTTTCCTGATCTTTCAGATAGGGAACGTGCTGGAAATAGTTGGCATCCACGTCGCCGTTAGCCAGCAGCTCGTTGGCGTTCACGCCGCTGGTGAGCTCTACGATCTTCAGATCGAGGCTCGGATCGATTTTCTTGATGTAATTCAATATCTCGGCATGCGGTACCGGGTCAGCGGCGACGCGTAGCGCGGCGGCCTGCGCCGAGGTCCATGCCAGAGAAAGAGACAGTGCTACCCCTGCCAGTTTGAAAGCGGCATTTTTCATGGTGTTTTCCTTTATTGTTATGTTTAAACGATCAGTTGTTCGGCGCGTTCGCGAAACACATCCTGGTAGTAGCGTTCGGCAACGTCCGGATGCGAGCGCAGGCGCCCCTTCAGGTAGTTCCAGCCCACCTCCCGCAGCAGCGGATTCTGCGGATCGCTATCCGGCCCGAGCGCCTCCTGCGCCAGTTCAGGCGGCAGGGTGTAGACCGGAACCACGGCGTCCAGCTGCGCGCCGAGGAAGAAGGCGATAGAGAGGCGCTGCTGGTCCGCCGGCGGCGAAACGACGCGATGCACCGTCGCGCGCAGATAGCCATTGGTCGCCAGCTCAAGAAGTTCGCCAATATTGACCACAAAGCTGCCGGCCAGCGGGGTTGCATCGATCCAGCGGCCGGGTGCGACTTCAACCTGCAGCCCTTTTTGCTCATCCTGGAGTAAAAAGCTGAGGAACCCGGAGTCCTTATGCGCGCCAACGCCCTGGGTGCTTTGCGTCTCCTGCTGGCCTGGGTAGCGGATCAGTTTGATATGCTCATTAGGCTGCTGGCCGTAGAGGGTATCAAAGGCGTCATGGGGTAAATTCAAGGCTTCGGCAAAGGCGCGCAGCACGGTAATACCCACCTGCGTCATCTCGCTTTGCCAGCGCAGCAGCGTTGGTTTCAGCTCAGGCAGCGCGTCCGGCCACAGGTTAGGTCCCTGCAGGCGCTGCCAGCGCGGCGCATCGTCGCCGAGGGTCAGAGCAGGGCGCTCGGCGCCAATATCGAACTGTTCGCGCCAGTCCGGCTGCCCGCGGGTCAATTCCGACGCGGCGCGGTTATAGCCGCGAAAGTGCGGGGAGTGGATCATGGCGACCGGCTGCTTTTGCGCATCGGACAGCGAAAAGAAGCGGCGGGAGAGCTGCTGCACGCTGTGCTGCAGTTGGTCATCCACTCCGTGATTGATCAGGTAAAAGAAGCCGATATCGCGCGCGGCATGGCGCAGGTCGGTGAGAAAAGCGGATTTCTCAGCGGGATCTGCGTAGCGGGCAAGATCGAGAATCGGCAGGGTGGTTGCGTTCATTGTGTTCTCCGAAGGCGGTATGCGTATATTTTCGGGTATTCAGGTTCAGGGTTCGGGGACAACAACAGCGCATAATCATTTCCTCAGTCAGGCGGTCAAACACAGCTTGCCCTAAGCGAAAATAATCAACCAATAACCTTCTTTTCTAATTTATGTCCGTCGGGGGTTCAGTGCTTTTGCGAATAGTAGATAAGGGCGATAGCGCGCTAAGTCCGCCTCGCGAGTTGCGCGGGGCGAAAGGAGCCAGTATGGTGTGCGCAATTTCTCAGGTATTTCAGGACAGGACATTATGCAGCCTTCAAAAGATCCCCTCCACGGCGTCACGCTTGAGGCGTTACTCAACGCACTGGTGGCGAAATATGGCTGGGCGGAGCTGGCAAAGCGCATCAATATTAACTGCTTTAAGAGCGATCCCAGCGTCAAATCCAGCCTGAAGTTTTTACGCCGGACGCCCTGGGCGCGCAAGGAAGTGGAAGAACTCTATATTGATAGCCTGGAAGATATTGCCGATGAGCGGGAGGATATGCCGACCGACGGCCCGTGGGCAAACTGGCAGAGTAAGAAAGAACAGCGCTAGCGGCGGTTAAGGTGCCTGCCTGCGCATCTGCCGCCACTTCACGGTGTGATAAATAAAATAGCCGGCGGCTAAAGGCAGCGTCAGCGGCATGACGATAAAAAGATATAGCGTGCCAATTCGGTAGCCATCAATAACCTCAAACACGCGCGCTGAGGTCAGGTGGAGCAGCGTATCGTCAGCCCCTTTTTTGGCAAAGGGATACAGCAAAATAGAGACCCAGCCGAGCGCAATAAACGGCCAGCTGACGTTATCGTATAAGCCGTAAATAAAAAACCCGAAGAACAGCGCGCCACACGCCAGCTTACCGATAAACTCCGGACGCTTAATAAAAAGCAGCGCCGGATGCGCGATGTGGACCTTACTCTGCCGCGGCCTGCGGCTTCCCGTTTTCCGCGATCGGCGGCGGCTGTTTTTTCTGCTCACTTCCTGTTAATTATCCTGCTTAGCCGGGATGCAATAGCGCATACGCCATAGTGATATTTAGCGGCGAATTGAGCAAATATAATTCAGCCGCGCTGCCAAAAAAGGCGGGCAGATATTCTGTTTATATCTCTTCGCCAGGTGAAATTGCGCGCAGGGCGCCCGGCGCCTTGCCGGTAATACGCTTAAACGCGCGGCTAAATGCGGCATGGGAGCTGTAGCCCAGCTTAAAGGCCACTTTTTCCAGAGCCTGGCCCTCATGGGAGATGTACTGAACCGCCAGCCGCATGCGTAATTCGGTCAGATAGCGCGCGGGCGTCGTGCCGGTCGCCGCCAGAAAGCGCTCGGCAAATACCGAACGCGAAGTTCCGGCCTCGCGGGCCAAATCCTCAACCTTCCAGTTAACCCCCGGCTGCTGATGCATCACGTAGATAGCTCTCGCCAGCTTCGGATCGCGCAGCACCTGCACCCAGCCGGTGGCGTTGCCGCAGCCGCACTCAACCCAGCCGCGAACGATCAGCGCCGCCACCACGTCCGCCAGCCGCGCGAGGATCCCCGCATAGCCCGCCTGGCGGGTGAGAGTTTCTCGCTCCATCGCCGCCAGCAGAGGCTGGATTTCCGGGCGGGTATTCAGCAGGCTGCTGACCATCATCACCTCCGGCATCGCCTTGACCAGCGGCTGCATGCCGCCGAGCTCAAAGTCCATACAGCCGCTGAAAATAATGGCGTTGTCCTGCGCCGGCTGCGGGCCCTCGTTTTTGATGCAGCACACCGTACTGCACACCGGCTCGGTAGGCAGCTGCTGTACGTTGACGATCTGCGCCCCGGCGTCGGACATCAGCGCGTGGCCGTCGCCGTTGGGGATAAACAGCGCATCGCCGCTCTCGAGAGCCAGCTGCTGGCCGCTGGCCATGCGCAGCACAACCGGGCCGCGGCTGATGAAGTGAAACTGCGCCTTGCCTGGCACATAGCTGAAGGCCACCCCGAACGGGCGGCCGGACTCAATGCGCCGGTAGTTGACGCCTGAAAGACGCATGCCGCGCAGCAGTTCGCTGGTGAGATCTATGGCCTGATGGGTCATAACGCTATTCCCGGACGAATAATCAATAATGGCAGAGTATGCATCATAGATCGTCCGATGAGAAGTTTCTAAGCTGTGTCGGATTGTTAACTGTTCTGGAGAGATGTATATGAGTTCCTGCATTGTAGCCGATGAGAGCCAGCTAAACGCCAAACCCGCATGGCGGGCCGTTTATGCGCTGGCGCTGGGCGTTTTCGGCCTGATTGTTGCAGAGTTTCTTCCCGCCAGTCTGTTAACGCCAATGGCGACAAGCCTGGGCGTAAGTGAAGGGATGGCGGGGCAGGCGGTGACCGCGACGGCACTGGTGGCGCTGGTTACCGGGCTGCTCATTACCCCGGCGACCAAAAATATCGATCGCCGCTGGGTGCTGATGTTTTTTTCGGTGCTGCAAATCATCTCCAGCATGATGGTCGCCTTTGCGCCTTCGCTGGAGTTTTTACTCCTCGGCCGCCTGCTGCTGGGGATTGCCATCGGCGGGTTCTGGTCAATGTCCACCGCGACCGCGATGCGCCTCGTGCCCGCCGCGTTTGTACCCAAAGCGCTGGCCATTATCTTCTCCGCCGTATCGGTAGCGACCGTCGTGGCCGCGCCGCTGGGCAGCTATTTAGGCGGGATGATCGGCTGGCGCAACGTGTTTATCATCTGCGCGCTGCCGAGCCTGGTGGCCCTGTTCTGGCAGCTGTGGGTTCTGCCCTCCATGCGTCCGGAAAGCGCAGGCAGCTTTGCGACGCTGTTTAAGGTTCTGCGCCGGCCGGGGATGCTGGGCGGCATGCTGGCAACCATTTTGATTTTCAGCGGCCATTTCGCCTTCTTTACCTACCTGCGGCCGTTTCTGGAAACCGTCGCCCAGGCGAGCGTGGAGGGGGTTTCCCTGATCCTGCTAGGCTTTGGGCTGGCGAACTTTGTCGGGACCTCCATTGCCGGACATTTACTGGCCCGCAGCCTGCGCATGACGCTGGCGCTGGTGCCGCTGGTGATGAGCATTCTGGCGCTGATGATGGTGACCTTCGGCCATCTGGCGCTGCTTGACGGTCTGATGGTGGCCATGTGGGGCTTCGCCTTTGGCCTGGTGCCGGTGGGCTGGTCAACCTGGCTTGCCACCACGGTGCCGGATGAGGCCGAAAGCGCCGGGGGGCTGCTGGTTGCCTCCATCCAGCTGGCCATCAGCGCCGGTGCGGCCGGCGGTGGGGCGGTGTTCGACATCACCGGCGCCAGCGGCGTCTTTACCGGCAGCGGTCTGCTGCTGCTCAGCGCGATGGTCATTGTCCTGGTCGGCGTCCGGGTAAAACCGGTCCCGAGCGGAGAGTAAAAATAAAAGCGCCTGCGGGCGCTTTTTTCGTTTTTCGTTTAGCCGTTAGCCGGGCCGCTTCAGCGATCGGCCGCTCGGCGCTTTTTTCTTTGCCGCCCTGGCGCCGCTTTTCCCCGCCAGCTCAACAAGACGCCTGAAGGTCGGGCACTCCATATGCGAAGGTGCCGGGCAGTCGGCGACGTGGCGAAGCGTGTCGCGCAGGGCGGTGAGCTGCTGGATCTGGCGGTCGATGCGGTCGGCCTGCTGGTGCAGCCCGGCGCGCGGAAGGTCGGGCGAACCCTGCTTGCCGAACATGCTCGCGATCTCATCGAGCGAAAAGCCCGCCGCTTTGCCCATGGTGATGAGCTTCAGATGCAACAGCACGTCGTGCGGAAACTGTCTGCGCAGCCCGTGGCGTGAAATTGACGCGATCAGGCCGATCTCTTCGTAGTAGCGCAGCGCCGAGGGTCTGATCCCGCTCAGGGCCGAAACTTCACCGATATCCAGAAATTTCATGCTTGACCTCAATTCGACTTGAAGTCGTAGCATGCTCCTGAACCGAATTTCCGGCAAGAGGGCAATGCGATGACACAGGTGGAATTACCGAACCCGACACACAAACAGGCGGCAATAACGACGGCGCTCGCGCTCTGTATGCTGCTGGCCTCGCTGGGCACCAGCATCGCTAACATTGCGCTACCCACGCTGGCCGCGGCCTTTTCCGCCCCTTTCCCGCAGGTGCAGGCGGTGGTCACCGTCTATCTGGCGGCGCTGACGATCTCGGTGCTGGTTGCCGGTCGCCTCGGCGATAGATGGGGACTGAAGAGCATGCTGATGGTCGGCCTCGGCCTCTTTATGCTGGCCTCACTGCTCTGTAGCCTGGCCGCCAGCCTGTGGTTTTTAACCATGGCGCGGGCGCTGCAGGGGGCGGGAGCCGCTTTCCTGATGACGCTGAGCATGGCCCTTATGAGACAGGCCGCCGGGAAGGATCGCATCGGCCGGGCGATGGGGCTGCTGGGGACCACCTCGGCGCTGGGCACGGCGCTCGGTCCCTCCTTCGGCGGGCTGCTGATAGCCTGGGCGCAATGGCGCAGCATTTTCTGGGTTCAGCTGCCGATCGCCTGCCTGGCGCTGCTGCTGGTGTTTATCGTCCTGCCTGCCGATCGCCGCGCGCGCGCCGAGTCACGAATAAGCCAGCCTCCGGCGCCGATCGGCCCTCTGGCGCCCTGGCTGCTGGCCAATCTTTTGGTAGCTGCGGTGATGATGGCCACCCTGGTGGTGGGGCCGTTCTATCTCGGCAGCGCGCTTAATCTGAGCACCGCGGAAGTGGGCTTTGTGATGGCCATCGGCCCGGTGGTCTCTATCTTTTGCGGCGTGCCGGCCGGCCGCCTGGTTGACGGCTGGGGAACCCGCCGCACGCTCTACGTGGGGCTGATCCTGCTGACGGCAGGAGCCTTTATGCTGGCAGAGCTGCCGAACCGGACGGGCATAATCGGCTACGTGCTGTCGGTGATGGTTCTGACCCCCGGCTACCAGCTCTTTCAGGCCGCCAACAATACCGCCGCGCTGCTCGACGCGCTGCCGGGCCAGCAGGGCACGGTCTCAGGACTGCTGAGCCTCGCGCGGAATATGGGGCTGATCGCCGGTGCGGCGGTCATGGGAAGCGTTTTTTCGTTTGCCGCCGGCACGCAGGACCTCGTTCACGCTCCGGCGTCGGCCATTGGCGGCGCCATGCGCTTCACCTTCCTGCTTGCCGGCATCATGATGACCGCCGCTATCGGCGTCGTGCTCACCGGGCGCCTGAAAAAATAACCCTGCCGCTGCCGATCAATCCAGCCGCGGCAGCTGGCCGAGGATCTGCTCCAGGGAGAGTCGTTCCTGACCGCTCAGCGTCTGCAGAGGGAACGGCAGGCACGGCGCCGGCGCGATGCCAAGGATCTCGGCGACGGTGGCGATCGCGCGCAGGCTTCCGTGGCGGTGATAGAACGCCCACAGCGGCGCAAGGTCTGCGCTAAGCCTGAGCGCCTCGTCTTCATCCCCGCGCTGGGCCGCCCGGGTCAGGCGCAGAGCGTAGCGGGGGAAGAGTCCGCCGAGTACGGAGTACCAGACGCCGCAGCCGGCAATCAGGCCCGGCGCGGCGCGGGCGTCACCGCTGATGCCGAGCGTGACCTGTCCGGCGATCCGGCTCTTCAGGGCGGCGATGCGCTGCGAGGCGGCGCTCCACTCTGCCGGAAGCTCGCCGAGTTTTATCGAAGCGACGTGGTTAAGGTTCGCCAGGGCGATCAGCAGGTCGTCGGAAAAGTGAAACCCGGTGGTTGCCGGATTGTCATAGACGCACAGCGGGACCGATAGCCCGGCGGTGACGCGCTCATACAGGCGAAACGCTTCATCGGCGCTCAGTTTCTGATACGACAGCGGCGCCAGCAGCACGCCGCTAACGCCGGCGTTTTGCGCATCCTCCGCCAGCCTCATGACCTCATCTGCGCTGATGTTGCTGATGCTGGTCATCACCGGAGTACCGGACGCGGCGTCGACGGCGAGGCGGGTGACCCTGAGCCGCTGCTCCCGGGTCAAATAGGCGTAGCTGCCGGTCGAACCCAGCGCGCCTATGGAATCCACGCCGGCATCGACCAGGTTTTCAATCAGTGACACAAACGACTTCTCGTCGATCTCCGCCCCCGCCAGCGGGGTGAGAGGGAATGCGCTCAGGCCTGTAAACATCGTTGATTCCTTTTAAAAAAATGGGAGTAACCCTGGCGACCGCTGCGTTTTATCGGGCAAACTTTCGCGATCCGCTCACGCACAGAATAACGCCTAAGGTGACGAAAACCATTACCGGACTGACCGTTTCATGCAGCAGGACCGCCGACAGCGTCAGGCCAAAGAACGGCTGCAGCAGCTGGAGCTGGCCGACGGCGGCAATCCCGCCGATTGCCAGCCCTTTGTACCAAAAAATAAAGCCGATCAGCATACTGAAAAGCGATACGTATCCTAACGCCGCCCAGGCCGGGGCGCTAATGCCGCTGAAGGTCGCCGGCAGAGTTATCACGGTGGCGATCAGCATGAAAGGCAGCGAGATAATCAGCGCCCAGCCGATCGTCTGCCAGCCGCCGATAGCGCGGGTCAGCTTTGCGCCCTCGGCGTAGCCCAGGCCGCAGACAACGACGGCGGCCAGCATCAGCAGATCGCCGGTCAGCGACGCCGAGGCGCTTTGCGCGAGCGCGAAGCCCACAACCAGCAGGCTGCCGATGACCGAAAAGATCCAGAAGGCCGTTTTGGGGCGTTCACCGCCGCGCAGAACGCCGAAAATGGCCGTGGTCAGCGGCAGAAGTCCGAGAAACACGATGGAGTGTGCAGCGGTGACGTGCTGCAGCGCGAGGGCGGTCAGCAGCGGAAAACCCACCACCACTCCCAAAGATACGATGGTCAGCGCGACGAGCTGCGAAGCGTGAGGGCGCCGCTGGCGAAAGCACAAAATCAGCGCGCAGGCCACTATTCCGGCAATAGATGCGCGCAGAAAGGTCAGAAAGAAAGGGGCCATCTCGAGCACCGCCACGCGCGTGGCGGGCAAAGAGCCGCTGAAAATAATCACGCCGAGCAGGCCGTTGAGCCAGCCGGAAACGGCGCCGGGGTCGGCTTTATGTACCGCTGAATTCACCACTGTAACCTCATCTGTTTGTTCACGTTTACGGGCTTGAGCCTGGGGTCAGCGGATGGTAGCCTCGCTAATCTAATACAATCAAATTATTGTCATGGATACATTTGATGAAAGCCCGCTACAAAGGCATTGTTGATCAATTCGCTGAGGCGATACGAAACGGCGAGATAGCGCCGGGAACCCGCCTGCCGACGCACCGGCATCTCTCTGCGCAGGAGCATATCTCTTTGGCGACCGCTACCCGGGTCTACAGCGAGCTGGAGGCGATGGGGCTGGTGAGCGGCGAAACCGGGCGCGGTACCTTTGTCAGAGAGCGGTCGCTGCCTGCGGGTCATGGCGTCGATCAGCAGACGGTGGCGACGGACGTGCTCGACCTGAATTTTAACTATCCGGCACTGCCGGGGCAGGGAGAGATGCTGCGCGACGCGCTGCGGCAGCTTTCGGCGGCCGGTGACATCGAGTCGCATCTGCGCTATCAGCCCCACGCCGGCAGGCTCGGTGAGCGCGAGATGATGGCCGGACACTTTTGCCGGCACGGATTTCGGCCGACGGCGGACAACCTGCTGATCGTCAACGGCGCCCAGCACGGGCTGACCGTCACGGTGATGGGGCTGCTGAGGCCCGGCGACGTCGTTGCCGTGGATGCGCTGACCTATTCGGGGTTCAAAGCGCTGGCCGAGCTCTACCATCTTGAGCTTATCGCCATTCCGTCCCTCGCTGATGGCCCGGATTTAGCGGCCCTCAGGCAGATCTGTCAAAAAAGACGCGTCCGGGCGGTCTACGTCATGCCGACGCTGCATAATCCGCTGGGCTGGGTACTTAGCCACCGTCAGCGCAAGGCGCTGGCCGAGATTGCCCGCGCCCACAGTCTGCTGATCGTCGAAGATAGCGCCTACGCCTACCTGGTGCGACGGCCGCCGCCGCCGCTGGCGTGCTATGCGCCAGAGCGCACCGTCTATATCAGCGGATTTTCAAAAAACGTGGCGACCGGCCTGCGGGTCGGGGTGGTTATTTGCCCTGAAAGCTATCGTTCCGCGCTGGAGAGAGCGATTCGCGCCACGACCTGGAATACCCCCTCCGTACTGACGGCGCTGGTCTGCGGCTGGCTCCAGGACGGCACCATCAGCCGCGTTGAAACGCTAAAAAGAGCCGATGCGCGCCGGCGGCAGGCCGTGTTAAGAGAGGCGCTGGGCGATCTTCCCTGCGTGAGCCATCCGGACTCCTATTTTGCCTGGCTGCCGCTGCCGGATGAGGCGAGGGCGGATCGGGTGGTCAAGGCGCTGATGGACGACAATATTTCCGTTTCGACGGCGGCGCCTTTCTGCACCGCGCAAACCGTCCCCCAGGCCATCAGGCTGGCGCTGGGATCGGTCTCGACGGAGAGTTTGCGGCCCGCGCTGGTTAAGGTTCGCGAGGCGGTGGAAGCAGAACGCTATCGCTAGCAGCAGGGCGGCCGTGATGCCTTCGCGCTGGCCGCCCCGCGAGTCTATGCGGCTTGTGGCGTCAGCCGATAGTGCGACTGCACCAGGCCTGAAGGGAAGCTGCGGCTTGATAGCAGCGTCAAATCGATATCCTGGGGCAGAGATCCGAACAGCGGCTTGCCCGAACCGAGCAGGACGGGCACGGTCGTGATAATAATATCGGCGACCAGCCCTTCGCGCAGGAACGACTGGATCAGCTGCCCGCCGTCGATATAGACACGATGCGCGTTCTGCGCCGCCAGGTCGTCCAGCACCTCCTTCGGCGCGCGGCGGGAAAACTGCACTTTACCCTTCAGCGCCTCGGGCACGGGGGTATCGGCCAGCTGGCGGGAGAGCACCAGCACGGGCCGGTCATAGGGCCATTCGTCGAAGGCCAGCACCTTCTCATAGGTTCCCCGGCCCATCACGATCCAGTCTTTGTCCGCGATGAACGCCATATAGCCGTGATCTTCCGTCGGATCGTCGCGCTGCAGCAGCCAGCCGATATCGCCATCCTGCCGGGCGATGTAGCCATCAAGGCTGGCCGCAATAAAAACGTGTGTGGTGACCATCGGGCGCTCCGTATTCAGGCTGCAGATAGTAAGTTGAGTTTAGCGGCCCTGATGACGCGGGCATAAACGCAGAGAAAAACGCAGGCCTAAAAGTACGGAAAAATTCCGCCGAGGACAAGACGCTAAAATCGGTACTCAAGGGGCGAATTTGCGACGGCCCGTCCGGCCACTTACTCAAAACAGGCGCTGCGCTCATAGCACTCGTCGCAGCTCGGCGAGCGGCAGACGACCTCTCCCTGCTGAAGCAGGCAGCGCTGGCGGTAGAAGAACTTTTTCCAGCGCATATTGTGTTCGTTCATCACCACCAGCTGCGGAAAACAGTCGCTCATCAGCAGGCGCAGCTCGGCCCGTGACGCCAGGCCAAGATCCTGCCAGAGATGGTTATAGGCCAGAGAAACTTCGGCGACGATCTGCGCCATCGGCCCGGCATCCTGCTGCATCCACCCCGCCAGCCACGTAGCGAGCTGCCTGCGCTCCTCTTCGCGGGTGGCGTTCAGCTCCGCCATCAGGCGGCGGCGGGTGAGCGCCTCGCCGTCCAGCGGCGTTTCGACCTGAGCCAGGCGCTGACCTAATGCCAGCCAGTCGCTCTGGCTGAGCCCCATCCGCAGGGGAAAGCTGCCTTTCCCCGCGTGATAGAGCAGCCACAGGCGGTTTAGCCAGTCGCGCGGTGGCATCAGGCGACCCCCTGCTGCGCCCGCGCGGCGGGCCAGCTGCCCCGATGCTGCTGCCACCAGTCGGGGAGCACCTCGGAAACCGGCCGCCATGCCCCCTCGACGCAGGGCTCAATGCCCGCCTGCTCCAGCTTTTGCCACGGCGCATGGCCGATGCGCACGCAGAATACGGCTTTAACGTCCGCCAGCAGCGCAAGGATCGCCGCAAACCTGGCGTCGTTATCCTGCGGCTCGCAGCCGTCGCTGCCGTGGCAGTATTTCGGCGTAAACCGCTCATTGACCAGCACCATGCCGGCGGCCGACAGGCTGTAGATGTAGAAGCGGTCGGCGTGACCAAAATGGCTGTCAATCACGTCTCCGCGGCCTGAGGCAACCGCAACCAGGCAGGCGTCGTCGGCCTCGGACTCGCCGCGGGTGGCGATGCTGGCATGAAGCTGGGCGCGCTGATGGAGAATCGGCAGCCAGGCGGGGAGGCTTGCCGCGGCCGGCAGCTCGGTAAACTGCTGGCTGCGATCCTCCCCCAGCATACCGATAGCGTCGGCGCGGCACTGATGGCAGTGGGTCATCTGCGGCATCACTTCGCCGCAGCGGCTGCGGGTGGCGGCGAGCATTTCGGCATCCGGCTCCGGCTGGCCGTTAAGGCCAAAAACCGTGCCGTGCTCCGGTCTGGCGATCAGCGGCATAATATTGTGAATAAAAGCGCCGCTGGCCTGCAGCCGACGGCTAACGTCGGCCATGCCGCTGTCGTTAATCCCCGGGATCAGCACCGAGTTTATCTTCACCAGCACCCCTTTGGCGGTCAGCCGGCTCACGCCCTCCAGCTGGCGGGCGATGAGGATCTCTCCGGCCTCGCGCCCGCTGTAGCGCTCGCCGTCGAGCCAGAGCCAGGCATAAATTTGCGCGGCAACATCGGCATCCAGGGTATTAATGGTGACCGTGACGTGATCAACGCCGACATCCAGCAGGCGATCCACCGCGTCGGGCAGCATCAGGCCGTTGGTTGACAGGCACAGCTTCAGGTCCGGCAGCTGGTCGCGTATCAGCTCGAGGGTGCGGAAGGTGCGGGTGATATTGGCGAGCGGGTCGCCGGGACCGGCGATCCCGACCACGGAAAGCTGCGGGATGGCCTCGGCGACCTGGCGTACTTTGAGCACCGCTTGCTCAGGCGTCAGCAGCGTTGAGGAGACGCCGGGGCGGGATTCATTGCTGCAGTCGAACTTGCGGTTACAGTAGTTGCACTGCAAATTGCAGGCGGGGGCGACCGGCAGATGCATCCGCGCAAAGCGGTGGTGCCCGCTGCGCGAATAGCAGGGGTGCGCAGCGGCCTTATCGGCAACGAAAGGCGTTAACGCGCCGCTGTCCGCAGAGTGACAGGCTTTACCGGCAGGGAAAGAGGAGCAGGAAGTCATGGTCGTACCTTCATGGTTGGGCGATACCTTCCTGCTGCAAATGCTGTACCAAACGCCACTTCACTAACCAACTGAAAATTAAAGATAATATTAGGCAGTAAATTGTCGCAATTCCGCCCGATTGCTGACAATGTCCTGAACCTCACACGACGAGTCAGATTCGCGGCATGGTGATGTCCATAATCTGGATCCGATAGGCGACCTGGCGCGGCGTCATCCCGAGCAGGCGCGCCGCTTTGGCCTGCACCCAGCCGGCTTTTTCCAGCGCGGCAATCAGCCGCTGGCGCTCGTCGAGCGTATTATCGAGCCAGCCATCCTCTGACGGGCCGCTGGCGGGGAGCGCTTTCGGCATCGTGTCGTAGTGATTGAACAAAATCACGTCCCGGTCGATCAGCCCGCTCTCCGACATCACCGCCGAACGCTCAAGGCAGTTTTCCAGCTCGCGCACGTTTCCCGGCCAGCTGTACTCCATCAGCAGGCGGATCGCGCCGTCGCTTATTCGCAGCGACCGCCCCTGATTTTGGGCGATTTTGCGTACCAGAAAATGCGCCAGCTCGGCGATATCCTCCTGGCGCTCGCGCAGCGGGGGCAGGGCGACAGGCATCACGTTGAGGCGATAGTAGAGATCCTCGCGGAAATGTCCCAGCCGCACCTCCTCCTCCAGGTGGCGGTTGGTCGCCGCGATGATGCGCACGTTTACCCGCAGGGTTTCATCGCCGCCCACGCGCTCCATCTCTCCCTCCTGCAGGATGCGCAGCAGCTTGGCCTGGAATGAGGCGCTGCTTTCGCCAATCTCATCGAGAAACAGAGTGCCGCCGTCCGCCAGCTCAAAGCGGCCCTTGCGCTGGCGCACCGCCCCGGTAAAGGCGCCTTTCTCATGACCAAACAGCTCGCTCTCCAGCAGGGTGTCCGGCAGCGCCGCGCAGTTAAACTTGACGAACGCGGCAGCGGCGCGCGGCGAATTATGGTGAATGGCATTGGCAATCAGCTCTTTGCCGGTTCCGCTCTCGCCGCGCACCAGCACCGTGGTATCCCAGCGGGAGACCTGACGAATAATCTCCATAATCTGGCGCATTGCCGGGCTTTTACCGACCATCGTGTCGAGGCCAAAACCGCGCGCAGGCGCGCAGGTGCGTGGCCGCTCGGCTCTGGCGAGGGGCTGAGCTGGCTGCTGCGCGGAAGTCGGGAGGATCATCAGGCGAATGGTCTGGGCTATCAGGTTAGCCACGGTTTCAAGAAACCGCGTGCAGGCCGGGAGCCGCTCGTCCTGACGCACCATCGGCTGCGCCGACAGCACGCCAATGGGCTGAGCGTTGGGCCCCATCAGCGGCACGGCGATAAACGGCAGATCGTAATCATAGAGGCTGAGGCGGTCGAGAAAGCGCCGATCGTCGGCGACGCGCGGCAGCACCAGCGACTGGCCCCGCGCCAGCACGGTGCCGACCAGTCCTTCCCCCGGCCGGTAGCGGATCTGCGTACTGCCAGGCAGCGTCTGACCATCCGTCTGCTGTAGCGCTTCGATGCTGAGAATTTCCTGCTCGCTATCGTAAAGGCAGATCATGCCGTGCTGCATAAAGGCGTCGTTGTACAGCACGCTCAGCACCTCCTGGAGCGTCTTGCTGGCCTCGGTGGCGCGGCTCAGCACCACGCTGATGCGCTGCATGGCGGTAAACTGCTGAGAGAGGTCAAAGCGCCTGACGGTGGTGTCTGAGTCGGGTTTGTGGGTCATAGCTCGCCTCCGTTCAGGGTGTTAAAGAGGGGGAAGCGCAGCACAAGGCAGGTTCCCCCCTGCGGACGGGAAGTCAGTTCGATGGCGCCGCGATGGTGGGCGACCAGGGTCTGGATGAGCCGCAGCTCCATCCCCTTGCCGGGAGAGTTTAAGGCATCGGGGGAATGGGTATAGCGCACCTGCAGCAGCGGCACATTGTCGTTGAGGTAGAGCGAAAGCCAGCCCTCGTCCTCTTCGGCGTAGAGCTGCATCTCCAGCGGCACGGAGGGCAGCTCGGCGGCGAGGGCCAGCGTGCGGTCAAACCACAGGCTTAAGCAGGCCAGTAGCTGCGTGCGCTGGCCGAAGCCGATCAGGTGCGGGGAGGCCATATCGACCAGCAGCACGCCGCGATCCTCGAAGCGGGTACGGTAGAGCGCGCACAGATCGTCGAAGAAGGGCTGCAGCGGCCAGGCGGCGTTGCTCTCCAGCTCCAGGGAGGGCCGGCAGCGCTGCAGGCGAGCCATCGCCTCTTCGCCTTCGCGCCACGCGGCCTCCAGCGCCACGTTACCGCCGCCTTCGCCGTTCAGCCGGCGCGCCGCCGCCAGCATGTTGATCGGACAGTTAAGCTGAATTAGCGCCGCGTCGAGCGACTCGCGAATGGCGGCCAGCAGCTTACCGGCGGTCATCTGCTGCTTGAGCCGGTCGAGGCGACCCTGCTCGTGCTGCTGGCGCTGCTGCGAGCAGTCGGTGATAACGACCAGCGTGCGCGCCGGGGCGCTGTCGACGAAATAGCGGCTGGCTTCTTCGCTAACGCCGGGCAGCGCCCAGCTGGTCACCGACAGCCAGCGTACCGCGCCGCGCACCGCCAGCGGCAGAATTTGCTCCGCGCCGGGCCCCATTTTGCGCGGTGAAACCTGCAGCTCAACCAGCAGCTCTTTCCCGCCGCAGTCGGCGCAGAAGGTTTTGTAGGCGAGGTTATCCATCACCACCCGATCCTGCTCGTCGACCACCACTACGGCGGCGGGAATATTATTGAGCACGGCTTCCATCAGGGTCATGTGATTGCGCAGGCGCTGCTCGAGGGTGTAGCTGACGCTGATATCCCGCTGCATCGCCAGATAGTGCTCCAGCTCGCCCTGGGGATTGAGTACCGGCGTGATGTCGATATCCACCAGATAGAGCCCGCCGTCGCGGCGCTGATTGATCAGCTGGCCGCGCCAGGGCTGGCGCTGGAGCAGCGTTTGCCACATCTGCTGGTAAATTTCGCGCGGCGTCTGGCTGCTGGCCAGCAGCCGCGGGTTCTGGTTCAGCAGCTGCGCCAGCGAATAGCCGGTCTGGCGGCAAAACGCCGGATTGGCGTAAATGATATTGGCTCTCGCATCGGTCAGCGAAATCGCCACCGACGCCTGTTCTACCATGGTAAAAAACAGCCCCGGATGTTGTTGAGTCAGCGCGCCGGCAATCGCCTCCGGCACGGCGTTATCGAGCATCATATTCAGGGTCATCGCAAACTCCTGTGTCGCAGTTATGACAATTTGTCCGACACCGCGACGCCAACGCCGCGGTGTTATTCGCATCCTGATAACCATGCAAACCGTGCGCCCTTATCAAAGCGACCTGATGAAACATTGATCCGACAGCGGAAAATCGCGCTTTTTTTGCGTTGTTGCGGCCCGGACGGGCCCGCTGTGGGCGGAAGAAGGGCGAAGGGGCGATCGTTATGGGGCAGACCTGGGCCGCGGTGGTGCAAATAAACCTGGCACAGCCTTCGCAATACCCCTGGCGACAACTGGTGTTTTAACCCCCTTCCCGACAGGAGCGTAACATGGCGAACATTGGCATTTTCTTTGGCACGGATACCGGCAAAACGCGCAAAATTGCGAAGCTGATCCACAAGCAGCTGGGCGGCGTTGCGGATGCCCCGGTCAACATTAACCGCACGACGCTGGAGGCGTTTTTGGCCTATCCGGTGCTGATTCTGGGTACGCCGACGCTGGGAGACGGGCAGCTGCCGGGCCTGGCGGCCGGATGCGAGAGCGAATCGTGGAGCGAATTTATCCCGGCCCTTGACGGCATCAGCCTGAGCGGTAAAACCGTGGCGCTGTTCGGTCTCGGCGATCAGCAGGGCTATCCGGACAACTTCGCCAGCGGAATGCGCCCGCTGTATGACGTCCTGAGCCGCTGCGGGGCGCAGATTATCGGCAGCTGGCCGAATGAGGGATACGAGTTCAGCGCCTCATCGGCGCTGGAGGGAGAGCGGTTTGTGGGACTGGTTCTCGACCAGGATAACCAGTTCGATCGCAGCGAAGAGCGCCTGAGCCGCTGGCTTGAGGAGATCAAACGCGTGGTGCTGTAAGTTTTCGCGGGTAGCCGCAGGGCTACCCGCACAGCCCCGGCTGGCACGAGATTGAATCCTGCAGCCACCGGCGCTGATGGCGCTGCTGGCTTTGCTGCCACAGATAATCGCGGGCGCTCTCCAGCGCCTGCTGCTGCTCCATCGGCACGGCGGGGCGAATCGCTTCGCACCACAGCAGGTGCCATCCCAGCTCGCTGGCGACCGGCGGGCTCAGCGCATTCTCCGTGAGCGAAAACAGCGCCGTCTCCAGCTGCGGATAGAGCAATCCCCGGCTAATCCAGCCTAAGCGTCCGCCCTCCAGCGCGCTCGGGCACTGGGAATAGCGCTGCGCCAGCGGCGCAAAGGCATCGCGGGAGACGTTGATTTGCTGATGCAGCCCGAGGATTTGCCGATGAACCGCCTCGAGGTCGCCATCGACCGTCAGCAGCAGGTGGCGGGTCAGGCGCTGCTCCGGGCGCATAAAATGCGCCTGATGGTGAAGATACCAGGCCTGTACCGTTGACGGATCCGGCTGCGGCACCTGCTGCGCCAGTTCGGCAAAGGCGATCTCCAGGCGGGTGTGATGCAGCACGATGGCCTCGCGCTCCTCGGGGGTAAAGCCGCCGTCGCTAAGCCAAACCCCAAGCGACGCGGCCACGCTATCCCTCAGCTCTGGCGCAATATCGTGCGCCGGCGCCAGGGTGACGATAGCCAGCTCCATCTGACGCTGGCGCTGCCAGGCCTGCTCAAAGGCCTCGCTGTCGGCGGCGTTTAATGCCGCCGGTTCACTGTTCCAGCGGCTGCGCGCCAGGCGCTGGCGGCCAAACCGTTCCCATGCGTTCATGATTATCTCTCCTCGACGAGGCTGATGGCCCCAACCGGCACGGTAAACCAGCGGCCGCTAAAGTCGACGGTATAGCTGTCGCCGCGCTCGCCCCGATCGGTCGCCTCGATGCGCCCCTGTTGACCAACGTTAACCACCACCTCGCCGTTGACGGCCAGCGGCATTCGGCAGGTGACGGTATCGCCATACTGCAAATTTCCGGCCAACCACGGCTGGGCGATGGGGATCAGCTCCTGTTCGCGGCAGCCGATGACCCGGTCTCCCTGCGGAAAGTGGATCTGGTAAATAATCTGATCCTGTAAAAAGACGCCCCAGTCGCGGACAAAGCCGGTGCTGCCGCGCCTGACCAGCAGCTCGCCGGGGGCAAAGCCCGCCACGGTGCCGTCGTTACGGATCGCGCGCACCACCCGTACTTCGTCGCTGAAGGTGAATTTTGGCCTCATTCTTCCTCCTCCTGAAACTGCTGCCGGTAGCTTTCAGCAAGCAGCCGTCGCGCCAGCAGCCACGAGGCGCGGGCGTTCTCCTCCAGCCGGTTCTGCAGCGGGACTTCGGCGCGCAGCTTGCGGTGAAAGGTCGTCAGCACCGGCAGGCAGCAGCGGCCGAGCCGCTCTGGCTGATAGGGTACGGCGAAAAACTGAAAGAAAGACTCGGCGGAGCTCAGCTCGTCCACGCCGGGAATTTGATAAAACCACTCCATGATTATCCCCCTGTTCGCAGCGCGGTCGCGCCGTAGAGTTCGTCATATATCGCGACCAGCTCATAGTCCCGCGGGCTGCGCTTGCCGTGCTCGGCAAAGCGGCGGATGGCGGGCAGCAGCTGGTTAATTTGCGCTGAGCTGAGGTGATAGCCCATGGCGTCGAAAATGCCGTTCACCGCCTGACGCCCGGAGTGTTTTCCCAGCACCAGCCGGTAGCTGCGGCCGACCAGCGCCGGATCGATCGCCTGATAGCTCTCGCGATCGCGCAGCAGCGCCGCCACGTGGACGCCCGACTCGTGGGTAAAGACCAGCTCGCCGACCAGCGGCTGCTGCGGGTCGATGGGGCGCAGCGCCGCCGTCGCTACCTGCTGGCAGAGCGCGGGGAGCGCCGGAAAATAGACGCCGGTTGCAACGCCGAGGCAGCGCTCAAGGCCCAGGGCGACGGTTTCCAGCGCTGCGTTGCCCGCGCGCTCGCCGAGGCCAAGCACGGTGGTATTAACGCTGGAGGCGCCGGCGCGCACCGCCGCCAGCGTATTGGCGGCGGCGAGGCCGAGATCGTTATGGGCATGCATCTCGATGTCGCCGGGCCAGACTTCGCGCAGGGCCGAGATGTGCTCGAAGGTGGTAAAGGGATCGAGTATGCCAACCGTATCGGCGTAACGGAGGCGGGCCGCGCCGGCGTCCTGCGCCACCCGGGCAATATCGTGCAGGGTCTGGCCGCTGGCGCGGGAGGCATCTTCGCAGCCGATGCACACCTGCAGGCCAAGGGTCCGCGCAAGCTGAATAAAGGTCGCCAGCCGCTCCAGCAGCAGCGCCAGCGGTTCGCGCAGCTTGTACTGCCGCAGCTTATCCGAGGCCGGAATGGAGATATCCACCCAGTCGATGCCCAAATCGGCGCTCTGGCGGATCTCCTGCGCGTTCATCCGACACCAGGTCATCAGCGTGGCGTGGGGAAGCTGGCGGCGCACCAGCTGGATCCGCGCAAGCTCCTCATCCCCCATGGCCGGGGTTCCCACCTCCAGCGCCGTAATTCCCGCCGCATACAGCGCCTCGGCGATGGCTACCTTCTCGCTGGGGCGAAAGGCCACGCCGGGGCTCTGTTCGCCGTCACGCAGCGTGGTGTCGTTGATCAGCACGCGTCTCATCGTCGTCTCCGCCTTAGCCATAAACCGGCGTAAATGCGTCCGCCGTCGGATGCGGCCTGCCGTCCTGCCAGTAGGGCGACAGCGCCCGCAGGCGTTCAACAATCGGCGGCAGCATGGCAATGACGTAATCCATCTCTTTTTCCCGGGTGTAGCGCGAGAGGGAGAAACGGATGGTGCCGTGGGCCGCGGTGTAGGGAATATTCATCGCCCGCATCACGTGCGAGGGCTCCAGCGAGCCAGAGGTGCAGGCGCTGCCGCTGGAGGCGGCAATCCCGACCTGATTCAGCAGCAGCAGGATCGCTTCACCTTCAATAAACTCAAAGGCCAGATTCAGCGTGCCGGGCACCCGCGGCTGGCCGCCGCCCATCACCATGACCGATGGGACGCAGGCCTGCAGGCGCCGTTCGAGGCGATCGCGCAGCAGGCCGGTTTGCGCCATGCCCGGCAGATGGATCTGCGCCAGCTCGCAGGCCGCGCCCATGCCGACGATCCCGGAGATGTTTTCCGTTCCGGCCCGTCGCCCGTACTCCTGATGGCCGCCGCGCAGCAGCGGGCGAAAGCGCGTTCCCCGCCGCAGATAGAGGCAGCCGACGCCCTTCGGGCCGTGAAACTTATGCGCCGAGCAGGAGAGCATGTCGATGGCGGTTTTGCCGACCGCTATCGGCAGCTTGCCCACCGCCTGCACCGCGTCGCAGTGGAACAGCGCGCCCTGTTGATGGGCCAGCTCCGCCATTTCGACCACCGGGAAAATGACGCCGGTTTCGTTATTCGCCCACATCACGCTGACCAGCGCGACCCGGGGAGTGAGCGCCGCCCGGAACTGCGCCATATCCAGCGCGCCGTTGCCGTCTACCGCGATACGGTGGATCAGATAGCCCTGGCGCTCCAGGTGCTCGCAGACTGCCAGCGTCGCCGGATGCTCAACCGCGGTGGTGACGATCTCCCGCCGCTCCGGCATCAGGGCCACCGCCGAGGCGATGGCGGTAGCGGTGGCCTCGGTGGCGCAGGAGGTAAAAATTATCTCACTGGGATACTCCGCCCCGAGCAGCGCCGCTGCCTGCTGATGCGCCCGCTCCAGCGCCGCCTGGGCCGGAATGCCAAAATCATGAATGGACGAGGGATTGCCGTAAAAATCGGTTAAAAAGGGCATCATCGCTTCGAGAACCATCGGGTCTAACCGGGTGGTGGCGTTGTTATCGAGATAAACCTGTTTCATCTTGTCCCCCTTGGGTCAGTTAACCGCGGCCTATGCCGCCACCACTTCCATATAACAGCCGGTACGTTCCATCAGCTTTTGCTGCAGCCAGGCCAGGGTCATGTCGGTCATCATGCAGCCGCTGCAGCTGCCGGAAAGGCTGACGGTGACCTGGTGGTTGGCGACGTTGAGCAGGGACATATCCCCGCCGTCGGCCTGAATATGCGGGCGCAGTTCGGCGATGGTGTCGACCACGCTCTGCCAGTGCGGATCTTTGCCGCTGGCGACGGGGAGGGGCTTCTGCGGCCGTTCGGCGAGGATCGCCGCCAGCGCCAGCTCGATTTGTTCATGGCAGGAGGTGCAGCCGCCGCCGGCTTTGGTGTAGTTAATCACCTCCTCAAGCGTCGTCAGGCCGTTGTTGAGCACCGCGCGGCGGATATGCCCTTCATCGACGCCGAAGCATTTGCAAATCAGCCGACCCTCTTCATGCTCTTCGTCGAGGCTCTCGCCGCGAAAGTTGGCGATGGCCGCACGCAGCGCCTCCTGGCCCATCACCGAGCAGTGCATTTTCTGCGGCGGCAGTCCGTCGAGGTAGTCGGCGATCTGCTGGTTGGTGACCTCTGCGGCTTCGGCCAGCGTGCGGCCGACGATCAGCTCCGTCAGCGCGGAAGAGGAGGCGATCGCGCTGCCGCAGCCAAAGGTCTGGAACCCGGCCTCCTCGATAATTTCAGTTTGCGGGTCAACGCGCAGCATCAGGCGCAGCGCGTCGCCGCAGCTCAATGAACCGACATCGCCCACCGCGTTGGCGTTGTCCACCACGCGCGCGTTGCGGGGATTAAAAAAATGGTCTTTCACTTTCTCGGAGTAATTCCACATGCTGTCAGCTCCAGGGATGATGACGGAAAACGCCGGGGCGCGTTCCACCGCAGAAAGCGCGGTGGTAGCGATCAACAAGCAAATGCAGTACCAATGCGTAAATGCGTTTATTTTTAGATACTTAGAATCCACATCTGACAATACCGCCCGACAGTGTCGCTATTTTTTGTGGGGTTTGTCACAGAAACGACAGGGTTAGCCCCGCGGGTCGCGATCCTCCCGCCACTCCTGCTCCTCGAGCAGCCGGGTAAAGCGCTCCGGGTCGCGCCTGCGGGCGCTTTTACGCTGCTCTTTGGCGTACCAGTAGAGCTGGATCTCCTGCAGTAAATCGACAATTTTGGTGTCGGCGGGCACGCGTTCTGCGCGCACGCCAACCTGCAGCAGCTGGCGAAAAATCGCATCGCCGATGGCGACGCAGAACAGGGTGACGCAGTCCTCAAGGGCGTGGATCCGTGGGCCGATCCTCTCCGCCTGATGGCCGCTTTCGACCGTGAAATCAACCACCCTGATCAGGGTGACCCGATCCGCCTTGACGCCATACACCACCAGCCGCGGCGTGGCGCCAAAGTGGCGGTCGACGTGGCGATAGTCGGAGCTGGCAAAAGCGACCTTCATGGACCACTCGTCGGAATGGACCATGTCAAACTGGCGGTTAATGGGCGGCATAATCGGCTCCTGGGGTGAAGGGCGGTTCGGCGTTCTGGCGCAGCGGTGAGCGGTAAAGGGCGACGTGGCGGTGGCGCTCGCGCATCAGGTTGGCCAGTTCAAACAGCGTATCGCGTATCCCGCTGTAGCCCTGTCGTACCCGGCGGAACTCGCCGAGGCGGTCAAAGAGAGGGAAGCCGGCGCGGATCAGCGGTAGCGCGAACTGTTCCGCCAGGTCGCAGGCGTGAGAATTGGCCACCAGCAGGTCGGCGGGCTGCGAACAGAGCAGGGTTTGCAGATCCTCCAGATCTCCCGGCACCACGCGTTCGACCGGCAGCTGGCGCAGGCTGGGATGGCCGGTGGGGGCGACCAGCGGACCTGGGCGCATTCCCTGGCTGGCGGCAAAATCGCACCACGCTGCCAGCAGATCGCCTTCTGCCGCCATCGCCATGCGCTGGTCCTGGAGCCACATGTGGCAGTCGATCATCGCGTCCTGCAGCTGTCCACGCTGGCGCTCAATCCACTGCGGAACGCCGCGCCCGGAAATCTTCGCCAGCTGATGGATGAACGTATCGCAGTGCTCAAGGGTCATCAGGTGCGGCAGGGCGATAACCTCGCCGTGGCTGCGCCGGGCCAGCAGGGAGGAGGCCCGGCTCAGCGAGGCGCCGATGGCGAAGCTGCACAGGCTCTGCCCCATCTGCTCTATCTGGCGCAGCGGCGTCCCGCCCTGGGTGACCGGCGAAAAATCCCCCTGCGCGAGATGCCCGTCCATCGATTGTGCGAGGTCCGGCAGGATCGTCGCCTGCAGGCCGAAGGCCTCCACGTAGCGGCGCAGCAGCTCGATATCGCCGGGGGAGCAGAGGTGGCTCACCAGCAGGTTGACCCGGCGATTTCGCTGGCCGGCGCGCGGCGTCGGCGCGACCCACTGCTCGATGACGCTCTCCAGCACGGCGCTGAAGCCGTTTTCCATCGAGCCATAAAAATCAGGGCTGTTGACCGTCAATATCGCCACCCCTTTATGCCGGGGATACTCCTCGCGGAACTGGCGCACGATCCGGGACATGTCGCTGCCCTGGGCCTCCGACAGCCCGGTGCTGAGCAGGACGATGGCCTGCGGAGTGTTGCGCTGGCACAGGGTGTCGAGGGCGGTAAAGATATTGCCGTCCGCGCCCATAATCGTCGAGGTCGGGTCCATCGCCGTCGACTGTAGAGGCACCGGATCATGGAAGTGCTGAATAAAAAAGACCTTGGCGAAGGCGCTGCAGCCCTGCGCGCCGTGGACCAGCGGGATGCAGTGTCCGATCCCGAGGCTGGCGAGGATTGCGCCGAGCGGCTGGCCGGTTTTAACCGGACTGACCGCCAGCGGTTTATCGGTGCGAAAAATTTCTGCCATGCTGTGCTCCTTAGTGCCAGGGGGCGCGGGAATGGGTTTGCGGCCAGACCGGGCTATTGATGGTCTGGCAGATCTGACGGGCGAGGGTGACGATGCCCTGATAGCCGGCGAAGGCGTGCTCGCGTTCCTGATTGATATCGAGAAACGGCAGCCGGGCCTTGTAGGCGGTGTACATATTGCGCCCGCCGGCGATCATCAGGTCGGCCTGGTAGCGATAGACCACGTCCAGCAGGGTGCGGGCGTTGCCTTCGTCGAGCATGACCGCCTCTTCGCCCATCAGCTCGCGGATCCGCTGTTTATCTTCCTCGGTGGATTTGCGCGTGCCGGTCGCCACCACGCTCATCCCCAGATCCTGCAGCGCCGACACCACCGACCAGGATTTAACGCCGCCGGTGTAGAGCAGCGCTTTGCGCCCGCGCAGCTGCTCGCGCCACGGCCTGAGCGCCAGCTCCGCCGCCTGCTCCTCGCGCGCAATCAGCGCCTCGGTGCGGCGGCACAGGTCGTCATCGCCCAGCAGGGCCGCCAGCTGACGCAGGGCGTCGGAGGTCGCGCGGATGCCGTAGAAGCTGCCTTCGAACCACGGGGTGCCGTAGCGCTGCTCCAGCGATCTGGCGACGTTAATTAACGCCCGCGAGCAGACCAGCATATTGGCCTGCGCCCGGTGCATGGTCTGGATTTCAGCAAAGCGGCCGTCGCCGGAGAGGCTGCCGAGCACGCGGATCCCCAGCTCATCGAGCAGCGGCTGAATGTGCCAGAACTCCCCGGCGATATTAAATTCGCCGATCAGGCCAACGTCGTGGCGATGCTCCGGGGCGAACGGGGATGCCTCCGGCCAGGGGGCCGGTTCGCGCTGGCCGATAACCCGCTTGACCATCACCTCGCCGGCCAGTCGGTTGCCGAGGTTTTTACTGCCGTAAAAACCGGCGGCGTCGATAGCGATAACCGGCACGCCGGTGGCGGTCTGCGCAGCCTGGCAAACCGCCTCCAGGTCGTCGCCCTCCATTGCCGGCACGCAGGTGTTGTAGATAAAGACCGCCGCCGGGCGGTAGCGGGTGACGATATGGCGAACCGCGTGAAACAGGCGGCGTTCGCCGCGGCCCATGATCACATCCTGCTCATTAAGATCGGTGGTGAACCCCAGCCGGTTTATATTCGGCCCGGAGCTCATGCTGCCGCGGTTATCCCATGAGCTGCCGGCGCAGCCGATGGGGCCGTGCACCAGATGCGCCACGTCGGCGATGGGCAGCAGGGTTATCTGGGCGCCGTCGAACGCGCAGCCGCCGGCGGTGGCGCCGGGTTTTGGCGCGCTACAGCCGGACTTCTGTTTATGGTTATGTTCGCAGGCGGGCTCATCCAGCAGCGCCAGAATTTCATTTCCCTTCATAGTGACCTCGTTGACCGTGGGGGATGATGATGGAAATGCAATTCGCGATCCACGCGGTGAACATTGATTTTTAAAGAAAAAGTCTTGTGAGCTTTGCGACAAAGCCCACAATCGAACGAGAATGTTGTGGGTCGTGGAGCGGGGCGAGAAAAAAAGCCCGCGGGGTCGGCGGGCAACGGGCAAATAACAGGGGGTTAAAAGACGCGCTCCTGCAGCGGGTTATCCCTGTGAAGTCGCTTCGCCAGCCACGGCGGCAGGCGCCCGGCCAGCAGGGTGTTGATGGCCTCGCACTGGGCCTGAATAGCGGTGCCGGGCGGCGCTTTCATCGGATGGATCTGGTGGCGGATCAGCCGGGCGGCGGCGGGACCGCCGATCTCCTGGCAGAACAGCAGCTGACAATCGTCAACCAGCCGGGCGCGTACTTCGCTGGCCTCCTGGCTATCCGGCGCTGACGGATAGCGGCGCAGATCGTGCAGCCAGCCGCCTTGCTCATCAAAGGCATAGATAAAGAACAGACGCCCCTGGCCGAAGTGGCCGTTAATGAGCAGGCCGTCCTGGGAGCAGAATGCGGCCAGCAGCTGCGGCGTCCGCTGCGCGGGGCGGGCGATGCTCAGATGAACGGGCAGCGCGCCCCGCAGGCAGGCCATCACCCGCGACCAGCGGGCGGGGGACATCACGGCAGTGGTTGACGGAAAGGCGGCGGCGAGGCGCGGCTGCGTTAAGGTGGCCAGGCGCTCCGGGGTCAGGGTCTCGCCGCTCTCCTGCGCCAGCCAGTCTAAGATTTGCGCCGGCGGCAGATCCGGCAGCGTCTGGAACAGCGCCAGCAGGCGCCAGAAAAGGGTATCGTTGTCGGACATCGCCGGCTCCTTATATCAGCGTACTGCGGGTGGCCCGCAGGCTTATCGGGAAGGTGGGCCGCTCCGGCTGCGGGCTGACGTAGTAGCGTCCGCCGCCTTCCAGCGAGATTGCGCCGCCCCAGCGGTCAACGTCGTTATGCTCAATCTGTATCACCCGCGCCTCCAGATCCCGCCTGGCGATATAGGCATACAGATCCGCGCCGCGCTCACGAAAAATCACGATGGCCATAGGCCCCTCCAGGCCCCGCTTGCGCGGGGCGGCTAATGGTTAACGGACGAGGTCGAAGCTATAGTCGGTTTTGCCTAACTGGCTGGTGTCGTTATCCAGTTTCTCCAGCACGGCGTTTACCAGCGTGGTAACGATGTTCATCGCGCCTTCATAGCCCCAGGTGGTCTGGCGGTGCAGATGATGACGGTCGAACAGCGGAAAGCCGAGGCGAATAAGCGGAACTTCAAAGGCTTTGCCCTTCGCCAGGGTGTCGCGCTGGATAAATTTGCCGTAGGAGTTGCCTATCATAAAGTCCGGCTGACGGGTGAACATCAGCGAACGGAAGTGCCACAAATCGCAGTTGATGAACACTTCGCTGTCGCGGCCGTAGGGCGAGGCCTCCAGCATTTTCTTCATCGCCTTCAGCCAGCGTTTGTTGGCGTTATGGCTGAGGATAACCGTTGGCTCGCAGCCGAGCTCCAGCAGGAAGCGGGTCAGCCCCATCACAAAGTCAGGGTCGCCGTAGAGGCCAAATTTCTTGCCATGCAGCCAGGTGTGGGAGTCGAGCATCATGTCGACCAGCCGCCCGCGCTCAAGGGTGAGGGCGTCGGTAATCGGCTTGCCGCTGAGCTGGCTGACGGTCATCAGCAGCTCGTCGGTGGCGGCTAACCCCAGCGGGACCGCCACGTCGGTTGCCGGCTGGCGCCACATCTCCTGCACCACTTTTTTGCTTTTCAGCAGCTGCCACGGCTGCAGGAGCAGCGTATCGATGGCGTCCGGTGCCTCCTTCATCTCCTGCTGGGTGGTGCCGCCGGCATACATCCGATAGTGGCCGTCGGCGGGGGTATCAAGGACCTCCGACGGGTCGGAGAGCAGGCTGCACGGCACCGCCATCTGCGCCATCATCCGCTTCAGCACGCGGAAGTTGCCGAGATAGGTCTCAAAGCCAGTCACCAGGTTGAGCTTTTGCAGCTTGCCCGGCTGCCCTTCATAGCCGGCGGTAAAGGTTTTGGCGAACCCTTCGAACATATTGTCCCAGCCGGTGACGTGGCTGCCGATAAAGCTTGGCGTATGGGCGTGCGGCACGGCAATGCTGCTATCGACAAAACCGTCCTTTTTGGCGTTGGCGATAAACGCCTGCAGATCGTCGCCGATAACCTCCGCCATGCAGGTAGTAGAGACCGCGATGATCTCCGGTTTGTAGAGCGCGCTGGCGTTCTGCAGCCCGAGATTCATATTGTTGTTGCCGCCGAAGACCGCCGCGTCTTCGGTCATCGAGTCGGATACGCAGGCGATCGGCTCTTTGAAATGGCGGTTAAAGTAGGTGCGAAAATAGGCCACGCACCCCTGGGAGCCGTGAACATAGGGCAGGGTATTAGCAAACCCCAGCGAGCAGAGCACCGCCCCAAGGGGCTGACAGGCTTTCGCCGGGTCAACGGTCAGCGCCTCGCGCTGAAAGTTCAGCGCTTCATATTCGGCGGTGGTGGTCCAGGCGAAAACCTCCTGCACGCGCTGCGCATCGTGCGCCTCTTCCAGTATCCGCTTACTGCGGAACATCTCCTGGTATTCGTCCTGTTCGAATAGCGGATAACAGCTATCAATTTTATCAATCGTTTGGCTCATGGTGTTCTCCTCCCGCGCCACAAATCGGTGAACTAACGGGACAGTAAATGGGCAATCACGCAGACTTCAGCCACGGGGCGATCAGTTCGTTCCACGCCGGGTTGTTTAGGGTCATATCCATATCGCGGGCAAAAATGGCGAAACCATCGTAGCCGTGGTACGGGCCGGAGTAGTCCCACGAATGCATCTGGCGGAACGGAACCCCCATTTTCTGGAAGATATATTTCTCCTTGATCCCGGAGCCGATAAGGTCGGGCTTCAGCGCTTTGACAAACGCCTCCAGCTCGTAGCTGCTGGCGTCATCGAACAGCAGGGTGCCTTCCTTAAGGTCCGGCAGGGTGCGGTCGTAGTCGTCGTTATGGGCAAACTCATAGCCGGCGGCGACGATCTCCATGCCGAGATCTTCATAGGCGCCAATGACGTGCCGCGGACGCAGGCCGCCCATATAGAGCAGCACCTTGCGCCCCTCCAGCCGCGGGCGATATTTGGCGATAATCGCCGCCATTTGCCCCTCGTATTTGGCGATCACCTTCTCGGCGTTGGCGCGAATGACGTCGTCAAACTGGTCGGCAATTTTGCGCAGCGATTCGGCGATTTTGGTCGGGCCGAAGAAGTTGTACTCCATCCACGGGATCTGATGCTTTTCTTCCATGTGCCGGGCGATGTAGTTCATCGAACGGTAGCAGTGGACCAGATTCAGCTTAACGAAAGGGGTGTTCTCCATCTCAACCAGGGTGCCGTCGCCGGACCACTGGGCGACCACCCGCAGGCCCATCTCTTCGAGCAGAATGCGCGAGGCCCAGGCGTCGCCACCGATGTTGTAATCGCCGATGATTGCCACATCGTAAGGGGTGGAGGCAAACGGCTGCCCCTCACGATTATTGAGCACCCAGTCGCGAACCACGTCGTTGGCGATATGGTGCCCCAGCGACTGCGATACGCCGCGAAATCCTTCGCAGCGCACCGGGATCACCGGCTTATCCAGCGCCTTGCTGCTGGCGTTGGCGACCGCGCTGATATCATCGCCGATAAGCCCCACCGGGCATTCCGACTGGATGGTGATGCCCTTGGTGAGCGGGAACAGCAGCTCCATCTCTTCAATCAGCTTAGTGAGCTTTTTATCACCGCCGAAGACGATGTCGCGCTCCTGAAAATCGGAGGTGAAGTTGAGGGTGCCGAAGCTGTCGACGCCGCTGACCCCGGTGAAGTAGTTGCGACGCCCGGCGCGCGAGTACTGCCCGCAGCCGACCGGCCCGTGGGAGATATGGGCCATATCCTTAATGGGCCCGAATACCACCCCTTTGGAGCCGGCGTAGGCGCAGCCGCGCACGGTCATCACCCCGGGCTGCGATTTACGGTTAGAGATAATGCACTTGCCGACGCTCTCCATTTGCGGATCGCTGACCATCATGTGCTTTCTGCGCTCTTTACGCGCGGTTTCGGGAAAGACTTCCAGGACCTCCTGGATTAGCGCGAGATTACGTTCGCCTGTTGCGTTGGTCATGATGATTGTCCTGTGCTCAGGCCGCGTTTTCTTCGGCGGCGGTTTTACCAATGATGCTGGTGTCTTCTTCTTCCATGATGCCGAACTCCATCAGCAGCGACTCCAGTTCATCCATGGTGCAGGGCGTCGGCACCACCTTCATGGTGTTGTTGACGATCTTGTTGGCCAGGGTGCGGTACTCATTGGCCTGCTGGCAGTTCGGGTCGTACTCGATAACCGTCATCCGGCGAATTTCCGCGCGCTGCACGATGTTGTCGCGCGGCACGAAGTGGATCATCTGGGTGCCGAGCTTCTCCGCCAGCGCCACGATCAGCTCATCTTCCCGGTCGGTCTGACGCGAGTTACAGATCAGGCCGCCGAGGCGGACCTTGCCGGATTTGGCGTACTTAACGATCCCCTTGGAGATGTTGTTGGCGGCGTACATCGCCATCATTTCGCCGGAGCAGACGATATAGATCTCCTGGGCCTTATTTTCACGGATTGGCATCGCGAAGCCGCCGCAGACCACGTCCCCGAGCACGTCATAGAACACGAAGTCGAGATCGTCCTCGTAGGCACCTTCCTCCTCGAGGAAGTTGATGGCGGTGATCACCCCGCGACCCGCGCAGCCGACGCCTGGCTCCGGGCCGCCTGATTCTGCACAGCGCACGTCGCCGTAGCCGATTTGCAGGACATCTTCGAGCTCGAGGTCCTCTACCGAGCCCACTTCCGCGGCCATCTCCATAATGGTGTTCTGTGCTTTAGCGTGCAGGATCAGGCGGGTGGAGTCCGCCTTCGGATCGCAGCCGACGATCATCACTTTCTTACCCATCTCCGCCAGGGCGGCGACGAGGTTCTGAGTGGTGGTGGATTTGCCGATACCGCCTTTACCGTAGATAGCGCATTGACGCATGGTCATGGTGACTTCTCCTGTTGTTGAGTGTTTGCCATCTGATAAGTGCAGGGAACATACCAGCCGTGCCAATCAATTTAACTAATTGATAAATAATCAGTTAAATTTTATCGACCGCGGCGGACGTAAAACAAAACGGCACAATAGGGCCACCAAATGTGGGAAACAGAACAATTCCGCTCAGCCAGCTAATAAGAGGAGGCTTTGTCGGCTGTTCAACAGCTTGTCGCGCGCTGTGTCTTATTCCGCGCAATCTCTTTGCGTCATCGCGCGCTTCCTGGCACCTAATCCGCTGAATTCACACAAACTATTCCGCTATGCGCGAGCTGGCACGGGCTGTGCTTGAGGCACAGACAGGGTTTGCCGCCAGCTGATGCGGCGAAGATGCCTCTCACCTTCGAGGAATGAACAATGTCCGGAAAAATGAAAACAATGGATGGCAACGCTGCGGCGGCCTGGATCTCCTACGCCTTTACCGATGTGGCGGCTATCTACCCGATCACGCCCTCCACGCCGATGGCGGAAAACGTCGACGAATGGGCGGCACAGGGGAAAAAGAACCTATTTGGTCAGCCGGTGCGCTTGATGGAGATGCAATCGGAAGCCGGCGCCGCGGGGGCGGTGCACGGGGCGCTGCAGGCCGGGGCGCTCACCACCACCTATACCGCGTCGCAGGGGCTGCTGCTGATGATCCCCAACCTCTACAAAATAGCCGGAGAGCTGCTGCCGGGGGTTTTTCACGTTAGCGCCAGGGCGCTGGCGACCAACTCGCTCAATATCTTCGGCGATCATCAGGACGTGATGGCGGTTCGCCAGACCGGCTGCGCGATGCTGGCGGAGAACAACGTTCAGCAGGTGATGGACCTCTCCGCCGTGGCGCACCTGGCGGCGATAAAGGGGCGTATCCCGTTCATTAATTTCTTCGACGGCTTTCGCACCTCGCACGAAATTCAAAAAATCGAGGTGCTGGAGTATGAGCAGCTGGAAACGCTGCTCGACCGGCCCGCGCTGGAGAGCTTTCGCCGTAACGCGCTGCATCCGGATCATCCGGTCATTCGCGGCACCGCGCAAAACCCTGATATCTACTTTCAGGAGCGGGAAGCGGGGAACCGCTTTTACCAGGCTCTTCCCGAGCTGGTAGAAGGCTATATGGCGCAAATCAGCGCCATTACCGGACGGGAGTACCATCTGTTCAACTATTCCGGCGCGGCGGATGCCGAACGGGTGATTATCGCGATGGGATCGGTGTGCGACACCGTCCAGGAGGTGGTGGAGACGCTGAACGCGGCGGGAGAGAAGGTCGGCTTGCTCAGCGTGCACCTGTTCCGCCCCTTTTCGCTGGCGCACTTCTTTGCTCAGCTGCCGACATCCGTCCGGCGCATTGCCGTACTCGATCGTACTAAGGAGCCCGGGGCCCAGGCCGAGCCGCTGTGTCTGGAGATTAAAAACGCTTTCTATCAGCACGACGATCCGCCGCTGATTGTCGGCGGCCGCTATGCGCTGGGCGGGAAGGACGTTCTGCCCAACGATATCGCCACCGTGTTTGACAATCTCAACAGGCCGCTGCCGATGGATGGCTTCACGCTGGGGATTGTCGATGATGTCACCTTTACCTCATTGCCGCCGCGCCAGAAGGCGCTGGAGGTTTCTCACGCCGGCATCACCGCCTGTAAATTCTGGGGGATGGGCTCGGACGGCACGGTTGGGGCGAATAAAAGTGCGATCAAGATTATCGGCGACAGGACCGATCTCTACGCGCAGGCCTATTTTTCCTACGACTCGAAAAAATCCGGCGGCATTACCGTGTCGCACCTGCGCTTCGGCGACCGGCCGATTACCTCGCCCTATCTGATCCACCAGGCGGATTTTATCTCCTGTTCGCAGCAGTCCTGGGTTGAACGCTATGAGCTGCTGGATGGGTTAAAGCCGGGGGGGACCTTTTTGCTCAACTGCAGCTGGTCCGATGCCGAGCTTGAGCAGCACCTGCCCGCCGGCTTTAAGCGCTATCTGGCGCGGGAAAATATCCGCTTTTACACCCTCAACGCCGTTGATATTGCCCGCGAGCTGGGGCTGGGCGGGCGCTTTAATATGCTGATGCAGGCGGCGTTCTTTAAGCTGGCGGCGATTATCGATCCGCAGACCGCCGCGAACTATCTCAAGCAGGCGGTGGAAAAGAGCTACGGCAACAAGGGGGCAAGCGTCATTGAGATGAACCAGCGGGCGATTGACCTCGGCATGGCGTCGCTGCATCAGGTGACGGTTCCGCCGCACTGGGCGACGCTGGATGAACCGACCCCGCAGCCCTCGGTCCTGATGCCGGACTTCATCCGCGACATCCTGCAGCCGATGAACCGCCAGCGCGGCGACCAGCTGCCGGTTAGCGCCTTTATCGGCATGGAGGACGGCACTTTTCCGTCGGGTACCGCCGCATGGGAGAAGCGCGGCATTGCGCTGGAGGTGCCGGTCTGGGATCCCGACGGCTGTACGCAGTGTAACCAGTGCGCCTTCATTTGCCCGCACGCGGCGATCCGCCCGGCGCTGCTGAGCGGCGACGAGCTGGATGCGGCGCCGGCGGCGCTGTTGAGCAAGCCCGCGCAGGGGGCGAAGGAGTACGGCTACCATCTGGCTATCTCGCCGCTGGACTGCTCCGGCTGCGGTAACTGCGTCGATACCTGTCCTTCACGCGGCAAGGCGCTGAAAATGCAGCCTCTCGATAGCCAGCGCCGAATGGCGCCGGTCTGGGACTACGCGCTGGCGCTGGCGCCGAAAAGCAATCCGTTTCGTAAAACCACGGTTAAAGGCAGCCAGTTTGAGACGCCGCTGCTGGAGTTTTCCGGCGCCTGCGCCGGCTGCGGGGAGACGCCCTATGCGCGCCTGATCACCCAGCTTTTTGGCGACCGGATGATGATTGCCAACGCCACCGGCTGCTCCTCTATCTGGGGGGCCAGCGCGCCATCCATTCCCTATACCACCAACCATCGCGGCCATGGCCCGGCGTGGGCGAACTCGCTGTTTGAAGACAATGCCGAGTTTGGCCTCGGCATGATGCTCGGCGGCCAGGCTATCCGCAAACAGATCGCCGATGATATGACCTCGGCGCTGGCGCTGCCGGTGAGCGAGGCGCTTAAAGCGGCGATGAGCCAGTGGCTGGCGCAGCAGGATGAAGGAGAGGGAACCCGCGAGCGCGCGGACCGGCTAAGCGAACAACTGGCGCAGGAGAAAGAGCAGTCTCCGCTACTCGAGCAGCTCTGGCAGAACCGGGACTACTTTACCCGACGCTCGCAGTGGATATTTGGCGGTGACGGCTGGGCGTACGATATCGGCTTCGGCGGTCTCGATCACGTGCTGGCCAGCGGGGAGGACGTCAATATCCTGGTGTTTGATACCGAGGTCTACTCCAATACCGGCGGGCAGTCGTCGAAATCGACCCCGACGGCGGCTATCGCCAAATTCGCCGCCCAGGGCAAACGCACCGGTAAGAAAGACCTCGGCATGATGGCGATGAGCTACGGCAATGTCTACGTCGCGCAGATTGCGATGGGGGCCGACAAAGATCAGACCCTGCGCGCGATTGCCGAAGCCGAGGCCTGGCCGGGACCGTCGCTGGTGATTGCCTATGCCGCCTGTATCAACCACGGACTGAAGGCCGGGATGAGCTGCAGCCAGCGGGAGGCGAAACGCGCGGTGGCGGCGGGATACTGGCATCTGTGGCGCTATCATCCGCAGCGCAAGGCGGAAGGCAGGACGCCGTTTGTCCTTGATTCCGAAGAGCCTGAAGAGAGCTTCCGCGACTTTCTGCTCGGCGAGGTGCGCTATGCCTCGCTGCACAAAACCACGCCACATCTCGCGGACGCGCTGTTCGAACGGACGGAGGAGGATGCCAAAGAGCGGTTCAGGAAGTATCAGTCGCTGGCCGGGGACGAATAACGCCGAGCCGCAGAGCCGGGATGAAAGGAGACAATGCAGAGGGATTTGCTCTTTAACGACTTTCCGTAACCAATGTTGACAGGGGAACGCTATGTTTACCGGTATTGTCCAGGGGATGGCGAAAGTGCTGTCCATTGAAGAAAAAAGCCATTTCCGCAGCCACGCCATAGAGCTGCCCGCGGCTATGCTGGCGGGGCTCGAACCCGGCAGCTCGGTGGCGAATAACGGCTGCTGTTTGACGGTCACGCGTATTGAAGGCGCGCGGGTGAGCTTTGATTTAATGGACGAAACCCTGCGGGCGACCAGCCTAGGAGCGCTCAGGGAAGGTGACAGCGTGAACGTTGAGCGCGCCGCCAGATTCAATGATGAAATAGGCGGACACCTGATGTCAGGCCATATTATGACCACCGCAGAAGTGGTGCAAATCGTGGCCTCTGAGCACAACCGTCAGATGTGGTTTAGGCTGCGGGACCCGGCGGCCATGAAGTATATCCTCTACAAAGGCTATATCGGCGTGGACGGGATCAGCCTGACCGTGGGTGAAGTGCTGCCGCTGCGTTTTTGCGTGCACCTGATCCCGGAGACGCTGCAGCGCACCACGCTGGGGACGAAAAAGGTCGCTGAGCAGGTGAATATTGAAATCGATCCGCAGACTCAGGCGACGATCGATACCGTGGAGCGCGTGCTGGCCGCCGTCGCCGAAGAAAAGGGGCGCCAGGTCGCCCCGTTTGCTGCCTGGCCGCACCTTTAACCTGTCACCTGGAGCACAATTTTGCCTATGTGATCCCCGCGCTCCATCCTGGCGTGCGCCAGCGGGGCATCCTCAAGGCGGAAAACCTGATCAATGACGGGCCGACACTGGCCCGAGGCCAGCAGCGGCCAGACCTGCGCGCGGAGCTCAGCGGCGATGCGCGCCTTCTCCTGCGCGGTTCTTGCCCGCATGGTTGAACCGGTAATGGTCGCGCGCTTCAGCGCCATGGCCTGCAGGTCAACGCCGTCTGCGATGGCGCCGCCGAGGAAGCCGATCACCACCAGGCGGCCATCGCGCGCCAGCGCGGTCAGATTCGACTTGAAGTAGGAGGCGCCCATGATGTCGAGAATAATATCGACACCGCGTCCCCGCGTCTGGCTGAGGATGACGGCGGCAAAATCATCGGTACGATAGTTGATGGGTTGCCCCCCGAGGGCGGCAACGGCGGCGCATTTATCCTCCGAGCCTGCGGTGGCAAAGCACTCGATCCCGAAGGCTGCGCACAGCATCAGCGCGGTGGTGCCGATGCCGCTGGTGCCGCCGTGGATGAGGACCCGATCGCCGCGTTTGGCCTTAGCCATTTGAAACAGATTGGCCCACACGGTAAAGAACGTTTCCGCTATCGCGGCAGCCTCGATCATGCTCACGCCCGTCGGGACCGGCAGGCACTGCGTCGCGGGTAGCAGGCAGTATTCCGCGTAGCCGCCGCCGTTGGTCAGGCCACACACCTTGTCGCCGATCGCCCAATCAGTGACGTTGTCACCTATCGCCACAATATTCCCGGCCACTTCAAGGCCGGGTACCGGAGTGACGCCGTCGGGCATAGGGTACTTTCCCTGCCGCTGTATCACATCCGGACGGTTTACGCCCGCAGCGGCAACGTGCACCAGCACCTCATCGGGGCCGGGCAGCGGCAGGGGCGCTTTGCGAACCCGGAGCACCTCAGGTCCGCCGGGAGAGGTTATTTCAACCTCGTTCATATATTCAGGTAATGGCATCGTTGTTCTCATTGTCAGATTTCCGATACACCGCGTCAGGGCGACTGGCGGCGAGTGCGGCTGAAAAGGGTTCATCCGCATTGGCGCCGCTCATCGCGCCGCGACGTCGGCAAGCAGCGTTTTTGCGGCCAGCTTGCCGGGATTGTTGGAGGCCAGCGGGCTGTCGCCGGTCAACAGGCGCCGGTCTTTGTGGACTTTATCTTCAGCGGGATGACGATCGTCGGATGGTAAGCCGGTCATGATGATCTCCTTATGGGCGATTTACATTACAGCTTTAGCTTAGGTAAACCGGCCACAGGCCGCAATGAGGGATAGCCTTCAGCCGCTGACTCCCGGAATCTTCTGGACACGCGGGTTAACGGCTGGAGATGAGGAGGGCCCGTTGTTGATGGCAGAGCAACGCTCGCCCTGACGATTGCGGTAGATCTGCCGCGTGATCGCTTCCCTGATTGACCGTGACGCGATAAAACGAGCGCTTAAATACCCGCTCTGCCGCCGCTGAGGGGTATTTAAGCCGTGACGTCCTTTCAGGTTTAGTGATTAACGTTTAGTGAATAACCTGCGACAGAAACGCGCGGGTACGTTCTGATTTTGGATGGGCGAAGAACTCCTGCGGCGGAGCCTGTTCGACAATCTCGCCGCGGTCCATAAAGATAACCCGGTCAGCGACCGTGCGCGCAAAGCCCATTTCATGGGTGACGCAAAGCATCGTCATGCCGTCTTCCGCCAGGCCAATCATGGTATCGAGCACCTCTTTGACCATCTCCGGATCAAGCGCTGAGGTGGGTTCATCAAACAGCATGATTTTTGGCTTCATGCACAGTGAGCGGGCAATGGCTACGCGCTGCTGCTGACCACCGGACAGCTGCCCCGGGAACTTATGCGCATGCTCAGCAATACGGACTCGCTGCAGATAGTGCATTGCCAGCGCTTCCGCTTCCTTCGTTGGCATCTTACGCACCCAGGTCGGCGCCAACGTACAGTTCTGCAAAACGGTCAGGTGAGGAAAAAGATTAAAGTGTTGAAATACCATGCCAACTTCAGTTCGCACCCGCTCTATGTTGCGGACATCATCGTTGAGATGAATGCCATCAACGACGATACGCCCTTGCTGATGTTCTTCCAGGTGATTGATGCAGCGGATGGTGGTCGATTTACCCGAGCCAGAGGGGCCGCAGAGTACTATCCGCTCGCGGGGCTTCACCTGCAGGTTAATATCTTTCAATACGTGGAACTGACCGTACCATTTATTCACATTTTCGAGCGAAATCATCATCGCTTCAGCAGAATTAGTCATAGAGTGTGTCATGTAAAACCTCAGTGCGATGTACGCCCGGTGTGAAAGCGCTTTTCCAGATACTGGCTGTAGCGCGACATGCTAAAACAGAAAATCCAGTAGACGAGAGCGGCAAAAACGTAACCCTCCGTCGACATGCCAAGCCAGGTGGGGTCAACCGTTGCCTGCTGTACGCTGCTGAATAGATCGAACAGGCCGATGATGATCACCAGGCTGGTGTCTTTAAACAACGCGATGATGGTGTTGACCAGGCCGGGAATAGTGAGCTTGAGCGCCTGGGGAAGAATGACCAGAAACTGTGTTTTCCAGTAACCCAGCGCCAGCGATTCAGCCGCTTCATATTGCCCTTTGGGCAGCGCCTGTAATCCGCCGCGCACCACTTCCGCGATGTAGGCCGACTGGAACAGAATCACCCCGACCAGCGCGCGCACCAGCTTATCGATGGTGGTGCCTTCGGCCATAAACAGCGGCAGCATCACCGAGGACATAAACAGCACGGTAATCAGCGGCACGCCTCGCCAGAACTCGATAAAAATCACCGACAGCGTGCGAACGACCGGCATAGTTGAACGACGTCCCAGCGCCAGCAAAATCCCCAATGGCAGCGCCCCGGCAATCCCGACAGAAGCGATAATCAGCGTCAGCGTCAGGCCACCCCACTGGCGTGTCTCGACGCGATCGAGGCCCAAAAAACCGCCGTACAGCAGGACCCAGACGAGGAGAGGATAGGCCACCGCCCAGCAGGCGATATAGCGGCCCCGGCGCGGCATGGATTTGATAAACATCGGGATGATGGATAGCAGGCCAATCACCAGCGCGAGGTTGATACGCCAGCGGAGCTCGTGAGGATAGAGCCCATACATAAACTGGCCAAAGCGCGCGTGGATAAACACCCAGCAGGCGCCTTCTTTGGTACAGTCGGCGCGGGTTGTACCCAGCCAGTTTGCCTTGAACACCAGCCAGTTCAGCGCCGGGGGGATCAGGGTCCAGATAATCCACAGGCACAGCAGCGTCAGCAGCGTATTGAACCCGCTGGAGAACAGATGCTTACGTGCCCAGGCCCAGGCTTTACTCGCCGGATTGGTGGGCGCCGGGGGTGTTTCATGTGTGGTAACAGACATAGTCATTCCGTTCTCTTAACGCTCAACCAGCGCGATTTTGCGGTTGTAGATGTTCATCAGCAGCGAAATAATCAGGCTGATGATCAGGTAGACCGCCATGGTGATGGCAATGGTCTCGATAGCCTGGCCGGTCTGATTCAGCACCGTACCGGCAAACAACGAGACCATATCCGGGTAGCCGATCGCCGCCGCCAGCGACGAGTTTTTCACGATGTTGAGATACTGACTGGTCAACGGTGGAATGATGACCCGCATTGCCTGGGGGATGATCACCTGCCGCATGGTCACCGGATTCGGCAAACCTAGCGAGCGGGCCGCTTCACTCTGTCCATGCGGGACCGACTGGATACCGGAGCGAATCACTTCAGCAATAAACGAAGAGGTGTAGATCGACAGCGCCAGCGTCAGCGAAGCCAGCTCCGGGATCATGACGAACCCGCCACGGAAGTTAAATCCACGGAGCTGCGGGGTATCCCAGTGGGTGGCGGCGCCAAACAGCATATGCGCTATCAGCGGGAAGACGACGATTATCGCTGCGGCTATCGGCCATGTGCGGCGCAACTGACCGGTCTTCAGCTGGTGTTGGCGGTTGTAATGCCGTAATCCAATGCTGCCGACGATCGCCAGCGCCAGGGCGATAACGAATGGCCAGCTGCCTGGCGCATAGGTGGGCCACGGGATGTAAAGACCGCGGTTGCTGACAAACGCCAGATCGAATGCGCTTAATGCCTCGCGTGGGCCAGGGAGATTGCGCAGCACGGCGAAATACCAGAAGAAAATCTGCAATAACGGCGGAATATTGCGGAACGTCTCGATGTAAATGGTCGAGAGCTTGCGCAGCAGCCAGTTATCGGACAGACGCGCGAGACCGATAAAGAATCCGAGAATGGAGGCGAAAACAATGCACAGCGCGGAAACCAGCAGGGTATTGGTTAACCCCACAAGGAAGACGCGCGCGTAAGTGTCACCTTCAGTGTAATCAATCAGGTGTTGGATAATGCCGAAACCGGCACTGCGCTCAAGAAAACCAAAACCGGATGTAATACCGCGATTGGCCAGGTTGATCACCGTGTTGTGGATCAGATATCCGACAACGGCAAACACGGCGACAATGGCGACTATCTGGTAAAGCCAGGCGCGAACCGTAGGATTACCGAACGAAAAATCCCTTTTTACGGTTGGGCGTTGAGACATGTTGAAACCTCAATGAAAAAATCGCACCGGGTACCGCGGGGTGCGGTACCCAACTGGAAGGCAGATTAGCGTACCGGCGGTGCGTACTGGATGCCGCCCTGGTTCCAGAGCGCATTCTGGCCGCGCGCGATTTTCAGAGCGCTGTCTTTACCGACGTTGCGGTCAAAGCTCTCCTGGTAGTTACCGACCTGTTTAATAATGTTGAACGCCCATTTATTGTCGAGCTTCAGGTCTTTGCCAAAGTCGCCTTCAGAGCCCAGCAGGTGAGCGATGTCCGGGTTGGACGGTTTTGCCGCCATCTGATCGACGTTTTTCGAGCTGATCCCCATTTCTTCAGCATTGAGCATGGCGTACAGCGACCATTTAACGATAGTGAACCAGTCGTCATCCCCGCGACGCACGACGGGCCCCAGAGGCTCTTTCGAAATAACTTCCGGCAGAACGATAAATTCATCCGGTTTGCCCAGCTTAATACGCAGCGCGTACAGCTGAGACTGGTCGGAAGCCAGGGTGTCGCAGCGGCCGCTGTCGAGGGCTTTCGCTGATTCGTCAGAGCGGTCAAAGGTCACCGGGGTGTATTGCATTTTGTTGGCTTTGAAGTAATCGGCTACGTTCAGCTCGGTATCCGTACCGGCCTGGATACAGACGGTGGCGCCATCCAGCTCTTTCGCGCTTTTGAGGCCAGCCTTTTGATGGGTCAGGAAGCCGATGCCGTCATAATAGTTGACGCCCGCGAATATGAATCCCATACCGCCGTCGCGTGAGGAGGTCCAGGTGGTGTTACGCGATAAAATATCCACTTCGCCTGATTGCAGGGCGGTAAAGCGCTCTTTTGCCGTCAGCGGGGTGTATTTAACCTTGCTGGCATCGCCAAACACCGCTGCCGCAGTCGCGCGACAGACATCGACATCAATCCCGGTGAATTTGCCGTTCGCATCGGCGTAAGAGAAGCCCGGCAGACCATCACTGATACCGCATTGAACAAACCCTTTCTTCTTAATTGCATCCAAAGTGGTGCCAGCATGTGCCTGCTGTGCGACCGCGAGCAGAGAGGCTGCGGCGATAAGGGTGGAGAACATTATTTTTTTCATAAATCATCCTGTGTGGATAAGTCGTGTTGTTATGTGGTTGTGTTGAGCACTGTACCGTGCGTTTTTTCCTGTGGCGGTCCGCCGTTTTTGTTAAGGCAATTTTGATGCCATGTTTATAGATCGCTGAAATTCATAGGAAGAGCGCTTTGTTATCTGAATCATCAGCAAAGTTACGGTTACGCATGAGCACTAAAAGGGAACAAGACGAGTCATCGTGGGCAAAATGAGTGCAAAAGTTTCACGATAAGAAAGCAGCGTGCGCGACGAAGAAGGGCGCATGCTGACGGAGTCGGCATTTCATTCACTGGCAGGCCTCAAGGGATAGCAGGGTGAGGCCAGGAGAAGAGGGGCGTAATACCGCAGACGGGAGCATGAGATTTACCGGCAAAACCTCAGCGTATTAACTGCAACTATCGTTACCATTAAGGGGGTTACTGTTTCATTCGTTGCGAATGCAAGGGTGGCAAAACGCCGGGTATCACCCTGGATAACGGGCATCAGTTCATGCCGAAGATGCCAGGGTAATGTTTAATTCGTATTAGCCACATTCAGCACCGACGGATAATAATATCGTGAATTAAAGGACCGTGCGGGCGCTCGGTTAGGATGGCCGGTTTTAGCCTGGCGCTGATATTCGTTGGCGCGATAACTTTTTTCCTGCTTCTACGCACTATCGAGGGAGTTAATCTATGTCGATACAGGTCGGGATCTATATTTTTGATAATGTTGAAGTCCTCGATTTTGCCGGGCCTTATGAAGTCTTCACCTGTGCCTCCAGGGTTCATCGGGGCGAGATACCGTTGTTTAACGTCTTTACGGTAGGCGAAACGCGGGAAACCATACGGGCCCGCGCAGGACTGCAGCTTTCCCCTGAAGCCACGATAGATAATCATCCCCCCATAGATTGCCTGATTATCCCTGGCGGGATTGTTGATGCGGAGCTGGCAAAGAGTGGCGTCATTGAATGGATATACCAGCAATCGTTAAAAACGGTAATTACCGCTTCAGTGTGTACCGGCTCTTTTTTGCTCGCTCAATCCGGCATTTTATCCGCTAAATCCGCCACCACGCACTGGGAGGATATTGCAGATTTCCGCATGATGTTTCCACAAGTCTTAGTAAAAGAAGGATTACGTTGGGTAGATGAGGGCGCCATTGTCTCCTCCGCCGGAATTTCAGCAGGTATTGATATGAGTCTGCATTTAGTCGAACGTTTTTCTGACAGAGCGCTCGCGGAGCTTACCGCGAAACAGCTGGAATTTGACTGGACCGAGAACAAACCGACGATTTAGGGTACTGATAGCCTCCAGCCCGCAGGCTCTTTGTGAACTGCACCCAGTGAGGGAGAAAGTCAAAGTTTGACGTATAGCATTTGCTATACATAATCGTTGTGCTATTCTTGTAAAGCAAACGCTATACAAGGGGGTCTTATGAAATCAGATGTTCAACTTAACCTTAGAGCTAAGGAATCGCAGCGGGCGCTCATAGATGCGGCTGCGGAAATCCTCCACAAGTCACGTACAGATTTCATTCTTGAAATGGCCTGTCAGGCTGCCGAGAATGTGATCCTCGATCGCCGGGTATTTAACTTTAACGATGAGCAATATGCGGAGTTCATCGATATGCTTGATGCACCTGTCGCAGATGATCCCACCATCGAAAAACTGCTGGCAAGAAAACCCCAGTGGGACATGTAACAGCACCAGAACCTCTGTCCGCTTTTCATCAGGTGGCTGAGTTCGTCAGCGGTGAGACTGTGCTCGATGACTGGTTAAAGCACAAAGGCCTTAAAAACCAGGCTCTCGGAGCCGCCAGAACGTTTGTGGTATGTAAGAAAGATACAAAGCAAATAGCTGGCTTTTACTCTCTGGCCACCGGGAGCGTCAATCATACTGAAGCGACAGGGAATCTTCGGCGTAATATGCCAGATCCCATCCCTGTCATTATACTTGCCCGCCTTGCTGTCGATCTCTCATTGCGCGGAAAAGGGCTTGGCGCTGATTTACTTCATGATGCAGTGCTTCGTTGCTATCGGGTTGCCGAGAATATTGGTGTACGTGCAATCATGGTTCATGCGCTCACAGAAGAAGCCAAAAATTTCTACATTCACCATGGTTTCAAACCATCACAAACTCAGCCGCGAACATTGTTCCTCAGACTCCCTCAGTAATGCAAATGGACTCTTTCTCTGATGCCTCGGTTAATCTGTCCAACTTTTTGGGGTCAGTACAATTTGCTGGGCTAATCGCTTTAGCCGGCAGCGGGTGAACCATAGCGGGCGCAGCGGTGAGCGGCTAAAAAAAGAATGTCACCCACGATCCGCGCCGATAAATAGCGGATCGTTCTTCTCTTCGCCTTTTATATCCTCGCAAGAGTCTGAATATGCTATTTTCAGCAAAAATGGCAGGCGGCAGAAATCTGTTTTTCAACTTTCGATATGTTTTTTTCTTGTTTGTCTTGATAGCCTTCGCGGCAATATAGTTTTAGAAAAGAAATAAATGCCACCGTTGCGCATTTATCAGGGATAGCTCGCTGCGAAAATAAAATAATGATTGCTATTAATAAAATCAGTAAAAGTTTTACTGGCGAACCAATACTAAAAGAGGTGTCGCTTGCCATTAATACCGGAGAAGTTATCTGCATTATTGGCCCGAGCGGCTCAGGAAAAACGACATTATTGCGCACGCTGAATTTTCTCGAACCTGCCGACAGCGGAAAAATAGAGATCGATGATGCGGTTGTCGACTGCGCGAAAGCCGGAAAAAAAGAGATTGCAAAAATACGCGCGAAAACCGCAATGGTTTTTCAGTCCTGGAATTTGTTTCACAATCTCACCGCGTTGCAAAATATCACCGAAGGCCTGATTTATGCGCAGAAACGACCCCGTCAGGAGGCGGTGGCGGTCGCCGAACGGCTGCTAAAACAGGTCGGGCTATTGCATAAAAAAGACCATTATCCGAACAGCCTTTCTGGCGGGCAGAAACAGCGTATTGGCATTGCCCGCGCGTTGGCAATTAACCCGGCCGTGCTGTTACTGGATGAACCGACTTCAGCCCTCGATCCGGAAAAAGTGGGCGAAGTCCTGACGCTTATCCAGGACATTGCCGCCAACGGGCAAACGATGATTATCGTGACTCATGAAATGGAGTTTGCCCGTCAGGTCGCCTCCAGAGTGGTGTTTATGGAAAATGGCGAGATCGTGGAGCAGGGGCCGCCTGAGCAGATTTTTGGGGCGGCGTTGCACACGCGGACGCAGGCGTTTCTGGCCCGATTACGTTTCCACGCCTGAGGTCAACGCGATGAATCCACAACCGCTATTTACTCTCGACGATCTGCTGTTCATTGTGCCGAAATTACTGGAAAACCTACCGGTCACGCTGGGCATTACGCTGGCCTCTCTGCTGCTCGGCCTGGCGCTTGGGCTGGTGGCGGCGGTCCTACAGTTTAGCCGTTCATCGCTACTGAGCTGGCTTGCGAAAGCCTATACCGATGTGCTGCGCGGGGCGCCGCTGGCTCTGTTAATCCTGCTGTTCTTCTTCGGCGGCAAACTGATCCTCTCAGCGCTTGAGCTGCCGGCGTTACTGATTAGCGATATGACCTTTGCCATATTATCTATCTCGGTTGGTATTAGCCCCTATTTTGCAGAAATGCTGCGCTCGGCATGGAACGCCGTAGATGCAGGACAAAAGGAGGCGCTACGGAGTCTGAATATTCCCTGGTATATTGGCATCGCCCATGTCATTTTCCCGCAAGGGCTCATTATCGCCATTCCCAATTTTGGCAATCTGTTAATCAACCTCGTAAAGATGACCTCGCTGGTTAATATTATCGGTATTGTCGATATTTTTGGTCGGGCACAGAAAATATCGCAGAACAGCTATGGTGCGAAGCAGGTCGCGGCATTTATTAGCGTCATTCTTATTTACTGGTTGCTTAATGTTATTATCTTTTATCTCACTACCCGCATTGAGAAAAAGTATCAATATTTACTGGAGTAAAACACGACTATGTTTAGCATCGATTTTATCCGGGATAATTTCGCCTTTATACTCAGCGCGCTACCGATAACCTTGCTGATTACCTTTTTATCGTTAATTTTCTCGACGCTGTCAGGAGCCATTCTGGCCTGGGTGATGATCCGCAACGTGCCTTACGTGAAATATCTGGTCACGGTGTTTATCTCTTTTGGGCGCTCGATCCCCATGCTGGTGATGCTCTATTTTGTGTTTTACGTCTGGCCGTGGCTTGCCAACGGTTTTTTTGGTGGGCCGCAGGATACCCCGTTCAGCTACAAGCTCTCGCCGCTGGTGGCCGCCGTAGCCGCGTTTTCAGTGGTGTTTAGCGCGTATTTCGCAGAGACGTTTCGTTCGGCGTGGAATTCGGTTGAAAAGGGGCAGCGAGAAGCCGCCTGGTCGATAGGCCTGACCGGTTTTACCCAGTTTCGGCGCATTATTTTTCCGCAGGCAGCGGTCTCCGCTTTACCCAACTACACCAGCGTCCTGATTGACCTGATCAAGGATACGTCGCTGGTTTATACCATCACGGTGGTTGATGTGATGGCAAAGGCGAATATTGCTGCAGCGCGTGGTTTTCATTACGTAGAGGCCTACTGCATCGTTCTGATTATTTATATTGCGCTCTGTCTGGTGCTTACCCGGATATTGCGACATATCGAGGCGTATCTCAGTAACCGGTGGAAAAGCCATGCGCCAAAAGTGGTTCCATCTCACTCATTTTGGGGAAAGAAGTATGTTCAAAAATAAGGTGTTAATGTTAGGTTCGCTGCTGTTGGCAATGCAGGTAACGATGGCCCAGGCGGCCGAAAAAAGCGCGAATGCGCAAACCGTTGAGGTGGTGGTCAATGCGAACGGATTCCCGTTCAGCTTTGTGGATGATAATAACAACATTACCGGCTACGACGGTGAGTTACTAAAAATCATCGATCGGCAGCTCACCAACTATAAGTTCCATTTTAATGCGGTCTCCCGGGATGCGATGATCGTCGGTTTGTCCACCGGCGCCTATACCCTCGCAGCGGATCATTTTTATCTCACGAAAGAGCGCGCGGCACAGTATGCGCACTCTGGCCAGCCTTCGGGTATCAGCGACCTGCGTTTAATTGTGCGTAACAACGAAAATGATATTCATACGCTGGGAGATCTTGCCGGCGGTAAGAAGAAACTGGTGCCGATTCATACATCTGATGCGCGCTATACCGTTATCGATAACTACAACAAAAAGCACCCAGGCCAGCAAATCAATCTCCAGCCGAACGGCGAGCAATCTGCGGCGGATATTTTCAAAGCCGTTGCCTCCGGAGAGTACGATGCGGCTATTTACCCGATTGGCGCATTATTGGCGTTAAACAAAGCCCTCAATCTTAATCTGAAAGCCTCTGAGTCCGTCGGCTTGTTCCCCAACGTCTATTTATACAAAAAGAATGCTGACCCGAAACTGATTGAAGCCGTCGACAAGGAGCTTGCCGCCCTCAAAAAAGACGGCACGCTCGCCGAACTCTCCCGCAAGTGGTACGACGAAGATGTTTACGCTTTACCGGGGGCGGAAAACGTCAAAGTGAACACCGACTGGGAATGATTGTTTAGGGGAGTGCTGCCTGATGAAGACACAACAGCCCGCTTCGGGGCACAACGCGTCGAGCCTGGACGACGACGTTACCCTTGCGCTGCGCGCGATCACTGAAAAGCGCGCCGCGACGCTTGGCTATTTACTTGATGAATCCCGGCAGCGCAATCAGCCCGACGATTATGCGCGCGCCGCTATCCGCCGTTATGGCCGTGATATCGGGCATTCCGTACGCGCGAAGATGCGTCATGGCAACGATTTGCAGGAGTTTGCCGCTCTATTTACCCGCGGGCTGGAATCGCGGGTTTACGAAATGGAGACCGTTTCGGTCAGTCCGTCAGAGTTTATTGTGCTGTTCCATTATTGCCCTTACGTCAACTGCTGGCGTCAGCAGGGGCGCGATGCCCACCAGATTGAGACGCTGTGTGATATCTGCATGGCAGGGGATCATGCGTTAACCGATGCATTCGAGGGCATGCAGTTAGCGGTTGAGGCCGCGCTGGCGCGGGGTGATGCTGCCTGCCGCCTGCGTTTCTACCAGACTCAGGAGGCTTAATGACAACATTAAAATGGGATCACGCCGTTCAGTTTGTGAACCAGCCGGACGAAGCGATTGCCACGTTTGCCGGCCACAAGCTCAACGCACTTGCCGGCGGGCGTCATCCTGGCTGGGGGACCTGGAATGCGCTCAGCTATTTCGGACTGACCTATATCGAATTTCTCGCCATCTACGATCGTGCCGAGCTGGCGTCGGCGCTGGCCGATTTTTTGCTCTCCCGCGACGCGGCACAGCTGCTGCCGGAAAACCAGGCGCTGCATCGGGTGGCGCTGCGCACGGATGATATTGACCAGACGCATGCGGAGTTGCGCAGCAAGGGGCTGAATGTCTCTCCGATTGTCGACGGCCAGCGTAACGATCCGCAGGGCAATATCATTAGCTGGCGTATCTTCACTGTCGATGGGGATTTTAACGGCCTGCCGTATCCCTTTATTCTGCAGTGGGGAGAGGGCGATGACGCACGGCTGACGCGGCTACGTGCTCAGGGGCTCGACGGGCCGCATCCCGCAGGCGAGGTCACATTGCAGAGCGCAGTTTTTGCGGTGCAAGACCCGCAGGCCGCGCGTGCGCACTGGCACGCGCTTTTCGGGTTCAATGAGCTGCCGGAGGGGCTGGCTGTGGGGCAACAGCGCTTTGTTTTTCTCCAGGGGCAGGACAACCGGTTAGTCGAACTGGTCTTTAAGGTCTCTGACCCGGCGCTGAAAGGCCAACGCTTTCGCGTCGGTAACGGCGAATATCGCTTTCAATAAGGAGTCACTGCGCATGGCAAATGTACATTTTATTGGTGCCGGACAAATGGCGGAGGCCATTATTCGAGCCTCGCTGGCGGCGGGGACGCTGCGCGCGGAAGAGATTTCGCTGGAGGATATCGATCCGGGCCGTATCGCAGCGCTCGCTGAACGCTATGGCCTGGCGCGGAAACCGCCGCAAGACGATGCGTTGCGCGAGGCCGAACTGGTGGTGCTGGGGATCCGCCCGCAGGATAATTTGTCGAGCGTGGCCGAACGTATTCGGCCTCATCTTTCTGCCGCAACGACGACGATCTCACTGATTGCCGGGGTGACGCTGCACAAACTCGAAAGCGTATTGGGGGCGGAAAACCCCATTGCCCGGGTTATCCCTAATACGCTTACCGATACCGGCTTTGGCTACAGCGGGGTGGTTCTGAACGCGCAGGCAATTCCCGAACGGGTGGCGCCTTTTCTCAGCGGTTTTGGCAAGGTGCTTTACCTGCCGGAACGGCTTATTGATATCTTTACCGGCTTCGGCGTCGCCGGGCCGAACTACATTTATTACTTTATCGAGTCGTTTACCGATGCGGGCGTGCTGGCCGGCCTGTCGCGCACTCAGGCAACTGAGGTGGTTCTGGAAAATCTGCAGGGGGCGATAGAGATGCTGCGCCTGAGCCAGAAACACCCGAGGCAGCTACTCGATATCAACAACTCCCCGGCTGGCGTCGGGATCCATGGGCTGTATGAGCTTAACAACAGCGATTTCGCTGCAGGTCTGCAACGCAGCGTGCTGGCGGCGGTGAAACGCACCCGTGAGTTGGGTGAGGCGCAGTAAACGTTATCAGGAGCGATCGCTATGAAGAGAAAAAACACGCTATTCCTCGCCGGACTCCTCTGCGTGATGGGGACGTTGGGCGCCTCTGCGGCCTGGTCGGTGACCCCGCAATCCCCGATAGCCTGGGGGGAGCGCTGGAAAAATTTGCCGCCAACGCCAGCACCTGTCGCCGCGTTAAAACCCGCCTATGCCAGCGTAAACGGAATCCAGCTCTATTACGCCACCACCGGGGAGGGGACGCCGGTGGTTTTGCTCCACGGCGGGCTGGCGAATTCCGATTACTGGGGTCAACAGGTTGCAGCGCTGGCGAAGCATCATAAGGTCATCGTAGTTGATAGCCGGGGCCATGGACGCAGCACGCGTGACGAGCGCCCTTACAGCTACGACTTAATGAGTGATGATGTGGTGGCGTTGCTCGATCATCTGAGCATTAAGAAAGCGGATATTGTCGGCTGGAGCGATGGGGGAATTATTGGGATCGATTTGGCTATTCGCCATCCGACCCGCGTGAACCGCATTTTCTCCTTTGCCCCCAATACGAAAACCAGCGGCGTCAAACCTGATACCGAAAAGAACCCGGTCTTTGCCAGCTATATCGAGCGGGCCGGGAATGAATATCGCAAGCTGTCAAAAACGCCCGACCAGTACGATGCCTTTGTCGAACAGATAAGCCATATGTGGGCCACACAGCCCAACTGGAGCGATGACGATCTCAGGAAAATCACGGCCCCGGTGCTGATTGTTGATGGCGATCGTGACGAGGCCATTGTGCGGGAGCATCTGGAATATATTGCGAACACCATTCCGAATGCCGGGTTGTTGATTTTACCCAATACCAGCCACTTCGCGTTTATTCAGGCACCGAAAGAGTTCAACGAGGCTATCCTGAACTTTATCGATTATAAGTGAGTGCATGGCGGTGAAAACTTAACGAGCCAAATGCTAAAGGCCCCTTGATTACGCTAACTTACGAAATTATTTTAATAGCCAATCAATTATTGATTGGCTATTTCACGTATTTGTGACTGCTGGTTGTTTTAAAAATTAGAATAGTAAAATCAAGCCGGCGGAGAACAGAATAGAGAGGCAGGTAGCCATCAGTCCGGGTATCAGAAAGGGATGATCGATAATCCGCTTTCCTAACCGCGTGGAGCCTGTATCATCAAGGGCGACTGCGGCCAGCAATGTCGGATAATTTGGCAGGATGAAGAGCGACGCGGTAGCAGGAAAACAGGCAATGAGCGTCGCGGGCGCAATCCCCATACTCAAGACCAGCGGGAAGAGTATCTTTGTTGCGGCAGCCTGAGAATAAAGAAAACAAGATACCAGCATAATAATCAGAGCCAGCAGCAGCGTAGAGCCCGAGAGATATTCTACCACTTTGTTTTGCAGCCAGGCTTGATGGCTGTCCATAAACGTTGAACCCAGCCATGCCACTCCCAAAATGCAGATACATGACGTCATGCCGGTTTTAAAGACCGATGTCGAAGGGATCTTATGCACGTTTACGCGGCAGAATATAACGATGGTCAGAGCCACCGCCATCATCACGGAAATACGTACCTGTCCGCTGTTCAACACCGGATGCGCAATTAATCCCAGCGTTGAGCTACTGGCAATAGCATATAAAAGTACCGTGACCAAACCGGTGATAAAAATCAGCACTGCGCGTCTTGCTCCGGGGAGGATATCGCTATCATCAAGGGTCGGTTGGTTGAACGGTGCCGCATCGCTTAGCTTGTCGGTTTGCCGGATGCGATCCCAAAACAGATAAAATACAGATGTGCACAGCAGGGCCAAAAACGTTGCCGGTATCGTCACCGCAATAAGATCCAGATATCCCCAGCCCTGATGGCTTTTTTCCAGTATCCCGGAGAAAAAAATCACTGCCGCCGAGATAGGGGAAGCGACGATACCCAGCAATGAGGCGACAACGGAAATCGCCAGCGCCCGAGTTGGGCGAAGCTGGTTCTCTTTCGCAACGCCGACAATGACCGGCATACAGGCAAATGAAACTTGTCCGGTGCTGGCCATCATCGTCAGTAGCCAGGTGCTAAGCGGGGCGGTGATGACCAGCAATCGCGGAGAGCGACGCAACATACGTTCGGTCAGTCTGACCAGGTAGTCAATACCGCCAGCTTCTTGCATTGCGGCGATGGCGATGATGACCACCATAATAAAAACGATGACCAGCATAGGTAAGTCACCGGGCGTCGCCCCCAGCGCACATAGCACCATGACACCGGCGCCGCCGGCGAAACCTACGCCAATGCCGCCGACCCGCATGCCCAGATAAAGGAAAAAGAGAACAACAATAAATTGCAGTAGTATCATGGTATATACGCCTCCATTGAGCAGACGGGTAATTCCTCTGGTCGTACGCAGCGTTGATTTGATATTCAGGAGACGCTGGTACGCACGGATATCGCTGAACTTATGCTGTCGTCTATCTCATCGATGACCGGGTTTTCCAGGCAGCCAATCTGCGATATTTCCACTTCCACCACATCTCCTGGCCACATGAAAAGAGGAGGATGCCGTTTTTTTCCGACCCCGCCAGGCGAGCCGGTCAGAATGACATCACCGGGAGAAAGCGTGGTGAATGCGCTAATGTAGGCAATTAATTTATCTATTGAATGGATCATGCTACGGGTATTATCGTGCTGTACCTCGCGACCGTTAAGCCGGGTCATAATCTCAAGGTTCTGCGGGTCAGGGATCTCATCAGGCGTCACCAGCCAGGGGCCGAATCCACCGGTTGCGGGCCAGTTTTTTCCTGCGGTAAACCAGCTATGCTGCCAGTCTCTGACAGAGCCATCCATATAGCAGCTGTACCCGGCGATATAGCCATAAGCCTGATCCTGAGGAATGTGCGAACCAGACTGGCCAATCACCAGCGCCAGCTCTCCCTCATAGTCGAACTCATTACTGCGGGCAGGTTTGATCAGCCCACAACGGTGTCCGGTCTGGGAGTCTGCAAAACGAATAAAGAGAGTCGGGTCAGGATCCTGCTCGTCAAATTCCGCTCTTTTTTGCTGGTAGTTCATTCCCGCACAGATGATTTTATTGGGCCGAGTGATCACCGGTAAAAAGGTAATCTGCTCAAGTCGATAATCTGCTTTTTTGCCCGACAGCATCCCCTGGTTGAGTTTATTAATATGTGGCAGAAAGGATCGTAGATCGGCGAATTCGGGGAAGAAAGGCTGTAAATCAATAACCCCATCGGCTGCAACCAGACCGTATTTTTCGTGGCTATCAACGGAAAAACTCAGTAGTTTCATTGTTCATCTTACCTAAAGTTTATGTCTCTGTTTAAGTCGGCCATTTGGCCAATAATCGGCTTTATATTGGGGCGTCTAAGGGGAGAGTTCCTCCAGGATGGCGCCGCGGGTTTCAATACCGAACAGCATCGTTATGATCCCTCCCACCAGTGCTACAGCCGCAAATAAAAAGAAGACATACTCTACGCCGGGCCCGGCAACGATAAGTCCCACCAGCAGCGTGCCGAGAGTCGAGCCAGCCCGTAGCCAGGCACTACCAAATCCGGTGCCAATCGCGCGCAGGCGAGTGGGATACAGCTCGGCAGAATAGAGATAGAGTGAGAATGTGACGGTCTGCATTATGGCGTAGGCCAGACTGGCAAAAATTAGAACCACGATGGCGTCGGAAGCACCGCTTTCACCCAGCACCAGCAGCGCCAGAGCGGAAAGGCAAAATGCGACGCTGTACCAGCGTTTCCGCCCTGTCCGGTCAATCAGTAATGCGCAGGCCAATGAGGCAACTACGCCCGTGGCCGAGGTTATCCAGCCGTAGGCAAGACTGAGAGGGATCGAAAGATGGAATGCACTGCGGTACAGGGTGGGTAGCCAGGTGATCATGCCGTTATTGACCAGATAAGCACTGACCCATAATCCCCAGAGCATCAGGGTTCGTTTCAGATAGAAACCTGAGAATAGCTCGCGCCAGCCGTTTGCAGAACTGGGCGGTGAGACAAAAGTCTTTACTACCGGCTCTTCCAGCGTACCACCGCTACGGATCACCTCAGCCTCCAGGCTACTGACCACCCGGTCGGCGTCGGCCATTCGGCCTTGACTAATCAGCCAGCGCGGTGATTCTGGCATCAGCCAGCGCAGCGGAGCGGCGATCATCGGAGGGATCAATCCAACCCAGAACATCGCCTTCCAGCCATATTCAGGCACCAGAAAGTAACCAATGATCCCCGCGAACATCAGACCAATTGGGAAGATAACTTCATACAGTAAAAAGAAGCGACCGCGTTTTTTGGAACCAACGAACTCATTGATATAGGCGCTGGCGACGGGCACTTCCGCGCCAATCCCGATCCCCTGTAAAAAGCGAATAATCAGCAGGGACCAGCCACTCCAGGCAAAAAGGCAGGCTGCACTCATGGTCACAAACATGACGATGGTAATTTTGAGTACGCCCAGACGTCCTATTTTCTCTGCCAGAGAACCAAAAAAAATAGCGCCAACCAGCTGCCCTGCATAGCTGGCGGCAATAATCAGGCCGACAAAGAGGGGCGTCAGATGCCATTCACCGATTAATTCTGGCATAGCAAAGGCGATGGCCAGCACCGTGTAGGAGTCAAAAAAAGTTGAAATGCCGGTTACGAGGCGAATAAAGACTAATTTTCGGGTAACAGGAATACGTTCTATGCGGGCAACCAGTTCGGCGGAACTCGTCGCGGTATCGACGGCAGAACGACTGGCATTAAGAACCAATGTAGACATGGTATACCTTCCTGAATGACCGGGGAAAAGCGGAATAACCCTTGACCCCGGATAGTCAGTGTTGTTGTCTGATTTGCTGGATATGAGAGGCCGGTATGGCTCATCAGTACAGAGAGGGACCGGTCAGCCTTTAGGCTACGCTTGTCAGCTGTACCCCTGTTATTGATGAATCTCGAAAGAGAGCAGCATTCCCGCTGGAATTGTGGCTGTTGAATGCTGCTGTACCGACTCTTTTCCAGGCAATTAGCCGACGCGCGGTAATTCTGATGCGCGGATGGCGGCATGGATCTCTTCTTCTGCACCCGCCTCAAGCGGAAGCAGCGGTGAGCGTACGGTGGCATGTTCCAGAATACCGCGCGCAACCAGCGCATGTTTTAGTGCCACCGTACCTTCCATGTGAGAGCCGCGGTGGTAGACGCTTTTGGTCACCGGCAGCAGACGGTCGTGAACTTCGCGGGCTTTCCTGTAATCCCCAGCCTTGCCGGCATTGATCATTTCGATCAGCGGTTCCGGTGCGATATTTCCGTAGCCGACAAGGAAACCGTCAACGTCGAATGCAGTATGCAGCAGGTATTCGTCATGGCAGGTCAGAATCTGCAGGTCCGGACGTTCACGACGGATCACTGGAATTTCGGTATCCCAGCGGCGCATATTGCGAACGCCATTTTTCATAGCGAACACGCCCGGTTGAGCGGAAATATCAAGCAGGGTTTTCAGGTTGTAGGTCGCTTTAGTCACATCCGGATACTGGAACAGGATCAGCGGGAGACCACTTTCTTCGTACACGACACGGTAGCGGTCTTGTGGAGCGCCATCCTGATAGCCGAAACGCAGCCACCCATGAGATGGATAGAGCAGGCCGGCGGAGGCTCCGGCGGCAACGGCACGCTTGGCTTCCAGCGCGGCAACTTCAGTACCTTCGCCGGTGATCCCCGCAATGATCGGTAGTTTACCGTCAACGGATTTGACAAATGCACGGATGACCGCAGCCTGTTCATCCTGAGTCAGGAATGTACCTTCACCAGCGTGCCCCAGCACGACCAGTCCTTTCACCCCGTCAATGCTACCCAGCCAGCTACCAAGACGCTGGATAGCATCAAAATCAATGCTGCCATCGAGGTTGAACGGGGTAACCGGTGCTGGAGTCAAACCTCTGAGATCGATATTAATCATGATTATCTCCTTGATGAACAATAGTTTTATTTTCAGTGATGATTTCCTGAAACCAATATGCAATCGTTTCTGCAATCGTTTTCACGTGTTTGAATCTGAACCTCAAAAATACCTAAGTCAACAGTATTAAGGTCATAAATGCGGCAATGGTCACAAAAGCAGGGGATAAAGCGGGTACTGCTGAGAGATCGATCGCAGATTGTGGCTTGCTGCATCACAGAGCGCGACGCAGCCGGGGAAGAGAGGATTATTTATTCGGTGATGTGGTTGATTTTCTTGGGATAAGAGTAGGGGCAACCTTACGTAAACGCCTGCTGTCATCGCCGTTGATCAGCATATCGACCGCATTGCTGGCAATGTGTTCCAACGGCGTTCTGACCGAAGTCAGCGCCACAGGTAGACGACTGACCAGGGGAATATCATTGTAACCGACAAGCGACAATTGCTGTCCGATAGTGATGCCTTGATGGTGTGCAGCAGCCACCACGCCAATGGCTATTTCGTCGTTGACCGCAAAAATAGCGCTGGGAGGGGGAGTGGTGGCAAGTATGCGCCTGCCGGCTTCTTCACCCGACTGGATGTTAAAATCGGACGAACAGCACCATTGCGGCTGAACGACTAACCCCATCTCATGCATTGCCCTTTCAAAACCTTTTCGGCGGTTGATGGCATTCGATGCAAAATCGGGTCCGCCGATGAGACCAATATCCTTGTGCCCTAAATCAATCAGATGGCGGGTAGCAAGGTATCCACCCAGTTCATCGTCCCCAACGGAAGATAAACTGATCCCATCCGTTCGCAGCACCAGAACGTGAGGCACGTCCCGCTCACGCAACGCCTGAGGCAGAGGATCGCCCAGCCGGCAGGTGGACAAAATTAAGCCATCTACACGTCGGTCCAGCAGAGATTCAACTGACTCGCTCTCCTGCTCAGGGTCATCTCCGCATGTTGCCACAACGGCAAAGTAGCCGCGGCGCGAGGCTGCACGGGCAATTTCTTCAAACAGCATCGCCGTTACCGCATCTGTCAATCTGGGGACCAGAACCCCGATTGTCCCGGTGTCTCCTCGACGTAAGCTGGAGGCAACATAATCACGCCGGTACCCGAGATCGCGAGCAATCCGGCGAACTTTTTCAGCAGAGGCGCTTCTGGAGGGGGGAAGTCTTTCATCCAGTATACGTGAGACGGTCGACACGCTGACGCCTGCCGCACTGGCGACATCCCGCATAGTTATCAGTCTTTTTTCTGCGTGATCCTGTTCTTCACTTTCCTGGTCCATATCTCACTCCGGATATTAAAATTGACCGAAAGGCTCCGCCTTACAGCTGGCCAGTAAATTATGAGTAACATTCTAAAATGTTACGGCAATTTTCTGTACTGACAAAGAAATGGTTACGAATTTTGCTCTCTCTGAGCCAGTGATATCAAGCATGCGCTGGCTGAGCTGGTCACTTCGTCACTTCCTTGCGTTTATGCAAAACTTTCAGAGAGACATCACATTTTCTTTATCCCATCAGTAGGGAATGTGAACTGGTTATCAATTGTTCATTTTATTGAATTGACATCGACTCTTAATCCACTGACGATTATCGCACGTGAGAACGATTGCAGAAACGTTTTCACTGTATTTTTTGTGGTGTACAAAATCCCTACAATAACTGCAAGTGAATACCTGCCTGTCTGCAGTACTGGCGTCATTCGTTGTCTTGCATGTATGCCCCGGTAAATCAATCAACAGGGTATCACTATGTCAACTCAGGTTATTGCTTCTGATAATATTGTTACCAGTCACTCTGAGATAAAATCGGCAGAGTTACTGGCGAGACTAGAGCGGTTACCTATCACACGGCGGCTTATGGCAATCCGTGTGGTAGTGGGCTTATCTACGTTTTTCGATGCTTACACCATTATTGCTATTGCTTTCGCTTTACCGCAGCTCACGCAAGAGTGGGGGCTGACACCAACTTTTGTCGGACTTATTATTGCTGCAAGCTATGTCGGACAATTATGCGGGGCCCTGTTTTTTGGCTCGCTGGCCGAGAAGATTGGCCGTATTGGCGTATTGCGCATCACTATTATTATGTTTGTTGTGATGGATGCCGCGTGCCTCTTTGCATGGAACGGCTGGTCAATTCTCGCAATTCGCTTCCTGCAGGGATTGGGTATTGGTGCAGAAGTACCGGTCGCCAGTGCCTATATTAATGAGTTTGTCGGGGCAAAAAAACGCGGCCGTTTTTTCTTACTGTATGAGGTTATCTTTCCGATCGGAATGATGTTCGCGGGTCTGGTCGGTTTTTTTCTTGTCCCGATTTATGGCTGGAAAGTGATGTTCCTCATTGGGCTGGTTCCCTCAGCGCTGACGGTTCCTCTACGCTGGTTGATGCCTGAATCGCCGCGCTGGCTGACGTCCAAAGGACGAAATGAACAGGCCGAGAAAGTTGTCGCAACGTTTGAAGAAGAAGCTATTCGTCGTGGTATGGAATTACCTGCTCCAGTAATTAAACCGATTGTGACGCAACAAACATCGGCGAATGGAGTAAAAGAGCTTTTTTCCGGAATGTATAAATCGCGGACATTTATGTTATGGGGGCTTTGGTTAACGGTGTATACCATTAATAATGGGATGATTACCTGGTTCCCGACAATGTATAAAACCTTATTCCATCTACCTCTGGAAACCAGTCTTGCCTACGGATGGATTACGTCCTCCTGCGGTGTAGTTGCGTCAGTTTTTTGTGCCTTTCTGATTGATAGAGTTGGACGTAAACGCTGGTATTCATGGGCGTTTATGTTAGCGATCCTTCCGTTAATTACGCTCTGCGTGCTGGGTGCCAAATCCGCGACAGAAATATTAATTCTGGGCAGCATCACCTACGCAATTCTGCAGACTATCGCTTTTTCTCTGTACCTTTATTCCGCAGAGCTGTATCCGACCCGCCTGCGGGCTATCGGAACCGCCTTCTCCAGTGCCTGGCTCCGGGCTGGCTCTTCGGTTGGACCTTTGCTGGTGGGCTTTATCGTCTCGGGTTTTGGCGTACGCTTTGTTTTTATCACCTTCGCGGTTATTGCCTTGATTGGCGGACTAGTAACGCTGCTATTTGCGATTGAGACTAAGGGTAAATCGCTGGAAGAGCTCTCACCGTAGTTTTAGTCAGGCGTTCGATATCGCCAGGACGAATTCATTTAGACCCGTTCACGCTGCTTTATCACTCAGCATGCTCATAAGCAGTATTCATTCCTGAATACCGCATGAATTCGGCTCGCGCATTCACAGGAATAGCTTGCGAATGCGCGAGTACTGTCTGAAGTTCAGAGTCAAAGGTGAAAATAAATGAAGTATATAATGTCTGGGCTTTACTCTTTACTGTGTATTTTATGTCTACCGGAATTATTATTTGCCAGTGAAAAACCTTTCTCTGCCTCTGGGAAACATATGACCGGAGATTGGGGTGGCCTGCGCAGTGAACTGAAAGATAAAGGCTATGATTTTACGTTGGAATATGGCTCAATGTTGGGCTCTAATATTTCCGGAGGATATAATAAAGACAAAACTGTACGTTACAGCGATCAATACATTATTGGTGCTGATGTCGATCTGCAGAAAATAGCCAACATTACTGACGGCGAATTTAAAATATCGCTGGTGGATCGTAACGGACGTGATTTAACAAAAGACCGAATCCAGGATCCAAGAGCGCCCGTAATGGGGTCCACGGTAAACAGCAACTACGGTCGGGGACAGACCTGGCATGCGACACAATTCTGGTATCGACAGTCCTGGCTTGATAAAACGCTGGATCTCAAATCCGGGTTGATGCCGGTGGGTGAAGATTTTGATAATAACGGCTGCTATTTTCAGAATCTATCACTATGCGGATCGCTGGCCGGGCACGGTAATAGCGCGTGGTTTAACACGCCGATTGGGCAGTGGGGAGCAAGGCTGCGATACAATATGACCTCCCAGGTGTACCTGCAGTCCGGGGCGTTTATGTACAATCCTGCCTACGCCACGCGGCACGGAAGCTTCCAGCTGGATAACACGGGGAAGACTGGCAGCATGTATCTGGTGGAGCTGGGATTTACTCCGCTGCTGGGTAGAGAAAAGCTTCCGGGAGCGTGGAAACTGGGAGCCTGGTATAACACGGCAGATGCTAACGATGTACTGAAGGACAGCAATGGCGATGATTACGTCCTCAGCAAACGCGCTCCCGCTATTCATAATGGACGCTATGGCGGTTGGATCTATCTACTGCAGCAGGTAACCAGTGACAAAGGTGGATCTGGCCGGGGACTCTCGCTGTTCTGGCATCTGGCAATGAATGACAAAGACACCGCGACGGTAGATTACCAGACCCAGGTGGGGGCAATTTATAAAGGTCCGTTCACCAACCGGCCTCAAGATTTTATTGGTCTGGGGGTGAGCAAAATACATGCGAATGGGCGGGTGGCGGAGCGTGCCAGATTGCTGAATGAGCAAAAGGGTGTTGAATATTATGACGATCCGGCCTGGACGCCGATTCGTGGCGCAGAGTATGCGGCTGAACTCCATTATAGTTTTGCGGTGACACCATGGTTTATATTACGCCCAAACGTACAGTTCCTGAGTCAACCTGGCGGCGTCAATGAAATTAAAGATGCATGGGTTCTGGGAACGCAAATTATCATTAAATTATAAGGACGGATTATCTGGCGGGTGGGGTCAGCCTATGTTCCTTTAACAGAGGGGAAATTTGACCTTACCCCAGAATATGCTGCCGTCAACTGGCTGCATATGATGGCAACCGACAGGTTTTTCGGCGAACTTAGAAATATATGACAGAAGGTGCCGGATTTACGCTCGCCGTGCCGCTTACGTCCAGGGCCAGGAGAGCGTGACAAACGCCGAGATCCGCAGCATGTCCTGTCAGGAAATTATCCACTATCCCTCTCGTTTATATCCCGGGTGTGCTGAAGTATGCTAAAATTTGTACAGCTCAAAGCCCAGGATAAGCAGCATAATATCAGCACCTTAGTCAATGCGAGGGAATATGGATAATGCGCGATATAAACGGGATGGCCGGCAACGATATCCCGCATGGCTGTGGTGCGGAAGTTTATTTCTGGCTACATGGCACTGTTCTGCGGATGAAATAAACCTGTACTCACTCAATACGGGCTCATACGTATATCATTTAACCAACAACCACGGGCAGTATACTGAGAATTTTGAAAATAACTTCATCTCCGTGGAGCGTAAATTCTCAGAGGATTCAAAATACAGTTTTGTGCTAGGTACGATGAAAAACAGCTTTGATGACCGATGCCTGGCTGCCGGCGTAAGAAGAGATTGGGTAGGGTGGGATACCGGCTGGGTTTTCAAAGGAATATATGGCTACGTGGGTGAGTTTTTCTTTGATGCTTTCAGTGATTGCGGCGATCATGGGTCTTATCATGATTTTAAGAAAGCAACAGGAATAGGCTTTTCTCCCTATATCTATCATGGCTTTCAGTATAACTTTACCTCTTATTTTGGGATGGACGTTGGCATCATCATTCCATCCGTATTTGTCATTACGGCACAGTGGAGCTTTAGGTAAAACCGGCGGCCTGCCATACTTTCAGGTGAGCGGCGATTTCGATCTCTCGAATCGCCGCTGAATCAGTCAACTCATCGTATCTTTCAACGTAGACGCGCGCAGTAGCGATATAGGCGGGCGCGCAATTTTCAAACCTGCAGCGAATAACAACCATCGACCAATCTGGCCGCCCGAGCTTCCTGCTTTACCCCCTTCCAGAAAACCACCCCACCACAAATAAGAATAATAATTATTTTCATTAAGTAGTATGTTGTACTCGCCCATGACGAGAAATGTCTCATCATTGCGGAACATAAGACCAGACGAGTGGGCGCCGACGTTACCTGTGCTGAGGTGCTGCATCAATATAATTTATGGGGATAAGATGATAAGAATATCAATCCGTGCAGTGCTGTTGGCCTCCGCTGTTGCGATGTCAACCGCCACAACCGCATTTGCCGCCAGCCATTGGGAAACGGCGGAGACTACCTTTCCTGGCAGTATCCGCGCCGGTTCAAGGGAAGTCCCTGTTAAGCCCGGCGATAAAACCGAAGTCACGATTAAGAACCTTCCGGCGGGCGCAACCGTCACCTTGCTGAATGGCGCTGAAGCCCTGATCCCTCAGCCACTGACCGCCGACGGGAAGGGAACGCTCAATATTCCGCTGACCGTTCCGGCCAATGCCGAGATTGGCCTTCATCCCCTCACCGTTATCACGCAAAACCCGGCGAGCGTTTCACAGGTCATGTTGAAACTGTCCAGGATCGTTCCCCCGAAAAACGCCGATGCTTTCAAGCTGCAAACGGCTCCTGTCGGTGAGCGGGCGTACCAATCGGCCGTTTCAGCCGATGGGAAGCTGTTCGTGACCTCTGCGCGCGGACCGAAGGACGGTAGCCGTCTACTGAGACTGAACGCCGAAACGCTGGCTGTCGAAGCGGAGGCCGTACTGCCCAAAGATGAAAAGGGCAAACAAATTGGCGTCTTCGGCGTCGGTGTTGACAATGCCCATAAGCATGTCTGGACGACGAACACCCTTGCCGAGACGGTGACCGTGTATGACGCGAAGACGCTTTCCGTCGTCAAGGTCTTTCCGGAGGGTTCGGTCCCGCATCCGCGCGACGTGATTATTGATGAAGCCCACAATCGGGCCTATGTCAGCGCTGCGCTGACCGGTTTTATCGAGGTATATGACACCAAAACGCTTGAACACGTCGGTCAGTTGCAGTTCGTGGCGGACCGTGGCCGCGACCTGTTTTACAGCACGGATCTTGCTCTCGACAGCAGAGGAGGGAAGCTCTACGGCGTCAGCCGCGATACGCCATGGGTAGGTTGGATTGATCTTAAAACGGGCAAGAGCACGACGGTGAAAGTACCGCAGGCGCAAGGTGCAACTGATATCGCGCGCGATCCGGCAACCGGACGGCTCTACGTCACTTCCCAGGAGACGAACAATGTCGTGGTTCTGGATCCGAACGGCAAGGTTCTCGCTGATACCTATATTGGTGCCGGGGGCGTATCTGTCGTCTGGGATGCGGTGACGTCGCAGGTTTTCGCCGCGACGCGCGCGGGCGGAACGGTTGCAGTCCTGGATCGGGACGGCAAACTGGTCGCCAATATTCCGATGGATGAGACGCCAAACCACCTGACCATCGCGCCTGATGGTGCCGTTTATCTGGTGTCGATGTATGGCGCCGCCGGGGATAAGGTCCAAACCGGCTCGGTGACGAAAATCACGCCCAGGCAGTGACGGCATGAATCGGCTGCGTGACGCGTGGCTCGCTGGACCACCAGGTCCGGCATAATAATGAATCCCCGGCCGCCCAGAGACTGGGGATTCATCCATGACGTCAAAATTTGCCGGATGTGCGGCAGGATCTCTTAAGCCAGCGATGGACCTCTCAGATTTTCTGGGCACCACCTTATCGAATTCGTCAGATTATCTCCTTAAAAGATATGGATAAAATAGTCATCGCGCCTATTTTATTAACGATTAAATATTATTCTTTTCCATTTAAATGTCTTGACAAAATTCACGACAAAGATAAATTTGAGCGACTGCTCTAATTTGTCATGTTCGCCTGCGGGATCTAAAAACGTCACACAGCGATTAACTAATACAGGCCATAACTACGGAACTCACTGACATGTCATACTTTTTTCAGAGAACGAAAAGTAAAAAACCGGAAATGTTAGCGGTTGCAATTTCTTTCGCTATTTCCACGGTTCCAGCCTTAGCAAATGCTTCTACAGCAGAGAGTTACAATATCGCCGTTTATAGGGGGCAAGCCGGCTGTTCGGGGTGTTCTGAAATGGTGGTTAAATCTCTGGTCAAGACGGGTCTGCCGCTGAGGATTTCTTATGTGGGTGAAAAAGAACGGCTGAAACTCAATGCTCAAACACTCAAAAAATTCGATCTCTATATTCAGCCTGGCGGCGGTCAAGATATTCCGGGATCTTATCAAGCGCTTGGGGATGAAGGGGTTGACGCAATCCGTCAGTTTGTGAAAAGCGGCAAATCTTTTATGGGTATCTGCATGGGAGCATATCTTGCCGACAAAGACTGGATAGGGCTCATTGACGCGCCTCTGGAGTCTGAAGTGGCAAGACCAGGTTCAGACGCCTTAGATCAGGGAGATTATACCCTGCAACTTACATGGAATAATAAGCAAGAGCCTTTTTACTATCAGGATGGACCTTATCTCAACGGCAGCAGCTCAAGCACCGGGTTCCAGGCGCTCGCTTATTATGAGAATGGAGATATCGCCATTGCCCGGTACAAATACGGGAAGGGGAACATCATATTATCAGGCCCGCACCCGGAAGCCGATGAGACCTGGATAGATAGCACTGCGGTAGGCAATACGACAGCCGAAAGTAAAATGCAGCGTATTTTGAGCTATCTTGATATAAAAAAGAGCTAAGGTCTGGCGCACATTGCTCAACACGCTCAGGAATGGTTTTTAAGTATTTTAAACACCAGCTCGGATATTTCATCAAGAAAAGCACTGCGTTTATTTTCTGAGTAATCGAGGATCAACAGGCTGGAATACCCATCTATTAATGCATTTATTTGTCTGGCTGATACTGAGGCGTTTTTCGACAGGAACTCGCCTTCCTTAAGCCCAAAGCTAATGATGTCTTCAAGAATAGTGATCCACTGTAGTGATTGATTGTGCACTAAACTAGCATAGTCAGCATCACGCGCTGCCAGCGGCCAAAGTTCAAGATAGAGCAGCCAGTGCGCTGATGGCGCATCAGGTAACAGCGTCCTGATATAGAGGCGGACTCTGTCGCTAGCGCTCATATTTCCCGAGGTACTCAAAAAATCATGGCATTCTTGTATGTCATTATCAAACATATATTTAATAGCCGCTTTTTTCAAGGTTTCCCAGTCGCTATAATAATGATAGATATGACTTCTTGATATGTTCAGCTTTTGGGTTAAATCACGAGTTGAGACATTGCTTAATCCTTTTTCTCTGAAAAGTTGCAGAGCAGCTATTTTTATCAACTCAGAAAAATTTGCCGTTTTCAAGATTCAACCTTTATGATTATCAAGCGTAATGAAATTATAACATAACGCCTGTAACCTTGCACGCGCTCAACTCCCGATACTATATCTATCAATCACTAAAAAAAGTAGAACAATATCCTCTGCACTTTATTGAAAATAAAAAAGGGCAGGGTGCCGCTGGCCGATTTCTTGATAAAATAACGCGTAGATGATTATCATTTTTCAAACACCCCAGCCTCTACTGCCTGAAAAAACTCAATTAGCTTATGGGGCGCGTTTTCACCCAGAATGTAGTCGATCGTGATGTGCGTATCCGTGGCCTCATCTTTGCTGCGCAAGAACATCGCCTCCTCATAGATACCCAGTGCGGCATCGATGTTGTCCGTGTTTGTAGCAATTAATTTCCCCAGCTCAACGGCATCGAGCATACCCAGATTGGCGCCTGTACCATTCGGAGCCATAAGATGTGCAGCGTCGCCAATTAAGGTCACGCCGTGGACACGATCCCAGCGATGCTCATCGGGTAGAGAATAAATGGGACGGGGTATTAAAGGCGTATCTCCCGCAGTTATCAGAGCGGTAAGGTAGGGGGCCCAACCCTGAAACTCTTTCTGAATCAGAAGATTAGTTGCTTCTACATCGCTAAAGTCGATGCCGTCAACCCAACTCTGTGGTCGCATGAACTGAGCATAAGTATGAATGATGTTACCGGCTTCACGATGCGCCGTCAGGCAGGTACCAGGCACCATACAAAACATATTCCCCGGCCCTACAGCACCTGCAGATTCAGGATGACGATGGTCAACATCGTGCAGGAAAGTTTCTATTAAGGTTATACCGGCATAGGATGGCCGGGCACCCGATACCAGATGGCGTACTTTTGACCATGCGCCATCTGCTCCAACGAGTAGCTGGCTCGTCGCTGTCGAACCATCTGCAAAAGTTAAGTGGTGACGTCCTTCACCATCCGGCATAACGCATGTAAGCTTCTTCCCCCATTGTATGGTACCCGCTGGAAGGGAATCGATCAGGACCTGTCTCAGATCACCACGAAGGACTTCAGGCCGCTGGCCGTTATCTGGCTGATCAAATAACACTTCCCCCTGAGGTGAGAGTATACGGGTTGCGCCTCCCCCTTTATGAATGATTGCATGGAACTCATCGGTAAGACCGGCTGCTTCAAGAGCGTACTGGCCGCTGCTCTCATGTATATCGAGTTGCCCACCCTGGCGACGCACTTCTGGTGATGGTTCGGCTTCATAAATGACTGCGTTAATGCCATGAACATGCAGGATTCGGGCGAGCATCAACCCGCTAAGGCCGGCCCCCGTAATCGTCACAGAGAGATTCATCAAAACTTCCTCTATCGTTGTGGATGTTATAAATCTTATCTTTAAATGATTTCATCCTTCCTGCGTTGCTGAAACCCTATGGCTCACCATGAATAACGCTGAGAGAACGAGCAGTACAGCCCCGCCTGTGAGTACCCACCCGGCGTGCTGAAAGGCGACTAAGTGACCATTATCATGGACCAGTCTGACGTAGTACGCAGTCACTAATGCGGTTCCTGCCATAGCGCCGACACGCTGCAGGATGTTCAGAATAGGCGCTGCATCAGCTACATGACGGGTTCCCGCCATAGCCAGGCCTGCTGCCATTGCTGGCACAGTCGCAAGGGCTAAACCGAACCCCCGGACGGCTATCGCTATACCAACAAGCGTATAGCTGCTGCCGGCATCGATCATTGCTAAGGGCAATGTGGCACATGCCGCGAGAACGCCGCCAATGATAAGCACAGCTCGTGGTCCCAGCCTATCAGAAAAGTAACCTGCTACAGGAAATCCTACCGCAGAGCCGATTAACTGTGGAGTCAGCAGCAAGCCCACATCAGCCAGTGTTTCATGGCAAACGTCACGGAAATACAAAGGAAGCAGGAACTGTCCCCCAAAATTCACCGCACCGCCAAGAGTCATCAATACAGCAGATAACGTGAAGCCACGATGTTTAAAAAGTCTGAGGTGAAGTAATGGCGATTCAGTGCGCAAGGAACGGTAGATAAACAAACAAGTAAACAGTGCGCCCAGGCAAAGTACGATAATGTCCCAACCGTTTTTGCCACTGCTAAGACTTATCCCTTTCAGTCCTTCCATCAGCATGGGGAGGCTGCAAAGGATAAATATCAGTCCCACCCAGTCCAGAGAGAGAGGCTTGTCATTTTTTATTGTCGGACGGGGAAGTAACTTCCATCCAGCAAGACAGGCACATAGACATAACGGCACATTGATCCAAAATAACCCTCGCCATCCGCAGCTTTGAAGTAGAACTGCACCAAGAGACGTTCCTAATAAGGGCGCAATGACGATGGCAACGCCAATAGTGCCAATGACCCGCCCCAGGCGCTCACGACCGACAGCCAGACCAAGGATGGTCTGTCCTGCCGGCACGAGTAATCCACCGGCCAGACCTTGCATAATTCTTGCGGCCAGTAGCACCTCAAAACTCGGGGATAAAGCGCAAACTGCCGAGAAAATCCCAAATAAAATCAGTCCGTAGAGCCAAAGCTGTGTCGCGCCAAACCGCCTTACAGCCCATGCGCTAATCGGAACTCCCGCGGCAAGGGCCATGAGATACGCTGTTGCTATCCATTGTATCGATGCGTCCGGAACCCCAAGGCCGTTGGCCATGACAGGCAGTGCAGCACTGAGCATGGTTGATGAGAGCATAGTAGAAAAAGCCCCCAGCGTGATGATGGCGGCCTGCATCCACAAAACCGGAGGTATAGCATTTATCGGTAGCGGATCGGTTGTTTTCTTTACGTACTTGTCGCGATTGATATTCATGGGAAGACCTTTAGAACGATGAGCGAAGGAATCTATCATTGATCAATTAATCTATCAATGATAGATTAATTTGCATTAATGATTCCGTCAGGCTCTTAGTTCAGACAAAATGTCTTTTCACATGACGCAGACTCGGTTTGATGCATTAACAACAGGATGAATACCATGGCGAAAATCCAGCGAGAGCAAGTGATTGAGGCAGCATTAGCACTACTGGACGAAGTCGGTCTGGAAGCGATAACGACGCGTAAGCTGGCACAAAAACTTGGTGTGGAATCAGCGACGCTGTACTGGCATTTCAAGAATAAAGCCAATTTGCTTGAAGAAATGGCTTCAGCTGTTTTAGCAAAACACCATTCACTTCCCGTGCCGGAAGAAACGACTGAATGGGCAAACTGGCTGGCAGAAAACGCCCGCAGTTTCCGACGCGCTCTTCTCGCCCATCGGGATGGCGCACTGTTACATGCAGGGACAACGCCGGCTCGGGTGGGTGGGGAAACGTTTTATCCAAAGGTGGCTTATCTTGTACGAGTCGGTTTCACTCAGGCAGAAGCCGCAATGACCTTGCGCACGATTAGTGAATATACATTGGGATGCGTTTTAGAGGAGCAGTCTCGCCCGGACAGCAATGAACATCTGATGTTATCAACGTCATCTCAAGAAATTATGAATATTGAGGCGCTAGTACACCAGCACCCTGATACCACCTTCGAGTTCGGTCTCTCTTTGATAATGAAGGGCTTATTAAAATAGCAAGCTCTCTTTTCGCTCATCCGGACAATGGCAGATTTCAACCTGCTTTCAGATGAAACTTAGGTGAGATCCTCGCCAGATGAAAAATATCCCCCCGTCATTATCATTTTCTAGTGGTCGATGTGCATCAAAAGTCGTGTCGGGGAGCGTTGGCAAATAGTTGGTTGTCATCGGCCATCAATACATCGGCCTACGCGCTATGCCGGTGACATAAACCGGGGCCTGAAGGAGTGGCAGTCCCTGAAGCGAACCAGTAAACATCGCCCAAGCAGAGAGTAGGGTGCCGTCGTTTTTACAAATTACCTGAAATCACTTATCGGTAATTCTCAATCTCAATATTTCCTCACTGGAATATAAACGAACGAATTTAATTTCCATTGACGGGTTGACAATAGTATTTGCCATGGGTAGATTTCATGGGCCGAAGTCGTGGCCTTTTCTAACCTGACATAAGAGACTAATGGATACTGAATTTAGTAGCTACCTGAATAAAGCCTCAATGGCTATTCAGGGTAAACATGAAATCGATTGTGATCGCCTCCTCGTCCTGGTGTGTTTCGCCGGAGCTTAATGCTCTTGTGTTGTCCCACCTCGACCAGGGTGTTCACGGTCCCGAGGTGTGTTATGAACTTCAAAGCTCGCTTTTTCCCAGGTGTCAAAACAGTGACATCAACTCTACGCGTCCGGGCTCCCCGCGATCGGGTTTTGCCTGCGCGTAAAAAACAATCAGTCTCGATTTTTTCCTCTAAAATCAGCGAATTAAACCAACGCATAGTTAGTTGGCGTGTCAGCCCCGTCACGGGACAGCTGGAACGTCGCTGCGGTTTCGCTGACGCCGAAGACCCACAAAGTCGATCTTCCATCGCTTAATTCAACCGTTACGCCGTTGAGAGTGCCTGCGAGCTGTGCCGCAGTCTGCTCCTGCGTACCGCGCTGAATTTCGTCACTATCGGTACCTGTTTATTCCCTGATATCTTCATAAAGAAATATCAGCAGGAATAGTCACGTCCAAATAAAATATTAGTTTCCCGCCTGTTTATTGTTGGTAATAAATAGTGGGCAGCTCAATGCAAAATGAATTAAAACCGATCGTCCCGGCGATATCGGGTTATTTTCGGCCGCGCCTAATACGGCATGAACCGTAAAAAGCCCGCTACCATCTGGCGGCAGGAGCACCACCATGACTGTACAAACCCAGAATCGTAATAAAAAAAGCACGCTGTCTATGCGTGCCGCCCAGGAAGCCAAAAATGGCATCGCAGAAACCCTGGTCAACCTCAACACCACCCGGGAAGGGCTGCAGGAAGCCCACGCGAGTACCCGGCTGGAGCGGGATGGTCTGAACGAAGTCGCCCATGACAAGCCGCCTCACGCGCTGATCCAGCTGCTTATCGCCTTTAACAACCCGTTTATCTACGTGCTTGGCATTCTCGCCAGCATCAGCTTCTTTACCGACTACTGGCTGCCAACCAGCCACGGCGAAGAGGGCGATCTGACGACTGTGATTATCATTGGCACCATGGTTGCACTCAGCGGCCTGGTGCGCTTCTGGCAGGAACACCGCTCGGCTAAATCCGCCGAGGCGCTGAAAGCGATGGTACGCACCACCGCCACGGTCGTTCGTCGCGAACACGCCGGGCAAAAAGGGACCCCGCGTGAAATCCCGATGCGTGAACTGGTCGCGGGCGATATCGTGCAGCTCTATGCAGGCGACATGATCCCGGCGGACGTCCGCCTGATCGAGTCACGCGACCTGTTTATCAGCCAGGCAGTGCTGACCGGTGAAGCGCTGCCGATTGAGAAGTACGACACGCTGGGCGACGTGGCGCAAAAATCCGCGCACGACAGGGCGTTCGACAGTGAGAATCTGTTGGATATCCCTAACATCTGCTTTATGGGAACCAACGTCGTCAGCGGCACCGCGCAGGCGGTGGTGGTGGCGACCGGGCCACGAACCTACTTTGGCTCGCTGGCAAAAGCGATTGTCGGTACCCGGGCACAAACGGCGTTTGACCGCGGCGTGAACAGCGTCAGCTGGCTGCTGATCCGCTTTATGCTGGTGATGGTGCCGGTGGTGTTCCTGATTAACGGTCTGATGAAAGGCGAATGGTGGGATGCTCTGCTGTTTGCTCTGGCGGTCGCGGTCGGCCTGACCCCGGAAATGCTGCCGATGATCGTCAGCGCCAACCTCGCCAAAGGTGCGGTGGCCATGGCGAAGCGCAAAGTCGTGGTTAAGCGTCTTAACGCGATTCAGAACCTGGGCGCGATGGATGTGCTGTGCACCGACAAAACCGGCACGCTGACGCAGGATAAAATCATCCTTGAGCATCACGTGGACACGCACGGGCAGAAAAACGCGTCCGTGCTGGCGCTGGCCTGGCTCAACAGCCACCATCAAAGCGGCATCAAAAACCTGATGGATCAGGCGGTCATCTACTTCTCTGAAAATGAGTCGGGCTTTGTGAAACCTCAGGGTTACAGCAAGGTCGATGAGATGCCGTTCGACTTCGTACGCCGCCGGCTGTCTATTGTGGTGAAAGACAATCAGGGTAACCACCTGCTGGTGTGCAAAGGCGCGGTGGAAGAGATGCTGAGCATTGCGACCCAAATGGAAGAGAATGGCAAGGTCGTCACGCTGGATAATCAGCGTCGAGACGCCATGCTGGCAATGACCAATGACTACAACAAAGACGGCTTCCGCGTCCTGGTGGTAGCGACTCGCGACATTGCTAAAGTTGAGGCGAAAAAGCAGTACGGCACCGACGATGAGCACGACCTCATTATCCGCGGTTTCCTTACCTTCCTCGATCCACCGAAGGAGAGCGCAGGCCCGGCTATTTCAGCCCTGATGGACATTGGCGTCGCGGTGAAAGTTCTGACCGGCGATAATGCGATTGTGACCACACGCATTTGCCGCCAGGTTGGGCTGGAGCCAGGCGAGCCGGTGCTCGGTCCTCAGATTGAGCAGCTGAGCGATGCTTCGCTGCAGCAGTTAGTGGAAGAGCGCACGGTGTTTGCCAAGCTGACGCCGCTGCAGAAATCTCGCGTGCTGAAGGCCCTGCAGGCTAACGGCCACACCGTGGGCTTCCTCGGCGACGGCATCAACGATGCGCCAGCCCTGCGTGATGCTGACGTGGGTATCTCGGTCGACAGCGGCACCGATATCGCCAAGGAATCTGCCGACATCATCCTGCTGGAAAAGAGCCTGATGGTGCTGGAAGAAGGGGTCATCAAAGGCCGCGAGACCTTTGGCAACATCATGAAGTACCTCAACATGACCGCCAGCTCCAACTTCGGCAACGTGTTCTCGGTGCTGGTCGCCAGCGCGTTCATCCCGTTCCTGCCGATGCTCGCGATTCAGCTGCTGCTGCAAAACCTGATGTACGACATCTCCCAGCTCGCGCTGCCGTGGGACAAAACGGATAAAGAGTTCCTGAGCAAGCCGCGCAAGTGGGATGCAAAAAATATTGGTCGCTTCATGGTCTGGATCGGACCGACGTCGTCCATTTTTGACATGACCACCTTTGCGCTGATGTGGTTTGTGTTTAGCGCCAACAGCGAGCACATGCAGACTCTTTTCCAGTCCGGTTGGTTCGTCGAAGGCCTGCTGTCACAGACGCTGGTCGTGCATATGCTGCGTACTCAGAAAATCCCGTTTATTCAAAGCACCGCCGCATGGCCGGTGATGATGATGACCGGGCTGATAATGGCTATTGGTATTTACGTACCATTCTCACCGCTTGGGCCGTTAGTCGGCCTGCAGGCGCTGCCGTGGCAGTACTTCCCATGGCTGGTCGGCACGCTGCTCGCATATTGCTGCGTAGCACAGGGCATGAAGGTGTTCTATATCCGTCGCTTCAAGCAGTGGTACTAGGTCGACGTTCAAGACGGTAATACGGTGCCACTTCGGTGGCACCTTTCAGGCAGGCAACACAAGCTGGAAAGTATTATGGAAAAGCAATATTCCATTATTTCTTTGATTAAAAATAAAACCATTACGCTGATGATCTTATTTTTAATAAAAATTACCCGCACTCTTCGCGTAAGTGCCCTGGCATGGTACGCAGGAGGACGACTTAGCTATCGACACGCTAAAGCATTACTGAATTTCGCCAGCGGCATACAGCGCTATTCGATCAGGCTACTGCAATTTATTACGACACCCGCCCAGAAGAGGGGGAATTAATCATGTCCGGCACTACTTTGTTAATTCACCTGGCTGGCGCCATTGCTTTGTTGCTTTGGGGCAGCCATATGATTTCGACGGCGCTTCAGCGCGGCTTCGGTACACCGCTGCGTAACTGGATGGGACGCCACCTGACTAATCGCTGGATAGCGCTGCTTTCTGGCGTCGGCATTACCGGTATTCTGCAAAGCAGCACCGCGGTCAGCATGATGGCGACGTCCTTCACCGCTGCGGGTACCCTAAGTCTTGCCCCGGCTCTTGCGGTGATGCTTGGTGCCAATATCGGCTCTACACTGGTGGTACAGCTGATGAGTTTCAACACTGAAATTGCCATCCCGCTACTTTTCCTGGCGGGTTTTATCGTCTTTAAGCTGCGCGACAATTCCAGTTTTGAGAGCGTAGGCTGCGCCTTGATTGGGCTCGGCCTGATGCTGCTAGCCCTTCATCTACTTGGCGGAACGCTGGAAGCGATTAAAGTGACCCCCGTTTTCCATGCCGTGATGCAGGGACTGCAGGGGGATATCTTAATCTCTCTGCTCGTGGCTGCAGTCCTGACACTCATTTGCCACTCCAGCGTGGCGATTATTTTGCTGATCGCCTCCCTGGCCGGTACGGGCGCGATGACCCCAGCCACCGCACTCGTGCTGGTACTTGGCGCGAATATCGGCGGCGCGTTGCCGTCGGTGCTGAATGCCGGCTATGCGGCGGCTCGCCGCCTGCCCATTGGCAACCTGATGGTTCGCCTCTCTGGTTGTGCATTGATGCTATTACTGCTGCCGGTGTTAACGGATGTCGCACTGAGAACAAGGCTGAATACGCCGCAGCTTGTGGTGTGGTTCCACACTGCCTTTAGCGCACTGCTTGCACTGCTATTTATTGGCTTCACCGCGCCAATGGCCCGCTTTCTGGAGCGACTCTTTCCTGAAGAGGAACGTGTTGGCGACCTGGGTATGCCAATGTATCTGGACGATGCCGGCCTGGAAGTGGCCTATATTGGCCTGTCTAACGCGGTTCGTGAATCGCTCCGAGCCGCTGACATGCTCACAATCATGCTGGATCGCCTATTAGTACTGTTTGAGACCCAGGAAAGACAGGCCGCCAAAGAGATCCGTCATCTTGACCAGTCGGTCGATATGCTTAGTGCGGCGGTTCGCGCCTATCTGGCAGATATTGGGCAGGATGGGCTCAACGATTCGGACGCCGATCGTGCGCAGGAAATCCTGATGTTCGTCATCAATGTCGAACATGCAGGAGATATCCTTTCCAGCAATCTGACCCAGCTGGCAATGCGCCGCGCGCATCGGGGCGAACTGTTTAGTGATTTTGAGTTACACAATATCCGTCTGCTGCACGCGGAGCTGCTCACCAGTCTACGTCTGGGTGTTACCGCGTTTATGCATGAGGATTTATCTGCTGCCCACCATCTGGTGCTTCGCAAGGAGACCATCCGTCAGCTCGAAGCGTCCGCCAGTCGCGAGCATTTTAAAAAACTGCGCGAGGACAAAAATGCCTGGGCAGAATCAGGCGATATTTTCCAGCGGGTATTGAGAGACTACCGCCGCGTGCACCACCATATTGCCGCCGTAGCCTATCCAGTCATTGAGCGCCTTGGCGATAAGTCGCCGCATTTTATTAGAACGACATCGAACGTTTAATAATAATTACCGCCACGTGCGGATGAACATCCTTTCAAGGAAAACAACTTTAAGGTACAGAACAGTGAGAGTTTTAATCTGCTCAGGTCGCTTTTATGCTGACACCCATACGCTTACCCATGTACTGGATTTATATGCCCGTACGCAAATAATAGATGTGCTTATCCACGGAGGCCACCAAACGCTGGGCGGCGCGATAGAAACCTGGGCCCGCGGTATCGATATTCATGTTATTCGCTATCCGGCAAACTGGATGCTGCACGGGAAGTACGCGGAAACTAAGCGTAATCTTTTTATGTTGGAAGACAGCCGCCCTGACGTGCTACTGGCTTTTTCAGGCGGTGAAGACACGGCGGAGTGCATAAAAATGGCGCAAAGGGCAGGGATCCAGGTGATTGAGGTTTAGCCCAACCCGGTCAGGCGGCGCCAGGCATAAATTAGTCACATTTATTACGGTCGGTCAGCATAATGTGTATTTTTCGTGCTTAAGATGTCCGCATGTAGGTTATGTTTCAGCCTTTGCCGAAGATGTCTTTGCTCCGGGTATGGAGTTGCTGCAGGGCTTCCAGCATGTCGTTCTGGTCCAGACTTCGTTGTGATTTCTTGCCGGGTTGCTTCTTTTTTCTGCGAGAGGTCTGGCCGTCAATGGACGGCAGGGCCTGTGAGCGGATATTGTCCCGTTTGTCCTGCACCAGTTTTATCATCTCCAGAGCACGTCCCAGACGCTTGTTGTCGATGATGGCGCCCTGGTCCAGCTCTCCAAGCCGGTCGTAAATGGTAAAGGGCAGGGAAGTGCCGTTGACCCGGAGCTCAATGTCACCATCCGGGTATTGCCAGACCTCGATGTACTTCCCCTAAAAACGTCGATTTTCTTCATTATCTTCAAGCAGATAAAGCTTTTTATCGTACTGTAATGTCAGGTTTTTCGAGACCTTACGCTGCTCGCGCCAGGTGAATGTCGCCTGCAGGTTTTCGCCGTTATCCAGCTGGCGATGTACATCAAAATCGTGACGTGACGGCTTTGCAAACCGACGGTTGTAATCTTCCATGAACTCATCAGCAAAGGCGTTTTCAGCCTCAGGTGTGCTGATACCGCGGAGCCACAGTTCCCGAACCAGCGATGTTCACTGCCATCAATCTGGATGAGTTCGCCGGTGCAGGCTCAACGTGGGCGTGGCTGATGCATACGAGGTGGCCGTAACTTACGTGGGGTTCATAAACCGTCCCGGGTCATGAGCTTACGCACAGTCTCTTTAGCAAGATAAAGATCATGAATCTCAGCAAGCTTCTCGCAGGCTAATGTCGGTCCAAAGTCGGCGTAACGTTCGCGGATAATGCGCAGCGCACGCTCAGCGAGGCCGGGCATCAACTGTCGGTTACCAGGCTGACCACGTCGACGGTTAACCAGCGATAGCGGTCCGTGTTCACGACAGCGCTCGAGTAGCCGGCGGCAGTGCCTGTCAGAGATCTCAAGTCGGGTTGCTGCAAGACGCGTGGTAAGACGCCGGTCGATAACGTCCTGCAGGATCCTGAGTCGGTTTACATCGTTCATCGAGAAAAACTCCGTTCCGTATGCCGTCAGAGTCTCATCCTTTGAAAGCAGCGATCGCTGTGGCGAGACTGTAGCAGGATTTGGTCAGAGACGGACATCTCAATTTAGCCTCTACATCATTAGTGCATATAATGTATATTATGTTAAATAACCTCCATGAGTCTATTACTTCATGGTTTACTCATGCGGCCACAGAAATCAGCATGTTGTGATTTTTGAATTAGTATTCAGTGGACTTATTTGCCCTTCCCGATAGCTTTTTATGCCCATCATTAATGTTGTAACTGTCGGGTGTGCAGAAGCGCCCTTTTGGCATTTCCAGCTTATTATTTTCAAAATATTTATACCAGCGCGAGGCTGTAGCCCAGATGGCTTCAGGACTCGATGCACGAGTTTCCAGCCCTGGGGTGAGATCCATCCCCGCACCACTATATAAACTTTCCAGCATGCAGGCGGTAGGCAGCCCAATACCATCATTAATCGGCGTGGGAGTTCTTGCGACGCCCCACGCAAAAGCCAGCCAACGGAGAATATGCTCGAGTGCGTCAATATAGTTGCGTCCCCTCTGAAAATGAGGAAGCGAATTCAGTACGTCTTCTTGAGCTTTTGGAAAAGCTATCAATGCGATATTTTTCCATTGCTCAGAATCCTTAAAAATTGAGACCGGTGATTCCACAACGCCATTGCGCTCAGTGGCAAAAACACCTCCCTGGGGTTGGAAAAGTGGAATATGCAGCACTTTCGATTTCTCCACATTTTCAGCGTTAGCACACAGCAGCGCCGAGGTAGACCAATACGAAGGCAACATATCAAAGCGCAGTTGTGACTGGCCAGCACGAATTCGCCACGACAACGTATCCGTACCACCAAGCAGCAAAATGTATGACTGCGCCAAAGGCTCTTTACCTTTAAGCGCATTAAAGGCACGTAACAACCACTCAAGGTTGTTCTCATTATCGGCGCGTTTTTGCTCAACCAGTTTAGGGTTCTTTTCTGAACCTGGGGCATAATTCATGACCATTATTATTCTCCAGAAGCTAAGTATTAACGTTGATAATCGGATACGTTCTCGTAGAAACGGCAGGAGAAGCTGGGTAAGTAATGGGATAATAATTCACCGTCATATTTACCCCTGAACCTGAACGAGTAAATTCGATAATTGCGACGTGATTGCCTCTCATTCCGTAGAACTTTTCAAACGGGCTGAACTGATTTTTTTCACCAACATATTTCGGAGGGGTATCGGGATCGGAATGTCTTTTCCAGTCAGAATTTTTACCGAATAATCCCCCTACTGTGTGTTTGGCAATATTCGCCTGGTCAACTCCTGGCGTCAGGCACAAACTGGTCGGCGAGCAGATGACCTCTGTCAGAGTGGTCCTTTTCGTCCGGGTATGGTTAGCTTGAGCCACTCTGTTCCAGTGCACATCTCCCGTCAGGAAGATCACCTGCACACCACTCTCACCAAGTTTATCAATTGATTCCATAAGTTTCGCAAACTGTGTTGTATAGTTCGCGAGCTCAGCATCTCCCATTTTGTTTAATAACAACCCCGTTGGTTCGCAAAACAAGGCCTGCCCTGTGGCAAGTACACCGATAAGCGGCTTACCGTTAATTTGGTGATCCAACAGATTATCCCGCCATTTCTCGACGGCCTTCCACGCGCTGTCAGGCATAAGTCCAGCCGGGCTGGTAAAGTTTTTCTGTCGATAGCTTCGCGTGTCCAGGAACAACATACTGAGTGGCTCAATTTCCAAAAGCGTCCAGGGTTGTTGGGAAGCAGGAGTGCCTCCCAGTTGAAAATCCTGTAAAAGCTCTCTTGCGGCAACTTCCCAATGATTAATCCCATTTGCACCAGGCTCCGGTCCCGTCCCCTCTTTCCAGACTTGTTCCCAAGGATAGTTATTCCAGAATTCGTGATCATCAGGCAGACATAATGTCGGCGCTTTGGTTAACGCTTTCTGTAACCCCCTTTGCCCGGTGAAATCTGACAACCAGTTTCGACGGTACTTGGCGGCAATGTTTTTTCGGAGTTTCTCAGCAGAGTCAGGCATGTGAAAGAAAGGCGGCTGATCCAGATAAACCTGATCACCCGCAAAAAGCGTCATATCCGGACGCACCGGTATCTGTTGCACAAAATCACCCACTCCCACTGCATCGGTACCCGCGCAGTAACATGACATCAGCATAATTTTGAAGCTGTTACCCAAAAAGGGCACTTTCGCAGGGAGCGACTTCACAGCCAGAAATCGCGATGTGCCATCTTGCGGGATGCTCACATTAAAGCGGTGCTCAATGTCATTTCCCTGGACACTGAACTCATAAATCCCCTGATAACTTAGCGGCTGCTTGTTCAGACAGTCATCATCACGAATCGGAGCCAGAGGCTGACTACTTATTTCCGGGCTAACCGCTTTTTCATTCAACGTAAAGTTCAATATCGGGGCTGTCTTATACCCAAAAACACCCACCCACAGTTGGATGACACCAACATTACCTAACAACGGTCGAACCATCAGATATGGCATTCCACACCTCGTTATGGCCAGAAGGCCCGGATGTAATTGTGAGGGGCGTGATCGGCGAGCCAACGCACCGGAACATGATTCATGCGGTCGGCTTCATAGAGCGGAGCATAGATTTTACGCCCTGCCGCACGATCGTTTTTCAATGCGCTAGCGGTTGGGTTATGCAGAAGCTTTCCTTTGCAATCAAGGTAGAGCGCATTTCCAGCATGCTCATAGCCCAGGAATATCGGGGGGACGGTCGGCACCACATCGCAGCAGTTGACCACCCGGATTACCTGCAATTGAGGCTGGCCCAGCAGGGAACTGACAAATGCATCGTCTCCCACCCTGGGGCAACCTAAAGTTATTAACGTGTCCGGCCGTAACGCCATCGCCAGCAAAGTAGCTATTGCCCCACCCAGGCTGTGGCCACAAATCAGCAAATGGGTTCGCTTTGCTGTCATTATCTTGAGCCAGTTTTCCGTCAGAGGCTGTAGGGCTTGGGCGCTTTTCTGAAATCCGGTATGTACTCGTCCATAGCGGCAATATTCAGGTAATGTCTGAATATTGGTCAGAAAATCCTGGTAGTGATCAATCTGCGTTCCCCGAAAGGCAAGCACGCAAAGGCCACTGGCATGACAGGCGGCAAACCCGTAAGCATCACCAGCAACATCGTTCAACAGTTCGGGCGCGCCAAACCCCGCCGCTTTTAATATGCCCGTCAACTTCTCTTTTTCTCCAGAATCTTTTTTTTCTGCCCTTAGATATGCCAGCCGTGATAATTCTGCTGCCAGCGCGATTTCATCTGGCCAGTCAGAATCACACAATAATGTTATATCTTGTTCAGGATGATAAAGTGAGTGATTATCTGCACTATAAGCAACAGGCATATATTCTCCCTATCTGTTGATACAAACGTTTATGGTCTCACGCTACTGTCAGAAAGCCGAATTAATAATTATAAAAGCCATCACCCAGGCAAGGCATTGTCACTAAAAGAAAATCAGAATCTATATCTTGTCCGAATAACCGCCATACGTTGGCATATGGTCATGCCTGTCAGTATGGTTATAGGTTAAGGTATTGCCCTCTTCACAGCACTGCTCCAGTCCCTGCTTCCTCTTGCGCGGCAAAAGCGGCATATCCTTTCACATTTAAGGTCATCTTTGAATCTCCGAAAAAGAAGTGAAGCGACATGATGGTCACGTGGTGGCCATCATGTTGTGGGATGATTAAGAGGGTTTATTGCGGACGCAATTCGCCATATTTATTCGGAAAGCGAGTCTTTGTTTGCTGGGAGGAAAAAACAGCCAGGATATGACCAGTTTCCTTTTCAGCAGCCTTTCAATGGCTGGTTCATCTGCGACAGGTGCGTCAAGCATATCAATAAATTCAGCATATTGCTGATCATTGAAATTGAAAACACGGCGATCAAGAGTCACATTCTCTACCGCCTGGCAGGCCATTTCTAAAATAAAGTCTGTGCGCGATTTGTGAAGGATTTCCGCAGGCGTATCTATAAGTGCTCGCTGGGATTCTTTTGCTCTAAGGTTGAGCTGATCATCGGATTTCATAAGATGACCTCATATATAGCAATCTCTTTACGATTATGACACGACAATGCCGTATAGCAAATGCTATACGGATGAGCCTCCTATCTCTTTGTAGAACAATATGAGACTGATATTATGCCACAGATTTTTCTTGAACAATGACATTCGTTATCCAGCCAACTGCTTTTGAGCCTCCTGTTCCATCTTCGGTGACAAAGGCATCGGAACAATCAGGATTTCCGTCAATCAATTGTTTAACGGCGCTCAAGCGTGCATTTTTCCCAACAATAGCAAATGCCTTGAATATTTTCGTGAGACTCGCATCCTGAAGTAGGTCATTTAATGTTAAACTATTTTTTTGTGTTTGATCAATAAATTGTTTAGATAGAAATTTATAAACCAAACTCAAATGAATGATGTAGATTATTTTTCCTGTACTATCAACAACCGGAAGTCGATTTCGCTGATGGTTTTCCAAAAAATCAACAATGTCTTTTTTTATATTTACTAAGCCAGGATCATTGCTGGGCGGAAATAATTTTAAAGTTGTATCAGCAGACATATCTAACATAGCATCAGTGACCGGTATGCTTTCAAGTCGCTGCTCTGGGGTTAGTTGACGTAATAAATTAGTCGCCTGCTGTGCGGCTGCAGCATAATTCTCCCGAGAGAAATAGAACGCCAGAACGGTCCCAACCCAAGTACCAATAAGTGGCAGGATAATAGTGAGAACATCTTTGATATCACTAAATTTTTTCGCATTTTCTTCGGTGTAAAACACAGAAGCAATTGCGCAAAGGCCGAGGAGAGACACAATAATCAAAGAGATATAAAGAACATGCTTCCCAATTTCTGTTCTAGTCCTGGCTTCTGAATCGGAAAAAGAATTCTCAGTGACCTGTATGTTGTCTGCCATGGTTTACTCCTATTAAATGGATTGCATAAATTATCTTACGATTAAGACTTCGATAATATAACGACTAAAACGGTAAGTAACTATTATGCACGCATGTAATGGATAAAAAATGAGTTAGTCAGAGACTATTCACCGATTATCCTAATAAAATCCTTGTTATAAGCGGAGCGCGTTCTGCCGGCAACTTCATAACCGTTCTTGCTACCATCGTCATTTGTATTACCTTCGATAGTCTGGAAAACGTCATATGTACCGCCAAAACCTATACCAGTATGGCTGTAGTCACCCGCAGCACGTCTGACTAAGAAAATGTATGTTTGACCGAGGGACGTCCAGGCACTCTTGTCAGATAGCAGGTCAGCTTCTCTAACCAGGTGACCACTCAATTGGGCCTGGGACGCAAGGATATTACACGATAGTGATCCTGCAATGGGCAATGATAGCCCCAACTCTATGCCAGCCTGTTCAATGATAAAACTGACAAAACCTGCACACCAGAACCATTCAGGACCATCATATCCCCCGGTATACACACGAACCCACGGTCCCCTATTGTCGCCACCATACTCCCTGGGGTGATTGGCAAGATGCTGCTTAGCGACACTATGAATGCGCTCTGCTAATGTCGTTCCCTGACTGTCTGCGAGGGCTGAAATGAGGGGGGTTACAAGTCTATCCCATGTTGACTGATCTACTGTTCCACTCTGAGGTAGTTCGTTGCTCATCTGAAAATGCTTAACGCAACAGGCCGTCGCTGGGCCATAGTCACCGTCGATTTTAGTCCCAACATTATGGTGGTAGAGCCACTCTTGCACGCGCTTAACGCCTTCCCCCTTACTCCCAATCCCAAGGGGGCCAGGGAAATCAATTTCGCGCTTTATAATATTTGAATATTGGTTTTCTTTCATTGAGGACTCCTTTTTAGGAATGAGACTGACTTCACTAACCATGCAATAGTTAATATCGTCGCAGCATAAATTTACTTATTGACTCGCTTGTAGATTATTACGTTACATACACCTCATACTTCACCACAATCAGCTTTCGCGTGCATAACATAATGACGATTGCTCAATACCAGCATAAAAACAAAAACATCCCGACTTAATAAGTTAGGGGTAAATAAAACTAGTTCACCCTAATATTTATAAGTATAATGGTGGCAATTGAATGTTCACTCATTCATATGAATGACTGAGTGAAATAAATCAGCCATAGATAGCCCGAATGATGAGCAGCAACTCAGACTGATTGCGGGTATGCGTTTTCCGGTACAGAGCGCTGAGATGGGTTCTGATGGTGGTGATGGAGACACCCAGATGCAAAGCACACTCATCCGGGGTCATTCCCCTGAGCAGCAATTCTGCGACCGTATTCTCGGCAGGTTTGACATTAAACAGCTCCATTAATGTGCTCCGAGCGACGAAAGGTTCTGGGATGATAATACTGGCTACTCCGGGGAGGCGCGTAGCCGGAAGGACCAAGATCGGTTTCGCATTACGCCCGAAGGTGTAGCACAACCCTGCCCTGGGAGCGGTATCTGTCTGGGTGGCTTTTCCGATGGCCTGTTTAAGTTTTTTACTGTCGGTATCCAGACTGAGGGTGTCAGTGCCGGCGGACCAGATCAACCGGGCGTTTTCACGTAGGTAGCTTTCCGCATGAGCACTGGCGTAAAGAATTTTCCCAGCCTGATCGACAAGCCAGACCGGGTAAATACCATTGTCCATGACGGCATTCTGATATTTAATTGTGTCTCGAAGCTGTTCAAATCTGGCATGAAGTTGGCTGGCAGTTATTAGTGCCGGAATGAGGCGCCGGAACACGGCAAACTGGATAGACTGCGGATAGATAGCGTCATTGGCCGTCATCAGCGATAAATAGGTGGAATACCCGTTGACGGTACAGAGTTTGACACTGGTCAGATAATTCAGGTCATTCGGATGATGAAACTCATTGTAATAAATACTGTTGGCAATAAATTTATCCCCCAAGAACTCCCGGTCTCGGTACATCTGTCCGATAGGTAACCCAGTCAGTATTTTTTCAGCGGGGTCAATTGCCAAAAACACATCACGGTAGGCCGTAAAGACCTTTTCATCAAATAGAAATGAATCTGTCATCAGATGCGCATTACCTTTATCATAAAATAATAATGCCGCGTACTGATGACCTGTCAGTAACGTCAGTTTCTGCAGTGCGGGTTTCCACAATTGCGAATCCATCGTGGCCATCAGAATAGTTTCCAGGATATCGAGGTAGATGAGTTCCGGATCAATGGCCATAATGATACCTGCTGCTCAGTGTTTAACCTGACGAAAAGTGCATATGATACCCATACAACCATCATAGTCCCTATGACCATCGGGGTACATTTGGAACTCGCTGACACGGCTGAAGAAGGCGAACTGGCTGAACCAAGCCGTGAGCCGGGCCGACGCCGACGGGGTCCACTTTTCGATCCCAGTGACACCGCACACGTTTCGGCACAGCTACATCATGCGCATGCTCTATCACCGGCAGCCTAAAAAAGTCATTCAGGTACTGGTCGGTCATAAGAATCCACGCTCGATGGATGTCTACACCCGCATGTTAGCTGCAACCCTAGCCGTCCCGTTTACGGGCGATGGTCGTGATACGGCGGATATTCCCCGGCGACCTGATTTCAGGTTTGTGCTGCCTTTCTTTCCAGCCCACTGCATCGATCTGGCTGTGCGACTGCAGCACATACGGGTATTTACAGAGTACCGCCAGGTCCGTCTTCCGCGGATGTTTTTCCACTTCCTCATACCGCAGACAATATGTGCTATACGGCGCATGATTGCATCAGACTAGTTTCCTTGATCGCACAGAGTCCGGCTTCTGCCAGTAAGGAAAACCAACACAGGTAACGCGTTAACTTACTCTTCTCTGACAGCCGTTAGATTTTCGCTTAGTCCAGACAGCATGACGAACTTATTCAGAAGGTATGGCTCCGGACTGTGCGTTAGCCTTTCTCCGCTACGTTTTCCAGACACGCCGACTGCGGAGCAGTACCACGTGATAACCCATCACAAATTTTGCTGCTCTCTGGGCAGCAGGGAGCGAGGCGAGACGCCGAAGGCTTTGCGGAAGGCGTGGCTGAAATGAGAGAAATCGGAGAAGCCAAAATCCAGTGCCGCCTGGGACACGCTGCTGACGCGTCCGCGTTCGATGGCCTCTCGGCTCGCCCGCAGCCTCTCCTGCCAAATCACGGCCATCGGCGTTTTTTTGTGGCGGGCGAAAGCACGCGTGACGGTGCGAACGGAAACGTGGTGCGCCCGTGCCAGGCTCTCAATGTTCAAATCTGGCTCAACAAGTTGCCGCTGGATGTAATTCATCATCCGGGCGTAGAGATCGCGCTCAGCACTAACATTATCCAGATCCTGCAATTCCAGACTCAGTACCAGCAGATCCAGCATTGTCTGGGAGAAACGACCAGAAATATCAGGGTTGTTCAGACAGTCGGGCATCGCTGTCGCCTGGCGCAGCATTTCACGCAGCGGGATCACGCCGGGGCGGCTGTCGTCCAGTACCATAGCGGTGAGGTTTTCAATCCTCGGCAAACGACCACTCAGCAGATGCCGGGGCACCCGTACCAGATGGTTATCGCGCCCACCGAGGCTGAAACTGAAAGTCTGTGCGGCGTCGTATAGCACCAGACTATCCGCCGCCAGCGCCGCCTTGCGCCCCCCCTGTTCAAGCTGGCCGTACCCTCCCTGCATATAGCCCAGCCACAGATCGTCGTCCGGGCCCTGTCTCAGATAACGGGCGGTGCGTTCCCAGCGGTGCAACGGCGCGGACAACGAACAGATATCCACCATGCCCACCCCGCGCACCGCAAGCCGGGCATCAAAGTCGACCCCTGCCATGGGCACACTGGCGGCCGGAATGCAGTGACGCAACACAACGTCGTTCCAATACTCGAAGCGGCGCGACTCGGCAACGCCAACGGTCGAATAGTGGGAGCTGCCGGCAGACTGCATGATGCTATTCATTGTTGCTCACCTCACACCTTGATTCCCGCATATACAACAGGCACGGATTGACTGGCAGCAACTATCGTGCCAGCACACAGATGCCCCACTCCATCGCTCACGCGCATCTGCGCTAAGTCAGCGGAAATATGGCTAAAAATCCGTCGACGCCCCTGGCGTCCCCTATCGCGGATGGCGTCGAGAAAGCGGCTACCGCACTCCAGGCGTGCACACCTGCGCTACCACGGCGCATCACGCTATGAGCCTTTTCAGCCTCCCCGCCCGTTGTCCCTGCCAGCCAAACGACTGTCCCTATGAAACAAGTACGCAGCAAATTTCTCCCTAATATCAGTAACCGTAAGGTCTTCCGGCCACGTCGGTTCCGGGAATAAACAAAGAGATATCAGACATGAGGGTAACGTTATGACGGTTAGCGGCACCACATCTCGCATCAGCCTGGTCGCCTGCACACTCTGGCTGGCGATGAGCCCGGCCCATGCGGTCGATCTCAACTCACAGGATCTCATTCCGGCTCCTGCCGGTACCGATGCCATTCTGGGGTATTTCACCTACGCCACACGAGACAGCTTTACCCCCACAGGTGGCGACGAAATTAAGCAAGGCACCGGGCTGGACTCCTTCGTCAGCATCTTTCGTTACGTCCACTACATGGATGTGGGTGGCTTCACCGTCGCGCCGCAGGTGCTGATGCCCTACGGACGCCTTTATAACGGCTCCCTGGGCGGCGCCCGACTCGATTCCGCCAGCGGCCTGGGCGACCCCATTTTGGCCGCACCGGTCTGGCTGGTGAACAACCCCAGCACCACCTTCGCCATCGTGCCCTACCTGTACGTCCCTGCCGGTTCCTACGATGCCGGGCGCACGCTCAACGTTGGTGAGAACCGCTGGAAGTTCGACCTGCAGTTCGGCGGCGTGCAACAGCTTGGTAACGGTTTCGCCACGCAGCTGTCCGCGGATGCGCTGTGGTATGGCGATAACGACGATGCCACGGGCATCGGTACCGGCCGTCTCAAACAAGACAATACCTATCAATTTCAGGGCTGGCTAAGCTGGACGCCGCCCGCAGACAAGACATGGACCGTCTCCACCGGTTACGCCAAATTGTGGGGCGGTAAACAGCAGATCGACGGCGTCGAGAACGGACAAGCGACGCGTTCGGATCAGGTAAGGCTGGAATTGTCGAAATTCATTACCCCTACGCTGCAAGTGCAGGGCTTGTTCCAACGCGACATCAACGTCGATGGCGGTTTTAAGGAAGATCTACACACCACCCTGCGCGTGTTGAAACTGTTCTGATTGAACAGCGACCGCGACATCCCCTTCCACTCACATGTTACGGAGAAATCCACCATGAGCGAACAGCAGCAAAAGCCGTCTCTCTATGAACGTCTCGGCGGGTATGACGCCGTTTACGCCTTCGCAGGCGAAGTGTTGAAGACCTGTATGAAGCATCCCGACATCGGCCATATCTGGGCGCACGTGTCTGAGTCTTCATTCCAGAAAGAGCATATCAACTTCGTTGACTTCTTGTGCAAGCACTGGGGTGGCAACACCGTCTATCGGGGACGAGATATGGTGACCGCGCACCGCGGCATGGGGCTGACCGAAGTGCACTGGAAAGCCGTGTTCGAGTCTATCGACGAGTGTTACGAAAACTTCAGTGTGCCGCAGGATATTCGTGAAGAGGTCACCGCCTTCCTGACCCAGTTCAAGCCCGCCGTTATCGGCAGTCCTTCGTACCGCGATGTGGTGCTCTCGCACCCTGACATGGACGTCACCAAGGGCATGAAAAGTGTCGGTATCCACTGGCCCAAAACAGATAAGCCGTCTTAGCACCCTATGGACACCCGCGCAGCTAGCGGGTGTCCATTTCAGCCAAACGACTGACCCGCATAACCAAGTCGTGATGGCGAAACGGGCTTATGTTCAGAACAGGTGTATGAGCAAGTAAGAGAAAAAGGAAACAGTATGGCTATTCAACGTCCCACAGCCGAACAATTGCAAGAACTTGCCAGTCGGCTGCATATCAGCCTGACCCCTGCTCAGTCTGAGGAGTATCTGGCGCTGATGCAGGCGAACTTCGACGCCTACGATCTGGTCGACTCGCTGCCCGACGAGATCCCGGAAGTCCGCTACCCACGCGCCGCTGGTTATCGCCCGACTGGCGAGGAAAATCAGCTCAACGCGTGGTATTACAAAACCGAGGTAAAAGGTGCGGCGACTGGCGCGCTGGCCGGATATACCATCGCTCTTAAGGACAATATCTCGCTGGCCGGAGTACCGATGATGAACGGGACCTCCACGCTGGAAGGTTTTGTCCCTGCCTATGACGCGACCGTTGCCACGCGCCTGCTGGATGCCGGCGCAACTATTCTCGGCAAAGCCACTTGCGAGCACTTCTGCCTCTCCGGCGGCAGCCACACTTCCGACCCGGCCCCGGTGCACAATCCCCATCGTCATGGCTATTCCGCCGGCGGTTCATCCTCCGGCAGCGCCGCACTGGTGGCGGCGGGAGAAGTGGACATGGCGATAGGCTGCGATCAGGGCGGATCAATTCGCATCCCTTCCGCCTTTTGTGGTACCTACGGCATGAAACCGACCCACGGACTGGTGCCTTACACCGGCATCATGCCGATTGAAGCGACTATCGACCACGCAGGCCCAATCACCGCCAACGTGCGCGACAACGCGTTGATGCTGGAAGCCATCGCCGGCGACGATGGGCTCGACCCGCGCCAGTATGCCCCCCTCGTGGAGACTTACACCTCCGCGCTGGGCAAGGGCGTGCGTAATCTGAAAATCGGCATACTGACCGAAGGGTTCCAGCTGCCAAACATGGATACACAGGTGGCGGCGAAGGTGCGCGCTGCCGTCGCCCGCCTGCAAGAACTGGGAGCCATCGTCGGCGAAATTTCCGTACCGGAACATGCTCTGGCGGGCGCGCTCTGGTCCCCCATCGGCTGCGAGGGGCTCACGGCGCAGATGATGCACGGCAACGGCATGGGCTTTAACTGGAAAGGCCAGTACGACGTCGGTCTGCTGGACAAACACGCTCACTGGCGCGACAGCGCCGATGCCCTCTCCCCGTCGCTTAAAATCTGCATGTTCGTCGGGCAGTACGGGCTGGAACGCTATCATGGTCGCTATTACGCCAGGGCGCAGAATATCGCGCGCCGGGCCCGCGCCGCCTACGACCGGGCACTGGGAGACTTCGACCTGCTGGTGATGCCCACCGTACCTATCGTCGCTCAGCCGATACCGGAGCCGGACTGCTCCATCACCGAATATATCTCGCGCGCTTTCGAAATGATCGGCAACACCGCCCCGCAGGACATCACCGGTCACCCGGCCATGTCTATCCCCTGTGGCATGGTCGACGGGCTCCCGGTGGGCATGATGCTGGTAGGACGTCATTACGCTGAAAGCACTATCTATCAGGCCGCCTCCGCTTTCGAAGCCTGCGGCGACTGGCGGAAGTTTTAACCTTAACTCTCGGGAAGCATAAAATGAGCCATAAACACGACCACGACCACACCGAACCACCAGTAGACATCGAGTTACGTGTCCGCGCACTGGAATCCCTGCTACAGGAAAAAGGACTAATCGACCCGGCGGCTCTGGATGAGTTGATTGACACCTATGAGCACAAAGTCGGCCCGCGCAATGGCGCACAGGTTGTCGCCAGAGCGTGGAGCGACCCGGAATACAAACGTCGACTGATGGAAAACGCCACCGCCGCCATCTCAGAACTGGGTTTCTCCGGTATACAGGGCGAAGACATGTTGGTGGTTGAGAACACGCCGGACGTGCACAACGTCACCGTCTGCACGCTGTGCTCCTGCTACCCCTGGCCGGTACTGGGTCTGCCACCTGTCTGGTACAAATCAGCCCCCTATCGTTCGCGTATTGTCATCGACCCACGCGGCGTTCTGGCCGAGTTCGGGTTACACATTCCCGAAAGCAAAGAGATTCGCGTCTGGGACAGCAGCGCCGAGTTGCGTTATCTGGTACTACCTGAACGTCCGGCGGGTACAGACGGCTGGAGCGAAGCGCAGTTGAGCGAACTGATCTCGCGCGATTCGATGATTGGCACCGGTGTGGTTACCGCACCATAACGAGAGGAGAAAACCATGAACGGGATACACGATCTCGGCGGTATGCACGGCTTCGGCCCGATCCCTACCGAGGAAAACGAGCCCTATTTCCACCATGAGTGGGAGCGCCGGGTATTTCCAATGTTCGCCTCGTTGTTTGTCGGCGGACACTTCAACGTCGACGAATTTCGCCATTCCATAGAATGTATGCCCCCTGCCGACTATCTGCAGTCGAGTTACTACGAGCACTGGCTGCATGCATTCGAAACCCTGCTGCTGGCAAAGGGGGTGATCACCGTTGACGAGTTGTGGGGTAGCGCGAAGCCCACCCTCTGTAAGCCTGGCACACCTGTGCTGACGCAGGACATGGTATCGATGGTCGTCAGCACGGGCGGCTCTGCTCGCGTCAGTCACGACGTTGCGCCCCGCTTCCGGGTGGGAGATCGGGTACGAACGAAAAATTTCAACCCGACCACCCATACCCGTCTGCCGCGTTACGCACGCGATAAAGTCGGCCGCATAGAAATTGCTCACGGTGTGTTTATCACGCCAGATACCGCGGCGCACGGCCTGGGCGAACATCCCCAGCATGTCTACAGCGTCAGTTTCACCGCGCAGGAGCTGTGGGGGGAGCCGCGCCCGGACAACGTGTTCATCGATCTGTGGGACGACTATCTGGAGGAAGCATGAATACTGCGACACAACACGATTACGCCGCCGTCGGGTTACCGCGCGATGAGGAAGGGCCCGTATTCGATAAGCCCTGGCAGGCAAAAGCGTTCTCACTGATCGTCCATCTGCACCGGGCCGGGCTCTTCCCGTGGGCAGAATGGGTACGGACATTCAGCGAGGAGATCAAGGCTGCGCCGGCCCAGCCTGGTGAAAGCGTGAATGATGCCTACTATCGCCAGTGGGCAGCGGCGATGGAAAAAATGATAACCGCCCTCGACCTGATCGTGCCGGAGGAGTTCACCCGGCGGACACAGGAATGGCGGCAGGCGTATCTCAACACGCCTCACGGCCAGCCAATTGTACTGGCGAACGCCAGTTGCCCACCGGCACATACCCATCATCACCTTCCGCTGGGCGTGCCGGTGACGGTTAGCCCGGCGCACTCGTCCAACAGCAAAATCGACAATGGAGTTACATCATGAGTGATATCACCCTGAATGCCCACGCCCCGGTCGCCCCGATCCCTGTCGCGGAACTGCTGCCCTGGGCGCTGTTCACCGCTTTGCTGGCGCTGCTGGCTATCTATTTTGTTGGCGCAGAGCAAGGCGCAACGTCGATGTTTTCCGGTACCCAGGTGCATGAATTCTTCCACGACGCACGTCATCTGCTGGGCTTTCCCTGCCACTGAGGAGGCGGAAATGATTGGGAAACTGTTATTTAAAGGGATGATGGCCGGCATTCTGGCCGGACTGGTGGCATTTGCCTTTGCACACCATTTCGGCGAACCGCAGGTCGATCGCGCCATTGGGTTGGAAAAAAGCATGTCCGCTCACACTCACCAACACGGCGCGTCAGCAGACGGTGGAGAAGAAGAGGTGTTTAGCCGACAGACCCAGTCCGGGATCGGTCTAATGGCCGGTATGGCGCTGTTCGGCGCCGCACTGGGCGGCGGCCTGGCGCTGGTGTGGGCTTTTAGCTACCAGCGCTTCGGGCCATCGAACCCGCGTTTGCTGGCGTTGTGCCTGGCGCTGGTCGGTTTTCTGGCCATGAGCCTGATGCCAGGTCTGAAATACCCGCCCAATCCGCCCGCAGTCGGCAACCCGGATACCATCGGCTATCGTACCGGGCTGTACTTCGTCATGATGTTGCTTTCCATCGGCATCGTCATCGCGTCCGCGTGGTTATCACATCAGCTAATGCCGCGCCTCGGCAGAGGAAATGCGATGATGTGGGCAACGCTGTTCGCCGTGGCGCTGATGCTCGTGGTTTGTGCCCTGATGCCGACAGTGAACGAAGTGTCCGACCACTTCCCGGCGGACCTGCTGTGGCGTTTTCGCATAAGCTCCTTCGGCACGCATCTGGTGCTCTGGAGCGTCATCGGTATAGCGTTCGGTGCCTTAGCCGAACGCACGCCGGCGACACGCGGACAGCGCCCGGCCTTCCGGCGCGGTTAACATTATGAGAGCGTCGCTAACGCTGATTTGTCAGGGAGAAACGGCAGCTTCCAGAGGTTCACATTTTCCCTGTGATGACCCTCTGGAGGCGCGGGAGTGGCAGCGGGCGCAGCACTTACCAGGCAGTGCCGCCCGTTATCACAGCGTCTGGATCTCCCCAGACACCGCCGCCCGACAAACCGCCGCAGCGCTCTCTTTACAGGGCACCCTGGTGGCAGAGCTGGCGGAACCCGACTACGGCAGCTGGGCCGGTCGGCCATTACGTGAGGTGATGGCGCAAGACGCCGAAGCTTTCCACGCCTGGCTGGAAGGCGCCCCGCCCCCGGGCGGAGAGTCGCGTGCTCAGCTGTTGGCGCGCTATGGCAGTTGGCTGGCCAAACGCGTCGATATGCAAGGTCGTCACTGTGCAATTGTGCCCGCCGCCGCAATCCGCGCCATGATCGTCGACGTTCTCGGCGCACCACCTCAATCATTTTCACGCATCGACATCCACCCGCTCAGCATCACCGAGCTGCGCAGCGACGGACGGCGCTGGAATTTTTGTTTATTGAAAGACCGCGCAACTGGCGGTTAGGTCAACTCGCCCCTCGGTGCACTGAGGGGCGGTTTCGGTCAGCCAGATGAATCCTGACGCTGCACATCAACCGCCACTTCCAGAGCCAGCGTTGCCCCGCCATCGAAAATAACGCCCTGTAACGGAGTCACATCGGCATAATCCCTTCCCCACGCCGTGACGATATGCTGCCCCTGAGGCATAAGATCGTTGGTCGGATCAAACTCCAGCCAGCCGATATCAGGGATAAAAATGGCAAACCAGGCGTGTGACGCATCGGTGCCGACGAGTTTTTCCTGCCCCTCCGGCGGCAGCGTTTCAATATAGCCGCTGATATAACGCGCGGGTAAGCCGACAGAGCGCAGGCAAGCGATCGCCAGATGGGCAAAATCCTGACAGACGCCCCGCTTCTCCTCTAAAACCTGCTCGGGTGGTGTTGTGACGCTGGTCGCAACCGGGTCGAAAGTAAACTCCGTAAAAATACGATGCGTGAAGTCCATCGCCGCCTGGATCACCCCTGCATTGTCGTGAAAAATATCGGCAGCATAGCTGGCAAGCCGTTCGGAACGGAGGATTAAACCGGAATCGAGCAAATACTCTTTCGCCATTCGCAGATCCGCCGTCCCGGACTCCTGCAGCAATCGACGATACTCACCGCAGGTGAGCGGGTGGTCATATAGCAGGTTCGCGTGGTTTATTTCATCAATATCAAAGTAGCTTTCCATCTCAATGGTTAGCTTGTCGTGCGGAACCTGGATCGAGAAATAAAACGTCAGATTGCCGAAATAATCACTCCCCTCGCTCTGATAAACGGGCATCGGCGTCACCGTAATCCGCCGCAGTAAACAGCGCTGATTTGCCGTATCGCGCGGCAGAAGATGCGTCATGTTGTAGCATAACGTCACGGGTGAATTGTACTGGTACTCCGTCAGATGACGTACCCGGTATTTCATAAGTCAGTCTTCCATTGCGCGTTAATCAACTGCTGGGGTCCATCTGCATGATCGAAATACTTGTCGCTCAGCAGGGTCGTAAACTGCTCCAGTTGGCTGATTATCTGCGTCATAAGCGTATCCAGCTGTCCACGCAGCTCCGTTTGTTCATCGACCTGCGCCAACATGTCCAGCTCGGCCAGCTGAATATCGGTCAGTGATTTCATTATCGGACGCATGTCGGATGTCAGGCTGGAAGTCTGACCATCCTGTCGCGGTAGTTCGAGGAGGTATTTGCGCAGTCGATCGATCTGATAAATCAACGAACGCGGGTTGCTGGCGTCCAGCATCAATAAATCCAGACCAGAAATGATGTTCATACGTCCGCGATAGCGGCGACGGAAAGAGATCAGTGCCTCTACGCTCATCAGTACCGATTCTAAAATTTGCTGTTGCTGTAAACCAGGAAGAGCGTGGGTCAGCGTGTGTTTGAGTAAAATGGCGGTTAGACGCGCCCGCTCCGCGCGGCGGCCAATCTCCTGAAACCGCCAGTCCATTCCACGCAGCATGCTTTCATGATTCAGCCCGGACAAGGCCAGTAAAGAGGTGACCAGATTGTCCAGTGACTCTTCCGGCAGCTCCGGCAGCCCATCCTGATAGGCCACCTCCACCGCCCGAATACAATCGCGTAACTCATTGAGAATAATTCGGGTATCGGCCGAGAGCATCTCTTTTACCTGCTCGCCGCAGGTCAGCATGCTTTGGATATTAAATTTAATCGATCCGGCGCGTTGGCCATCACAAACCAACGAAGAAAGCTCATGATTCTGGTCAGCGCCCGCGTCTGTTTCAGGCAACGTGCCGGTGAGCGGAAATAATGCCCCCAGCAGGACATCGCGGCTCTCAGGCATAAACAACTCAACTCCGTTAAGCTGTTTGAAAAGAGTGCGTATCACGCGCAGGCTCATTTCAGCGCGTTCCGCATAGCGGCCAAACCAGAACAGGTTCTCGATAACGCGGCTGGGCAGATTTCCCTCATCACGAGGAATGGAGTCCGTCAGCGGCTGCTGCGCTATATCGGGTTTTTCCCCCAGTATCCACGTATCTTTACTGCGTGCGCCGGATAAATCGCTAACAATAAATTCATCAGCGGACTCAGCTACCCGTGATAGCGTTCCGGGCATGACGCAGTACCCCTCCGGGGTGGCGACGGTAAACGCGCGGAAAATACTGGGCCGATATTCAATTTGTTGATTATCCCAGACCGGTACGCGCGAGCCGGGTATGTATACCTGAGCCACGTAGTTGTGCGGGTTGGCGTTGATTTGCTCAATGGTGAGCATCCGATTGCGCTCATCCAGGCTATGACCGTAAATGCTTTTGCTATCAAAACTACGCCAGGACGGTTTGATTATCAGGTGCTCAAGGTTACGGATCACAAAATCGCGATCCTCAGCGCGACCGCACCACCAGGTCTTAACCGTCGGGATCAATAGCGGTTCGCCAAGCAAACACTGACTAATTTCTGCGAGAAACGCCAGCAGCGCCGGCGCTTCAAGAACCCCTGAGCCCAGAGGATTTGCCAGCACGACGTTACCGCTGCGTACCACTTCAAGCAGCCCCGGCACGCCTAGCCGCGAGTCGGAACGCAGTTCCGTTTGGTCGCAATAAGTATCATCCATACGGCGCAAAATCACATCAACTTCCGACAGGCCATTAAGGGACTTCAACCATACCCTGCCGTTACGCACGGTCAGATCGCCTCCCTGAACCAGCTGAAAGCCGAGATAGTTCGCGAGATAAGCATGCTCAAAATAGGTACTGCTGTATGCACCGGGCGTCAGTACCACGATCCGCGGGGTCTCTGTTTTGTGACTGGCAAGACCGGCTAACGTATGCCGCAGTGCGTGAAAGAAGCCGGAAAGCCGCCGGACGTTGCTGTTGCGAAACAGCGACGGCAGCACGCGAGAAACGGCGATTCTGTTTTCAAGAACATAACCGGTGCCGCTCGGCGCCTGGGTACGATCGCCAATAGCCACAAACTGTCCATCACCGCCGCGAACGAGATCGACTGCGTGGAAGATGAGATTATGCGCGCCCGGCAGACGTATACCGTGGCACTGACGCAGAAAGCCAGGATGAGAGAAAACGATTTCTGACGGGATTACGCCCTCTTTCAGCAGCCGCTGTTCACCGTAGAAATCTTTAAGTATCAGGTCGAAAAGCAGCGAGCGCTGCGCCAGGCCACGTTCAACGGTTAACCACTCATCCTCCGCCAACAGATTTGGAATGATGTCCAGCGACCAAACGTTCGGCGACAGCGGATCGCCATTGAGGTTATAGGTTGCGCCATCGTCGCGCAAAATACGCCTTGCCTGACGAAGACGGTTTTCCATCCCTTCTATACCCATCTCGCCGACGCTGTTCATGACCTCAGTCCAGTGTGGGCGGATGGTGTTCGCCGGATCGCAAGCTTCGTTATAGACGTCTGTCGTAGAGGGATCGACAGAGAAAGACGCCGGCTCACAGGCCGGCGTGATTGATTCAGAAAAAGAAGCTGTCATGTATTCTGATTACCCGGCTCAAAGCTAAATCCTAGTATACTTCCTGCGGAGATCCAAAGTATGCGGGTATTCATCGCCCGGTTCTTCTTCCGGAGGAGCCATTGGGCGTGGAACCTGCTCATGCTCATAGAATGTCCTTAACGCGCTGAATGCTGGAGGAGGCGTCAAGACGCCCTGGGTGAAGCCATGATCCCAGAATCGATTGACGCGCCTTGCCTCAGCTTCATTGCTGTTGACCGGTAGCGTCTCATAGTGACGTCCGCCCGGGTGGCTGACGCGATAGCTACAGCCACCAATGGAAAGACCGTTCCAGGTATCAATCAGATCAAACACCAGGGGGGTATTCACCCCAAGAGTCGGATGCAGCGCCGAGGTTGGCGCCCAGGCGCGATAGCGCACCGCCCCCACCATCTCCCCTTTCTTTCCGGTCGCTCGCAGCGGTACGCGGCGGCCGTTGCACGCCAGCACATAGCGTCCTTCAGTCAAACCGGACAGGCGCACCTGCAGGCGTTCGACGGAGGAGTCAACGTAGCGAGAGGTCCCGGACTGCGTCACTTCTTCGCCCAGGACATGCCACGGCTCGATCGCCCAGCGAAGCTCGAGCTCAATATCATCAATTTGCTGGCGACCATAGTGCGGGAAGCGGAACTCTTCAAACGGCAGCAGCCATGACAGTTTAAAGGGATAGCCATGCCGCTGCAGGTCATCCACCACTTCTTTTACGTCCTGCCAGACGAAATGCGGCAACATAAACTTATCGTGCAGTTGGGTGCCCCAACGGACCAGCGGTTTGTGATACGGCTGGTTCCAGAAACGCGCCACCAGGCAGCGGAGCAGCAGCAACTGCACCAGCGACATGCGGGCGTGCGGCGGCATTTCGAAGCCGCGGAACTCCAGCAGCCCCAGACGGCCGCTACTGCTGCCTGCCGCGTACAGTTTGTCGATGCAAAATTCTGAGCGATGGGTATTACCGGTGATATCCACCAGCAGGTTGCGCATTAGCCTGTCTACCAGCCATGGGGTATCAACCAGCCCTTCCGGCATGTTCTGGAAGGCTATCTCCATTTCATAAAGCGCTTCATCCCGTCCTTCATCCGGACGCGGAGCCTGACTGGTTGGGCCAATAAACATTCCTGAGAATAAGTAGGAAAGACCCGGATGATGCTGCCAGTATGTCACCAGGCTACGCAGGAGGTCGGGACGCCGCAGTAGAGGGCTGTCGGCAGGAGTGGCCCCGCCTAAGGTCACGTGGTTACCGCCCCCGGTACCGGTGTGGCGGCCATCAAGCATAAACTTCTCGGCCCCCAGTCGGGTCTGTTGCGCCTGCTCGTAGAGCGTTTCAATATTATGGACCAGCTCATCCCAGTGGCTGGCAGGGTGAATATTGACCTCGATAACCCCAGGGTCGGGGGTTAACAGCAGCTTCTGCAAGCGAGCATCTTTTGGCGGCTCATAACCTTCTATCACCACCGGTAGCTGCAACGCGCTGGCCGTCGCTTCGACGGCATGAATCAGGGCAACATAATTCTCCAGATGGGTGACTGGCGGCAGGAACAGATGGAGCTTGCCCTCGCGCGGTTCGAGGCACAGCGCGGTGCGGACCACGCTTTTACTGCCGTTAACTGCCGATTTTTGTTGCTGCAACGCCTGCTGGGCAACGGTGGTGGCCGCCTCTTCCCCGATCGCAAAAACCGGCAGCGGTTCGCGAGGTTCGAAAGGATCGCGTTCGACGACGCGCTCATCTTCGGTGAGCGGCGGCAGCGAATTGAGCGGCAGACGGTAACCCATGGCGCTGTCTCCGGGGATCAGCGTAATCAGCCCTCCCCGCATCGGCCAGCGGCTACTCCGCCACCCTTGACCATCAAACTCGACGGGCAGAATGTAGCCCGTTGCGCTTTCCATACCACGGCTGAGTAAACTGGCCAACCGTCGCCGTTCAAGGTCATCATCGAGACTCGCCTTCCTCGGGTCGGCCCCTTCCGGCAGCGCGCGCTCGAGCCACAGGTAGTAGAGCGCGTCTTCATACCCGGGTTGCAAATAGCCAGCGTCGATGCCTAACTGCTGACACAGCGTCTGACCAAAGCGCTCCGCATCAGCGATGCCGTGGCCGTAATCCCGATCGACGCGGGCAACGAGCTCCGGATCGTGCCACAGCGCCTCTCCGTCGGTGCGCCAGAAGCACCCCAGCGCCCAGCGCGGAACCTCCTCTCCCGGATACCACTTACCCTGACCATAGTGCAGCAGTCCCCCGTGACTGAACTGCGCTTTTAGCCGCAGCAGCAGGTCTTTAGCGAGACGTAATTTATCCTTGCCCAGCGCCTCGGTGTTCCACTGCGCAGAGTCCATATCGTCGATGGAGATAAATGTCGGTTCGCCCCCCATGGTCAGGCGCACATCATTGGATTGCAGCTCAACGTCTACGGCGCGGCCCAGCGCGTTGATGTTCAGCCACTCATCTTCGCTGTAAGGCCGCGTGACGCGCGGATCTTCATGAATGCGTGTGACAATGTTGGTATAGCTGAACTCACATTCGCACGGGTCGGTTGCGCCGGTAATCGGTGCCGCAGACTGCGGGTCCGCCGTGCAGGCTAAAGGAATATGCCCTTCGCCGGCAAACAGGCCGCTGGTCGGATCCAGCCCCACCCAGCCAGCGCCGGGGAGATAGACTTCACACCAGGCGTGCAGATCGGTGAAATCCTGTTCCGGGCCTGACGGACCGTCGAGCGCTTTCACATCGGCAGTCAACTGCACCAGATAGCCGGAGGCAAAGCGGGCTGCCAGCCCCAAATGACGCAGGATCTGCACCAGCAACCATGAGGTATCCCTGCACGAGCCTTTTTTCAACGTCAGCGTTTCCTGACAGCTCTGCACGCCGGGCTCCAGGCGAATTCCATAGTCAATTTCGTTGGCCAGGCGGCTATTGAGCTGCACCAGGAAGGTCACGATGTGCACCATTTCCTCGCAATCAACGGTATCCAGCCACGCGTCAAGTTCAGGGCTCTGCTCGGTGACCTTAAGATAAGGTGCGAGTTCTTCCTGCATCAAGGCATCATAAGCAAAGGGAAAATGCTCGGCATACTCTTCAATAAAGAAGTCAAACGGGTTGATCACGGTCATGTCCGCGATCACCTCCACCGCGAACTCCAGGCGTTTCGTTTTTTCAGGAAACACCAGCCGCGCCTGATAGTTGCCGAACGGATCCTGCTGCCAGTTAATAAAGTGGTCTTCGGGCGTCACTTTCAGGGAATAGCCATGTATATGGGTACGTGAATGAGGCGCTGGGCGCAGGCGCAAAATATGCGGCGCCACGTTGATCAAACGATCGAATTCGTAAGTCGTTGTATGTTGAATCGCAACCCGGATGGTCATACGGCATCCCCTTGCAGGAAAAGAAACCAGTTATCGGTAATCAGGTGATGAAGCGCAATCAGGCTGAGCTGAACCTCATTGAGGTAGAGACTAAATTCGCGGTTCAGATCGTGAGAATTATCGACGCCCCGGGTTGCAAGCAGAAGACTGTCAATGTGATCCGAAACGGCCGACGCCCGCGGTAGCTCAGCGGCAGCCAGCTTGATTTGCTGCAGGCAGTAGCGCTGCGAACGAGGGAAATGCCCATCCGTCAGGAGCAACGTGACCACCAGCGAGCCTTTAATCGAACAGCGCATTACCCGGCGAAAGCTGAGATAGGCGCTTTGCGATTTCAGTACCTTCGACCACACCACCTGGCCTAACTTGATGCTCTCCTCCTCACGCGCCTGCATCATCAGAGAATTTGCCGCGTCAAGAATGCGCGTATTCATATCGGCGCGCTCCAGATAGCGCCCCATGTTCAGAAAATGCCAGCCGGCATCGCGGCTCATCGACCCGGTCAGCAGGCCGATAATTTTCTGACATCCTTCAATGACGTTATTGAGATACGTATGTCGTTCAGAGCGGTTGATCCCCAGGCGGATGTTCTGTCTGGCGTACAGATCCAGTTCATTAATCAGCTCCCACATCTCTCCCGGTACCACATCACGGCTGGTACGGATATTTTCACGGACCATTTTTAATGACGACAGCAGAGAGTCTGGGTTGCTCTCGTCGGCCAGCATAAACTTCAGCACATTGCGTTCGTCTTTAATTTTATAGCGCTGGCCAAACAGGGCGACGCCGCTGCTAATTTCGATCAGGTTATACCAGGAAACAGCGATATCCCGTGGCAGATCGTAAAGCAGGTCGTCATACACGCTGACTAACCGCGCGATATTCTCCGCGCGCTCCAGATAACGCGCGCTCCAGTACAGGCGCGCAGCAACTCTTGATAGCATATTCATTATTTTTTGCTCTCCACGATCCAGGTATCCTTACTCCCGCCGCCCTGGGATGAGTTAACCACTAATGAGCCTTTTTTCATCGCCACCCGCGTCAACCCACCGGTTGTCACGTAAGTCTCTTTGCTTTGCAAAATGAAGGGGCGTAGATCGAGGTGGCGCGGCTCCAGATAATCTTTCGCGATAAGCGCCGGTGCGGTAGAGAGCTTCAACGTCGGTTGAGCAATATAGTTGCGAGGATTCGCCTGGATCAGTTCGGCAAACTGCTGCTGCTCTTTTTTGGTCGAGTGCGGCCCGACCAGCATGCCATAGCCGCCTGATTCGTTAGCCGGTTTCACCACCAGCTTATCCAGATTCTGCAGAACGTATTCCCGTTCATCATCATTCTGGCAAAGGAAGGTTTCCACGTTCGGCAGAATAGGCTCTTCGTCCAGATAGTAACGAATCAGTGCCGGAACATACGCATAGACGACCTTGTCATCCGCCACCCCGGCGCCAGGCGCATTGGCCAGCGCCACGTTTCCAGCTTTCCATGCCCGCATCAGGCCACGCACCCCGAGAACAGATTCGGGATCAAATACTTCCGGGTCGAGGAACATATCGTCAATGCGTCGGTAAATGACGTCCACCCGCTCCGGGCCGTAGATCGTTTTGGTGTAGACGCAGTCGTCGTCGCCAACAAACAGATCGGCGCCTTCCACAAGCTCGACCCCCATTTGCTGGGCCAGAAAGGCGTGTTCGAAGTAGGCAGAATTATAAATCCCCGGGGTCAGCACCACGATTTCCGGGCGTTCAATCTGCCGGGGCGACAGGGCCGCCAGGGTTTCCAGCAGCTGTGCCGGATAGGCGTCAATGGGTTTGATATTCTCGCGTTCAAACAACTCCGGCAGAACGCGCTTGGTGATGGCTCGGTTTTCCAGCATATAGGAGACGCCGGAGGGAACCCGCAGGTTATCTTCCAGGACGTAGAACTGTCCGGTTTCATCACGGACTAAATCGGTCCCACAGATATGCGCCCAGACGCCATAAGGTGGCGACATCCCGACACACTCGGGGCGAAAATTTTTCGACTCCTTAATGATATATTCGGGAATGATGCCATCTTTGATGCAATGTTGTTCGTTATACAGGTCATTGATAAAGCGGTTCAGCGCGGTAAGTCGCTGCTTCAGCCCGGTTTCGGCTATCGTCCAGTCCTGAGCATCAATGGTGCGGGGAATAATATCGAATGGCCAGATCCTGTCGATATTTCCTTTGTCGGTATAGACCGTAAAGCTAATGCCCATTTCCTGTATTGTCGCCTCTGCCGTCAGACGACGCTTTTCAAGTTCATCCGGCGCAAGCGAATCCAGACACTGAATCAAACTCTGTGCTGAACGGCGGGGATTGCCCTCATGGTCGATCAGTTCGTCGAAATAGACGTCGGCTTTGTAGTTTTTTATGAGTTTATGCATCAGCATTGTATCCGTGTTAAATCGCCGATCGTGGCAATATATGCTTCACCTACACAGAACTAAGCCTTTTCATTTTCCATAAAATGAATGTGGCTTTTTACCAGGTGTCATATCAACACCAGTGAGTAAATTAGGTTATCGTCAATAGAGACTGATATGTTCTGTCAATTAAACTATGCGGGTATATTGTGAGTCAGGCATCCTCTTAAAAAACACGGCAAATATGAATATTGGAATCGACGTAGAACTAACTAATGACAGCGTTGATTATCCACTCCTCGCCTACAATAATATCTGCACTGCGTATGGCCCCCACAAATTGGCGGTGATGCGCTGAGATGTTTATTCCTCCATCTAAGTATAAGCATAAAGCATGCCACTAATTAAATTGTTAAATATCAGTGTGATGAGATAAATATTGCTGTATACATCGATTCGTAATGCCTCACGATGATGCAGGCTGATTTTTGTGGGGCACCAAAATGAAACATTACCATTGCGTTTATTCGAGAGTTTCAATCATCGAGCATCTTAAATAGACAACATTGGCAAAGTTCATCATCGAATTTCAACGCAGGGGTTAGGCGTATACTATCCACAGGGTTAATCCAGCAGTTTCATTTCCAGCGCACGGCTCATTGCCTGAGTGCGACTGTTGACTTTGAGCTTGCTGTAGATGTTCTTGAGGTGCCATTTCACCGTCTCAACAGAAATAGCCAGGGAACGCGCAATTTCTTTGTTCATCTGGCCGTCGGCGACCAGGTGTAATACCTGAAGTTCTCGCTCACTGAGCGCCCAATGAACATCATGGCTTTCGCTCTGACGCGGTATTCCTCCGCTCTGAACACCCTGCTCTACCCTGTAAATCTGTGTTGCGCCCTGCTCTTTGCAGGCTGCAGAGGATTCGTCCATATAGGTAAGCAAAGGTTGCAATGTCTCGCCGGCATCAAGAAAAATACGCTGGAAATTCTGTTGCTCAGCCAGGTGCAGGACTGGCTGCAATGCAGTCCTGGCCGCCGCGTTTTCGCCGCTCTTCCACAAGGATAACGACCATAGCGTACGCAGACGCGCTGCGGATAGCCAGTCACCCCGACGTTCCTGCTCAGTAACCAGTCCGGCCAGTAGAATGCTGGCTTGCGGCGCCTGGCCTGACGCCAGAAGAAGGCGGCTACGGCTGACGGCGGCATGCTGAGCGATCGCACGTTGACAAGGATGTTCGGCATCAATTCTGCTATGGACCGCCAGTTGCTCGAGTTGCCGCTGCCGTTGCTCTGCGCCGGGATAATCCCCGCACTGCAGGCGCACTCTAACCTGCTCGGTTAACAACAAAGCCTGCAGCCGCTGCCACCCGCGGGAGATCGCAAGTCGCTGCGCATGTTCCAGGAGTCGTTCCGCCTCATGCGGCATGTCGTCATGCAAAGCCTGACGCGCAAGATAGGTATAGCAACGACTCAATGCATCGGGTGGACTGAACCGATCGATGAGTTCGAGTCTATCTGCTAATAGATTATCGAGTGAGTCAAGGCTCCGCTGTTCGTAAGCAATTTCCGCCAGCAGCGGTGCCAGCGTTGCGCCGCTGGTGGACTGGGAGCCGGTATAACGCTCAGCCTGACGCAATGCACTTTCGGCATACCGCCCGGCGTTCTCCAGATCGGCCTGGCAAAGGTGGCACTGGGTGATGATAAAAGCACGGTAAACCGAGACAAACAGATTATCCAGGGGGCTTTCCGGGCAGGGCATATACCGTTGAACCTCCAGGGCCTCAGCGTAGCGCTGGTTCACCACGTGGCAGTAGCTAAGAATATTGCATATCAGGCCATCAACCCAGGTGTCTCCGCAGGGCACTTCGGCCAACAGCGGCTGAACAATAGCCATACTCTGCGGAATATTTTCGGCGAAGGCTTCGCAAATCGCGCGCACAACACGCAATTTAAGCCAGGCGCTGCGGGTCATACTCTCACGGTGATTAACGACCATTTGGTCGAGATTATCGAGCAACCTTCTCGATTCATCAAAGCGGAAATAGTGCGCCAGGGCCCAGGCCAGATTGATTTGGAGGTCAATACGCGAAGGGTCATTGCTGTCGGGTAAATGATGCATCCAGGAAACCAGGGTATCTATATCCCCTTCTTCCGCCAGTGACTGCGCGCTGGCGCCATCCTGTCCGGGGCTATGAACGGGCTTGCCCGCGGCGAGTGCATGGCGTACCGCCTCGGACCACAATCTCTGCTCAACGAACCAATGACTGGCTAATTCATGTAACTGTTTGGGGTAGATATCGTTGCTCTGCTGCAATATCGCCCGCAGGGTCTCCTGCAAAAGAGGATGGTAGCGAAACCAATAGCCTTGTTCATCAAGGGCTGACAGGAAAAGGTTGTGTCTCTCAATCCATGCCAGCATGGCTTTACCATCGTCACGTCCTGTAACCGCATTGCATAACCCGGCATTTACACGATTGAGGAACGAAGTTTTCACCAGAAAATCGAGCACCTCCTCCGGCAGAGGGTCAAGTACCACCTCTTTCAGATAACGGGCGATGGAGCGTGTACCTCCACGAATGTTGCGCAGCAGATGTTCTGGATCATTCTGCAATGCCGGGGACAATGACGCGATCTTCATACCCGCAATCCAGCCCTCTGTCGCGGACAGCAGCCGCAGCGCATGCTGATTGCTAAGCGGTACGGCAATCGTCTGGCTGAAATATTTTCGCGTCTCTTCGAGCGTGAACTGCAGGTCTCGATCATAGATTTCCACCAGCTGGTCCTGCGCCTGAAGCTGACTCAGGGACAGACTCGGGTGGATACGGCTGCCGATGATCAGATGTAACGCCGCAGGTGCATGCCTGAGCAAATAACCCAAGGCTTCATATACACCAGCATCATTAATCATGTGGAAATCATCGATGATCAGATACAGGTCGTGCGGACAGTAATGTAGCTGGTTAATCAACCCGGCCAGCAGCTGTTGAGAGTTAGCGGGCTTCTGTTCTTCTATGTTGCGCCAAAAATCGGCGTCCCAATCGCCATAGAGCGGACGCAATGCCTGCAGCAGATAAGGTATGAACTGCCAGACGTCATCATCCTCCTCATCGAGGCTAAGCCAGGCAACACGTTCACCCTGGTCGACCATTTGCTGATGCCACTGGGCTAATAGCGTGGTTTTACCAAATCCAGCCCCAGCGCAAACGACGCCCAGACGGCGCCACTGAATTTGATCGAGGAGTCGGAGAAGCCGTGAGCGCTGTAGTAACGGGATAGAGGAGCGTGGCGGGACGAATTTGGTCAGGATGAGCGGCAAGCCTCTCGTCAGCCGCAATGGTCCAGAGACCAGTGATGTTGATTGGCGACCTGCAAAATCCGATGGCTTCATCCGTGGTTGTCTGCTCGTATTGTTTTTATCAATTGTACGCCAGAGCTCGGGATGACATGGGACTGCCCTTCTGGATAAGTACACAAAATTTATAAAGTTTGACCTCAAGCATGAAAACCCCCACCAACCCACCCATGAAGGTGGCTTCGCACTCTCTGCTGGCGCTCGTAGATTCATTGCATTGGTGTGGTTAGGGTGCACCCACCCTGTCAAATAACCCCGCCCGGCCGACCTTTATTGAGGAGACTTAAATGATGCTTAGCAAACAGGCGTTGCTACAGGCTTACCGCAAGATGCGCGAGATCAGGACATTTGAGGAGCGTTTGCATCAGGAAAACACCAGCGGTGATATTCCAGGCTTCATCCACCTTTATACCGGTGAGGAGGCCATTGCTGTGGGAGTTTGCGAAAATTTAACGGACGCTGATTTCATCGGCTCTACGCACCGCGGACACGGCCACTGTATTGCCAAAGGCTGTGATATTCACGGCATGATGGCTGAAATATTCGGTAAGGACAGCGGATTATGTCGCGGCAAGGGGGGCTCGATGCACATTGCCGACCTCTCAAAAGGCATGCTGGGTGCGAACGCTATCGTTGGCGGAGCGCCTCCGTTAGCCATTGGCGCTGCGCTGACGGCCAAAACCCTGAAGACCAGCAACGTCGGCGTCTCTTTTACCGGTGACGGCGGTTCTAATCAGGGCCTGGTTTTTGAAGCGATAAACATGGCAGTCGTGCTCCAGCTTCCTGCGATTTTTATTTTCGAGAACAACGGTTATGGCGAAGGTACCGGTCATGACTATGCCGTCGGCGGTCGTGATATCGCCAGGCGCGCCGCCGGCTTTGGCTTACCGGCAGTGACGGTTGATGGCACCGATTTCTTTGCCGTTTACGAGGCCACCGCAGAGGCGGTCAAGCGCGCCCGCGAAGGAGGTGGCCCGAGCGTGATTGAGGCCAAAGCCTTCCGTTGGCACGGCCACTTCGAGGGCGATCCAGCCCTATACCGTGCTGAGGGTGAAGTTCAACGTCTGCGTGAACAACATGATCCGCTGAAGATTTTCACCGCCAGGGTCAAGCAACATGTCACCCAGGAGGAACTGGCGGCGATCGATGCGGAAGTTGAAGCGCAGGTCGACGATGCCGTACTCAAAGCCCGCGCCGCTGCCTATCCGGCTCCGGAAGACCTGTTGACCGACGTTTATGTCTCTTACTGAGGGTGATAACAATGACTATAAAAACCTATCGTGAAGCGGTGAAGGAAGCCCTGGCCCAGGAAATGGAGCGTGACGAACGCGTGGTACTCATTGGTGAAGACCTGCGTGGCGGCCATGGCGGAAATGCGCCAGAAGAAGCGAGGATAGAAGCCTTTGGCGGTGTGCTCGGCGTAACGAAGGGGCTGTGGACGCAGTTTGGCTCTGATCGGGTGATCGATACGCCAATTACAGAGTCGGCGATCGTCGGCATGGCTGCCGGCGCCGCGGCAACCGGTCTGCGGCCGGTGGCGGAGTTGATGTTCATGGACTTTTTCGGCGTTAGCCACGACGCACTGTACAACCAGGCTGCCAAATTCCGCTACATGTTTGGTGGCAAGGCCAAAGCACCACTGGTCATGCGTGGCATGATCGGTGCGGGTTTCTCTGCAGCGGCCCAGCATTCGCAGTCACCCTATAATATCTTTGCGACCACGCCGGGACTGAAGGTGGTGGTGCCGTCGACGCCTTATGACGTCAAGGGGCTGCTGATCCAGTCGATTCGTGACGACGATCCGGTGGTGTTCTGCGAGCATAAAATGCTTTATGACCTCAAGGGCGAGGTGCCGGACGAGATTTATACCATCCCGCTTGGTGTAGCCAACTATACCCGCGAAGGAGACGACGTCACCATCATCGCGCTGTCGGCAATGGTACACAAAGCAAATCAGGTCGCCGACAAGCTGGCCAGGGAGGGGATCTCGGTTGAGGTGGTCGATCCACGCACCATCTCGCCACTGGACGAAGAAGGTATTCTGGAGTCGGTGGCCTCCACAGGCCGCGTGGTGATTGTCGATGAATCAGCGGCGCGTTTTGGCTTTGCTCATGATGTCGCCGCGCTAATTGCTTCCCAGGCATTCCATTTCCTCAAGGCGCCGATTGTACTGGTGACACCACCGCACACCCCAGTGCCGTTCTCCCCTGCCCTCGAAAAGCTCTGGATCCCTGACGTCAGGCGTATCGAAGCGGCCGTCCGCCAAGTGCTGGAGGATTAAGTCATGAGCGATATCAAGACGCTTGAAATGCCGAAGTGGGGTCTTTCAATGGAGGAAGGTTTGCTCGCTCGGTGGGCCATCCAGGAGGGTGAAGACTTCACCAAAGGCCAGGAAATCTGTGAAATTGAGACCAGCAAAATCGTCAATGTGCTGGAGGCTCCCTTCGCCGGTACGCTACGTCGGATACTAGCCCGACAGGGAGATACCCTCCAGGTAGGCGCAGTTTTGGCGCTGGCAGCTGACTCTTCAGTCAGCGAGGCTGAGCTGGACGCCTTCGCTGCCAGTCTGGCTACGGTGCCGCCAGCGGCCCCTGTCACCCAGGCTACCGAGCCTGCTGTCGCTGCCATCGCCATCGGTAAGCCACCTGGCGTTGTCCCGGCCCCATCCAACAAGCCCCTGGCATCCATTGGGCAAACCGAGGTACCCGTCAGCCTGCAAGGCACGACCAATGCGGCTCAGGTTAATGCCACCCCCCATGCGTTGCGTCTGTCTGCACGGTGGGGTGTCGACCTGCAAAAGGTCCGCGGTAGCGGGCGTGACGAGCGTATCTCTGTCGCTGACCTGGAGAGCGCGATCGTTGCGGCCGGAGGCCGTATAGCCTTACCGAAGCCGCCAGTGCGTTCCAGCAAAGCACCTCGCTCCCATGCCGACGATAGCCAGGTATCGGCAACCCCGCTGGCGCGTCGTCTGGCCGGGAAAATGGGGATCAACCTGCACGACTGTCGCAGCAGCGGTTCACACGGGCGAGTCAGTCGCGATGATGTGCTGGCAGCCGCTTTGCTGCTCGATGGCCTGCCGCAAGCCGGAGCGGTAGAGACGGCGCCACCGGCAGCCTTTGAGACTTTGCCGCTGTCCGGTATGCGGCGGGCGATCGCTGCTCGCTTGCAAATGTCCAAGCAAAATTCACCTCATTTCCGTTTGACTGCCGATCTCGATCTGGAGCGACTATTAGCGCTGCGGAAGGAAATCAACAGCGCAGTGCCCGGCGTCAAGATATCGGTTAACGATCTGCTGGTTAAGGCCTGTGCCCTGGCGCTGGTGGCTGTGCCGGATGTTAACGTACAGTTTGACGAGGCAACCCAGAGCATCCGCCGTTTTGCCAATGCCGATATTTCGGTGGCCGTTGCGCTGCCAGACGGGTTAATTACCCCTATCGTACGTTCGGCCAACAGCAAATCGGTAAGCGAGATCTCCAACGAAATTCATTCTCTGGTCACCAAAGCCAGGGCGGGCACGCTCAAGCCCGAAGAGTTCCAGGGCGGAACCTTTAGCTTGTCAAACCTGGGTATGCTCGGAGTACGGCAGTTTGATGCCATCATAAATCCACCGCAAAGCGCGATCCTCGCCATTGGCGCCGGCGAGCTCCGGGCGGTGGTACGCGACGGACAGATCGTCGCACGCCATCAACTGACCGTATCGCTGTCCTGCGATCACCGGGTAATCGATGGCGCGCCAGGCGCGGCTTTTCTCCAGCAGCTCAAGCGACTGGTTGAAACACCAACCCTGCTGTTGATCCAGGAGACGAGCGATGCACGATAAATACGATGTACTGATAATCGGCGGCGGACCCGGGGGTTATGTCGCCGCCATCCGTGCCGGCCAGCTAGGGCTTCGTACAGCCCTGGTGGAAAAACAGCACCTGGGAGGTATCTGCCTGAACTGGGGCTGCATTCCAACCAAGGCGCTGCTGCACGGCGCAGAGGTGGCGCACAGTATCACCCATGCCAGCCAGCTGGGTTTCACTTTCGGCGAGGTGAATTTCGATCTGCAGAAACTGGTGCAGTTTAGCCGCTCCGTATCGCAACAGCTGACCGGCGGGGTTGAGTACCTGTTGAAGAAGAATGGCGTCACGGTGATAGACGGCACAGCCCGATTGCGTGGTAAGGGACAGATAACGGTAGCCGATGCCAGAGGAGAAGAGCACGACTACCGTGCCGACCACGTTATCCTTGCGACGGGTGCCCGCCCGCGAGCGTTACCAGGCGTAGAGCCGGATGGTGAGCGTATCTGGACCTACTTCGAGGCGCTGCAGCCCAGGTTCCTGCCTAAATCTTTATTGATCATCGGTTCAGGCGCCATCGGCGTCGAATTCGCCAGCCTTTATAACGATCTTGGCAGCGACGTGACGCTGGTCGAGCTAGCCGCGCAGATACTGCCGGTTGAAGACGCCGAAGTGTCCGCCGTGGTGCGTAAATCATTCGAGCGGCGCGGCATTCACGTGCATACCCGGACTCTCGTGACGCAAGTGCAGGTCACCGATACCGGGGTGCGCTGCACCTTGAAAAACGCCGACACCGAACAACTACATGAGGTCGAACATGTGCTGTTGGCGACGGGCGTGCAGCCCAATGTTGAAGGTCTCGGGCTGGAAGCCCTCGGAGTCGTGTTGGATCGCGGTTTTATCAAGACGGATGCCGCTTGCCGCACCAACGTATTCGGCCTTTACGCCATCGGCGATGTAGCCGGTCCACCCTGCCTGGCGCACAAGGCCAGCCACGAAGGAACGATCTGCGTCGAGACGCTGGCTGGCGTCGAAGGCATACACCCTCTTGACCGCGACTATGTGCCCGGTTGCACATATGCCCGGCCACAGGTTGCCAGTCTGGGCTTGACTGAGGAGACGGCACAGGCCAGAGGACGGCCGATCAAGATAGGTAAGTTCGCCTATCAGGGCAATGGTAAGGCGTTGGCCAGCGGTGAGACGGAGGGTTTTGTTAAGACCATTTTCGATGCCGAAACCGGCGAGCTGCTAGGGGCGCATATGGTTGGCGCACAGGTCACCGAACAGATCCAGGGTTTTGGTATCGCCCATCACCTGGAGGCCACACATGAGAGTCTGTTATCGATGATTTTTGCCCATCCGACGCTTTCGGAAGCCATGCATGAATCGATCCTCGCGGCCATCGGTCGGCCGCTGCATCAATAAGTCAATAAGTTAATAAAGAAGGCCGCGATAGCTTCGTTGAATGAGGTTACGCCCTTTCGGTTTCAAATGTGTTATTGGGTCAATCAGCGGGTTTCTTATGCTCGTTGCAGGCAGAGCTCCCTCCAGCCATCTACTCATCTAAGCGGCTGGGGGGCGTTTCTCCTGAGAACAGGGAGCCTTCCCCGCGCTATGGAATAAGAATGTAATTTATTGTCCACATTTTTGACTCAGGATCCATGATGAGACGGTATTGAGCGCCCCTGGTGAATATGAGTATTTCCCGGACAACAGAAACAACCCCTGTTTCCACAACGGCCACTGAGAGGCAAGCTGATAATCAAACCATTCGCTGCGTAAAAGTCCGTGAGTCGCCCCCGGCAGCTGCATGATACAACGCGGTGTGTCCAAAGGAAGTGCTTTGGTCCAGACAGCGACAGTGTCATCAGGGTCTACATTCCGGTCATCCTTACCCATCAGAATTAATACCGGCGTCCGCATGACGGAAATATATCTCGTCGCATCAGCCCGGGAATTTCTGCGCTCGAAGTCCTGACGCGTACACTGGGTGTTACAGGGGAGAGACGCCGCTTCTTCTGTAAACTGGCGGTCAAAAAGTACGGCTTCATGTTTTTTAGCGGCCAGCACATCAGTCACGGAGTGACCCTCAGCTTTAAGCCGTTGTCCTGTATAGTATATGCCCTGATTCCGCCAGTTTATCGCAGCGCCTATCAGCACGGCAAAGTCAGCTGCTGCCAGTTGGCTTGCCGGAGGTACGACCCAGCCAGCCTGCGAGAACCCAAGATAACCTCCGCGACTGTTTTTCAGTTCTGGCTGTTCTCTCAGTTTTTGTAACGCTAAAACGGCCTCCTCTGAGCGATCTGACATTGTCTGTGCCAGCCAGTTACCTGTACTTTGACCCACGCCTGGTTTATCCCATGAAAAAACGGCAATTCCCTGCGAGATAAGGAAGTTAACCAGCGGAATATATCCGCCTTCTGACCAGCGATCCTGCGGCCCGTCGCCATGAATGAGAAGCACAACCGGGGGCGACATCTTGCCAGGAGGCATAATTAACGACCCCTCCAGGAGATCCTGATGATGCTTGAAAGATATAATACGTTGCTGACCGGAATCTGAAATATCGAACTCGGATAAGCGACTTAAAAAAAACATAACAAGAGCAATAATAACAATTAAAAATGACACGACATATTTAAGCATACAAAGCTCTTTGGTTATTTGTACATATAAAAACAGTTCGGTCATTTAATTGATTATGAAAACTATGAGTGTACAGCATTACGCTTTTGTCATGTTTTTTGCACGATATGCGTTGTTTATAAGGATAATTATTTTTAACCATGCCACTGTTCGTTTTACATCCAAAGCAAACGTCTTTCATCTTCGCTTCCTGTCAGCCTTAATCCACACGATCCAGTATTTTTCTGTGTTCAGCTTGCGCCACCGCAGAAAAAATAGCGACTACCATTTTTCATGTTCTATCGGCGCTTATCCCGTTAGCAATGAACCAGTCGGAACCGCTGCCAGCGGTAGTTAAGATGGTTTACGGCTTTTTTACGGGCCAACAAAACGGCAAAATCAGCAACTGAATCTGCAAGAGAATGAATACCATCTGCAATTAATCCCTGAGCGCCAGGAAATGGGCTATCCCGCGCAGGGAACCGCTGGATAGCCGCGACAAAAGATTATCCTCTACTCTAACCAACCGGCATCGCTCTCACCGGGTCGACAGGCCCTCTTCACCCGGAAAGCTCTCTCCTCTGCGTCATTTTTAATGGCAACCCGAAAATTTAACCCCATATATTTAAGCCCGGACTTATAGCGATCATTTTCAACAGCAGGCAAACGACATTTAATGAGTAATACTTACTCGCTCATTTCGTTCAATGCCTGGGACAATGTCATCAGATTCGGTGGCGTTTCATTCAGGTTCAGTTGCTGCAGGAGAGCATGCAAGTGATCGCTCATGAGATTCTGCGCGCGTTGAGTATCCCCCTCCTGTAGCGCAGCAATAATATTTTTGTGTTCATCACACTGGCAGTGCGTGGTGACATCCTGCTGGTAAAGCATAACTATCAGCGAACTCAGTATCATCAGATTATCGAGGATACCGCGCAGGACGTCGTTACCGGCGATCCGCGCCATAAGCTCATGAAACGCGCCGAGTTCGTAGACAATGCGCCGACGATCCTGAGCATGAAACGACTGGTGCTCGTTATGCTGCTGACGTGCTATCTCTTCCGCGAAAAGCGCCATTCTCTCCGGCGTGATGCACGAAATGATGGCACACTCAATGGCGCTACGGGCAATAAAGACTTCGTGAGCCTGTTTTGCCGTTGGCCGGGCAACCATTGCACCGTAGTTGGGTTCTATGATGACAATCCCCTGACCCGCCATGCGCTGTAGCGCAGTTTGCACATGATTGCGGTTTGCCTGTAGCGCCTCGACGATTTGCGCCTCAATTAAGCGCGTTCCCGGACGCAGCTTATGCTGCCCGATAGCCTGGGTGAGCGCTTCCACCACCCGGTTAACTTCACGCTGCTTTGGCGTCAGTTTTTCACTCATTGCGTTCTCTACCCTGATTTATTCTCTGGTCCAGACCCTTTTCCCACGAAAATAGACTGCCTCAACGGCAGTCAAACGCGCAACTACTTGTGCCGAACAGGCTGCATTCAGCAAGATAAAACTGGCCTCATCGTTCACTTTCGGCCAGGCCCTGTCGCCACTGTCTGTGAGTGGCAGGCAATTCCCGGTGGCGATGGCCAGCGCCCGACTCAGCTCAAACTCGCTACCGCGCGTATAGAGCCGCGCCCAGTCGTGCGCTTTATCCAGCATACTGGCGGAGCCAAACGGCGACCAGTGATCGATAACGCTGTCGGTACCGCTTAGCAACCGCACGCCGCGTTCGCGTAAATACGGTAGCGGCATGACGCCCTTGCCTAACGGCAGACAGGAGGCCAGCGATACCCCAAGCTCTGCCATCTGCCCCGCCAGCTCGCTCAGCTCCGCTGGTTCGATTTGCGCCAGACAGTAGGCGTGACTCAACGTCAGCTTCCCGCGCAGCGCCGGCTCCCGTTCCAGCGCATCCAGTAAATAGCGGATACAGGCAATACCGGTGGATTTATCCTCATGCAGATGGTAATCAATGCCCTTTCCTGCTTCGACGGCCAGTTCCAGCGTCGCTTCCAGCGAACGGACCATATCACCGTCCACTTTTGACGGATCCAGGCCGCCGACCCACTCACAGCCCAGCGCCAGGGCTTCACGCATCAGCGACAGCGAACCCGAGCGCAGCAGTCCGTGCTGCGGAAAAGCCACGATCTCACACTGGAGCTTCTCCCGCCAGGGCGCCAGGGCCTCCAGCAAATGCAGCAGGCTTTGCAGACCGCTTACCGGCTCGATATTACAATGGCTGCGAACGTACGTCGTTCCCTGCTGCTGCACCAGCTGCAATAGCGCGTGCGTGCGCTGCACCGAGGTCGGCAGCAGCGTGGGCAGAATCTCCTGTTCAAGGACGATCATCCCAAAGATGTCCTGTGCCCCGCTCTCCCGCGCCGCACGCCAGGGACCGCCGTAAAAGGTTTTATCCAGATGAATATGCTCGTCGCGGGTGGCCGGGAGCATCAGATATCCCCCGGCATCTAGCCAGGCGACGCCAGGCAGACGCTGGGTACCGGCGTAGATAGCGCTAATTCTGCCGTCCACAATATCGAGGGTAAACTCCGCACACTCGGTTCCCTGCACCACGCCCTGTCGGCGAATGAACCCCTGCTCCAGGCGGACGTTAGTCAACAAATAGCGTTCACTCATCGGCGTTTCCCCGACTACAGAGTGGAAAAGAGGAAGGCACAATCTCTGCGAGCGGAGGATGATTAACCGTGCGTTCCGGATAGCTGCGCAGAATATGGGCGAACACGTTCTGCGACTCTGCGTGCAGTTCCGCGAGGTCATAACCGGCCTGTACCATGCGTCCTTCCCAGTAGACCTTACGCCCGGCAACGATAGTACCGGTGACATCGCGTCCGTTGCCGCTGAGCACCAGCGCGGTGATAGGGTCGAATATCTGCCCCAGCGCAGGTTGATTAAGGCTCACCACGATCATATCCGCCTGGCAGCCCGCTGCGAGTCGCCCCAAATCGTCGCGCCCCAGCGCCTTCGCCCCGCCGAGGGTGGCCATGCGGTAATAATCCGCGCTGCTGGCGGCGGCGATATCGCCGGTCACTACCCGGGTAAGGATCGTGCCCAGATGCATATTGCTGAACATATCCGGCGGGAAGGTATCGGTACCGAGCGCCATATTGACGCCTGCAGCCCTGAGCTGTGGATACTGTTCGAGATATTTCGCGTGACGACCGGACACCATCGGACAGGAGACCACCGTCGCCCCGGAACGCGCAAGGCGATCGATATCCTGCGCTATTCGCTGCGGGTCAGGCCGCTCGCCGCCCAGAAACTGGCCATGCGGTAGCAGCATCCGCCGGTTTAGCAGCCCGACGTCTTCAAGCACCTCCAGCGAACTCTTGCCATTATAACGACGGGCGATTTCGCCGATCTCCAGCTCGCTCTGGCAACAGTGCAAGCGGGTTGGACAGGCCAGCTCCGCCACCAACGCGGCCAGTTCGGCGAGCCACTGCGGATCGCCGCCTTCAATTCTGTCCGGCGCCAGCATCCCGCTTAGCGTCGGCACACCGCGCTGTCGCAGACGCTGGAAAAAGCGCTGCGCGTCATCCAGGCCGCGGCGGGCCTGGGCTCTGTCCTCGCGGCGGCTAAAGCGCCCCGAAGCGTCGGTAACATAATATCCGGCCATAAACGCCGGGCCTAGCCAGGCTCGTGCGCCGAGGGACTCCGCGACGTCCGCAGCGTAGAGATATTCATCGAAGTCTTCTGCCCACTGGCGATAGAGGATCGAGGTTATCGGGGCAAAACTGGTGATCCCGTTACGCAGCAGCTGGCTATAGGCATAACGCTTGGCAAAGTCGAGCTGTTCCCGGCTATAAAGATCGCGCCGCAGCCAGTCATCGGCAACGATCCGCCCTTTTCGCCAGCCCGGCTGGTTGTCGAATGCCAGCACGGTGGTATCTAAATCACCCAGCGCATCCAGGTCGATAAAACCAGGGCCAACCAGGCTGTTACCCGCGTTAATCTCTTCATCAATATGGCCCGGATAATCGTGACCGACAAAGAGGATTTTATCCCCCTGATAGACCACTTCGCCGTCGGCATACAGACAGTGGTCGCCCTGGCGGTAGCCCACCACCCAGGCGGCACGAATGCGCGTTGTTTTATCAGTCATTAAAAGAGGCACTCCCCGTTGTTCGCCACCAGCACACCGCCTTTAAACACCTTCCGCTCGACCGGAACCTCCACCAGCGCTTCCACCATACTCCGTCCGGGGATCAGAACCAGATCGGCACGGCAGCCTGGCTCAAGACCATAGTTTTCGAGCGCCATCACTCGCGCCCCGCCGTGCGTGACGGTGCGCGTTGCGCGCATAATTTCGCTATCTTTACGCCAGCGATAGCGCAGGCCCATGGTGACCGCACGCTGGATCATGTCGCCGTTGCCATAGGGGCTCCAGGTATCGCGCACCCCATCATTTCCTGCGCAAATTGCCACCCCGGCACGGTCGAGGATCTCCCACGGCGGTACGGCGATATCTGCGGGCGCGGTCGTCGCGACGCTCACGCCCAGCTCCGCCATCTCTTCGGCAAAGCGCTGCTGCCGGGCAGGATCCAGCATCCCCAGACAAAAACCGTGGCTAACGGTCACGGCATGCTGTTTCTGATAGCGGCGGGTAAATTCCAGGATCAGTTCAAGGCTAAATGCGCCCAGCTCGCCGCGTTCGTGCAGATGAATGTCGATTTTTTTATTATGTCGACTGGCCAGTTCAAAAATAATCTGCAGGTGGCGCTGCGGGTCGCGGTCAAAAGAACACGGGTCCAACCCGCCGATCAGCTCAGCACCCATTTCCAGCGCCCGCTCCAGCAAGGCTTCGCTGCCGGTATTTTGCAAAATACCGCTTTGTGGAAAGGCGACAATCTCGATATCTACCTGCTGCGCCAGGCGTCGGCGCGTCTCCAGCACCCCTTCCAGATTGGCCAGCCCAATCTCATTATCAATATCCACGTGAGTACGGATAAAAGAGGTGCCAGCCGCAATGCCGCGCCGGGCGATGCGCTCAGACTGAAGCTGTGCATCGGGGACCTGTTCATGGCGGTAGGTGCGTTCGTTGGCAATAATTGCCGCCAGATCGCGCGGAACATCATTGATATACCACTCGCGGCCCAGGAGCGTTTTATCGAGGTGGGCATGACCGTCCACCAGGCCGGGAAAGGCCTGAAAACCACGGCCATCAATCACAGTGGCATGCTCAGGCGGAGCCAACGCTCGCGCTTTGGCCGCAATTTTCCCGTCCTCAAGCAGCAGGTCAACGGGTGAAGAGGAATCAAAAGGCGTTACGCCTTTAAGCAAAATGGCGGTCATTTACGATACCTTCGCTAACGGAATAGAGGTGGAACAGGCCATCACTTCAACCGGGAAATGGCACTCAAGCTGATGATTAGCGCTGAGGTTGTGCGCCGGCGGCATCGTCTGGTGGCACAGCGGTTTGGCATAAGGGCAGCGCGGCGCAAATGCGCAGCCTGGCGGTGGCGCCAGCGGGCTGGGCGCTTCACCACGAATCGGTTCCCGGGCAATGGCGGGCGTATCAAACTGTGGGATAGCCGCCATCAGCATCCGCGTATAAGGATGCGCGGGACGAGCGAAAATCTCCTCGACGCTGCCCTGCTCGACCAGTCTGCCGAGATACATGACTCCGACCCTATCGGAGATATGGGAGATCACCGCCATATTGTGGCTGATAAAAAAGTAGGTGAGCCCATTTTCTCGCTGTAACTTGCGCATCAGATTAAGCACCTGAGCCTGAACCGATACATCCAGCGCCGAGGTAGGTTCATCGCAGATCAAAAAACCCGGTTGCGTCGCCAGCGCACGGGCAATCGAGATACGCTGACGTTGACCGCCGGAGAATTCATGAGGAAATTTATCCAAATCCCCGGCAGCAAGCCCGACCTGCTCCAGCAGTTCGCCGCAATACTCTCTGGCCTGGCGGGTGGTGCCCACCTTTTTCGCCAGCAGCAGCGGTTCTGCCAGCGATCGACCGATGCGCCAGCGAGGGTTCAGGCTGGCATAGGGATCCTGGAAGATCATTTGCGTGCCGTTTTGCCCCGCTGAACCGGATATTTGCGCACTGCGCCAGGCGTAGTTTATCTCGCCGGACGATGGCTGATAGAGCCCGGCCAGCGCGCGGGCAACGGTCGATTTACCGCATCCCGATTCACCTACGATGCTGAACGTTTCTCCCTGGCGAATGGTAAAGCCGATGCCGCGGACCGCATGCAGCTCCTTTTTCGCCGCCGGGCGAAAGAGCGACGTTTTTTTCTCCCGCCCCAGATTAAAGCGAATATGCAGGTCGCGGATGGTCACAACTTCCGGGGCAAGGCCCGATGGCTCGTTCATAGCGATTCTCCTTGCGGATGAAAGCAGGTTAACTGGGCCGCGTGTCGGTGGTGCATCAAAGGCTGCTGTTCGCGGCATTGTGCGCTGGCATGCGGACATCGAGGGTTAAACGCGCACCCTTGAGGTAGCGCGTTCAGCCGCGGCATCGCGCCATCAATTTGCTTGAGATACTCATGCCGTTCGCTCATTGACGGAATGGACTGAATCAACCCGCGGGTATAAGGATGTTGAGGATGCCTGATAACCTGCGCGACTGGCCCGGTTTCGACAATGCGTCCGGCGTACATCACCGCCACTCTTGAACACACTTCCGCGACCACCCCCATATCATGCGTGATCAGCATCACCGCCGTACCATGCTGTTCGCATAACCGGCGCAGCACTCCCAACACCTGAGCCTGCACCGACACATCCAGCGCCGTAGTGGGTTCATCGGCAATCACCAGCTGCGGGTCGACGCACAGTGCCAGCGCAATCACCACCCGCTGGCGCATTCCGCCGGAGAGTTGGTGCGGATACTGTTCGATGCGCTGGAGCGGGCTGTTAATCCCGACTTCCGTCAACAGCGAAACCGCCCGCTCCCGCGCTTCGTTAGCCGACAAGGGAAGATGCGTACGGATGGTTTCAATGAGTTGCTGTCCAATGGTCAGCACCGGATTAAGGCTGGTTAGCGGGTCCTGGAAAATACAGCTGATTGCTTTGCCGCGCAGCTGACGCCGGGCTTCATCGTCCAGATTATCGATACGCCGATCGCCAAACCAGATTTCGCCGCCCCGAATGCGCCCCGGGGTTTGTAACAGCCCGGCGATAGCCGCACCGGTCAGGGATTTACCCGCACCTGATTCGCCGACCATCCCGAGGATCTCACCCGGCTGCATCGTCAGCGTCAAATCGTGAATCGCCTGCAGGTTGCCTTTGCGGTGCAGGAACTCAATGCTCAAATTTTTTACTTCCAGTAACGCCTGTAGAGAAGCCGTCATCATCTTTCCTCTTAGCGCAGCTTAGGGTTGAGGGCGTTGAGCAGCCAGTCGCCCAGCACGTTAAACGCCAGCGAAAGAACGACCAACAGCGTGGCCGGGAACAGCACAATCCACCACTGCCCGGAAAAGAGATACTGGTTGCCTTCATTGATGAGCGTCCCCAGCGATGGCTGGTCCGGCGGCATACCGACGCCGAGGAAGGACATCGTGGCTTCGGTGAGAATGGCGACGCCGAGGTGCAGAGTCGCCATCACCAGTACCGGGCGCATCACGTTAGGCACAATGTGCGCCAGCATGATGTGCAAGTGGCTACCGCCGCTGATTTGCGAAGCCATGACGTATTCCCGGCCCTTTTCCAGCAGCGTCAGGCTGCGCACCGTGCGGGCGTACTGCATCCAGCCCGTCAGGGCAATGGCGCCAATCAGAATAGCCGGCGCAAAATGGCCGATATACTCTTTCGGAATGGCGACGCGCGCGACGCCGCTGACCAGCAAGGTAAACATAATGGTGGGGATGCTGAGCATGGCGTCGGCAAAACGCATAATCAGCGTATCCACCACGCCGCCGAAATAGCCGCTCAGTACCCCTAACGCCACGCCAAGAGCGACGGACGCCAGGACGCTCAGGCCGCCGATAATCAGCGAGATATTCAGGCCATAGAGCATCAGGGAGAGAATATCTCGCCCCTGAACATCGGTGCCCAGCCAAAAGCGCGGGTCGCCGCCCGTCATCCACGCGGGGGGTAATTCGGAATCCATTAAATCAAAACCAGCGGTATCGAAAACATTATGCGGCGCGATCCAGTGGCTGAATAAAGAACAGAGTAGAATCAGCGCACAGCAGGTAAAAGCGACCACGGCACTTTTACTTTGCCAGAATAACCATAAAAAATCGCTATCAAGAAATGTGCGCCAGCGCGCCACAATGCGGGTGACAAAATTTTGCCCGGCCGCCGTATCTGAATAATGACGAGGTTGCATCACAACTCCTTATTGCGCACGCATACGTGGGTCGATCAGGTAATACAGCAGATCGACGATGGTATTAATCACAATAAATATCAGGGCGATAAATAACAGATATCCGGATAGCACCGGGACATCAACATAGTTAATGGACTGAATTAACAGCAGCCCCATCCCCGGCCATTGAAAGACGGTCTCAATAACAATCGCGAATGCAATTAGCCCGCCAATTTGCAAACCAATCACCGTAACCACCGGCAATAATGCGTTGCGCAGCGCATGGCGAAACCAGATGCGATAATTCTCGATGCCGCGGGCGCGGGCAAATTTAATATAATCAGCCTTCATCACTTCCAGCATTTCCGTGCGCACCAGGCGCATAATGATGGTTATCATCGACAGAGCCAGCGAAAGCGCCGGTAGTACGATGGAACGCCATCCGGATGCGGTGAGCAAACCGCTCGACCAGAAACCAATCTTGACGGTTTCGCCGCGGCCGCTGGAGGGGAACCATCCCAGCCATACCGAAAAGACGATAATCAGCATGATGCCGATAAGAAACCACGGCAGTGAGACGCCAATCAACGAGAGGATCTGCACACTCTCGCGCAGGATTTTATTGCGCGTGATGGCGACCCAGACCCCAAGCGGAAAGCCGACGGCCAGCGAAATCACCACCGCGACAAACACCAGTTCCAGAGTGGCAGGAAGTCGTTCCATAATCAGCTGGAATACCGACACCTGGTTGTAGTACGAGATGCCGAAATTACCGTGCAGCAGACGGGAAATGTAATGTAAAAACTGGATAAACACCGGGTCATTTAATCCCAGGCTGGCGCGCAGCTGCATTCTTTCCACTTCTGTGGCGCTTTCCGGCAGCATATTTGCCACCGGGTCGCCAAGATACTGAAACAGAATAAAAGAAATCAGCGCCACACCGGCCAGTAACATCGCGGCCTGAAAAAGCTTGCGCAATAAAAACAGCATATTGCCTCCGGGCAACAATAAAAGCCTGCACTAATAAATGGGGACCGACGCCGCCGTATTCCCCACGCGGGTAGCCCGAAGATGTTTATCCCCAATAATAATCTGGCAGCAGACAATAAATTATGGTGTAACGCTACCGTACCAAAGCCGCTGTACGTTATCTGGCGTCTGCTTTAATTGTAGGTTTTTACTCATTGCCCACACCACCGGTTCGAAATGCATCGGTAAGAACGGCAAATCTTTATTGGCAAGCGCCACCGCCTGGCTGAGTAAAGCAATACGCCTGGTATTATCGAGTTCGCCAACCGATTGGTCGATAAGCTTATCGGCGTCTTTATTGCTGTAGCGCGGAATATTAAAGGTGCCTAAGTTTTTACCGTCGTTGGTATGGAGCAGCTGTACCGCGACGCTGTAGGGATCCATAATCGGCAGGTTCGCCCATCCCAGCACGCCGACGTCGGTGCGACCGTTGACCAGAATCGGGTCATAGACGCTGGCCGGATGCACGTTGAGGTTGGTTTTCACGCCAATTTTTGCCCAGAAGCTTTGTACGGCCTGGCACCATTGGGCCGCATTGATATAGGTTCCTTCCGGGCAATCAAAGGCCAGATTGAAGCCGTTCGGGTAGCCTGCTTCAGCCAGCAACGCCTTCGCTTTTTGCGGATCGTACTGGATATCCGGGCTGCTGGCCGCGCTGTATCCGGGGATCTCCGGCGCCAGATAGTTATTGGTTGGCTTCGTCAGGCCGCGCATCACCTTCTGAGTAATCGCCTCGCGGTTGATCGCCATCAGCAGCGCCTGGCGCACGCGCAAATCTTTCAGCGGATTCCCGGCCTTTTCATTTTTAGCGTTAAGATTATCGCGCATATTCAGGCTTAAATAATCCACCCGCAGCGAGGGGCTGATCTGCATATTGATCCTCGGATTACTCTGCAGGCGTGGAATATCCTGTAGCGGCACCGAGGTCACCAGATCGTATTCCCCCGCCAGCAGCCCTGACAAGCGTGTGGCATCAGATGTTACCGGTTTAAACACAATTTTATCGATGTTGCCGCCATGGGCCGCATTCCACCAGTTGGGGTTGCGCACCAGCACCATCTGGGTGTCGCGCTGGCGGCTTTGCAGAATAAACGGCCCGGTTCCGTTAGTGTTGTTGGTGGCGTAACCTTCCGTTCCCTGGCTGATGTCGGTGGGTTTAAGGGCGTTGTGTTCCGTCAGCCACTCCTTATCCATTATCATCACGCCGGTCAGCTCATTTAGCGCGATACCTGTTTTCTTAACCAGATGAATATCGACAGTATATTTGTCTACCGCAACAGCGTCCTTGATTGTCGATGCATTAGCACGGATACCCGAGGCCGGATCGGTCACGCGGGCGATTGAAGCCACCACATCGTCGGCGGTGAAGTCGTTGCCGTTATGAAATTTGACGCCTTCCCGCAGCTTAAAACGTAGCGTCGTATCGTCAGTTTGTTGCCAGCTGGTCGCCAGCCAGGGCTGAATTTTAAGATTGTCATCACGCTGTACCAGCGCTTCATAAATATGATTCTGGAAAGTTAATGCCTTCGTCGAGGCATAGGCATCCGGATCCAGTGTCGGAATATCAGCGTCCGTCGCCCAGCGAACCACATTTTCTGCACTAGCCTGCTGACACACCAGCCCGAGCACACTTCCCACAAGGAGCGATAGCACTAATTTTTTCATCATTCACCACTCAGATTATTTGCTAGTAACATTGCTAGCAATTGCAATAACGATGCCAGGTTGTCTATTTTTGATTCAATTCAGGATCAAGGATCCATTCGGCGCTGTCGTTCCAGACGTCCATCATCGTTATCTCCCCTCCCTGCACTTCATAGCGGTCGAGATAGCGGTTTCCTGCAAACTCACGCCCGTCAGGCCAGCAGCCATAGAGCGTGCCGGTGCAATAGATCACCGTATGATTGTCGCCTTTTGCCATCCATTCGAAGTCTCCGGGCTGCTTCTTGACCCAACGATAGCGGTCGGCATTAAACGCCGTTACCTCGTGGACGCGGGCCATACGCCGCTTACCGGTAAAGGTTATCTGGACGTTTTCCGCCATCAGCGCGGCGGCGCGGTCAGGATCCGGCGCCATTGATGCCTCCAGGAAGGCTTTAACTATCGATACGGCCTGTTCATGTACGGTTGTCATCTTGTTTATCCTTGAGTAAGTGCACTGCTTAGGTTCAATAAATGTGTTTACGGTGCAGACCCTGCTTCTTTATGAGGCCTGGGACAGATAGCGCGCGGCGATTTCCCCCGGCGTGGTAAGCCAGACGTCATCACACTGTGCGATCAGCCGCGCAAGGGTCTGCTTAAGGTGATAAAAGCGAAAAGGCTGGCCGACGATATAAGGGTGCAGCGCAATGCCCATTACCTGCGGCTGCTGGCGGCTACGTTGAGAGAGTTCACTGAATTGATCTTCGATCATCCTGCAGAAGGTCTCGATCGAGACGCCATTGGGAATGATGGTCGGGATATCGTTGATTTCCTGCGGATAAGGTACCGACAGCAGTGTACCGCTGGCGGTTTGCATCGGGGTCGGCAGGTCGTCATGCGCCCAGTTCAGGTTATAGCGGAACCCCTGCCGGTGCAGAAAATCGGGCGTTTGCTGGCTTTCTGAAATCCACGGCGAAAGCCAGCCGGCAACCGGTTTACCCTGGAGTTCACTTAGCCGCTGCTGGCAGTAGCCAATCAGGCGCTCTTCATCCGCCGGGGCGAGAGCGCCCTGTCGTTGTGAGTTCGTGTGGCCATGAGCAATCAGTTCGCTTCCTGGGATTGAAAGCCAGCGTTCAAGCAGGTCCGGACAGTAATCCAGAATCGAGGTATTGCAGATCACCGCCGGCGGAATGGCCAATTCGGCAAACAGGTCAGCCAGATACCAGGCCCCGACCCGGTTGCCATAATCACGCCAGCTGTAGTTAAGAATATCGAGTGGGTTTGCCACCTGAGAGAGCTTCGCTCCCTCCGAACAGCCAAAAGCAAAATGTTCCAGATTGATGGCCACATACAGTGCCAGCCGCTTCCCTTCCGGCCAGGAGATAGCCGGAGTCGCGGCAGGGGAACGCCAGGGGAAACGTTGGTGATCCTTTAATTCCCAGATAATTTCAGGTGTTGACATTGTAACTCCTCTTGTCCCGGTTCGGGATTCCTGACAGACAAGAGCAACTTTCGTACCAAACTAGCATCATTGCTAGCAATAAAGGCGTTCAATAGTGCTTCAGGGAACTCGCTCAGGCTGTATTGCTCGCGACCAATTTCTGTTATGGAAGCTTAAGGAACAACGTCCGCTCCTGAGATGGCGAAGCAATAAAGCTATAGTGGATATACAACCGTCCCGTCTGTGTCCGGACGTATCACTCGACATTTCTATCGTGCCCGCCCCTGGGCTGCATTGCGTAACCGCATCACGTTCGTTTGCGCAGCCAGTCGTGCACGATAACCATGGAGTGTCTATAACATCAGGACTTTCCTCACCGGAAAGAGGTCGGCCCATTGTTGCTTATAGCCCCAGCCCTTTCCATTCCGACCAATCGAGAAGTACAGCGTCTTATTATCTCGCCGGCACCGCTCCTGCGCCGCCAGGATATTTGTCCACATCACCAGGCTCCCCGGACTGAACGAGGATAGCTGCGGATCGAATCCGCCGTTCGGCACGTCAACATACAGAAAGCTACGGCTGTCCGCGCAGAGCATCAGATCGAGGGCACACGGCGCCCCGTGAAAGAAGAGCGCATTCCCGGAGACCATCTGAGGCAGCGCGCTAAACAGCGCTTCAATCCTGAATTTGTCATAGCACCTGACGGAATCCACAAACCGGGATCTGAACAGCGCGACGTAGAGGTCCGCAATCTCGCCGGCGGACATCTCAGCCAGGGGCCGGATTTCCCCGCCTGCAGCGATAAAGCGTTTCAGTTCACCATTTCGCTTCCGGGTCGTTTTCGTCGAAAACGTCTCTTTAATTCGGTACACCTCAGGCGCCTGGCCAAAGGCCGGAATGGAATTGCGCACGCACCCCTGCAGGACCGACGACAGTCGGTTGGTTTTCGTCGGGAGAATCACCTTCTGATCGGGGGCCGCGGGCAGAATGATTTCGTCATAGGATACGGGATAATCCTGCCAGACGTTCAGACCGGGATATTTTTTATCCGTCACGAAATACGCGGCGGTGATATCCCCGTTATGTTCGGTATGCCAGAAATCGAATGTTAATTTTTTTTCATCCATAAAAAAGCGCACAACGTCCGGGTGCATATTCACGCTGCCTCCGTACTTCAGGTATGTTTCCTGATAGAGGTCAAAATCCGAAGGTACCCATCCGCACAGCGCATGCTTGAATGTCATGTTTAATCACCCTTTATTCCGAGGTAAATACCGCTATTGTTAGCAGAAATAATCAGATGGCATCCGGTCCGTCTTAATATGCGCCGTCCGGGGCGATAAACGCGACGCAAACCGGCATTTCTGGCACCGACTGCGGGCAGTGAAACCAGAACGCTAATTCGGCAATATGGCGTTTGCGTCTTTATACCGATCGCGGCTGGCTTTATTATGCTGGTGGGGCGTTTCGTCACCTGACCGTATGCCCACGCTTCACGGATAAGGTCAGCGCTGCAAATAAACCATGACGTAGACCGCTTTAGAAGGACGCCCCGGATAATAGGGTCACGCTCTCTTTGCTGAGCGAGCGCGGTAGCGAATCCAGGACGCCTTCTTTATTCAAGGCTAATTCAATTTATTTTTATAGATCTGAACCAGCTCAGTTATCATTTCGCGACACAGGATAGATGTCATCAGATGATCTTGCGCATGTACCATCACAAGCGTCATCGTCGTTTTCCCCATCCCTTCGTCTTCTTCTATCAGCTTAGTCTGTATGGCATGCGCTTCTTTACCCGCTTCAGCGGCCATCTCAAGTAATTTGCTGGCATGCTCAAAATCACCCGCTTTCGCATGATTTAATGCTTCATAGCACAAACTTCTGGAATGGCCGGCATTAACAATAATACCCATAACGACTTCTTCGGTATCTAACATACTATCCTCATCAAAATCCATTATTCACGGAAACTTCTGCAAACCATTCACCGCTCTGTTTCACGGTGCGAACTTGAGAATCCAGGTCCAGGCTAATGAAACCATATCGGTTTTTGTAAGCATTCATCCACGACCAGTTGTCAATAAAGGTCCATAAATGATACCCCTGGCATTGAGACCCTTCGCTAATAGCACGGTGCACCCACTTCAGATGCTCCCGAATAAAATCAATTCGGTAATGATCTTTTACCTGCCCGTCATCAGCAATAAACCGGGTCTCATTCTCAACACCCATGCCATTTTCAGAAATATAGCAAGGGATGTTTCCATAGTTATCGCGCAGGTTGATTAAGATATCGTAAATACCCTCTTCATAAATTTCCCAGCCACGATATACGTTCATTTTACGGCCAGGCATTTCATAGTTTTCAAAAAACCAATCGGGCATGAACGGTGAATCAGGATTGATCATTGTTGCTCTGGCTTTGACTCTCCGCGGTTGGTAATAGTTGACACCGAGGAAGTCAACCTTACCCTGCTGGATGATTTCCAGGTCTTCACTTTCGTATTCTGGCAGCTGATCGTAGGTCTTTAAAATCTCTACCAGTTCGACCGGATAGATACCATTTATTGCTGGCTCCAGGAATGAACGGTTGAAGAACAGGTCAGCAATAAACGATGCTTTCAAGTCCTCTTCATTATTAGACCGTGGGTATGAAGGCGTCAGGTTAAGCACTATGCCAATTTTACCGGACAGCCCCATGCCTTTATACGCTCTTACCGCTTTACTGTGTGCCAGCATGATATGAAACGCAACTTGCGCCGCGCTGCGGAAATTTACATTATTCGGGTAGTGGAAGTCGTATAAATATCCTCCTTCCACAACGACAACCGGCTCATTAAAGGTCACCCAGTGTTTAACTCTATCACCAAACAGTTCAAAACAAACTTTGGCGTAGGTTTCATAGGCTGCAACCGTTTCCCTGCTTTGCCATCCTCCGCGCTCCTGCCAGTATAGCGGCATGTCGAAATGGAAAAGCCCGAAAATCGGTTCAATGCCATTCTCGATTAAATCATCGATGACATTATTATAAAACTCGACGGCTTCCCGGTTGATTTTTTCGCCATCCGGCATTAATCGGGCCCAGGAGATAGATGTCCGGAAACTGTTATGTCCAATACGCTTCATCAACAGAATATCTTGATGATAATTCTTATAAAACGTGGATGTTTCAGCCGGTCCAATTTTCTCATGAAATCTGTTCGGCTCAAGATTATACCAATGATCCCATATGTTTTTTGCTTTTCCATCGCCATCAACCGAACCTTCTGATTGCGTCGCAGATGAAGCGCTCCCCCACCAAAACCCATCCGGGAATTTATATTCCATACATCACCTCATGACTTAAAATATTTAAAATTACCGTATTAAACTTTTTCTGACTTTAATTCAAAACTTTCTTCATTTTTACTTTCAACGTTTGAATTATCGGCTGCCAGCAACGTTTTCTCGTATGCTTTGACGAACGGGTAATACATTAACGCGGCGATAGCCATACAGATAAAGCACAGTATTACCGGAGCAATAGCCCAGTTAGTCGCCCATGATGCGCCAATAGGTGCGGGAGTCGTCCATGCGGTCATCATAACCACTTTCTCTACCAGCCCCAGATCGATGGCATACCATGCAAGAATGGCGTTAATCACCGGGATAAACACAAACGGAATGAACAAAATCGGGTTCATGATGATCGGCGCGCCGAACAATATCGGTTCGTTGATGTTGAAAAGACCGGGTACAAAGCCCATACGGCCGATAGTCCGAAGATGAGCAGCCCTACTTCTGATCAGCAGAATTGCCAATGGTAAGGTTGAACCCACTCCTCCAATAAACAGGAAATGATCCCAGAAGCCTTGTACAAAAGTATGCGGGATCGCTTCTCCAGCTGCCAATGCGGCCTGGTTAGACGCAAGGTTCGCCATCCAGAAAGGGTTCATGATCCCGGTAACAATCATCGTCCCATGTATACCCGCGAACCACAGGATTTGGCACAACAGCACGGCCAGAATTACCGCTAAAAGGCTATCCGATGCCGCGACTAAGGGCTTAAGCATCGCCATAATAGCTTCAGGTAAAATCATACCTGTAGCATGCTCAATGAAAAGATTCAGAGGATGTAAGGTAATCATAATAACAATGACCGGGATCAGCACCTCAAACGACCGGGAAACACCAGGCGGCACCTGCTCCGGTAATTTAATTGTGATATTCCGTTTTTTCAGCCAACGATAGACCTCTGTCGCGTATATTGAACAAAGCAACGCGGTGAAGATACCTTGACCAGAAAAATACTGCATTGACAGGGCGCCGTTCTTAAGGTCGGCAGCAACCAGCATAAACGACATCAGCGAAAGAAGACCCGTTGTTATAGGATCTAAAGAGTATTGTTTTCCTAAACTTGCCCCTACCCCGACTGAAATAAATATGGTCATTAACCCCATACTCATATTAAACGGTAACATCAACTGTTCGCGATAGTTTGCAGAAAAATTCAGCCAGGCTTTCGCAAATTGAAAAGTGGTATTACTTGATATTGGCGGAAAGATAAAAACAAGCATAAAGCTGCCAACAATCATAAACGGCAGCGCGGCGATGAATCCATCACGTATTGCCAGGACATATCGTTGCTGAGCAATAACACCGGCCATCGGCGCAAGCCGTTTTTCAATGATGCCAACCAAAAAATTATAAAATGAGTTCATCTGCTGTTTCACCCTACCGTCATTTAGCCAGTTCTAATGCAATATCCAGAACCCGATCTCCGCGCAGCATCCCATAGTCCAGCATCTCGATAGGCTGGACTTTAATTCCATAAACGGACGCTTTAGACGATAAATTATTCTGCATATACTTAATTTGCGGTCCAAGCAGCACGACATGGTAGTTGGGCATGTTTTCATCAAATTCAGCCACGCCAAAAGCCTTGATTTCAACATCCAGGTTCTTCGCTTCCGCGGCTGCTTCCATTTTTTTAACCAGCAGGCTTGTAGACATACCTGCGGAGCAACAAAGCATGATCTTTTTCATTTTTAAATCTCCATATTGATAGTTCGAAGCAATATAAATCCATATCATTTTTTAGGAAATCGATTTCAAGGATAAATACCGTAATCGTGACAGCGATCACTGTCTTGATTATAAAAAACAATAAATATCAATATGTTATAAAAATACCATTCAAATTCCCTCGTCATTTCCCTTTTCATCACGCCACGATACCGGTATCAAACACAATCTTTACCGCAGTCGTCACCGATGTAACCCACTGCGCCAGCCCGCCGTTCAGCGAAAACCTGCGGAAATTGCCGGTGCAGCTATCCGCTCTGCCTGCCGCTATGCCGCATGAAATCTCACGCTGCCATACCCTGACTGCCCGGTTGCCTTAGAGGCAAAACCGCCAGGGTTTGAGCGCTACAGCTTAAGGAGTGAATGACTACAACCCAGGCCATTATGAAACCGATATCTAAAAAACAGCCAAGGAAAATTGAATTTTATGAAATGATAAACTTGCTGTGTTTTCAATAAAATATTCATTAAATTCAATACATTACCAAATATTAACAAATGTGACGAATCGCACAATTCATGACAAAAGGTTAAAATTCTGTTGATCATGAAACCGATTTCTTGGAGATTAAATGCCAGCCGATGTCTAATGCTGATTTAAGGCTGCCTAAACGCCTTAAACGGGATCTAAGATGACACAAGCGAAACGGGGTCAGGTGAATGCCCCTCTTATCTCATTGTGACTTTTTAATTATGCAAAACTTCGATGGGGATATGGCTCAGGAAATTAATTGATACCGGGATATCTTTGATACGCCAAAAGTGTAAATCAGCAGCGATCTCAGCGCCTGAAAACGAACGCTGTCGCAGCGTATTTAAATTCCCCAGGCATCTGGTATTAGTTTGCAGGTTGAGATTAGACAACGCGAGTTGAATTTATATAGAACAGTTATCGCTATCACAGCGCTGATGATCGGTAAAAGAACAGTCATTATTTTGTTCACTATTAAGCTATTAACCCAAACGGTTGATCTCATCATTGATCAGCTGCGCCGCGACTTTCATTTTATTTCATGAAGCAAGGGGCGAACTGAATGCTAACAAAAAAACAAAAGTAAGGGATTAATCACCCATTGCTTTAATAGCACTACCCTCTGGATTAAAACTTTTTACTTAAAGACTCTTAACTTATCAATACACTTTGAAAAGGGATTATTATGAAAAAGAACTACCTCGCACGTTCAATTATGCTCTGCTGTGGAATGTTACTTTCCTCACAGGTAACGGCGAGTGAAACCATTGGTTTTCACGGCTATATAAGAGCCGGGTCCCTTTTTGATGCCAGAGATAACTTTAGCAAAGCGGGTTATGCGGATGAGATTGATAAAAACATGGGCCGTCTGGGGGCTGAAGTTGACAATAGCTGGGAAGGTCGGCTGAATAAATTATGGAATTTAAATGACGGTAAATCTGTCGATATTCATCTGACAATCGAGTCTAAAGGTGATGGGTTACAAACCCGTGCGGCACCGCGCGAAACAGGCATTTCAGAAAGCTACGTAGAACTCGGCGGCATTACCCCGACAGGTAAACTATGGGGTGGCCTGAGATACTACGATCGTGAAAACTATGTATTCACAACCGATTATTTCTATACCGATTACTCAGGTACCGGTATTGGGGTTAAAGACCTTGAATTGGGTGGTGGAAAATGGGATATGGCTTACATCGTCAGTAATGATGCTAACCATACTGAACGCCCGGATGGCAGTTCGGCGATCATGCACACCGTGCACTCCAGCGCAAAATATGGCGCATGGGATTTTGAGATTGCCGCTAAACAGATGCCAGATAACTCATTTATTGGTGATGACAACAAATATGCAACTAAAGGCATAGAAGGAACCGTCATCTACTCCCGGGATGATTTCTTTGCCGCTACCGGCGGTTTTTCAAAAGTCATTTTACAGGCAGGACGCGGGCTGGGTTCCGGAGATCTCCTGGGCGCGACATTAACGGATACGTCGATGTATCGTAAAAGCTCTCTGTATCAGAAAACAATGCAGGATGTAAATAACGGCTATAAACCCTATCAAACTAAGGTCCAGGAGGGCGACCAGTCCTATCGTATGTTTGTATGGGGAGGCTGGTATGGTGCTAACGTCAATATTTTACCCACCTTCACCTACCAATATAATGACTATGAAGCAGGCCACCATGACTCATGGTATGCAGCATCATTACGCTCAGTTTTCCCGTTTAATGAGTTCTTCTCAATACAGACAGAAGTCGGCTACGTCGATAACGATCTTGTCGTGAATAATATGGACCAGGGCAGCCGCTCCAGTAAGATTAGCTTTGTTCCGACATTTACCGTTAACACCGGAATGGGGCCATCACCGGAGATTCGACTGCTCGCGACCTATGTCGATCGTAAATACAATGTGAGCTGGATGGACAGCCGTGGCGACTTCCTCGTAGGTGTCCAGGCCGATATGTGGTGGTAATGACGCCAGGTCGATAGTAAAGCGGATCTAACGATCCGCTTTACATCAGATGCAGCGCTCAGCGCACGATCAGAATTTTATAATACGCAATCTTAAAACTTACTATCACCGGGTCTCTGTTAAGCATGAAACATAAAACATCTTCGCTAAATCTCTCTCTGCTCCTGCTCAGCCTGCTGGTTACTGGCTGTCATTCATTTGTAGCATCGACATCAGGCACGAACGCTCATTCACTGCAGGAACAGGTGGCCATCGACCGGAATGCGCTTGCGGCAAAGGCAGCCATTGATAAGCTCAGCAATATTAAGTACACCCCTATCCAGGGTGATAGCGTCATGGCCCAGATCAATGAAAATAGCCAGGTTTTTTCTTTTAACTCAGAGAAGAGTTATGTTGCGGCCTATTCTGTCGAAGGTAAACAGGTGGGTCGGTCGGTAAAATTAGGTTCGCCACTCGATTTTAGCGTGTTCATCCCTTCCGTGATGATTTTAGATGAAAACTTTAACGTTGTTAATGTAATAAAAAGTAGCCACTTCCCCTACAGCGAGGATTCATTCGGCGCCAACCTTTACAAAGGCACATTCTCATTACCGGATGGTTATACAAAACTGTATTTGTTAATTTACACAACCGCTAAAGACGCTTCCGGAAGTACCGTTATTGACAATGAATTGTTACAAAATAGTATGCGTTACGACAGGGTTTCTGATGTTGGTAAATTTTCTAAGCTAGCCGTCCCCCATTCCACCACGGGACGTATAAAGCTTGAACTTATAAAAAGTGCTGATGACCGCTATGTTACAGAAGAGGCCCCGGTAAGGACGCCTGTATGTCTGCAAAATAGGCCCAACACTGCTGCTGGTATAAGCGCACAGGAATATTATGAGAAAATAAGAAAATCCTTATCTTTCAAAGACTATGAACAAGCCATTCAGTATGTTCGTGAAGCTGAGTGTTCCGGATTTACAAAAGCCAGAGATGTTTTCTTTTCTGTGATTGAGGATAATGAAAGGAAAAATTTATAGTTGAGAACTCACCATATCTATCGTAACCTTGCTCGATGGGTAACCATGATGATTCTATTGAACCATTAAATGTAATAGAGAGCCACGTGAAGAAAGCCAGGATGAAAAGCACGACAGTCTACGATATTGCTCGTGTCGCAGGTGTCTCTGCAAGTACTGTTTCTCGTATATTGACAGGATCGGCTAAAGTTGCTGAAGAGAAGCGTATTGCGGTCGAACAGGCTATAAAGGAGTTAGATTTCCGGCCCAATCTCATGGCGCAATCATTAAAGAGCGGCCAGTCAATGACGCTTGGCGTGCTGACACAGCATCTTGATAGTCCGTTTTCTAATGAAATGTTGCGTGGTGTGGAAAAAACCCTTGAAGGTACCGGCTACGTTCCTGTTGTCGTGAGCGGTCACTGGAAGTCGCAGCAAGAACTCGATCGTATGCAGTTATTGATTGACCGTCGCGTCGATGGAATAATTATATTAACGGGACACGTTAGCCAACAAAGTCTCATCGAGTTATCCCTTCAGGTCCCTATCGTAGCAGCCGGCCATGATATTAATACAGCGCAGGTTCGTTCATTTAATGTCAACAATAGCCTCGGCGGTTATATGGCGACGCAATACTTATTAGATCTTGGGCATCGAAAGATTGCGCATATTCTTGGCAAGATGGATCAAAAGGATGCGGTTGATCGTCTTAATGGCTACCGCCAGGCCCTGAGCATTGCAGGCATTGAGTATAATCCAGACCTCGTTGTACAAGGTGACTTCAGCGAAGAAGGTGGTCGCCAGGCGATTAAGCATCTGGTCGCCAATAATATTGATTTCAGTGCCGTATTTTGTGCCAACGATCAAACCGCATACGGTGCGATACTCGGCCTCAAAGAGGCTGATTTAGACGTGCCTGATGATATTTCCGTAATTGGCTTCGATGACCTGCCCTTTTCAACATATAGTAACCCTCCCCTTACCACCATCAAACAGCCCATTTATGAAACCGGCGTTAAGCTGGCGCAGACGCTGCTTAGCTTAATTAATGGCGGTGATGATGAAGTAACAAACGAAAGTGAATCCCTGCTTCCTGAGCTGCAGATTGTTAACCGGAAAACCGCTCTGGAATTCAAATGATTTAGCCTTTATCCGTAAGCTTTTCCGATCAATATGATTTTACGGAAAGCTCACGGATGTTTAAATTCTCTCATTAATCATCCCGATAAAAAACCCTTGCCTTTATCGTTCGGAGGGTTTTGTCTGATGAAGCCGGCCTACTCTCCTGCCCGCCTGAAAAATGAATACGGCTCTTTTCCCGGTCTGCACCCATCATTCGATAATTGTTAAAGATATCAATTACTATAATAACCCTGTGCAATTATTAAATCTTTGCTGCTACAGAGGTCATGCTGTGTTTATGAAAATAGCCCCGCAATACTCAGACAGCCGATATGGCGTCAATAACGGATAATCTGAATATCGGGTTTGTTGGCCAGCCGTGAGAAACCGGATAAGCGGCATTTAAGACCAGAAAAGCCGACTCGGCGCGGCTCAAGGAAATAGCGGGACTATAAACGGCGTATGGCTACCGGCGCTGCCGGCGAGGAGGTCTGAGATAGCATCCCCAGTCAACGCGCCATCGAAACGTAGTCCCGGGCGGACAAGAAAACACCAGCGGTCGGCTGATTTAAATGGCGGTGATGGTGCTGACCAACAAAACGAACAGGACATCCCCCTCCTTGCCAGAGAGCGGCGAATAAGCCCCCCGGTTGCTGCCCCCACTCAACCCATTCCATCACCCGTCGGGCTTATTGTCAGCCATAAAAAAGGTGCGGCATATATCACAATGCCGCACCTCATATTATATCTTTAGCTTTACTTGTTCAGATAACCTTCATCGATATAGCTGGTTGTCCAGAAGAAAGGCGCATTCCAGTTAATTGTGACTTCATTCAGAGTCCATGCGCCAATTTCATCTTTCCAGCATGTTTGCCCGGTACAATGTCCTTTGAGACTGGCAGCGATAGGATCGCTGAAGCTAATCGAGTTCGGCCCACCGGACATCACGCCTGGCGGCACCAGCGGTGATGTCGGATCGAGCTGCTGAGCCCAGAATCTATGGTGCGGATTCTTGAGCGGTCGGCTACCGTAACCCGACACATAGGATTGATCGAGCGGGTTGCGTCCGAGAACATAATCCATGGCGTCAGACATCGCCTGGACATATTTGCGGTCGCCGGTGAAATCATGCGCCAGCCCAAGGAAAATACTGCGGTTCATCAGGTTCGAGTTAGAACCCCATGGATACTCCACTGCAGAATAAGGAATCAGATACCCCTCAGTCTGTACGCTTTGCGCGTAGGCGTTCGCAGTATTAATAATCGTCTGTTTGGCTTTTTTAACGTCTTCAGCAGGAAGATCGTTCGGCACCAGCGCCAGGGTAATCGTCCCGGCAGCAGAGACGTCCTGCCAGAAGAGATCGCCCGTCGCGTCTTTATCGCCCTTAGGACTGGTGAGGTAGTAGCGCGAGTTTTTTATCGCATCGAGATATTCAGCTTTGCCTGTTGTGGTAAACAGTTCCGCCGCAGCCCAATAGAACTCATCATCTACTTTGGTATCATCATACGGGCCTGAACCGACAAAGTTGTCGTAGGCAAAAACGTTTGGATGCTTATTAGCCGATTTCCATGCTTTCTCTGCCGCTGCGAGGCAGCGTTTCGCATAGGCTGCGTCCGTATCTTTCCAGACGCGCGCGCATTGCGCTGCAGTCGCCGCCAGATTTAAGGTCGCGGCAGTACTCGGCTGGCTTAAATAACGCGGCTGGGGATCTTTATGTGGCGGAAGCGGCATGCCGGTCCAGGCCTCATCGGCCACTTTATGAAACGCCATCCCTGAAGCATCGATCTCTGTCAGCTTGAGCGCCTCAAGATGACCGGACTGATCGCCGACGGGTACCCACGCCTTCTTGCCATCAGGGACCTGCATTGCCAGCATAAAGTCCATCATCCAGCGCGCTTCATCCAGAAGATCGTTCTTGCGATTGTTATTTTCGGGGATTTTTACCTTACCATCGCTAAATGCGCTTTCCTTAACGTTGCGAGAGTATTTCTCGTGTTCAAAGAAATTCATTAAGGTCCATGTGGAAATACCGCCATTCACAACGTATTTACCCTGGTCCCCCGCATCGTACCAGCCACCGGTAACATCCAGCTTATAATCACAGCCAGGCCATTTATTGCCTTTGGCGTCGGTCTTATTAAAGCACGTTACTCGTTCTGACGGATGCCCTGCCGGACGGGCAAGATCGGGCCGTTGAACGTACTGTTTCTCGATAGGAATACCGCTACGCTGCTGGTAGAAGAAAGAGAGCGCATCGTACTTCAGCTGTTGATAGAGTTTGCTGCTGATATTAAATGGGTGGCTCTTTTTATCACCCACCACCAACGTTAACTTGTCTGTTTCTTCCGTGTACTGGCTGAAATCGATAATATGCACATTTTCATTTGAGGCACGGTTGATACCGAAGGGTTTAGTCTGACCCTCGGCCACTTTCGTCCCCACGCTATTGAGTAGAGTCCAGCTCAATGGCTGAGTCGAATCACTCACCATGGTTGCTCGCTTCAACGCATGCGGCAAGTATCCGACCTGGTTTACCCTAATCGGCGCAAAGTTCGACGCGACCTTCAGCCGAGGCCCCTTCAAAGAAACGTTGCTGAGGCAAACCGTGGTCGGAGACTGAGTGCCCAGCTGAAGCTGGAACTGGGCCTTCTCGTCTGCTGATTTAGGGGTGAATTTAAAATTAAAGTCTTTTCGTGTTTCGTTTAATTCAACATCCTGGGCGAAATAGTTCGTGTATGGCGCGCCATCTTGTTGAACCAAAATTTTGGCATTAATTGGCTTCCTGGTTACCGCTGTAAAGCTAAGATTATAAGACTGGCCTTCCGCCAGAGGGATCCCGGACTGAGCAAAAATGACATCCCAGGGATTCGCTCCACCGTTAGTGAAGGTAAAGCAGCCCATATTGTCTACACGATCCAGCTTGCCTCCTGCGGCCCACCAGCCATCCGTCCCCGCGGCAAAACTCCCATTATTCACTAACTCCTCTGCCGGGCTGGCACTCTGTTGAGTGCTACTACCATCGCCGTTAATACAACCCTGTAAAGCGAAAAGACTAGAGAAAATGAGTGAGAACTTAACTGTTCTGCGTGTGTTCATTGAAAACTCTCCGAATTAAACACCCTAAACATAATGATTCCAAAAAATAGACAACAGAAAATAGATCACCGATGAAATAGATTGATACGGCAGCCACCATCGCCTTGTGATAAATCGACCTGTTTACGCTCTAAATGTTTTGTAGCTTATCTTCAGTAGTAAATTCTTATGCGTAGCCTATTCCAAAGTAACGATCGGCGCGGTCGGTGTGACCGAAACGATAGTGACTCAATAGCGGTAAGAATAGCTGACACAGGATTTCCATCAGAAACTACATGTAATGCACCTTGGGTCATGTACGACTTCATTGCCATCATAGCCACATCACGATCCTTCTGAAATCGATTTCTAGCCAGCTGTGCGATTTTTGTGATTCCCATCTCTGTTTCGAAGATGAGCCTTACTGTTCCTTCATCAAGACATAGATTGCAAAGGTTGTTCATGCTCTTATAGCTCACGGATACGGCATGCATAAAACATGAGCACGTCACTAGCATGCGCGTGAAATCGATTTCTATAAAAACTTACTCTGGGGTTTGTGTATGAAAATCATGCTGGGGGCTAACTGCGCATTGGTGGCCTTATTGAGCACAAATGTCGCGTTGGCATCGAATGAAGTTGCCGTTGCACCTTACTTTTCCGACTGGCCGGCGATACATAGCGCCATTGCCAAAGATGAAGCGATTGAGAATAGAGTCAAAGAGATTCTTGCAAAGATGACCCTTGATGAAAAAATTGGCCAAATGCTGCAGCCCGATTTTCGGGAAATCACCCCTGAGGAAGTGGTTCAATATAAAATTGGTTCGGTTCTTAACGGTGGCGGGGGTTGGCCTGATAACAATAAGCACTCTCTGGCCCAGAGCTGGGTCACTGAAGCAGATAAATACTGGGTCGCAACGGATAAGGCTTTTGCCGGTCGTGGTTTCAGAATTCCCTTTATGTGGGCTACCGATGCGGTTCATGGTCATAACAACGTCTTCCAGGCCACTCTCTTCCCACATAATATTGGCCTGGGAGCCGCCCGCGATCCGGATTTAATTTATAGAATTGGCCAGGCAACGGCTCTCGAAGTTGCCGCGACAGGTCTTGACTGGACCTTTGCTCCCACCGTCGCGGTGCCACGTGACGATCGTTGGGGACGCACCTACGAAGGTTATTCTGAGGATCCCTCCATCGTCTATGCCTATGCAAAAGAGATGGTCAGGGGCCTACAAGGTTCTGCATCTGACCTGAAGGGACAACATCACGTTATTTCTACCGTAAAGCACTTTGTTGGCGATGGCGGTACGCTGTACGGCGTTGATCGCGGTGATACTCATTATTCAGAGGATGACCTGCGTAATATTCACGCGGTCGGATATTTTTCAGGCCTGGATGCGGGCGCTCAGGCCGTAATGGCGTCGTTTAATAGCTGGAAAAACGATAAAAATTCCGCTCGGGGAATTAAGGCCGGGAGCGAGTATAACGGCAAACTGCACGGCAGCTATTATATGCTCACGCAGGTACTTAAGGACAAAATGGGTTTTGATGGCGTAGTTATATCCGACTGGAACGGCCATAGTGAAATCTCAGGTTGTAGTATGGGAGACTGCGAAGCCGCAGTGCTGGCCGGCATAGATATTTTCATGGTGACGGCGAGAAAGGACTGGATGTCATTTCGCACCAGCTTACTCGATAGTGTGAATAACAAAACCCTCCCAATCTCCAGAATTGACGACGCCGTCAGTCGCATTCTGAGAGTCAAAATGCGGGCCGGTATGTGGGACAAGCCTATGCCGTCTCAGCGCACCCTTGCAGGGAAACAGCGCATTCTTGGGAATCCTGACCACCGCGCCCTGGCAAGGGAGGCGGTACGTAAGTCCTTAGTATTGCTAAAGAACAAAAATAACATTTTGCCCCTTAGCCGAGACCTCAACGTGCTGGTTGCCGGTAGCGCCGCGAATGATATTAGCAAGCAAATTGGCGGCTGGAGCCTCACCTGGCAAGGGACGGAGAATAACCTGTCTGATTTCCCTGACGCCGTTACCGTCGCCGGCGCCATTGAGAAAACCATTGGCAAACACAACGTAATGACCCTCTCATCAAGCCAGTTGGATCTTAAAGAACGGCCCGATGTGGCTATCGTCGCCATGGGCGAAGACTCATACGCAGAGTGGTTAGGTGATATTCCTGATAATAAGACGCTATCCTACTCCGAGCTGAAGGCTGGCTATTCCAGAGATCTCAAGTTATTAAGACAACTCAATAAAGCCGGCATCCCGACGGTTGTTATTTTGTTTTCTGGCAGACCGCTCTACGTCAACGAAGAGATCAATCTTGCCGATGCATTCGTTGCCGCCTGGTTACCTGGCACCGAAGCAGAAGGCATTACCGATGTCATCTTCCGCGACACTAACGGTACGATAAGTCATGATTTCCAGGGGGCTTTGTCGTTTTCATGGCCAGCGCAGAAATGTGCGACCACAATCAACGCGGCGCCAACTAATATCGCTGGCTGGCAGCGTCCGGAATTTGAACAGAAGCCGGATAAAGCGCATGTGTTATTTAATTTTGGTTACGGATTGACCTACAACCCGCCTTCACGAACGGCGGCTAATTATCAAGATTTGGATCGCTTACCGCTCGATAAGCGTCGCCTGGGCTGCCGGGAGTTGAGCATGGAAAAATCGCCGGTGGCCACCACCCGCCTCGAGCTGTTCGGTGAAAAAGCCTCCGATGAGCATCGCTTAAGAATGGGAGATGAGAGTAACTGGACCGGTACCGAGGTATCAATAAATGGTAAATCCGCGATGCAGTATATTAGCGTACGCCCTGTCGATTATAAACGTCAGCAGGATGCGCGCGAGGTAACATTTATGGGAACCAGCGAGAGTACCGGAGCATCTATTCAACTCCAGACGACCAACGTTAAAGGCATTAATCGGAATAATTATCTCAAGGCAAACAGTAATTTAATGGTGACTTTGCGCGTTAAGAAAAACCCCGATCGTAAAATGGAAATAGGTATGCAGTGCGGTTGGCCATGCGCTTCCTCTATCGCTATCAACGAGACCTTGAATACTCTCCCGTTAAATAAATGGGTCACCCTGAGCATTCCGCTAACCTGTTTCAAAGAAAATATGGATTTTTCTAAAACTAATACACCCTTTATTCTGACGACCACGGCGAATGCCAAACTCGATTTGGGATTAATTAACTGGACTCCCGCAGGCGTTAATCCGGAGATGGATAACGTCGTTCCGGTTAATTGTGACGGAACCCGAGGTAAATCCTCGATGTAAGTCACCGTGGCAAACCCTATCCGACAGTCTCTGTATACGGCTGTCGGGTAGATAGCCTATCAGGAGCACCGGCTATCCGCTTTCCCCGTCCGCAGAGATTAATCCCGCCGTTTACCGTAAGCCACGGGCGATGCCTTCCCTTTAAGCCGATAAAATACCTCGCTTATTTGCCAATCCCCCGGCAAACCCCGGCGCCCGCGCGCCTGCTGTCATCCGGCTGAGGTCAGAAGGTCAATCATGGCCCGGGTTGCCGCCGATTGATGGCGGTGCGGCGCATAAATCACGGAAAAAGGCCGCGATCGTCCGCGATATTGTGGTAACACCTCGATCAGCTGACCACGCAGCATTCGTTCGCGGACGATAAATTCGTAGCTCTGGCAGATACCCATCCCCCGTTCAGCCAGCGATACCACCCCGAGTACGTCATCCGACGTTTTTATCGAAGAAGCGGGTAGCCAGTCGACATCAGCCCCGCCATCACGAAACACCCAGGGCGCAAGGCGGCCGGTACGCGGCATGACAAAGGGCAAGCAGAGGTGCCGCTGCAGCTCTTCCAGCGTCCGGGGCGTCCCCATTCGCTGGAGGTAATCGGGCGAGGCGACCAGCAGCAGCGCGGCATCCTCTAGCTTGCGCGCGACCAAACCGCTGTCTGGCAACTGACCCAGGCGAATAGCCAGATCGAAGCCCTCAGCCACCAGGTCAACGTTGCGATTGGTAATGTTCAGCTCTACCTGAACCTGCGGGTACTGCCGGGCAAAGCGCGCCAGCAATGGCGGCAGGCGGTAGTGCCCGTAGGTGGTCGGCACGCTCAGCCGCACGCGGCCGGTCAGCTCTCCTTCCTGGCCCTGCGCATCGCGACCGGCCTCATCGAGCAGGGAAAAGGCCGCGCGCGCCTGCTCCAGATACAGCCGCCCGGCCTCGGTCAGACTAACGCGGCGGGTGGTGCGCTGCAGGAGCTGTCGCCCGAGACGAACCTCCAGACGGGAGACCGAGCGACTTAATACGGAGGGGGTGGTCGACAGGACGACGGCGCCAGCGGTAAATGAGCCGTGCTCAACGACGGTAATAAAGACTTCAACATCGCCCAGATAATCAAATTTCCGGCTCATTTTGCTCTTCCGGGAACAAATGTTTTTCAATTTCGCTAATTTATCTCCACTTTGGCGATGAGTAAAGTGACGGCAATTCATCACCGGGAGCGCAGCACTATGAGCCACGCCTTTTTCTCCGCCGCCATAAAACCTGCCCCACGGGCGTCGGTAAACTCCGGTGACCGACAGGCCAACCGGCTGTTCCCGCGCGGATGCATCAGCGACGCATGCTCGACCCTGCTGACGTCTCGATTTCCTGACTTATTCATTCAACGGAGCACATTTATGCCTAACCGTACCCGGAGTATGTCCGCCATTGCGATGGCGGCGCTGTTCTCTTTTGCCAGCGTAGCCAGCGCGGCAAATTTGGCCTCACCAGAACGCTGGCGCAGCTATGCTGGCGTAAGCTGGGATACCCCACAGGACGGGGCTATTCCGGCGGTTTTCTCCGGATCGGTTAATGCCCCCATCGCCGGTATCCATTTTGACGCGAAAGGCACGGCCTTTGTCAGCACGCCGCGCCTGGTGTCAGCCGAGGCGCCGGCCACCTTAAGCATCCTCGATACCCAATTCCAGTCGGGTCCGGCACGCCTGACCGCCTTCCCGTCTCTGCAGGGAAATGCGGTGAATTCCGCTGCCGATAAGAGCCTGCGCAACGTACTCGGCTTCTATGTCGACCGCCACAACGGCTGGCTGTGGGCGCTGGATATGGGCTTCGTCGCAGGCGAAACTGAATCGCCGGTGGGGGCTCAGAAGCTGATGGTTCTGGATCTGAAGTCTGGCCGCACGGTTAAAAGTATCGCCCTGGACGGCGTGGCGGACCGCAAGGCGAGCTTCCTCAACGACGTCGTCGTCGATGAGAAGCGCCGCATCGCGTACATCTCCGACAGCGGAACCCGCAGTGCTCCCAACAATCAGGTAGGTCTCATCGTCGTCGATTTCGCCACCGGCGCGGCGCGGCGGGTGCTCGATCGCCACCCGGACCTGCAGATTGAAGCGGGGGTAAAAGTTGTCTCGCACGGAGCCGATGTCTGGCCGGGTAATCCGCTGCTGATCGGTATCAACGGCATTGCGCTCTCTCCGGATGCCGGCACGCTGTACTGGACGGTGACCACCGGCACCCGGGCGCATGCGCTGCCGACGGCAGTTCTGCGTCAGAGCGGCTCAACCAATGCGCAGATTGCTGACCAGATCCAGGATATTGGCACGGTGGGAGGCAACACCGACGGTATCGTGACCGACGCCGGAGGCAATCTCTACATCACTGATGTCACCCGTAACGGCATCGTCAAATACGACCCCAGAACCCAATCAATGTCGCTGGTTGCTTCCAGCGAGGGGGTACATTGGCCCGACACTCCGGCAATCCGACCTGAGGGGGACCTGATATTCACCTCAAGCAGCCTGAACGATCATTTCGCCGGAGCGGTAAAACCGGGGCATGAACGCTACGAGCTGTGGCGTTTGCGCCTGGATGCGGCTAACGACAGCAACTGAGCGGGGAATATGCCACTGAAATGCGCCGCGGCCGTTTCCGCAATTCACGCCCTTCCCCCTTCGTACAGGGTCTGGCCTCAGCGAGGCAGCAGCTGCTCGAGCGCCAGGCCCGCCAGGCGTACGGTTTCCTGAAGACGCGCCAGGCTATCTCCCGCCCGCGCTTTTGCCGAAAGGCCGGCCATCAGCGTGCTGACAAAGTCGGTCAGCCGCTCGGCGTCCTGCGGATAGCGCCGGGCGATATAGGCCCGAATACTGTCTTCTGCAGCAGTATGCAGCTCGCTCGCGGCCTCGCGCGCAGGCCGGTCATTGCAATGGATACCCTCAAGCACCATGCATCCGGCGGCCGTCGGGTCGGCAACGTAGCGCCTTGCCGCCTCGTGCAGCACGGACATCAGACACTGCACCACCGGACGGTCATCGCGCAGAAGTTCCGCAAAGGGAATCGCCCCGGTGCGGCTATAGCGATCCAACACGCGGTTATAAAGGCCGAGCTTGCTGCCAAACGCGGCGTAGAAGCTGGGCGGATTGATGCCGAACGCCTTTGTCAGGTCGGCAACGCTGACCGCGTCATAGCCCCGAGAGTGAAAAAGGTGCTGCGCAACTTCAACGGCCTGCAGCGGATCAAACTGACGCGGGCGTCCCGGGGTGCGGCTCTGTTTTGTAGTACCCACTACATTACTCCTTGACAGCGTGATTTGCCGAAGCATATTGTAATCCTCACTACAATATCATGAGGAACGAGCTATGACTGCATCACAACGGAAATCGGTACTGGTTTTGGGCGGGAGTCGCGGTATTGGCGCGGCTATCGTGCGGCGCTTTGCTGCAGATGGCGCCTCGGTTGTCTTTAGCTACGCCGGATCGGCGGAGGCGGCGGCTACGCTGGCGGCAGAAACCGGCAGCATCGCGGTACAGGCGGACAGCGCCGATCGCGAGGCGGTGATTGCGCTGGTGCGCGACAGCGGGCCGCTGGATCTGCTGGTCGTCAACGCCGGGATCATCCTCTTCGGCGATGCGCTGGAGCAGGACAGCGATGCCGTCGATCGTCTGTTCCGTATCAACATTCACACCCCCTACCATGCTGCGGTCGAGGCGGCGCGCAAAATGCCGGATGGCGGACGCATTATTGTTATCGGCTCGGTGAATGGCGATCGCATGCCCATCTCAGGAATGGCTTCCTATGCCGTCAGCAAATCGGCGCTGCAGGGGCTGGCGCGCGGCTTAGCGCGTGATTTTGGCCCGCGCGGGATTACGGTCAACGTCGTTCAGCCCGGCCCTATCGATACCGATGCTAACCCGGAGAGTGGCCCGATGAAGGAACTGATGCACAGCTTTATGGCCATTAAACGGCACGGCCGTCCTGAAGAGGTGGCGGGCATGGTTGCCTGGCTGGCAGGCCCCGAGGCTTCCTTCGTCACCGGCGCCATGCACACCATCGACGGCGCGTTTGGCGCATAGGCCGATAAAGGCCGCCGCGGGTGGCCTGTTCCCCCTTCCCTGAGAGTTGTTGACGATCCTGGGCGCGAAATGTGGGTCGGCACCGCTGGCCGAACGCATTCCATATGGTATAATTTTTGTACCAAATGGGAGGTTTGCCATGAAAGTCTATTCCCCGACCGAGAACGCAGAAAAAAATCTTAGCCCCTGGCACGCCATCGGCCTCGACGCTGAGGACGGCATTGCGCTGATGGGTAAAATTAGCCACGGGCTGGAAGGTTCCGTCGCCCGGCAAATTTCCGCATGGGCGGAGATCACCCCTGCCGAACTGCGCAAAATGTCAGGCATTGCGAATACCACCTTTAACCGCAGCATTAAATCGCGCTTTTCCGCCGACCAAAGCGAGCGCCTGGTGCGCATTCTTCGCGTTATCGAGCGGGCGGTGGAGCTGTTCGAAGGTGATAAAGAGGCGGCGCAGAAGTGGATGAATGAACCCAACCGCGCGCTCGGCTGGAAAACGCCGGCCGAGGTGGTCTCTTCTGAAACCGGCGCGCTGGAGGTGATGCGCCTGATCACGCGCGTGGAGCACGGGGTCTATTCGTGATCCTCTACCGCCTGACTAAAAGCCGCTTTCTGACGACCGCCTGGTCTGGTTTTGGGGCGAAAGAGGCCGGCGGCCGCTGGAACAGCGTTGGCACGGCGATGGTCTACTTGTCGGAAGCCGCTTCGCTGACCATGCTGGAAACGCTGGTGCACATCAATGCTCCGCAGCTGCTGGATGATTTCACGCTGCTGAGCATTGACGTACCGGACGATCAGGTGCTGACCGTCGATCCGGCCTCACTCCCCGCGGACTGGGCCCGCGAGGATGCGCCAGCCCGGCTGGCACGCTACGGTGACGAGTGGGCCGCGAGCGCGGCATCAGCGGCGTTACGCGTACCGAGCGCCCTGTCGCCGGTGGAGTATAACTATCTATTCAATCCTCAACACCCTGCCGTTTTCGATCTGCTGGCAAGCGTAAAGAGGATCCCCTTCCGCTTTGATACTCGCCTTAAGGCGTAATAAACCGCATCCCGCAGTCGCTCCTACCGCACTGACATCACAGAGAGCGGCTACTCGTTGCCCCATTGGTTGAGAAATTCCGCAATATCATCGATCCGCGACTCCGCTATCCCGGCGTCGGCGGCCAGCTCTTTCTGCACGTCTTCGCTGATCTCTTCGTTAGCCATCAGGCGGGTGATCAGCGCCTGGAAATAGGCGGCCAGCGGATCGCGTTCGGAGTCGCTGACCGGTTTAGCTGATTCAGTCGCATACTCATCCACGATGTCATAAAACTTCAGCGGTATTTCATTGGTCATTACGTCTTTCCTCATGGGTTGATATTGATTGACTGAACGCCCGACGCGTAAACCCGCCTCTTTTACCCGGCGCAGGCTTACGCCCCGTCGGACGATTCTACCCTATAATTCAACGGCGCACGCCCTTCTCTCTGCGCATCAGCCGCAATGTTAACCGCCGGGGGACAATGAAGATTAAAGCGTAAGCATCATTTCGTGCCACGCCATGCCGCCGTGATCGGAGGCCGACGGCTTGATGTACTGAAAACCGAAGTGGGCGTAGAGATCGACGTGACGGTCCTTGCACATCAGATGCACGGTCTTCTTATTCATCGACCTCATCTGCGACAGAAATTCGCGCATCAGCAGAGATGAATAGCCTTTACCCTGGAAATCGGGGTGCATTACCACCGACATAATCACCACGTTGGGCGCTGCGGCATCGTGCCCGACCAGCTCCTTAAACTCCTCATCGGACATCACCACCTCCCAGGCACAGCCGGCGTTGATGAAGCCGACGATTTCACCCGCGATCTCCATGCACAGGAAGCCCTGCGGATACCGCGCGATGCGGGTCGTGATTTTTTCTAACGTCGCGGCTTCATCGCCCTCATAAGAGGTGATTTCAATCGCGTAGCAGCGGCTGGCATCGGCGAGCGTCGCCTGGCGTAAAACGGGGGTAGTCATGACCTGAACCTCTTTATACTCATGTGGTTGCGAGCATAATACGCTGCAGGCGGCCGCTTTGCGCGGCATTCTCGATGCCACAGCGTTATTCGGTCCTACTGCCCGGCCAGATGGCGGTCAATCATTCGCTGCACCGAGCCGTCCTGCTGCCATTGCGTCAGCAGAGCAACCAGCCGTTGATAGGACCCGTCCCTGCGTCGAGGAACGCAAATCGCCTGGTTTATCTGAACGAAACTATCGGCCAGCACGCGAAAGCCGGGGTGCCCGGCGGCGGCGCGTTCGAGCGGCTGGCGGATGCCCGCGGCCATATCGCCTTCGCCGCTGAGAAACGCATCGATGGCCGCCTGCGATGAGGCCAGACGGTTAAGCGTGGCGAAGCGCAGCTGCCGCGTCAGGTGCAGATCGTAAGCCGCGCCCTTGCCGACGTTAATCACCACGCCCTCTTTGTCCATCTCGGCGACGCTCCGCCACGGGCTCTGCGCCTTGACCAGCACGGTCCCCTGAATAGTGATATAGGGCTGGGTGAAGCGCAGCGTCTCTTCGCGCGCAGGATCGATCGCCAGAAAGGCAATATCCCAGATATCATTTTGCGCATCGTCCACCACCTTACCCGCCGCCGGATAGGTGACAAACTGCGGCGTCGCGCCCAGCGCTGCCGCAATACGCCCGGCAATCTCCGGCGTAATCCCACCCGGCTGCCCGTCTGAAAGGGTCTTTGCCAGAACGGCGTTGCCGAGGTTAATCGCGAAACGTAGGGGGTTGGCGGCGCTCATGTACTCTCTCCCGGAAGCGATAATATTGAGGGGCTGAATTGCACCGGCTGCCCGGCCTGACGCGCGAAGACCCGGCAGCCGGCGATGCTAAATACGCTTAGCGTCCCCAAAATATAGCGTCATTTGCGCACGCCGTGCAGAGCCACAGTCCGGCTATTTCGCCTAAAAAGCGCGGATCGGCGTGCTGGATCGCTTCCGATTCATCATCGCCGGTTATTCTCACCATCCTGACCACCGAGAGCCCGATGCCGCTCAGCGCGGCCCAGGCCACCCTGCTGCTGGGGGCTATTCTCAGCGATACGGTTGCCCTCAGCGGCCCCACCACCACGGCGCGGGACCGCGAGGCGGTGGCGATGTTGCGCGAGATTGCCGGCGTTGATTACGACGCCTTCGTCGCCGGGCTGCTGGCGGCGAAAACCTCTCTGGCGGGCCAGTCCGCCGCGCAGCTGCTCCATCGCGATGCAAAAAATTACCGGATCCACGGCGTCGCTCTGCTGCTCGCGCAGATTGAGGTGCGCGACATGGCGGATATCAGCCCGCTTTTACCCGGTCTAAAGCAGGAGATGGCGCGCGCCAGGCTCGATATGGGGCTGGAGATGGTTGTGCTGATGCTAACCGACATTACCCATCACCATTCCGTCCTCTACTTCACGCCCAACAGCCTTATCCCCAGCCAGCAGGTCTCTCTCTCGGGCATGACCAGCAGGAAAAAAGAAATTCTGCCCTGGCTGACCGAGCGCCTGGCCGCAGCGGATGCGTGATTGCAGTGCGTAATGCGCCGCCCCGCTCAGGAGGCGGCGTGGGATTATGCCTCGCGGCGGGAGACGTAATCTCGCGGGGCTTCGCCGGTGTAGATTTGCCGCGGGCGATAGATATTCAGCGGCGCTTCGTGCATCTCATTCCAGTGGGCCACCCAGCCCAGCGTGCGGCCAACGGCGGTCACCACCACAAACATTGATGAAGGTAGCTTCATCGCCTTCAGGATCACCGCCGTATAGAAATCGACGCTGGGCGACAGGCCGTTCTCCACAAAATAGGGGTCGGTCAGCGCCACCTCTTCAAGGGCCATCGCCACCTGCAGCAGCCGATCCGACATTCCCAGCTCGGCAAGCACCCGGTGACAGGTATCGCGCAGGATCGCGGCGCGCGGGTCCAGGTGACGGTAGCGCGAGTTACCGAAGCCGAGGCGACGGAAGGCCTGCGGGTCGCGCTTCGCCTTACTCAGGAACACCGGCACCTGATCCACGGTTTCAATCTCTTCGAGCATCCGCATGCTGGCTTCGTTGGCCCCGCCGTGCATCGGTCCCCACAGGGAGGCCAGGCCCGCCGCCACGCAGGCAAACAGGTTCGCCCCGGAGGAGCCGGCGGCCCGCACCGTAGTGGTGGACGCGCACTGACCGTGATCGGCATGCAGCACCAGAATCTGGTTCATCGCCTCCTCAATAATCGGATTCACCACATACTTCTCCGCCGGAACCGCAAACAGCATATGCAGGAAGTTCCCCGCATAGGAGAGATCGTTGCGCGGATAGGGCGCGGGCTGCTCGATAGCGTACTTATAGCTCATGGCCGCCAGCGTCGGCATTTTTGACAGCAGGCGCGTGGCCGCCAGGGCGCGGTGTTCAGGGTTTTCTACGTCCAGCACGTCATGGTAAAACGCCGCCAGCGCCCCGACCATCGCGCACATCAGGGCCATCGGATGGGAGTCGCGACGAAAACCGCTGCACATCCGCGACATCTGCTCATGCACCAGCGTGTGGCGGGTGATCGTATTGCGGAAAGCCTGATAGCTGGCTTCATCCGGCGCTTCGCCCCGCAGCATGATATACGCCACCTCGAGGAACTCGCACTGCCGCGCCAGCTGATCTACCGGGTAGCCGCGGTGCAGCAGCGTGCTGTTATCAGTATCAATATAGGAGATCGCCGACCGGCAGCCGGCGGTATTGGTAAAACCCGGGTCGAAGCTGCAGAGCTCCGACTGATTGAGCGCGCGGATGTCAATCCCCACGCGGCCCAGCGTCCCGGAGACCGTCTCCAGGGGAATAGGCTGTTGCCCAGCGAAAGAAAGCGTTAGCGGTTTAGTGGCCATCCTGTAAAGTTCCCCCTGTACAACAAACGAGTCATCAACCTGAATCGATTCTCCAGGCACAATCTTCAACATAGCCGCAGCGCGGCCGCTATTCTTTGATATGAATAGCTAAAAGGGGTAATTATTGCCGCCATCAATCAATAAGCGCCGCGGATACGTGACAGCGTCACCGATCAAACCATCCCCAGATAGGCGTTCCTGACCTCCGGATTGTCGAGCAGCTCCCTCCCGGTACCGCTAAGGCGGATCTGGCCGTTGACCATCACGTACGCCCGGTCAGAGAGCTTCAGCGCGTGGTGGGCGTTTTGCTCCACCAGAAAGAGCGTCATTCCCTGCGCCGTCAGCTCGCGCAGGATCTGAAAGATTTGCTTCACCACCAGCGGCGCGAGGCCGAGGCTCGGCTCGTCGAGCAGCAGCAGCTTCGGCCGGCTCATCAGCGCCCGGGCAATCGCCAGCATCTGCTGCTCGCCGCCGGAAAGCGTCATCGCCCGCTGCGTCCGCCGCTCTTCAAGGCGGGGAAACAGCTGATACATGCGGCGCTTATCCTCTTCCTGATAGCGGCTGCCAATCGGGATGGTCCCCATCAGCAGGTTCTCTTCTACCGTCATATCCGCAAAAATCCGCCGCCCCTCCGGCGCCTGCGCGATGCCGTTGCCGGCGATAAAATGGGTGGATTTGCGGCTGATATCCTCCCCGCGATAGAGGATCTGCCCCTCGGCAATGCGCGGCTGACCAAAAATGGACATCAGCAGCGTGGATTTACCGGCGCCGTTGGCGCCGATCAGCGCCACCGTCTCTCCTTCATTGACCGTCAGCGAGACCTGGTTCAGCGCCTGAATCTGACCGTAAAAGACGTCCACCTGGCGAAACTCAAGCATCGGCTGACTCATACCGCAATCTCCTCTTCATCCGCGCCCAGATAAGCGGCGATAACGCTGATATTCGACTGGATCTCCTGCGGGGCACCGCGGGCAATCACGTCCCCGCGGTCGAGAACAATAATATGATCGGAGATCTCCATCACCATCCCCATATCATGCTCGATCAGCAACACGGTGATGCCGTGATGCTGGCGCAGGAAGCGGATAATTCGGCTCAGGGCGTGCGTCTCCGCAGGGTTCAGCCCCGCGGCGGGCTCGTCGAGGCAGATCATCTCCGGGCCGGTGCACATGGCGCGGGCGATCTCCAGCCGCCGCTGCTGGCCGTAGGAGAGCGTGCCGGCCAGCCGGTTGGCGCAGTCCACCAGATCCACCACCTCCAGCCAGTAGAAGGCGCGGTCGAGGGCCTGATTTTCGGCCTTACGATAGCCGCGGGTGTTGAGGATGCCGGCCACCAGGTTGCGGTTTACCTGCATATGCTGGGCCACCAGCAGGTTTTCGATAACCGACATCTCGCGAAATAGGCGGATATTCTGGAAGGTCCGCGCCAGTCCGGCCCGGTTCACCAGATGCGTGCCGCCGAACATTTTGTAGTAGATCCTCGACCCCAGACGCGCCGGGTGCAGAAAATCATCGGGACGTATCTTTTGCCCGAGGACCTGAATAACGTCGGTCATCGCGGCGTGGGCATTGAGCACAATCGCCCCGCCGGTGGCGCGATAAAACCCGGTCAGGCAGTTGAATACCGTGGTTTTCCCCGCACCGTTCGGGCCGATCAGCGCGGTTATCGATCCCCTTTCCACGTCAAGGTTGACATCGTTAAGCGCCTTGATACCGCCAAAATGCATCATCAGATGCTCTACCCGCAGAATGCTGTCGCTCATGGTGCCACTCCCTTGCGCACGGAAACCCCCGTGCGGCTGGTTCGCACCAGCCCGCGCGGCCGCCAGATCATCATCAGTACCATCAGCACGCCAAACAGCAGGACCCGATACTCATCGAAGCCGCGCAGCAGCTCGGGCGCAACGGTCAGCACAAAGGCCGCCAGCACCACCCCCAGCGTTGAACCCATGCCGCCCAGAACCACGATGGCCAGAATCAGCGCGGACTCAAAAAAGGTGAACGACGTCGGGTTAACAAAGCCCTGGTAGGTGGCGAAAAAGACCCCGGCAATACCGGCGGTCGACGCGCCGAGCATAAAGGCCGAAAGCTTCACCAGCACGTGGTTGAGCCCCATCGCGCGGCAGGCAATTTCGTCCTCGCGCAGCGCTTCCCACGCGCGGCCGATAGGCATCCGCGTTAGGCGATGTTTGATAAACAGCACCAGCACCACCACCAGGCACAGCACGCCATAGATAAAGATAAACTTGAGGTTGGGGTTGTAGCTAACGTGAAGAAACTCGTGGATTGGCACCCCGCCGTCCTTCGCCCTGCGCCCGAACTCCAGCCCAAACAGCGTCGGCGCCGGCACGGAAATGCCGTTCGGCCCGCCGGTAAAGCTGACCCAGTTGTTCAGCACCAGGCGAATAATTTCGCCGAACCCGAGGGTGACGATCGCCAGATAGTCCCCATGCATGCGCAGTACCGGAAAACCGAGCAGCGCCCCCGCCAGCGCCGCCATGATGGCCCCCAGCGGCAGCATCGCCCAGAACCCGAGCCCCAGATACTGGTAGCCCAGCGCCAGGCCATAGGCGCCAATCGCATAGAACGCTACGTAGCCCAAATCAAGCAGCCCGGCGAGCCCCACCACGATATTCAGCCCGAGCCCAAGCAGCACGTAAATCAGCCCGAGAATGGCCACCGTCAGCAGATACTTGGTGGCGATAGCCGGAAAGATGAGCGCCGCCAGCAGCATCAGCGGCATCATCCAGCGCAGCCGCGAGCGATAGCCGACCGGACGAACGTACACGCCGTCATCGGCCCCTTCAAAACGGGCGATAAATTTGCGTCCACCGCGGCTTTGCAGCAGCAGGCTCAGCAGCAGCCTCCCCACCATCACCACCGCGACGATGACCGCCACCCGACGGGTGGAGAGTTCAAAACTGTAGCCTTTCAGCACAATGCCGACGATCGGTCCAAACACTATCAGCGCACACAGCCCCGCCAGCACGCTATCAATCAGGCTTTTTTTAATATCCAGCCCTTGCCTGCGCGATACTTCACCCATGTTTTACCCCTTAAACCTTTGCGACCATCGGACGACCCAGCAGCCCCTGAGGGCGAAAAATCAAAATTGCCACCAGCAGAGCGAAGGAAAACACGTCTTTGTAATCAGAGTTCACCATCCCGGCAAACTGGGCCTCAGCCACCCCCAGCAGCAGGCCGCCGAGCATCGCGCCCGGCAGGGAGCCAATCCCGCCCAGCACCGCGGCGGTAAAGGCCTTAATGCCGATGATGAAGCCGATATAAAAATCGAAGGTGCCGTAATTCATCGTCACCAGCACGCCGGCCAGCCCGGCCATCGCAGCGCCGATCATAAAGACCAGCGAGATAACCCGGTCGGTGTTAATGCCGAGGATCGCGGCCATGCGCCGATCCTGCTGCGTCGCGCGGCAGACGCGCCCCAGCCGGGTATGGTTAATGACCCAAGAGAGGATAAGCATCCCCGCCAGCGCGGCAACGAGAATAAATATTTTAGTCCACGTAATTTGCACCACGCCGTCGCCAACCTCGAAGCGCAGCACCCCCGTCAGCAGGGTCGGGATCCCCTGCTGGTTCGGCCCCTGGCTGATTTGCACATAGTTCTGCAGGATAAGCGACATGCCGATTGCCGAGATGAGCGGCGCCAGGCGGGTGGAGTTGCGCAGCGGCCGATAGGCGATACGCTCGATCGTCCAGCCGTAGACGCCGGTCACCACGATGGTGAACACCAGGGTGCCGAAGATCAGCAGCGGAAAGGAGTGAATGCCGAACCACGAGAGCAGCGCCAGGCCGATGGCGCAAAGGTAGGCGGAAACCATATAGACTTCGCCGTGCGCGAAGTTAATCATTCCGATAATGCCGTAAACCATGGTGTAGCCGATGGCAATTAATCCGTAAACGGCTCCCAGCGTCAGCCCATTAATCAGTTGTTGCAGAAAAAACGCTTCCATAGAAACCATCCTGCCAGTAAGCAGGCAGCGACCGGCAGGCTCCCGCCGTGCGCTGCCTTCAGTAGTACGACGCCCTTTTTACAGGGACAAAGAGTTCAGCAAACGGCTAAAGCTGATGATACTTGCCCTTGTCATCCCATGCGTAGACCACATAATCCGACACCTTCAGATCGCCTTTACCGTCCCAGGCCTTTTTGCCCATCACCGTATCGACGCTATGACTTTTCAGCCACTCGCTGGCCTTAGTGTTGTCGGCGCCCACCGCGTTATAGGCCGCAGCGATAGCCTGGATCGAGGCATAGGCGTAAAGGGTATAGCCTTCTGGTTCGAAGCCGCTGGCGCGGAACTTCTCAATCACCGTTTTGCCCTCAGGAATGGTGCGCGGATCCTTACCAAACGTCATCAGCACGCCGTTGGTAAACTGCGGGCCGCCGGCGGTGGTCACCAGCTCCTCGGTTACGACACAGTCGCCGGAGAAGAATTTCGCCTGCAGCCCCTGCTCCCGCATCTGCCGCACCAGCGGGCCGGCTTCCGGATGACAGCCGCCGAAATAGACCACGTCAGGCTTCAGCGCGCCAATTTTGGTGACCAGGGCGTTGAAGTCCTTCTCACCCCGCGACAGCCCTTCGTACAGCACCTCTTTGGTGCCGCGTTTTGCCAGCGCCGCGCGGGTGGCGTCGGCCAGCCCCTGACCGTAGGTATCCTTGTCATGAATGACGGCTATTTTCTTCGCCTTCAGCACGTCAAGCATATAGTTCGCCGCAATCGCCCCCTGCTGATCGTCACGGCCGCACATGCGGAACATATCCTTCATCCCGCGCTCGGTGATCAGCGGGTTTGTTGACCCCGGCGTAATCGTCAGGATCCCCGCCTCGTCGTACACTTCGGATGCCGGCATCGTCGATGATGAGCAGAAGTGTCCGACAACCGCGGAAACCCCCGACTCATCAACCAGACGGTTGGCTACCGCTACGGCCTGCTTCGGTTCACAGGCATCATCCCCCTGCACCAGCACAATTTTTTCGCCCTTAATTCCTCCCGCCGCGTTAATGTCTGCTACCGCCTGCGACGCCCCTTTCCAGTACTGGGCGCCATAGGAAGCATTGGGTCCGGTGAACGGCCCGGCAACGCCAATCTTCACATCCGCCTGTGCGCAAAATGCCACGCTCATACAACCTGCAATCGCAAAATGAAGAGTCAACTTTTTAAGTTTCAGAGACATTCAGATATTCCTCAGCGATTTATAACCTGGCGCCATTAGATGACGCGGAAAATATCACTTACCGTTTTGTTTGCCGAAGGCCGTTATCCAGCCGCAGCGGCTAAAGGTGGAAGAAGCAAAAACCCCGCCAGGAAGAAATGACATGACAGATCGCTTACTAATAGATGAGAGCAACGCGTAACAGCCGCGGTCACCGCCACCGACCAACGTGCATTTCAGGACAAGTCAGGAGATAGGTTGCCATCACGTGGCGAATTGAGGACTGCGGCATCCGTTCCGACCCGCGTGCTAAACATAGTTGTTCCTGGCAGGCGTTGCGCACCGGGCTGGTGCAAAAGTGCGAAAACGATCATGGGCGTGAAAAATTTTGTTGCAATATTGTGAACAAGCTAGCAAGAGCGATCGTTTCGCCCCGCGGTTGCCCTACGTAATGCAAAAAATAGATTACGCGTGCCCAAACCGCAGCCGATTTAACGCAGACCTAAAAAGCTAAAGGCCGACGCCGACGGCGGGCCCGGATAATTCCCCACATAAAGGATTGACTTAACAACGCATAATACGAAAATGCTTCTTTTACGCGACCAACAGAATAAGCCCACGTCTATGATTATCCGCTCCCGTCGCTTTTTTATCGCTACCCTGGCCGCATCCGCCGCGGCGGTGGCCACCGCCTTTATCCTCGCCAGCTGCAGCAGCCAGCCGCCCCGTTCGCTGGTCACGCCGCTGCCGCCGGCGGTTAAACAGACGGCGCTGCCAAAAACGCACGAGCCGGTACGCGGCGTCTGGCTGACGACGGTCTCGCGCCTCGACTGGCCGCCGGTGGGATCGATCATTGCCAGCAGCCCGGAGAGCCGGATTAGCCAGCAGAAGGTGGCGCTGATTGCCAAGCTCGATAATCTGCAGCGCCTCGGGATTAACACCGTCTTCTTCCAGGTCAAACCCGACGGCACCGCGCTGTGGTCGTCAAAGATTTTACCCTGGTCAGATATGCTGACCGGCGCCATTGGCGAAGACCCGGGCTACGATCCGCTGCAGTTTATGCTCGATGAGGCGCACAAGCGCGGGATGCGGGTTCACGCCTGGTTTAACCCCTACCGCGTGTCGGTGAACACCCGCCCGAAAACCGTCGCCGAGCTCAACCGCACGCAGTCGCAAAGCCCGGCCAGCGTCTTTGTCCTGCACCGCGACTGGATCCGTACCGCCAGCGACCGCTTTGTTCTCGACCCGGGTATTCCAGAGGCTCGCGACTGGATAACCCGTATCGTCGCCGAAGTCGTCGAGCACTATCCGGTCGACGGGGTGCAGTTTGACGACTATTTCTATACCGAAACGGCGGGGTCGGCCCTTAACGATAATCAAACGTTCCAGCAGTATGGTCAGGGCTTTGCCAGCAAGGCAGACTGGCGCCGGCACAATACCCAGCAGCTGATTGAGCAGGTGTCGCGCACCATCAAGCAGATTAACCCCAGCGTGGAGTTTGGCGTCAGCCCGGCCGGCGTGTGGCGCAATCTCTCCCACGATCCCGCCGGCTCAGACACCCGCGGCGCGGCGGCTTACGATGAGTCCTACGCCGATACCCGCCGCTGGGTACAGCAGGGGCTGCTCGACTATATCGTGCCTCAGCTCTACTGGCCGTTTGCGCGCGACGCCGCCCGCTATGACGTACTCGCGAAATGGTGGGCGGAGGTCGTCAAGCCAACCCACACGCGGCTCTATATCGGCGTGGCGCTGTACAAAGTCGGCGAGCCGTCAAAAAATGAACCCGACTGGATGGTTAACGGCGGCGTGCCGGAGCTGAAAAAGCAGCTCGACCTCAACGATGCGATCCCCGAAATCCAGGGCACCATTCTGTTCCGCGAGAACAATCTCAACCAGCCCCAGACCCGCCAGGCCGTCAACTATCTGCAGAGCCGCTGGGGAAATTAATCTCTGCCGCCTGCGGACCCGTTTCGCAGGCGCTTCCTCTCCACTTCCTCGGTCCCGTGCATCGCACGATGAGCCGGGCGCACTTTTTTTTCACCTGCGCGCAACTTTTTCCCCCGCTGCGGCGAACTGAATAGCTGAGATGAATGAGTTTGGCCAAACCGGCACTCCCCCAAATCGCAGGAGCAGATAATGACACGCATCAAAAACCTCATCCGTACCCTGACCGTAACCGCCGCCCTCGGCCTCTCCGCCACCGCGTTCAGCGCCAGCGCGGCGCTGCCCGTGGGCGCGAAAGCCCCGGATTTTAAGCTGCAGGGCGCGCTCGCCGGCAAGCCGATGACCTTCTCCCTGCAGCAGGCGCTGCAAAAAGGGCCGGTGGTACTCTATTTCTTCCCGGCGGCCTTTAGCGCCGGCTGCACCATTGAAGCTCATGACTTCGCGGAAGCCACCGACAGCTTCACTAAAATGGGCGCCACCGTGGTTGGAGTGACCGCAGGGAACACCGACCAGGTCAGCGACTTCTCTAAGCTGGAGTGTCGGGATAAGTTCGCCGTCGCGGCGGACCCGGGCGCTAAGGTCGCCGCCCAGTACCAGACGCTGATGGAGATGAAAGGTAAAACGCTCTCCGATCGCACCTCGTACGTCATTGCGCCGGATGGCAACATCCTGCTGAGTTACACTGATAGAAACCCGGATGCACATATCGAGAAGACGCTCGCTGCCGTCAAGCAGTACGACGCCTCTCACCCGCAAACTCATTAAGTAAAGAGGCCAGCGATGTTAACCGCGATGCTGGCCGCCTTTATTGGCGGCATCATTCTCAACTTTATGCCCTGCGTTTTTCCGGTGGTCTCCCTGAAGGCGCTGGGGCTGCTGCGTCACGCCGATAACGCCGCCAGCGCCCGCCGCGAAGGTCTGGCGTTCTTGCTCGGCGTCGTGATTACCATGATGGCGCTGGCGGGCATTCTGCTGGCGGTGCGCGCCGGCGGCACAGCGGTCGGCTGGGGCTTCCAGCTGCAGTCGCCGCTGGTGATCGCGCTGCTCTCCCTGACGATCCTCGGCGCGGCGCTTAACCTGCTTGGCGTTTTCGAGGTCGGGCTGACGGCGCAGCGCGTCGGCGGGCTGGATATCGGCCGCGGCGCGTTTATCCGCTCGGCGCTCACCGGCGCGCTGGCGATCGTCGTCGCCACGCCCTGCGCTGCGCCCTTTATGGCCAGCGCGATTGGCTACGCGCTGGTCCAGCCGCCGGCGGTGTCGTTAACCATCTTCCTCGCGCTGGCGTTCGGCTTCGCCGCGCCCTTTACCCTGGTGTCGCTCTTTCCGCCGCTGGCCAGAATATTGCCGCGTCCCGGCCCGTGGATGGATATCCTGAAACGCGCGCTCGCCTTTCCGATGTTTGGCGCCTGGGCCTGGCTGGTGTGGGTTCTGGCGCAGCAGGCCGGAAGCGCGGCGCTGGCCGCCCTGCTTGCCGCCTCGGTGGTGCTCAGCTTCGCCGCCTGGCTGTACGGCATCGCGCAGCGTCGCGCATTCCAGGGCAAGGGGCATCGGGCCCTGTTTGCGCTAACCGCCGCGCTGGTTGTGGCGGTTCTTGCGCCGCTGCCGGGGCTGGTTAAGCCCGCAGCCTCCTCGCCGGAGCTCGGGCAGACGGCGGAGGTGTCGTCCCAGCGCTGGACGCCGCAAACCGTCGCCGCCCAGCGCGGTCACGGCAAGGCTATCTTTGTGAACTTCACCGCCTCCTGGTGTATTACCTGCCAGGTGAATGAAAAAACGTCGCTCTCCACCCAGGCGGTGAAAGAGGCGCTGGTAAAAACCGATACCCTTTATATGGTCGCGGACTCGACGAAATTTAATCCGGACGTCGACGATGCGCTCAACCAGTTCGGCCAGGGCGGACTGCCGCTGTACGTGGTTTATCCGGCCGACGGCGGGCCGCCGAAGGTCCTGCCGCAGGTGCTGACGCCGGGGATTGTGGTCAATGCCCTGACCCAGGCCGCCGGCAAAAAAGCGTAATAACAAGGCGGACTATGCAAACAAACGATAGCGCGCGCGAAAGCTGGCCCGCGCTAATGGAGCAGGCGCAGGCGGGCGACAGGCTCGCCTACACCCGGCTGCTCAAGGCGCTGGTGCCGACGATCCGCTCGCAGGTGCGCAAACGGATCGCCGATGAGGCGCTGGTGGAAGACGTTATCCAGGATGTGCTGCTCAGCCTGCATCGGGTACGTCACACCTACGATCCGGCCTTTCCCTTTCTGCCCTGGCTGCTGGCGATTATCTCGGCCCGCACCGTGGACGCCCTGCGGCGGCGCGGGCGCTATCAGCACTGGGAAATTTCTGACGAGTCGCTGCCCGAGGCGGCCGCCGCCGACCCGCCGCGCCAGGAGAGCCGGGAGGAGCTGGCGGGCTACCTGCGTCAGCTTCCCCTGCGCCAGCGCGAAATTGTCGAGCACGTTCATCTGCGCGAAATGAGCCTGGCGGAAGCGGCTACCCATAACAATCTCAGCGTGGCGGCGGTGAAATCGCTGCTGCATCGGGCGTTGAAAAACCTGCGTCGATTTGGAGCCCACCATGACCGATCATAATCTGCTTATTGAAAAACTCGGCCGCGAAATGCGCCCGGTCAAACGTCCGTGGCCGACCGGCTGGCGCGTCGCCGGCTGGCTGGCGCTGGCCCTGCCGTGCGCCTGGGCCGCCAGCCTGCTGGTACCGCGCGGCCTCACCGACTGGTCGCAGCCCGGCGCGCGGCTGGCGGTGGTGCAGCTGGTGCTGGCATTTCTGCTCGGAACGTTAACCATTCGCCGCGCCTTTACCATGAGCATTGCCGGGCGCCGGAGCATCAGCTGGAAGGCCCTGTTGCCCATCGCCCTGATGTGGCTCGGCCTGAGCATCAGCAGCATTCCCGGCGACGCGCCGCCGCTGCACGATGACGACAGCGTCAGCTGCTTTACCTTTCTGCTGGTCGTCAGTACGCCGATGATGGTACTGATGATCGCCAGCCTGCGGCGCACACGGGCGCTCTATCCGGCGCGGAGCCTGGCGATGGCCGGGCTCGGCGTTGCCAGCCTGGCGGTGAGCCTGCTGGCGTTTTGCCATCCGGTGCATCTGCACCTGCTCGATTTTGCGCTGCACCTGGCGGCAATCGTCACCATCGTCGCGCTGACGGTGATGGTTGGCAGGCGTTGGGTTAGCGTGAGCTAACCCGCTAGCCCGCTCTGCAGGCGGGCATGGTTTCTGAGGGTGTGCGAGATAATGGCCTGGTAAACCGTCGGGGAAAAATCCTCCGGCAGCGACGCGCTGACCGTCTCGACCGCCCGCGGCAGGTTATCGGCAAAATAGCGCAGGATCTCCAGCATCTGCTGCTGCGCAAATCCCACCTCTTTTGCCGTGGCGAGGAAATGACGCGGGTAGATAGTCTGAATCTCCGTTTTCCGCCCTTTCGACGCTTTCAGGCTCATCGACAGCTTAAGGTCGCTGATATGCAAACCCGCGCCGCCGAGCAGCGGAAACGCCGAGATAATGTCGTAGAACGGCGTCAGGCGGTAGCTGCCGCCGGGCTGCAGGAAAATGGAAAAATTCTTCGCATGCCCGTCGGTGGCGCCGATCAGCCATTGAAAAACGATGAACTTCATAAAATCGGCGCGATCCTTCAGCGCCTCGCTGGAGCCAAGCAGAAACGCCATGATGCTGGCGATCCCCGGCCCGCCGTCGGATTCGTACTTCATCGAGGAAGGAATGCCGAACGCCTGGCACAGATCCTCCTGTGGCAAGCGCAGCAGCCGCGTTTTTTCCTGCGCCCAGCGGCGGTCAAAACGCGCCACCGCCAGCGCCCGGATGCTGCGGGTGGTAATAATTTCCGCGTCCGGCACGGCAAAGCCCAGCGCCCGCGCCAGGGCCAGACAGAGATATTCGTTATCGACGCTCTCGCTGAGATCCAGCACCGCGTCCGGCTGCCTGATCTCGCCGATCGGCAGTTTAATAATATGCGTCGTTGGCGTTGTCGCCGTCGGTATGCACCAGCGGTCGTCCATCTTCAGCAGCGCCGTTTTCTCCTGGGCGCCGGCGACCGATATTCTGAACTCCTCCTGGCCGTTAATCATGCCCAGCGGTATATCCGCGCGGTAGGCCGTCAGCAGCGCGTCAAGCCGGGCGTCGTCGAGCGCTTCCCAGGTCAGCGCGCCGGTCGCCGGAGCGGCGCCTTCGGGCAGAAGAGTGACCGCCCCGACGCTGTCGCGCCCCACCTCGGCCAGCAGGTCGAAGGGCTGCTTTGAGCGGGCCTGATAGCGCTTAACAATACGGTCACGCACCAGCGGGCTGTCGGGCAGCAGGTTGTCGAAGTAGTTAAACACCGCATCCGAAGTGATGTTGCCGAACTGCAGCGGCAGCGACAGGGAGAGCGGGCGGGCGCGCGGGTTTTGCAGCCAGCGCGGTTCATAGCGGAACTGATGCGCGCCGTTGGCCAGCTTGACCAGCTCCCCGACACGTTCATTGTTCATCCACGTCACGAGCGTTGCCATTACCACTCCAGATCCCGTTCGCTATCCTGTTGCTCAGGACCCGACGTGGCGCCCTTTTCGCACACCACCATCGTCATTTCAAGAGATTGTAAAATCTTAAAAAGCGTGGTGAGGGTGGTTTTGTCCGGATGGTTTTCGAAGTTCGAGATCGTCGCCTGCTTAATGCCTATCCGGCGGGCCAGGTCGCTTTGTGTCCATTGGTTTTTTTGCCGCACCAGCTTGATATGGTTTGCCAGCTGGGCCGGGCTGTAGATCGTCGGAGGCGTTATCATAGTCTTATCTATCCTCTTGTGGGGATAAGACCCTATTTATACCCTGGTGAGGATAATGTCAACTTTTGGCCGGGATATCCCCACAAGAGGATAAATACGTTGATATCCTCTGGTGGGGATAAAACGTCAGATATCCCCTGTTAAGGATAATGCGTGCGGCCCGATCGCCGCGCTCGGCGATCGGGCCAGGATTTACCCACTCATCAGCTCATCATAGAGGACGCGCAGGCGCGTACGCAGGTAGAGCACGGCTTTATGCTTGCGCGATAGCAGGGCCTGCTCGCTGGCCCCGCACTCTGCGGCCAGCTCTTTGTAGCTGTAGCCCAGCAGCTCGGTCTTTTCAAAGACCTCCCGCTGGGCGGCGGGCAGTTCGGCTAGCGCCTGGTTCAGCTCCTCCCACAGCAGCTCCTTCAGGTACTCGTCCTCCGGCGTTTGCGGCACCCCAAACAGGGTCTCCGCCAGCTCATCTTCCGGGAACTCGCCCTCTTCATCCCCGGAGAAGTAGTCCGCCAGCGGCAGCTCGCGCTTTTTGCGCGCCCGGTCGGTCATTTCGTTGCGCGCGGCGCGGAACAGCCAGGCGGCAACGTTCTCCACCGGCTGCTCGACCGTCATCAGCTGCCAGGTCACTTCCTGCAGAATATCGTCAGCCTCGTCGCGTACCGACGTGCGGCCGCGAATAAAGGCCTTCAGCCGGGATCGGCAGGCGTTGAGCGCCGAAACAAGCAGTGACTCCCCCGCCGCTGCGCCTTTCATTTCGCTCACTCGCTCGGCGTCGTTTTAGACGCATCGTCTGCCGGCTGCGCGGGCTCATTGCGGCGATCGCGCCAGCCGCAGTGCCCGCGGCGGTCGCGGTGACCAAAGCGCTGCATAAACTCTTCGCGCTGCTCGGGATTCATCTGCATCCAGCGTTCATGCATGCGCCGACGCTCGCGTCCCATGCCGAACATTCCCGGGCGGAAGCCAAGGCCGCCGAAGAGGATCCGCGACAGCGCCAGCAGACCTAAAGCCTGCCAGAAGCCGATGCTTTTAACGCCAATAATCGCCGGCAGCAGCGCGTTCCACAGCGACATCACCACCAGCCCGAGTAGCGCGACGATCGCCACGCCAACGATCAGCGCTTTGCCTATCCGAGGATGCCCAAAGCCGTAGTGACGGCGGTTGTCATGCCTATCGAAATTTCTCATCCTGTTGCTACCTCATGATTGTCGTGAATAGGAACTGCTGATGAGGTAGACGAATGAGCCGGAGAAATATTGCTAACAATTTTAAAAAAGCGGCTAAATATATTCATGCGCTGAATTTTGGGCAGCGAAGTTGCGCGCGCTAAAAGCTCATCGCCAGGCCAACGCCGTAGCCCTGGGTATTTTCACCAAACATATAGCGCGCCACGAGGCGGGTACGGCTGATAAAAAAGTCATACTTGCTGCTATCCAGCTCCAGGCCGATCCCCAGCGAGCTGAGGCCGTTGAAGCCCAGCTGCCCGCGCTGATCGCCCAGATACTCGGTATGGGCCCCTTCGAGAACGTAGCGCACCGGGCTTTTCAGCAGCGTCCAGTCGGCGATGGGTGCCCGGCGACGAACGTAGAGCCCGAGGTTTTCGGCGCTCGCCTGACCGCTGACCGCCTCGGGCGTATTGCCGAAAGTCTGCAGGCTCATGGCCGAGTAGCGAAGTTCGATATCAATATCCTGGGCGGGAGAAAACAGCTCGTAGTCCAGCATCAGCGACCCGCCCAGTCCGTAGGCGTTGAGCCTGCCGCCGTCGAGGAATTGAAAATCGGCGTCCCTGCGCCGCTCAATCGCCCAGCTGCCGATACGTACGTCGCTGGCCATCGTGCCGAGCATCACGTTAACGATGGGCCGCAGCACCAGGCTGCCGCCCCACCGGTCTTTATAGAGCCGGAAATCCCAGCCGACGCCGCCGGTGGCGGTGAGGCTGTTCCAGCGGGTCGGTATTTTGCGGCTGTCGCTGCCGTCGCTGAGCACAAACTGCGGATCGTAGCGGCTGTAGCCCATCGTGCCCTCAAGGTAAATCGGGACGCTTTCGCTCATCGTCGCGCCGCCGCCGAACTGGGTAATCGACAGCTTGTTCTTCTCGTTAGTGCCGGAGCCGATATTAAGATCGCTGGCGGTAACGTCGGGAACGACGGTATAGCTCATCAGCATCAATACCGCGTTCGCCCGCTGCTTTAAATGGCCGCCATCGACGGCGAAGGCAGGCGTCGAGACCAGCAGCAGAGCGGCAGCCAGCGTGGAGAAGTTGCGGAATAAGGAAACGCTCATAGCTTAGTGGTCACCTCGTCCGCCGATTAGCGATTAGCCTGACCCAACGGGCCCGTTTGCTATCCAGTATAGCGGTACTCCGGCACCGCCGGGCGGTATTGCGCCACACCTCAATATTTTTCAACCAGATACAGCCGCACCTGGTTTCGTCCCTCTTTCTTCGCCGCATACAGCGCCTTATCGACGCGATTGAACAGCTGGTCGATCTCTTCGTCATCCTGATGGTCGGCGACGCCAATGCTGACGGTCACCGGGCCGGGGTGATCCGCCAGCTGATAGCCGCTGACCGCGAGGCGAATGCTCTCCGCCATCTGCAGCGCCATCTCAATGGACCGCTCGGGTAGAAATAGCAGAAACTCCTCGCCGCCCCAGCGATATATTTTGTCCTGATGCGTCACCGTCGATTCAAGGATCCGCGAGATTGTCAGTAAAACCTCATCGCCTTTCTGATGACCGTAGCTATCGTTAATGGCCTTAAAGTTATCGACATCAACCAGCAGCAGGCAAAAGCCGGTGGGCTTAAACGCGGCGGAATCCACGATGCGATAAAATTCGCGCCGGTTAAGCAGGCCGGTGAGCGGATCGTGCGAGGCGGAAAACTCGAGCTCTCTTCTTAAATGCACCTCTTCGGTCACGTCGTGCACGATGCAGAGCATCAGGCGAATATTGTAGAGCACTACCGGACCGGCGTAGGTTTGAACGTGGCGAATGGAGCCGTCAGCAAGAATATGGGTGAAGTTGAGCGGCTTATGGCCGCCGGGCAGGCTTGCGACGTTGCGCATGATAGGAAGAACGTCCCGGCCGAGAGTATTAATTTGCCAGGTGTGCTTCGCCCGCATCTCATCGGCGGTGTAATTATAAAAGCGCAGCGCGGCAATATTCGCGTCAATAATTCTGCCGTCGCGGTGAGGATCGATTAATAGCATGGGGGCAGAGTTGGTCATAAAAAAGCGCGAGAAAAAACCGTTGCTGCGCCGCTGATAATGCCGGGAGGTGGTATTGATGGATTCATTTTGCTCAAGCAGCTTGACCGCCTCGAATAGAATCAGGGAGTCATACTCTTCTGATTTAATCAGCGTGGTTTTACAATAAATCGAGGTCTGGCCGTCGAGGGAATTAATTGTCCAGACTTCAAAAATCTCGGCAATATTTTTGAAGTAATAGAGATAATTCTGCAGGCTGACTTCCGGACAGGTTGAGAATGTCCCTTTGCGCATCTGGTCCAGCGACATATCGCCGCTGAGGGCTCTGGAGGCCGGATTGCCGTAAAGTATGCGTTCTTTAAAAGGATGAACCACCCAAATAGGGGTGGCTAACAGGTCGAAAATAATTAATTCTTTTAATAGCATGTAGCCCTCCACCCGCCATACATCGTCAATCTGAAATCCAGTCACATGAGCATTCATCGCCTGCTGGCGAAAATAAAGCAAATTAATCAGAGAGTTCAACGGGATGACGAAGAAGCGCCAATTATAGCCACCTTTTTAATAACAAACGGTGTCTGCACCAGCAAAAAACGCTATTCAGCGCAGCTGACCGGCACAGACAACTATTATTCAATCCATTTCAAACGGATAGAATAAACTAGCAGAGTTGGTAGTTTCTTTTTCGTCCGCGCTATGCGGGTCACGGCCCTCTTCCCGCAGGTATTTTCTCTCGTCGGGCGCCTATTTTTCTATGCGCTCAAGCTGGGTTTTATCCGCCTGCGCGGCGCTTTCCGCCAGCCCCTGAAACTGCTCCGGCGTATAGAAGCTCTGCGGAACCGGCAGCGACTGCATATCATGCCCGGGGTGGATCTGCAGCTGCCCGAGGTCGGCAAGCGCAAACCCGGCCACCTTCTCCGGCATCGTCAGCCGATAGGGCTCGGCACGCTCGAAAGGCACCGGCGTGGGCAGGCGATTGGCGCGCAGATCGTAGTTACGCTTTAACACCAGAAACTTATCCGGCACCCGGCGATGGCTGTTCCACCAGTCGCCGTCGAGCTGGCGGAACATCTTCTCCGTCTCGCTCCTCGGCGCGACCATCAGCTTAACCAGCACCTTTTTCAGCGCGTCGGTCATCGCCCGGTTGTAGTCGTCAACCGACCCGGCGTGCCCCTGCAAAATGACATCGATCGCCAACCGCGCCCCGAGAAGATTGGAGTAGAGATCTTCCGGCGAAAATGCAGAAATCTCCTCCGAAAAGCCGGGCACCGACTGGAAGCCGTACCACTGGGCGATCTCATGCCACTGGGCAATTTCATACGCCAGATGTCCCGCCAGCCAGGCGGCGATCGTGACCCGCGCGGAAACTGACGCCGGCGGCATAAACGCGTTGAGCTGCACGCGCCTGACGCCAAGCTCCTCGCTGTAGAAAATGCGCCCGGACTGCCCGAGGTTAGGGTAGATCCGGCTGTAGAGATAGAAGGTATAGTCGGCGGTATCGCGAACGTGGGCGATATCAATAAAGCCGCCGCGGCGGGTATAGATCAGCCCGTTTTTTTCTTCACTCAGGCCCACCAGGTTTTTCACGGCGCCCAGCGCGCTATCGTTATAGTGATGCTCTCCGAGGGTATCGAGCGTCAGCACGTTGCCTATCTGATAAACCGGGATCGGCACGCCAATAGCCCTGACCTGCAGGTCGTAGCCAAACGCGCAGCAGGGTCGCAGAGACTCCGGCGGCGCCAGCTGGCCCACTACCGGCGTCACCCGAGGATGGGTGATGGTCGGCAGCAAAGGATCTTTCGCGCACACGGAGAACGCCGCCGCCAGCAAAAACAACCAGCCATTACGCATTAACATCGTCTCCAGAACATAAAGCACGCTCGCGGCAAGCGGCAGGTTGAGAGGCTAAAAACGGTACTCTCCGGCAATAAAGAAGCTATTGCGTTCGTTGAAACCAATCTCGGTTAACAGGTTAAAATTCTGCGTAATCTCATACTGGGCGCCTATCAGCATGTTCCACGGCGAAGAGAGCCGCTGCTTAACGTCGAACTTGCCCTGGTCATCTTTATTCACTGCGGCAATCAGCGGCTGCAGCTCGGGCGGCATATGCAGATCCGACAGGTTGCCCTTAAACTCCTGCTGCACGTCCTGATACATGCTGCCGACCCAGATGCTCAAATTTGAGGGGCCGGCGATCCCCTGCATGCTGAAGCGATAGCCCACCCGCGGCGATACGGTGATGGCCGAGATCTTGCCGTCGAGGATATCGAAATCGGTGCGGGTATAGTTGGTGTCCACCAGGCCAAACCAGTTGCCGTATCCTCCGGCCAGCGTAAAGCCGGTGCCCCAGGTGGTGCCTTTAAAGTCGAGCGCAAAATCGATGTTCTGCAGCTGGCCGCTGTCGTGCAGGCGGTGGACGGAGCCGGCAATGATTCGGTCGATGCCGGTGTACTTCGACGGGTCGGCATCCACCGAGACGTTGGAAACCGACGAGCCGCGGGTGTGGCCGGCAATCCCGTAGATATTTAAAAAGGGAAAGACCCACATATCGAGACGCAGATTCTCGGTCTTACTTTTCTGCCGCGTGTGGCCAGCATCAATAGCAAACATATCGCTCGGAATAAGGTGATTGCCGAGCTTGAGCCCGGAAAAGCTGATGCTGTCGACCAGGATATCCTGGCGAATATTCATGTAGCTCAGGTTGATCCCAAACGGCAGCGGGATCGCGTACCCGCGCGCCCTTGCCTCATCGCCCCAGATAGGAAAGTAGCTGTCGCCGTCGCCGGAAGCCGCGTCACCTCCGCTGGCTCCCCAGGCGCTGCCGGAGGTCAGCAGTAGCGTTATTATGGCTTTAGTCCATCTCATTTTTTTCATCTGACCTTAAAGTCCGGAACCCACATTAAAATAGACCGCCTGCTGATGCTCGCTGAAGGCGACGTCAATGCCCGTATGTAAGCCGTACTGCCGCGCTATCAGGTAGCGAAACCCCGTCCCCCACGCGGTTTCCGTTTGTTCCCACAATCCGTGCGCTTCATCGGCGGCGCTACCGATACCGACAAACCCCTGCAGGATCCAGCGCGGCTGAAACTCCCAGGCGAGCTGAGTTTGCACCGTGCTGACATAGTCGCCCTGATAGCGATAGCTGGCGATCCCGCGTAGCGCAATATAGGGACGCGCCATCGGGGTGAGATGCCGGTCATGGTGCGTGAGGGACTGATAGTCCCCCGCAAAGGCCAGGGTTAGCGTCCGGCTCAGCGGAATAAAGTATTTACCGTTAAGTGAAAACTGGTTGTACTGATAGTCACCCCCGAGCATGGAGCGGTAAAAACGATACTCGCCCTGCAGCGATAACCCCTTCTTAGGGTAGAAAAAGTTATTGGTTGTGTCATATTCCGCCACCACGCCCAGCGCCGACGAGGTGCTCTGCTGGCCCAATACCCGCTGCCAGACCCGATTGACCAGCGGGCTGTCGGTGGAGATATCGGTTTTGGCGTAGACCTGCGACGCGCCGACGAAAACCGGGGAGTCGCCGACGCGGAACAGCAGCTTTTGCAAGCCGCCGTAGCCTTTGGTCCGCGTACTGATGCTGCGGTTTTGGCTAAATCCCGCCACATCGCCGGAGTAAATATCGAGGTTAATATCGGCATAGCCGAGCATCACCAGGTAGCGAATATGGTCGTGATTCCAGCTATGACGGTGGCCGCCGCCGACAAACCAGGTGCCGTTCTGCGTCCCGCCGCCGCCAAACGCCGTCATCGGCGGCGGAATGTAGTTCTCGCCTTCACGGGTGCCTTTACCGTGCAAAAACAGGCCGAAGAGGCCCCCGCCAAAGCCCACGGCAGGTTCGGTAATCACCAGCGGTACCGGCAGAAATCCGTAGGGGTTGTCCTGCAGATACTGGCTCATATCCAGCATGCTATCTTCAGGATCGAAAAATTCCCCCGCCGTGGCGGGCGCGGCAAGCGGCACGATCAGCGCCAGCAGCAGCTGGGGGGAAAACGGCTTCATGCACTCTCCAGGCGATAAGGGGTTTTAATACCCAGGTCACTGAAGAATAATGGCTTTCAGCTTATGAAAATATATAGTACGCGCCGCGGAAGTACCAATTGCCGACGGCCGATTTTTTCCTTAATTTTGGATAAAAAAGCGTGCTAAATCACACTAATTACCTATAACACTTTTCCGAATTCTGCACGCCGTTCGCTTTTTAGCCAGACTTCTCGTGACACCGTCACTTAAACCGCCCCAGCGCCCCCGAAGCAATGAGCCGCGGCCGGGATTGTAATCAAAAAGTGAATGTCGTATAACATGGCCCTACCGAGGGGTGTCCCGTGAGGGCTGAGATGGCGTAAGCCGAACCCTTTGAACCTGATCTGGGTCATGCCAGCGAAGGGACGGGTCGGCAATTTTGCCAGTTTTCCGCCATTGCCTGTTCATACTTCTGCACGCCCGGATCTCCCCTTATTCAGGAGGTCCTGTGATTCTTCCCGCATTTACCCAAGGCATCTACGGTCGTCTGCGCCAGCAGGCGGGACGCGACTGGCAGCACTACGTCGCGCATCCCTTTTTACACCAGCTGGCTGACGCCACCCTGCCCGAACCCGCATTCCGCCGCTACCTGACGCAGGACTATCTGTTTTTGATCCACTTTGCCCGCAGCTATGCCCTGCTGGTCAGCAAGCTGCGTACGCTGCCGGAGATGCGCGCCGCGGCGGCATCGATGAACGCCATCCTCAACGAGCTGCCGCTGCACGTCGGCTACTGCGCCGACTGGGGGCTGGATGAAGCCACCATGGCCGCAGAGCCGGAAGCGGCGGAGACGGTCAACTACACGCGCTACGTGCTGGATATCGGTCATTCCGGCGACGCGCTGGATCTGCTGGCCGCGCTGATGCCCTGCGTGGCCGGCTACGCGGAAATCGGGCTCGGGCTGCTGCACGGTCCGCAGACCCGCCTGGACGATAACCCCTACGCCTCGTGGATCCGTAACTACGGCGACGAAGGCTATCTCAACGGCGTCAACGCGGCGATCGCCCTGCTGGAAAGCCTCTGGCAGCAGCGCGGCGGCGAGTCGAGATTCGCTGAGCTCAGCGCCATCTTCACCACCGCCACGCGGCTGGAGGCCAACTTCTGGCAGATGGGGCTGAACGCGGTAACGGAGGCGTCGGCGTGACGCCCCCGGCGATCCACGTGCGGGAACTGGGTTTGCGCTTCGGCGCGCGGGTTGTTTTTGCCGATTTGTCGTTCGATATCCCCGCCGGTCAGTGGATCTCTCTGCTGGGCGCCAGCGGTGCCGGAAAGACCAGCCTGCTGCGCATCATCGCCGGCCTTGCGGCGCCCACCTCCGGCCAGGTGTACGCCAGCGACGGGCAGCCCGTCGCGAAACGGCTGGCGTGGATGGGCCAGAAGGACCTGCTCTATCCGTGGCTGAGCGTGCGCGATAACGTCGCCCTCGGCGCGCGCCTGCGCGGGGAGCGCGTCGACCGCGCGCGCGTGACAACCCTGTTGCGCCAGGTGGGGCTGGAGCAGTGCGCCGACGATCGCCCGGCGTCGCTCTCCGGCGGCATGCGTCAGCGCGCGGCGCTGGCCCGCACGCTGTATGAAGACCGCCCCGTGGTGTTAATGGATGAGCCCTTCTCCGCCCTCGACACCATCACCCGCACGCGTATTCAAACCCTGGCGGCTGAACTGCTGGCCGAGCGTACCGTGGTGCTGATTACCCACGATCCAATGGAAGCCTGCCGCCTGAGCCACCGCCTGCTGGTGCTTTCTCCGTCTGCGGGCGGGATCGACGACTCGCACCATCTGAGCGGCCTGCCGCCGCGCGCGGCGGACGATCCCGCGCTGCTGACCAGCCAGGCGGAGCTGCTGCAGCAGCTAATGAGGGCCGACGGATGAGGGGCAAACTTTTTCGCGGCGCGGTGGTGTTTAGCGGCCTGCTGCTGGTCTGGTGGCTGGTGACGCGCAGCGGGATCCCCGCCTTTCTGCTGCCTTCTCCCTCGGCGGTCGCTGGCGCCCTGTGGCTCAACCGGGCGTATCTCGGCTGGCATACCCTGGTGACGCTGAGCGAAATTGTCAGCGGGCTGCTGCTCGGGGTGCTGCTCGGCGTGGTGCTGGCGCTGTGCATGATTATCTCGCCGCGGCTACAGCGCTGGCTAATGCCGCTGGTGCTGACCAGCCAGGCCATCCCGGTGTTCGCACTCGCCCCTCTGCTGGTGCTGTGGTTTGGCTTCGGGATGAGCGCCAAGGTGATGATGGCGGTGCTGGTGATCTTCTTCCCCGTCACCTCCGCGTTCTTTGACGGGCTGCGGCGGGTCAATCACGACTATCTCGATCTGGCCCGCACAATGGGCGCCTCCTTTGGCGCCCAGCTGCGCCACGTGCGGCTGATGGCCGCGCTACCGGCGCTGGGATCCGGCCTGCGGATGGCCGCCGCCGTCGCGCCGATTGGCGCCATCATCGGCGAATGGGTGGGCTCTGCCGAAGGGCTCGGCTACGTCATGCTCAACGCAAACGCCCGGCTGCAGACCGACATCTGCTTTGCGGCCCTCTTTATTTTAGTGCTGCTGACCGTCCTGCTGTGGCTGGCGGTTGACGCTTTCTTGCACCGGCTGATCGACTGGACGCCGGAATAATGACCTGTACGGATAATAAGGAATACCATGAGTAAACGTATTTTTGCCGGGATGGCCCTTAGCGCGCTTATCAGCGGACACGCCGCGGCGAACGAGAAGCTAACCCTGGTGCTGGACTGGTATATCAACCCGGATCACGCGCCGATTATGGTGGCGGAACAGATTGGCGCTTTTAAGGAACAGGGCCTCGACGTCAAAATCATTCCGCCCTCCGACCCGGCGCTGCCGCCGCGTCTGGTGGCCGCTCGCCAGGCCGACCTCGCCATCACCTATCAGCCGCAGGTGCATTTTTTCGCCGATGAGGGGCTACCGCTGGTGCGCGTCGGGACGCTGATTAACTCGCCGCTCAACACCATTATTGCGCTGGACAAGAACATCAAAACCCCTGCTGACCTGAAGGGGAAAAAGGTGGGCTACTCGGTGAGCGGCATCGAGCAGGCGACGCTGGCAACCATGGCGCAGTCGGCGCATATCGACCCGCAAAGTATCAAGCTGATTAACGTTAACTTCCAGCTGACCAGCGCCCTGCTTGCCGGCCAGGTTGACGCGGTTATCGGCGGCTATCGCAATATCGAAGCGCTGGAGCTGAAGCTGCAAGGCAAAGATCCGCAGGTCATGAACGTCGAGGATTACGGCGTGCCGGCCTACGACGAGCTGGTGATTGTCGCCAACCGCGATGAAGCGCACGCGGAGAAGATCAAAAAATTCCTCGTCGCGCTGCAAAAAGGCGTGACCTGGCTGCGCGCTCACCCGCAGGAGACGTGGCAGGCCTTCGCCGCCGCTCACCCTGAGCTCAATACCGAGCTCAATAAGCAGGCGTGGCTCAAAACGATCCCGCTGTTCGCCAGCGATCCCGCGGCGCTGGACAAGCCGCGCTACGAAGCCTACGAACAGTTTTTATTTAACAACAAGTTGGTTAAAAAAATCACACCTTTATCGCAGTACGCTATCGAACTGCATTGAGTAACCTTACTGCCGGCGGAACTATTTCCGCCGGCAGCATCAACGAAGCGGTAATAAAACAAGGCATAAATCCACACTAATAATTACACTTTTTATGGTTTTATGAATGTTAAAATAATCGCTATAAATCAATCGATTAACATTAGATTTAACAATGTAAAAATAACGTAAAAATAGCGCAATAAATAAAACATTGAATGCGGATTTAAAAAGCCATATATTGTGCGCGCTTTATGAATGGCGATTCATTTTCTTAAACCAATTATTCAACCAGAGTTCAACCGTAACCCTGGTTGTGGGAGTGATATGATGACGGATAAAGTCCGTATTGATACTTTAAGTGCAGATTTATTGGACGCAAACAACGAAACCTTTTTGGCCCGTCAGGCCGAATTCGAATCGAACGTCAGAAGTTACCCGCGCAAGCTGCCGCTCGCGATTACCAAAGCGGAAGGCGTATGGCTGACCGATGCGGATAACAAACAGTACCTTGACTGCCTTGCCGGTGCTGGAACCCTGGCGCTTGGTCATAACCATCCTGACGTGCTGCAGAGCATCCAAAGTGTCATTACCAGCGGCTTGCCGTTACATACTCTCGATCTGACAACTCCGTTAAAAGATCGCTTCTCCGAATACCTGCTCTCTTTATTACCGGGCGAAGGTAAAGAATACTGCCTGCAGTTCACCGGCCCGTCCGGTGCTGACGCCGTTGAAGCGGCGCTGAAGCTGGCGAAAAAATACACCGGCCGTTCTTCGGTGATCAGCTTCTCCGGCGGCTACCACGGGATGACCCACGGCGCGCTGTCGGTGACCGGTAACCTGTCGCCGAAAGAAGCGGTTAACGGCATGATGCCGGAAGTGCAGTTTATGCCGTACCCGCATCAGTACCGCTGCCCGCTGGGTATCGGTGGTGAAGCCGGCGTGAAGGCGCTGACCTACTACTTCGAAAACCTGATCAACGACGTTGAAAGCGGCGTACGCAAGCCTGCGGCGGTGATCCTTGAAGCCGTTCAGGGCGAAGGCGGCGTGAACCCGGCGCCGGTCGAGTGGCTGCAGCGCATCCGTAAAGTGACTCAGGAACACGGCATTCTGCTGATTATCGATGAAGTCCAGGCCGGCTTCGCGCGTACCGGCAAGCTGTTTGCCTTCGAGCACGCGGGCATTGAGCCGGACATCATCGTGATGTCAAAAGCCGTCGGCGGCGGTCTGCCGCTGGCCGTACTCGGTATCAAGAAGCAGTTTGACGCCTGGGAGCCTGGCCACCACACCGGCACCTTCCGCGGCAACCAACTGGCAATGGCTACCGGCCTGACCACCCTGCGTCACCTGAAAGAGAACGACATCGCCGGTAAAGTCGCGGCACAGGGCGAGTGGCTGAAAGGCAAGCTGGCCGACATGCAGAAACGCTACCCGGTCATCGGCCACGTTCGCGGCCTGGGTCTGATGATCGGCATCGAAATCGTTAAGCCGAACGAAGCTCAGGATCATATGGGCTGCTACCCGGCGGACGGCGCGCTCTCTGCCCTGCTGCAGAAAAAATGCTTCGAAGCGGGCCTGATCCTTGAGCGCGGCGGTCGTAACGGCTGCGTCCTGCGCCTGCTGCCGTCGCTGCTGATCAGCAACGCGGAGCTGGAAATTTTCTTCGACAAATTTGAACAGGCCCTGCTGGCCGCCGGCGTAAAACCGGTCTGAGTGGAGTAAGTGACCGCCATGTCCCAATTGAATCCGATCCTTGCCGGTTCGCCGCAGAGTATTGAGGCGTATCAGCAGGTTATCGCTCAGACCAGCCAGGCCGTCGCGCAATGGCTCAAGCAGCCTGAGATGTATCAAGGCAAAAGCGTCGCCGAGCTGCGCGAGCGCATTACCCTTGAGTTCACCGAACAGGGTCTGGGCAACCAGGCGGCGATTGAACGTGCGATCGAGTACTTCCTGAAAGACAGCCTGTCGGTGCATCACCCGCAGTGCGTGGCGCATCTGCACTGCCCAAGCCTGGTGGTAAGCCAGGCGGCGGAAGTGCTGATTAACGCCACCAACCAGAGCATGGACTCCTGGGATCAAAGCCCGTCGGCCACCATCATTGAGATGAAGCTGATCGAGTGGCTGCGCGCCCGGGTGGGCTACCGGGCAGGCGACGCTGGCGTATTTACCAGCGGCGGCACCCAGAGCAACCTGATGGGCCTGATGCTGGCGCGCGATGCATTCTTCGCCCGCCAGGGTCACTCGATTCAGCAGGACGGTCTGCCGGGCGATATTCGCCAGTACAAAGTGTTCTGTTCTGAAAACGCCCACTTCTCGGTGCAGAAGAACATGGCGCTGATGGGCCTCGGCTACCGTTCGGTCACGCTGGTCAAAACCGACCGCTTTGCCCGCATGGACGTCGAAGACCTCAAGGCGAAAATTGCCGAAGCGCAGGCCAACGGCGAGCAGATCATGGCGATCGTGGCAACTGCGGGCACCACCGACGCCGGGGCTATCGACCCGCTGCGCGTGATTGCCGGCATTGCGGCGGAGCATCAGATCTGGCTGCACGTGGATGCGGCCTGGGGCGGCGCGCTGCTGCTTTCCGAGCACTACCGCGATTATCTGGACGGCATTGAGTGCGTGGACTCCATCACCCTGGACTTCCACAAGCAGTTCTTCCAGACCATCAGCTGCGGCGCGTTCCTGTTAAAAGACGCGCGCCACTACGAGCTGATGCGCTATCAGGCGGCCTACCTGAACTCCGAGTTCGATGAAGAAAACGGCGTACCGAACCTGGTGTCCAAATCGCTGCAGACCACCCGCCGCTTCGACGCGTTGAAGCTGTGGATGGCGCTGGAAGCGCTGGGGCAGAAGCAGTACGCGGTAATTATCGATCACGGCGTGACGATGGCGAAAAATGTCGCTGAATACGTTGCCAGCCAGCCGACGCTGGAGCTGGTTATGGAACCGCAGCTGGCAAGCGTGCTGTTCCGTTCTCGCCCGCAGCAGACCGCGGGCAGCGACGATGCCGCCATCGCCCTACTCAACCAGCGCATCGGCGACGCGCTGCTCGACTCCGGTCGCGCCAACGTCGGCGTCACCGAGCACAACGGCGTCACCTGCCTGAAGCTGACGCTGCTGAACCCAATCGTCACCCTTGATGACGTGAAGGTGCTGCTGAACCTGGTTGAACGCACCGCCCAGGAAGTGCTGGCAAAGTAAGCTGAACGCCCGGATTACGGCGCCTGCGCCCGATCCGGAGTTCCGCCCTTGCCGCCCCGCCCGGGACGTTAGCCTCCCGAAAGCCGATAACTCACCTTATCGGCTTTTTTTACGCCTCTCCTCGCGCCACGTAACCGATGCGATAACGCTCTCCTGCCGCCGACGGCGTATCGCCAACGCTCACCTCCATCAGCCGCCAGCGGCTCACGTCCCACGCGCAGAGCGGCCCCTGCAGGTCGAGGTTTGCCAGATCGCTGAACGGCGCAATGGCGCGTTTTTCAACGCTCAGCCACGTCTTATCCATCACATCCGCAACCTCCGGGACCCGCAGCGCCAGCCAGCTTTCGATGTGCGGCCAGCCAAAGTCCTCGCACAGGCGGGCAAAACCGGGACTCTGCAGAAAGCGCGCCATCGCCCCGGCGTTTTGCCAGACGTACAGCGGCGCGTAGCGGTTCTCCGCCGCGGGCATCGCGCGGTCATCGCGGCGGGAGTAGAGATAGATTTTAAATACCAGGCCGGGAAAACCGTCCAGCTTTGGGCCGCCGTCGCTAATGCGGCGCGCAATAATCGACATGTCGTAGTCGGCGGGCAGCGTAAAACGGTATTGCATAACGATCATGGTCGCTCCGAGGGGAATGTTGACGTTGGGGCCAGTGTGGTGCCACAGTACTCTCCTGAAAATCGAATAATTCAGGAGTTATCGTCCTGAATAAGAGGATGATTATGGAAAAGCTCACGCCGGCGCTGGATCTCGATGCGCTACGCACCTTTGTGACCGGGATCGAATGCGGCAGCTTTGCCCAGGCGGCGCTGCGCCTGTCGCGCTCCACCTCGGCGGTCAGCGCTCAGCTTAAGAAGCTGGAGATGCAGTGCGACGCCGGGCTGGTGGTGAAACAGGGCCGCCACCTGGCGCTCACCGCCGAGGGCGAAAAGCTAATGGGCTATGCCCGGCGCATGCTGGAGCTCAACGATGAGGCCCTGCGCGCCCTCAAAGGCGAACGGCTGAGCGGCGAAATCCGCATCGGGATGCAGGAGGATTTTGGCGAATCCCTGATGCCGGGGATCCTCGGCCAGTTTAAGCGCCACCACCCGCAGCTGCGGATCGTCGCCAGGGTGGACCGCAACCTTCCCCTGCGTCAGGCGCTGGCGGAGCGCGCGCTGGATATGGCGCTGCTATGGCAAACCGACAACGCCGGGCACACCTTAGGCCAGTGCCCGCTGGAGTGGATTTATCATCCGGACCTCGACGTCGCCGCCCTGCTGGCCGCGGGCGAACCGCTTCCGCTGGTGATGTTTGAAAGCCCGTGCCTGATGCGCTCCAGGGCCATCGCTGCGCTCGATGCGGCGGCCATTGCGTGGCAGGTGATGTTTGTAAGCCATAGCCTCAGCGGGGTCTGGGCGGCGGTGCAGGCCGGATTAGGGCTGACGGTGAGAACCAAAATCGGCATGCCGCAGAACCTGCGTTCCGCCGGCGGGCTGCTGCCATCGCCCGGCAGCCTCGCCATCGGCCTCGAAGAGAACCCGCTGCAGGCGCGCAACGCCCCCGCCTGCACGATGCTCGGACAGCTGATGGCGGAGGCGCTGAGCGGGTTGACGAACAGGTGACAACGTCACCTGTTCGTAGCCACTGACGTGCCGTTTACGGTTTAATTCAGGTTCTCACCTCGCGCAATAGCTGCTGGATAACCTGCTCCTGGCGGGCGTAGTCCCCTTCGCCAAAAGCGGTATAGCGCAGCTGGCCGCGGGTATCAAAGATGTAGTGTGCGGGCCAGTAGCGGTTGCCGAAAGCGTTCCAGATGGCGTAGGTATTATCCGCCACCACCGGATACGGCAGCCGCCATTTCGCCACCGCCTCCCGCAGCGCCGGGAGCGAGCGCTCCCACGGATACTCCGGGGTATGCACGCCGATCGTCACCAGCCCCTGCCCGCGATACTTATTCGCCCAGTCGCGCACGTACGGCAGGGTATGCTGGCAGTTAATGCAATCCCGGGTCCAGAAATCGATGAGTACCACCTTCCCCTTCAGCGCTTCCCCGTTCAGCGGCCGGGAGTTAATCCACGCCGTTCCCCCGGCCAGGGAGGGCATTGCGCTGGTTGGCTGCGCGGCGACGATCGGCCGCAGAACGGTTTTTTGCGGCGGCTGCGGCAGCGCGGCGCTCAGCCGCTGTTCAAGGCGATTGGTCAGGCTGCTGGCGCCCTGCAGATAGCTATCCGCGCCGCTGGCGATCAGCGCCACCGAGGCCAGAATGCTGGCACCGGCAAGCTGGCGCAGGCGCTGGGTTAAGGCCAGCCCGCTGCGCAGGCGGGTAGCCAGGCGTGAGCCAAACAGCCACAGCAGCGCCAGCATCAGTGCGCAGCCGCTGCCGTAGGCGGCCAGCAGCAGGCCGGTCGTTGCCGGGCTGGCGCTCAGAACGGCGAGGCTCAGGATCGCCCCGAGTACCGGCCCGGCGCAGGGCGCCCACAGCAGGCCGATGGCGAGACCGGCGAACAGCGGCGCGGCGCCTTCTCTGAGGCGGTAGCTGTGTCCGTTGAGGCGGTTCCCCAGCGCCACCAGCGGCGACGTCAGGCGCTGCGCGACGCGCGTCGACAGCAGGCTCAGGCCCACCGCGGCGAGGAACACTAGCGCCAGCCAGCGCCCGGCGATGGTCAGGCTTACCACCTGCTCATTCGCCACCGTGACCAGCAGCGACACGCCGGTAAACATCAGTACCATCCCGCAAAGCATCAGCGCCAGATGGCCCGGCCTGCCGCGAACGTTTGCGAAAATCAGCGGGATAACCGGTAAGGTACAGGGGCTCAGCAGCGTCAGCATGCCGGCAAAAAAAGCAATCAGGACGGACATCATCATTCTCCTTGTCGTGCGATAGCGGCCAACGGCGGCAGCAAACGCATTACAACAGGCGAATGTATGGGCAACGTGTCGGGAACTAGGGGTTTTTGTCAGCCAGATTGTCGGCGACGGCGTCAGATACAGAAGCATACAAAGCCCCGGCATCGAGAATAAGAGAAGCCGTAAGTCCGCCCCGCTCGCCGTTGCGTAACAGTAGCTTCCCCTGCATCTGCGCCGCCAGCTGAGCGGCGATAGCCAGCCCTAACCCGGTTCCACCGCTATCGCGGTTGCGGGAGTTCTCCAGGCGATAGAACGGCTGCAGCACCGCCTCCAGCGCCTCCTCCGGGATCCCGGGCCCGTCGTCCCGCACCTGAATGCAAGCGTCGCCGCTTTCCCGAAATTCAAGGGTAATCTCTACGCTATCGCCGAACTTAAGTCCGTTATCGATAAGGTTAGTCATGATGCGTCGCAGCGCCTGGGGCTGGATCAGCAGCGTATCGGCGCCCGCGGTGGGCTTAAAAGTGACCGGACGGCCGACGTCGGCATAATCGCATGCAATGCTGTCGAGGAACGCATTCAGGCTCAGCCGCTGGCGCTTCTCCTCCAGCGGCTGAGCCGAGCGGGCAAAGGCGATCCCCTCCCTGACCAGGCGGGTCATGTTATCAAGGTCCTGCAGCAGCTTGTCGCGCAGCTCCGGCACATCCGCCATTTCAACCCGCAGCTTCATCCGCGTAATAGGCGTTTGCAGGTCGTGCGAAATCGCCGCGAGGATCCGCGCCCGCTCCTCGAGATGATCGCGGATCCGCGTCTGCATGGCGTTAAAGGCGCGGGCGGCATGCTGCACCTCCACGGGCCCCTTCTCCTCCAGGGTTCCGGGGACGTTTGCCGTCGGCTCAAGGGCGTCAATGGCGCGGGTAAAGCGGGTCATCGGGCGCACCACCTGGCGTACCGCGTACCAGGCGCAAAACAGCAGCAGCAAAAACTGGATAAGCAGCACCGCCGGCAGCCAGCGGGCAATCACCGGCAGGCGCGGCCAGAGGTCGATGCTCAGCGGCGCGCCGTCGTGGAGAGTGATGTGGGCCTGAATATGCTCTCGCGGACCGGGTACGGCGATGATGCTCAGCGGATAGCGGCCGCCCAGGGTCTCCTGCAGCGAGCGCACCGCGTCGCGGGAGCGCCAGCTGGTAGGCCAGGCCCCGCTTTCGCCTGCCGACAGCCGGTAGCGGTAGTTGCCGCGCGCCAGCCGGGCCAGCCATTTCGGGCGCTCGGCGGCCGGAAGTCGGTCAAGAATCGCCACGCTGGTGGCGACATCGTACTGCAAGTTGCCCAGCATCACGCTGCGGGCGCTGCTCATTCGTTCATAGAACAGCAGCGAAAAGGTGAGCGCGTTAGCCAGCAGTAAGGCAAAGAAAATCATCAGCATCAGGCGGGACTGCAGCGAGCCGGGCCAGAGCTTCACTCGCGCGCCTCGCGGATAGAGACCGGCACGGAGAGCACGTAGCCTTCGCTGCGCACGGTTTTGATATAGGCCGGTTCGCGCGCGTCTTCACGCAGCCGCTGGCGCAGGCGGCTGACCAGCAGGTCGATGGAGCGCTCAAACAGCTCCGCATCGCGGCCCTGGGTCAGATTCAGCAGCTGGTCACGGTTCAGCACCCGCTGCGGATGGTCGAGAAACACCCGCAGCAGGCGGTATTCCGCACCGCTCAGCGCAACGAGGGTACCGCTGTCGTCCAGCAGATGGCGCGCGGAGGTGTCCAGCAGCCAGCTGCCGAAAGCGATAAGCCGACCGGCCTCGGTAATTTGCAGATTAGGCGGCAGCGCCCGCGTGCGGCGTAAAATGGCCTTAATGCGCGCCAGCAGCTCGCGGGCGACAAAAGGCTTCACCAGATAGTCGTCAGCCCCCATCTCGAGGCCGAGTATCCGGTCGCTGTCGTCGGTGCGGGCGGTCAGCATCAGCACCGGAATATCCTGCCGCCCGCCGCGGAGCTGGCGGCAGAGAACCAGTCCGTCGTCGCCGGGCAGCATAATATCCAGCACGATCAGATCCACATGTTGGGCCTGCAGGACCGCCCACATCGCCTTGCCGTTGGCCGCCCCGGTCGCCCGATATCCCGATTTATTCAGATAGGTGGTAACCAGCTCGCGAATGTCGCGATCGTCATCGACAACCAAAATATGGTCAATATGTTCCACTGCAGGCTCCGCTAAGAATGGATTCAACTCAAAAATAATATGCGCTGGCGCCGGAAGCGCAAACCACACTTTCCGGCGCCCGGCCTACAGGCGATCGGCGTCAATGACCGCCTGCACGAAATGAGTCGGATCCTCCTGCGGCGGATTGTGGCCGATATTGCCGGTAAAATCGCGGTGCTGATACCTGCCGCTAAATTTTGCCCGGTAGCTTGCCGCCGCCGGATGCGGCGCGCCGTTATTGTCACCTTCGATAGTGATGGTCGGAACGCTGATGGCGGGCAGCTGCGCCAGCTTTTGCTCATAGGCGGCGTACTTCTGCTCGCCCTTGTCGATACCCAGCCGCCAGCGATAGTTGCTGATAGTCACGGCAACGTGATCCGGGTTATCCAGCGCCCGGGCGCTTTTCTCAAACGCGCTGTCGCTAAACTTCCAGCCGGGAGAGGCCTGGCGCCAGATCAGCTTTGCGAAGTCATGGGTGTTCTGGCTGTAGCCCTGCTGGCCGCGCTCGGTGGCGAAGTAGAACTGATACCACCAAGACAGCTCCGCCTGCGGCGGCAGCGGTTTTGCGCCAATCTGCTGGCTGCTAATCAGATACCCGCTCACCGAAACCAGCGACTTCACCCGCTCCGGCCACAGCGCGGCAACGATATCCGCCGTGCGCGCCCCCCAGTCAAACCCGGCGAGGTCGGCCTGTTTGATTTTTAACGCGTCCATCAGATGCACGATGTCGGCCGCCATGGCGGAAGGCTGGCCGTTACGCGGCGTCTCCGGCGAGCGAAAGCGCGTGGTGCCGTAGCCGCGCAGATACGGCACAATCACCCGAAACCCTTTTTGCGCCAGCGCCGGTGCGACGCGGGCATAGCTTTGAATATCGTACGGCCAGCCGTGCAGGAGGATAACCGCCTGACCATCGCGCGGCCCGATATCGACATAGCCAATGTTCAGATCGCCGGCGTTGATTTGCCGTAGGGTGTCAAAGCCGCCGCTCTCTTCTGCAGCACAAACGCTTGCGGAGACCAGCGCTGAGGCGGCCAGCGCCAGCGCCGCACAGTGACGGGTGAAAGGTGTGATGTTCATCAGAATGCCTCTTGTGTGTTGAATGACGTACACAGCAAAACACGGCGATGTATCTGCTCTATACGTCAGACAAGGCGCTTTTGTCTCACCCTGTATCGCCGGACGGCTCTGATACACGGTGATACAAAAGTCGCGACAAGAGGCGAAGGAAAAAGGCCGTAACGGCGTTTTAGCCGCGGGAGAGGTAGCGCGGCGCCGGTTCCGACTGCGCAAAGCCGGGCAGCATCGTCAGGCGCGCGGCGTTGAGGGCGTTCCACTGCGCTTCATCGTGCAGCGGCGGAATGGTGACAAATTCACGGCGATCGAAACCCGCCAGCGCCGCATCCACCAGTTTATCGACCTCCATCACGCCGGGAATAGCATCCACGTCTTTGCCGCTATGCTGCCAAATCTCGGTGCGGGTCGCCGCCGGCAGCACTGCCTGGACGTAGACGCCCCTGGCGGCCAGCTCGACGTTGAGCCCCTGAGAGAGAAACAGCACAAAGGCTTTGGTTGCGCCATATACGGTGAGGCCCATTTCCGGAGCCAGTCCGACAACCGAGGCAATGTTGACAATCGCCCCTTCGCCCGCGGCCGCCAGTCGGGGCGCGATAGCATGAGCCAGCCGGGTCACCGCCGTCACGTTGAGGGCGATCAGTCGGGCGATCTCCTCGCTGCTTTGGCTGAGGAAGTCGCCGGGAATCGAGGTGCCGGCATTGTTGATCAGCACGCCGATGCGCGTATCTTCCCGCAGACGCTGCTCGACGGCGGCAACGTCGTCACTGTTCGTCAGATCGGCGGTTAAAATGTCCACCTGCACCCCGGTCTCGTTGCGCAGACGCTGGGCCAGCGCGGTAAGGCGTTCGGTATTGCGCGCGACGAGAACCAGATCGTGGCCGCGTTGGGCAAAGCGTTCGGCGTAGACTGCGCCAATCCCGGTCGATGCGCCGGTTACCAGTACGGCTGATTTGCTGCTCATTCTGTACTCTCCTGGATTTATACATGATGATCGTCATGAATAATGTCACAGGCTGGGTAAGCTGTAAATAATGTTATATGATGGTCATCATAAATAATTTTCAGCGCGGGATAACGCCATGAGAGTGAGCAGAAAACAGGTCGAAGAGAATAAGCAGACAATCCTTGCCGCCGCCGGTCGTCTGTTTCGCGAGCGGGGTTTTGATGCGGTCACGGTCACCGATATCATGAAATCAGCGGGCCTTACCCACGGCGGATTTTACGGCTACTTCAAATCAAAGGATGAGCTGATCGCCCTGACCCTGGCGGAGCTGAAGGCGGCGAGCGGCGCCGTTGAAAACGGCAGCCCGCCGCAAATCGAACGCTACCTCTCCCCTGAGCATCGGGACAATTTTGCCAGCGGCTGCCCGCTGGCGGCGCTGGCTGCCGACACTATCCGCCAGTCAGAGCCGGCCCGGAGCGAAATGACCGCCGGGCTGAAGCAGCAGATAGCCAATCTGAGCAAGACCGTGAACGGGGAAGATGACGCGGCGAGGCACCGCGCGGCCGTCGGCAGCTGGTCGGCGATGGTCGGAGCGGTGATTCTGGCACGAATGACCAGCGATCCGGCGCTCTCGGACGAAATACTTCGCGAAACGGCGGCCTGGCTGCAGGAGAAAGCGCCGCAGGCTTAAGCCGTTCGGCGATCCGGGGTCAGATAGTGCGCGACAAAGCGGGTCAAAATCGCCGAGGCTACCGGGCTCTCCTCAACCGCATCGCTCAGCCTGTCCGGGTCAATCCCCTCACTGCGCAGCACCGCCTGGCGGTAGTAAATCAGCGAGCGGGCAATCTCCGGGGTGATTTCGGGGTGGAACTGGGTCGACAGCGCGTGAGCGCCGTAGCGAACGATCTGATGCGGATCGTGCTCGGACGAGGCCAGTACCGTCGCGCCCGGAGGCAGTTTGGTCACCGTTTGCAGGTGCGTCAGGTGGGCGCTGAAAGGCTCGGGATGCCCGGCAATCAGGCTATCGTCAAGGCCAGCGGCCGAGAGGGAAATGGTTTTGCTCCCGGTTTCGCGCCCTGCCGGATGGTAATCCACCTCGCCGCCCAGCGCGTGGGCCATCAGCTGATGGCCGTAGCAGACGCCAAACAGCGGCATCTCGATGGTCATCGCGGCGCGGATCCACTCCGCGGTCATCTCGCTCCACGCCAGGCGATCCGTCACCATATCCCAGGAGCCGGTGATCACCGCCAGCGTATCGTTATCCGGCGCCGGAAGCGGCTCGCCGGCAAATACGCGCACCGTGCTGATCTGCTCCCGCCACGGCGCCAGCAGGTCGGCGAACCATCGCGGCAGGTCGCCGTGATCGGCGACAATCTCCTGCGGCGGCGTGCCGGTCTGCACAATAAGCAGCTTGTTTCTCAATGTCATTACCTTTTTCCCTCAATGCTTACCCGACGCTTCACTATGGTGAAAAGCGGCGGTTTCGGCAAATAACCAATATCTATGAGCCACGCCGTGCGGGAATAAAGGTGGCGGATGGCCTACGTAAATCCGTTTTCCGTTGCCTCTGCGACCGGTCAAAGACCGATTTTGCCAGGCACTAAACTCTATGTTTAGAAATGGTAAATTTAACCTGGATCATGATTACTGTACGCTGCAAGCCTGGATGGAGACTGTTTACATGATGGCAAGGTCTCTCGCTTGCCTTGGTGACATAGCATTGTGTCACTGCCCCAACCTCGCTATTTTCGCCTGTACCTGATGTTTTCGGATGGTCATTCTGAAACAGGCATCACCGATAAGTACGGCATCACGGAATGGCATTTTTATGAATCTGCAAAAAATATTAACCTGCATATATTAAGGGATTAATTATGGCTGTTTATCATCTCACTACCCGTATCAACTCGAATGCTCCGGCAGATTCCCTGCTGTACGATCTTTATATTTATCGCATGGATGCCGAGAGAAATAAATATCCTGTGGTAGATGTTAAACAACAACCGCTCCAGAGCAACTACCAAACACAGTGCCATATTACCGAGAATATAGATGAATCTCTCTCAACCATTTATATTATGGAAATCAAACTTTACCGAAAAACCATGTTACATACCCACAGTGTTACCCCGGTACCATTCACTAAAATGTACACATTGGAAGAATTCGCATCAGATAAGGCCTGGTCCCCGGTAAAGCGTGAAAACCCCTGTTATTTTGAATCAAAAGGCACAATGAAACCTGCAAGCCAAGGGGGCGAAACAAAATACATTAAAATCACCATTCCAGAACGGCCTTTTATTGCTAAAGAATACCCTATTGGGTATCCTCGCGATCCTTTTGAAAAAAACACAATAGAGCAACAAATAAGAAAACGATATAATCATTATCCAGATGAATTTCCAGATCAAAATGCCGCAAGTGTCTGTGGACCAGCCGTATTTTTTTACTGTCTCCAAATGGACCGCCCGGATGTATATGCACAGGCGGCCAGGGAGCTGTGGCGATACGGAAAGACCAAAATAGGTGGCCTGACTATTTCGCCTGGTGAAGAGTGTAGACATCCTTCAGGTTTATTCTACACCAGTGCCGGGAGACCGAGATTATTAGGGCTCGATTGGATGACATTAGCGGGACTGAGAGATTCGGAGAACGCTGTGTTGAGTTTTGACACACTCGATTCTCCGATGGCAGGGATCACTATGTGGCAAACGCTGACGGAGTGGTTTGAAAAAGCTGGTTATAAAAAGATATTCAGCAATGTTGGTCCTGTTCAGGCCGGAATTCAAGGGGTTCGAGTTTTAAATGAATACATACAGAAGGGATATAAAGTTGTCACATTAATTAATGACGGGCTTCTGGAACGAAGCGACTCTAACTTATCAATACCAACGCACTGGATTGTTTGGAATGGTCCTGTCATACAAGATTCCAAGGGAAATATTCATTTAGATTTATTCTCATGGGGTAACACCTACGATCAAATAAAGCACGGAAAGGATATTTCATTCTTTATCTCGAGGTTTTTTGGAGGAATGGTTTTTATACCATTAAAATAACATGAAAATAATACTCAGTATTTTTTATTTATTCATCTTGTCAGGATGTACGTTACACGCTGAATTTCACCCAGAAAAAAAACAGCTTAAGGATGCAATAGTTGGCGTACCTTACTATGCTAAGATAGATATTCTTGGCGGTCATGTTGCCACATTGACTAATTCTCAGGGTGATAGAGGATTCGTTGGCGACATACGTCCAGATGATGTCGGATTACACTTAGAACATTGTAATAATGACAAGTATGACAATAACTGCGTTCAAATAAAGGGCATTCCGACTAAAAAAGGAATGGTTAAGGTTAGAGTATCTGGCTTTTTTAACGTGGCAATGTTTCAAAAATCTAGTGAGTTCGATAAAACCTATATTATTAGGATCAAAGACCCCGCCTGAATATATGCCCGACCGCCGCGGCGGCCGGGCCCTGTCCTACTGCGCGTCGGCGCTATCGACCTGAGGGACGTTAGCCTGCGCGCCGCCCTCTGCCGCCGCCGGCGCGTTAGCCGGGTCGAAGATATGATCAAGAATGGCGCGCGCCGTAGGTCCTGCCACCACGCCGTCGCCGCCGCCGTTCTCAAGGATCAGGGCCATCGCCACCCGCGGATGCTGATACGGGGCAAACAGGGTATAGAAAATGTGGTCACGCAGCCTGACCGGGATCATTTTCGCATTGTAGGTCTGGTTCTCCTTCAGGCTGAAGACCTGCGAGGTCCCGGACTTCGCGGCAATCTGATACGGCGCGGTGTGGAACAGCTTGTAGCCGGTGCCGTTTGGCAGGTTGGCCATGCCGTACATCCCGTTGCGCACAATCCCCCAGTACGGCGATTTCGGATCGCCCACCTGCGGCGTGTTTTGCGGCGGCTGATAGCGCTCAACCTTATTGCCGCGCTTCATGGAGTAGAGCAGATGCGGGTTCTTCACCTTGCCGTTGTTGATCAGCGTTGTCAGCGCTTTCACCATCTGGATCGGGGTGGCAATCCAGTAGCCCTGGCCGATGCCGACTGAGATGGTATCCCCTTGATACCACGGCTTCTTATGAATCCGCTGCTTCCATTCGCGGCTCGGCAGCACCCCCGAATACTCTTCATTGAGGTCGATCCCGGTTGGCTGGCCGTAGCCAAACTTGCTCAGCCAGGTGTGAATCCGGTCGATCCCCATCTCAAACGCCACCTGATAGAAGAAGGTATCCGCCGACTCTTCAATGGCCTTGGTAACGTTGAGCATGCCGTGACCGGTTTTCAGCCAGTCGCGGTAGCGGCGCTGGGTGCCGGGCAGCGTCCAGGTCGGCGCGCCGAAGAAGGTGGTGGTGGGCGTAATGACCCCGGCCGAGAGCGCCGAGAGCGCCATATAGGGTTTAACCGTCGACGCCGGCGGGTAGAGCCCCTGGGTGACGCGGTTAATCAGCGGCCGGTCGGCGTTATCGAGCAGCGAACGGTAGGCCTTATAGCCAATGCCTTTCACAAAGGGATTGGGATCGTAGCTCGGGCTGGAAACCATCGCCAACACCCCGCCGTCGCGCGGGTCGACCGCCACCACCGCCGCGCGCTGCCCCTTGAGCACCGATTCAATGTACTGCTGAAGGTGCAGATCGAGCGTCAGATAGATATTTTTGCCGGCGACCGGCGGCACCTCTTTCAGCAGCCGCACCACCCGCCCGTGGTTATCCACCTCGACCTCCTGGTAGCCGGTGGTACCGTGCAGCTCCTGTTCGTAATAGCCCTCAATGCCCTGCTTGCCGATATTGTGGTCGGCGGCATAGTTCTCGGCCTCGCCGTTTTTGGCCAGCCGCTGCAGATCGCTATCGTTAATTTTCGAGACGTAGCCGACAACGTGCGCCAGCTCGGCGCCGTAAGGGTAGTCACGCTGCTGGTAGTTCTCCACGGTGACGCCGGGGAAACGGAATTCGTTGACCGCAAAGCGCGCCACTTCGACGTCGCTGAGCGCGGATTTTAGCGTCACCTCTTTGTAGCGGCTGTTGTGCAGCATATCGTCGCGGAAGCCGGCGATATCATCGGGGGTTAAATCAACGATCGGCGTCAGCTGCTGCAGCAGCGCCTTCATGTCAGCGATTTTGCTGGGGATCACCTGCAGGCGATAGAGGGTGATGTTCTGGACCAGCGGAACGCCGTTGCGATCGAATATCAGCCCGCGGCTCGGCGCGATAGGCAGCATTTTAATATCGTTCTGGTTCGAGCGGGTCTGATAGAAATCGTGCTGCCTGACCTGGAGGCGATAGAGGTTGACGATCAGTACGCTAAAGCAGACCACCACCAGGATAAAAGCCACCACGGCCCGGCGAATAAACAGCATCTCTTCCGCTGAGTGATCGCGAATTTCATCTCTCAATAGAGTCATTGGCGGTAATTCACCTGAGTTTCAATAAGAAGCAAAAAATTAAAAGCGGGGAAGGATAGCCTTATCGGCGCGGGAGCCCTACGGAAAGGTTGCTAATGAATTGGCAGAAATGTTTCAGCATGTGAGTAGCGCCAGCCCAGGGCGGGCCGACGCTATTTTTTCAGAATATGTGACGCCGTCACCTAGCGCGCCAGCCAGGCCCGCCATCCGCCGTAGGCCGTAATATCGGTCGCCCCCTGCAGGCCGTACCCCTCGCAGATAAAGCCGCTGAGCCAGCGCCCGTCCGCCAGCTCCACTTTACCCAATCCTAGCGGAGCCGGGATCGCCGCCAGGAGCGATCCCAGCTCGGCGGAGGGCAGCTCCCACACCTCCACCGCAATGGCCGCCCCGCCGCTCTCGTCCCGCACCATTCCCGGGCGCCTGCCGTCGGCCAGCGCGTAGAGCCGATAGCAGGCCGCGCTTTCCGTCGCCGCCAGCAGGCGTCCGCCCCGCTCCCGCAGCTGTCCGTTTAGCGCCAGCCCGTCGAGATGGGCGCCGCAGACCACCAGCGCCTGGCGATCGTGGCAGGCGCTAGCCGCCGGCGGCTCGGGGGCTATCAGCGCCCCGCCAGGCAGCGGCAGCGGCTGCGCCCGCTGGAAGGCATCGGCCAGCCCGAGCAGGTACTGGTCGGTGAAGGCCCGGCCAAAGAGCGTCACGCCGGAAGGCAGACCGTTCGCCAAAAAGCCCGTCGGCACGCTGACGGCCGCATAGTCCAGCAAATTCATAAAGTTGGTGTAATAGCCCAGATCGGCGTTGCGCTTCACCGGCTCGGCTTCCAGCTCCGCCAGGGTGACCGGCCGCGGATAGGTCGGCGTCAGGACGCACTCCACGCCGTCGAGCAGGGCATCACACTGCGCCTTATAGGCCTGCAGCTGATACATCGCCTGAAAGGCGGCGACGGCGTCGGTTTGCGGCGCCTTCGCCAGCACGTCGCGGATCACCGGCAGGACCGCCTGCGGTTCCCGTTCAATCAGCGGCCCCGCCACCGCGTAGCGCTCCGCCACCCACGGCCCGTCATACAGCAGGCTGGCAGCGGCGAGAAACGGCGCCATATCGATGCTCACCGCCACACCGCCAAGGGCCAGCAGCCGCGCTTTGGCCTGTAAAAACAGCGCTTCACTCTGCGCGCAGCCGAGGAAGTTGAGCGTCTGCGGAACGCCGAAGCGAAAGCCCGGCGCGGGGACCCCGAAGGCCTGCGCCGCGTTCCACTGCGGATTACGCCGGCTGTAGGCATCCCGCGGATCGACGGCGGCGGTCAGCGCCAGCAGCCGGCTCGATTCGGCGGCGGTGGCGGTGAAAAAGGTCGTGCAGTCGAGCGTCCGGCAGGCCGGCACCACGCCGGCGGTAGAGATCAGCCCTTTGCTGGCCTTCAGCCCGACCAGGTTGTTTAGCGATGCCGGAACTCGCCCGCTGCCGGCGGTGTCCGTACCGAGCGCAAAGCTGGCGACGCCGAGCGCCACCGCCAGCGCCGAACCGGCGCTTGAACCGCCCGACGGATACGCAGGGTGCACGGCGTTGCGGCAGCGCCCGTACGGCGAGCGCGTGCCGTTGAGGCCGGTGGCAAACTGGTCAAGGTTGGTTTTACCGACCGGAACCGCGCCCAGCGCAATCAGCTGAGCCACAATCGTCGCGTCCCGCTCGGCGGTATAGGCGAACGCCGGACATCCTGCGGTGGTGACGATCCCGGCAAGATCGATATTATCCTTAATGGCAAACGGCACGCCGTACAGCGGCAGGGTCTCCGGCGAGACGCCGTCCAGCGCCGCCAGCCAGGGCTCCTGCTCCTCTGCCGTCAGAATATGAATAAACAGCTGATACTCTGGATTCAGCGCGCTGGCCCGCTGACGCAGCTCCGCCATCAGCGCCCGGGGCGTCAGACGACCGTCGCGATAGCCCGTCGCCAGGGTACTCAGGCGTAGGTCAAAACTGTGCTGATTCATACGTTTTCCTCCATTATTACCGCCACCCGTTGCCCGGCGCGAACCGAGGCCCCCGGCTGGACGTTCACCTCGGCAATCACCCCATCGCAGGGGGCCAGCAGCGGGATCTCCATTTTCATCGACTCCAGCACCAGCAGAACGTCTCCGGCGCGAACCCGGCTGCCCGGCGCGGTTTGCACCTGCCACAGGTTGCCGGAAACGGGGCTTTCTACTCCCTGCTGCCCGCTCTGCAGCGGCGCGTCTGCGCCCTCTTCAACCGCCGCCTCCTGGCTCTCGAAATGCGCCTGACCGCTGGCTATCCAGCGCTCGCGCTCCTCGTTAAACGCGCGCTGCTGGTGCTGGCGGAAGGCGTCAATGCTCGTGGCCTCGCGCTCAAGGAACTGCTGATACTCCGCCAGCCGCAGGGTGCTGTGCTCAATGCGCAGCGGATAGCGGCCGAGCGGAAAATCACGACGGATCTGCAGCAGCTCTTCGGCGGAGACCGGATAGAAGCGCAGCTGGTCGAAGAAGCGCAGCAGCCACGGCTTGCCGGCAAAATCGGCCACCTCGTGATAGCGATTCCACATCTGCAGCGTGCGGCCGACGAACTGGTAGCCGCCGGGGCCTTCCATGCCATACACGCACAGGTAGGCACCGCCAATCCCGACCGAGTTTTCCGCCGTCCAGGTGCGCGCCGGGTTGTATTTGGTGGTCACCAGCCGGTGGCGCGGGTCGAGGGGGGTGGCCACCGGCGCGCCGAGATAGACATCCCCCAGCCCCATCACCAGGTAGCTGGCGTCAAACACCGTATCCCAGACCGCGCGTTCGTCGGGCAGATCGTTAATCCGCCGGATAAACTCAAGATTGCTGGGGCACCAGGGCGCGTCGCGGCGAACGGTAGTCATATATTTATCGATAGCCTTGCGGCAGGCCGGGTCGTCCCACGACAGCGGCAGGTGCACCACGCGCGTGGGAACCTCGAGATCGTCGCTAACGCACACCGTCGCCCATTCCGCGCGTACCCATGCCAGCAGCGCCTCCAGGGTCAGGGTTTCCGGCTGGAAGTGAACCTGCAAAGAGCGGATCCCCGGCGTCAGGTCGATGACCCCCGTCCGGGCCTGCGCCTCCAGCGTCTGCATCAGCGCGTGGATACGAAAGCGCAGAACCAGATCCAGCTCCGCCTCTCCGGCCTCCAGCAGCAGATGGGTATCGCCGGAGAGCCGCGCCACCAGGCGTTTACTGCCTTCCCCGCAGCTCATCACTACCGGTGACGCCAGCGGCGCCGGCTGCCAGCCGATAGCCGCCGGTTCAAGGGTCGCCAGCTCCTCGCGGCGGCCCTGCGCCAGACGACGGGCGGTGGCTAAATCGACCGCCGCAAAGCGGACCTTATCGCCAGCTTTCAGCTGCCCGAGCTGCCACAGGTCGGCCTCAATCACGGTGACCGGGCAGACAAATCCGCCGAGGCTGGGGCCGTCCGGACCGAGGATCACCGGCATATCGCCGGTAAAATCGACCGCCCCGACTGCGTAGGGATTATCGTGAATATTCGACGGATGCAGCCCCGCCTCACCGCCGCTGTCGCGCGCCCACAGCGGTTTCGGGCCAATCAGCCGCACGCCGGTACGGCTGGAGTTGAAATGGACCTCCCAGTCGGTGGCAAAAAAGGTAGCGATATACTCCGCGGCAAAGAATTCCGGCGCGCCGTGGGGGCCGTAGATCACCCGCAGCGTCCGCACCGCGTCCAGATGGGTCTGCAGCGCAGCCGGGAGCGTGGCGCCGGCTTCTGCGCCGGGCGTCGGCGCGAGGTGCAGAACGTCGCCGCTGCGCAGCGCGCGTCCGGCGTGGCCGCCAAACTGTCCGAGGGTAAAGGTGCTTTTACTGCCTAAATAGTCCGGCACCTGAATGCCGCCGCGCAGGCAGAGGTAGCTGCGCACCCCCGCGCCGCTGACCGGGCCGATTTTCAGCGTCGCGCCGGCGGGAATAGTAAAGACGCGGTTCATCGGCTGGGCCACGCCGTCGAGGGTTACCGCCACCGCTGCGCCGCATATCGCCGCCTCGGCGAGGCAGTTAAACTTCAACGTTGGTCCGCTGAGAGTGATTTCCAGCGCCGCCTCGCCCTGCGGATTGCCGAGCAGCCGGTTGCCGAGGCGCAGCGCCCGATCGTCCATCGGCCCCGACGGCGGAACCCCCACCGCCCAGTATCCGAGGCGCCCCGGATAGTCCTGAACGCTGGTCTGGGTCCCGGCACTCAGCACCTCGACGGTTGCCGCCCGATAGCTCAGCTGCTCGAGGCAGCGGGTCCAGGGTTCGCCCTCGGTAAAGGGGGCGAAAGCCAGAATCTGCTGCAGGTAGAGACGATTGGTTTCCACGCCGTACAGCCGGGTTGCCGCCAGCGCTTCGCTGAGACGGGCGATAGCCCGCTCGCGGTCGGGCTGCCAGGCGATCGTTTTTGCCAGCATCGGGTCGAAGAACGGCGGCACCTCGCAGCCGGCCTCCACCCAGCGGTCAATTCGCAGGGTTTCCCCATCCGCCGGCGGGAAGGTCGCTTCGCTGAGAAGCCCCGGCGAGGGCTGGAACTGGCGGCCGGGATCTTCGGCGTAAATCCGCGCCTGAATCGCGTGGCCGCGCGGCTGCAGATCCGCCATCAGCCGGGACAGCGGCGGCAAATCCCCCGCCGCCAGGGCGACCATCCAGCGCACCAGATCGACGCCCCAGACCTGCTCGGTCACGCCGTGCTCGACCTGCAGGCGGGTGTTGACCTCGAGAAAATAGAAGCGCTGCGCCAGGCTGTCGTAAACAAACTCCACCGTCCCGGCGCTGCGGTAGCTGACCGCTTTACCCAGGGAGATGGCCGCCTCGCACAGCGCCTGCGCCATGCCCGCGGGCAGGTTGGGGGCCGGCGTCTCCTCGATAACCTTCTGGTTACGTCGCTGAATCGAGCAGTCGCGCACGCCGAGGGCGATAACTTCCCCCTGCCCGTCGCCAAAGATCTGCACCTCAAGGTGGCGCGCGCGGGAGATATATTTTTCAACGAACACGCCGGCATCGCTAAAGTTGTTCTGCCCGAGGCGGCGGACGGTCTCAAAAGCCTCCGCCAGCTCGTCGGCATCGTGGCACACCCGCATGCCGATCCCGCCACCGCCGGCGGTGCTTTTGAGCATCACCGGATAGCCAATCTCCTGCGCGGCGCGGCACGCCTCGGCGCTATCGGCCAGCAGCTCGGTTCCTTCCAGCAGCGGCAGGCCCTGCGCTTTAGCCAGCGCCCTGGCGGTATGCTTAAGGCCAAAGGTCCGCAGCTGCTGCGGCGTCGGGCCGACGAATACCAGTCCGGCGGCTTCGCAGGCTTCGGCGAAGGCGGCGTTTTCCGAGAGGAAACCGTAGCCGGGGTGTATCGCCTCGGCGCCGCTTTGCCGCGCGGCGGCGATGATTTTCTCCACCACCAGATAGGTTTGCGCCGCCGGGCCGTCGCCAAGGCTAAGCGCTTCATCGGCTTCGCGAATATGCAGGCTGCTGAGATCGGCATCGGAATAGACGGCGACGCCTTTAACCTGCATATCGCGCAGCGTGCGCAGAATTCGGCAGGCGATGGCGCCGCGGTTGGCAATAAGTAGCGTATTGAACATAAGCGGGACTCACATCAGGGCGGGTCGTCCCGCAGCAAAATAGCGTTCTTCCCGGGGTCGTCCCCGGGGCGCGTCGGCGTCAGGATTTGCGCGACGGCGTACTGTTCAGGCGATCGGCGCGTACGGCAAACAGGCGATAGGCCATCAGCCGCCAGCGCTGCCAGCGGGTCAGTTCCATACCAGCACCTCCGCCGGGGTTGGATTCCAGCCGTTGCACGGGTTATTGAGCTGCGGGCAGTTGGAGATCAGCACCATGGCGTTACACTCCGCGCGCAACTCGACGTATTTCCCGGCGGCGGAGATACCGTCTTCGAAGGTCAGCCCGCCTTCTTCCGTCACCGGCACGTTCATAAAGAAGTTGATGTTGGCGCCGATATCACGCTTGTGCAGGCGGCCGTCGTGCAGGCAGGCGCAGAGGAAGTTGTCCCGGCAGCTGTGCATATAGCGCTTATCGGCGGCATAGCGCACGGTGTTGCTCTCCTGAGCGCAGGCGCCGCCGAGAGTGTCGTGGCGGCCACAGGTATCGGCAACGATGGTCAGCAGCGGCCGGCCAAGATTCGAGAACAGCACGCTGCCGGCGGTCAGATAGACGTTCCCCTGACGACGCAGCGTGCGCTGCGGATCGTAGCGTTCGCGCGGGTTATCGGCGTTATAAAACAGGGTGTCGATAGCCTGGTTGCCTTCAAGATCGAGCAGCCGCAGGGTTTGCCCTTTCTTCACTTCGAACAGCCAGGGTTCGCCCGCCGGGATCACGTGACGATAAACGGCATCAGCCGGGTTGCGGGGACTGGTAACAAGGCTCATGGTCGGCTCCTCAGAGGGCAAAAAGTTGGGTATTGGCAAACGCGCGCTGGTTTTCATCGCGGGTGAGCAGCGAGGCGACCGCCGCCTGGGCATCGTCAGCGTCGAACCAGCTCAGTTGGACCGGACGCGGGGCATACTCCGTAGCGGGGTCCTGCGGATGCGGCAGCGCGGTAAGGACGATCAGCACGTCCATCGGCGCAAACAGCTCAACGTACCGCCCGGCGCTGGACGGCGCGGCGCAGAAATGGAAGCTGCCGTCGGCGGCGACGGTGACCTTGCTGAAGAAGTTGACCACCATCAGCAGATCCTCCAGGCCCAGATCCCATTTGCCCATTTCAACCAGCAGGTTATCGACGCCGTTGCGGTAGTAGCCGTTGCGCAGCTCCTGGTAGCGGCCGGCGCCGTACTTTTCCAGGGTCTCTTCGGCGTTGAGCACGCCGCCAAAGGGATCGTGCCAGCCGCTGCTATCGGCGACGATCCCCGCCAGCACGCGGCCCATATCAGAGTAGAAGCAGTGCCCGGCGGTCAGGCGCGCGGTGTGCTGCCCTTTCAGGGTATCCGGCAGGTTCAGGCGTTCGCTCTTTTCATGCGGATTGAGCATCATCATGCTGACGTTAGCCTCGCCGTCGATATCGGTCAGGCGCAGGATTTGCCCGCGGCGCAGAATAAACGAGGTATGGCCGCCGCCCGGGACAAACTCTTCGCGCAGGCTCGGTGCGGAGTGAAAAAGTGGCTTCATCTGACTATCTCCTTAATGCATAAACGTTGTTATCGCTGCCGGTGCCGAGCATCTGCGACATGCGGGCTTCGTTAAGCGGTATGTCGTAGGTCACGCGCGCGCCGTAGGCGTTGGGCGCCTGCGGGTCGTGGCGCACCTTGTCAAAGACCAGCAGCCGGGTCCCGAGATTGAAGCCTTCGGCCAAATCGTGGGTGACCATAAAGACCGTCATCCGCGTTTCGCTCCACAGCTGCAAAAGCAGCGCGTGCATATCCTTGCGGATACCCGGGTCGAGGGCGCCAAACGGCTCATCAAGCAGCAGAATACGCGGCTGCATCACAAAGGCCTGGGCGATAGCCAGCCGCTGCTGCATGCCGCCGGAGAGCTGCGCCGGGTACTTATCGAGCGCGTGGGAAAGGCCGACTTTCTCCAGCATCTGCGCCGCCCGTTCGCGGGCGAGCCGCCTGCGGGCGCCAAAAAGACGGCCAAGCAGCGGCGAGGCCGGCAGCTCGAGGCCAACGGTCACGTTATCCAGCACGTTGAGATGCGGGAATACCGAATAGCGCTGGAACACCACGCCGCGGCTGCGGTCCGGCTCGGCGGCCAGCGGCTGGCCGTCAAGGGTGATAGAGCCCCGGGTCGGCTTCTCCTGGCCCAGCAGCAGGCGCAAAAAGGTCGATTTCCCGCAGCCGGAGGCCCCGACCATTGAACAGAACTCCCCCTCCCTGACCTCGAGATTGATGCGCTCCAGCACCACGTGGTCGCCGTACTCCTGCCAGATATTTTTAATGGCAATAAAACTCATGTCCGGCCTCCTTCCGCCCACGGGAAGCAGGCTTTATGCAGCTGCCGCAGGGCCAGATCCATCAGCCAGGCCAGCAGGGTTATCCAGATGACGTAGGGAATAATGACGTCCATCGCCATATAGCGGCGAACAAGGAAAATGCGGTATCCGAGACCGGCGGTGGCGGAAATGGCCTCCGCCGATATCAGAAACAGCCACGCCGAACCCAGCAGCAGACGCAGGGAGATAATCAGGCGCGACAGCAGCTGCGGCAGCACTACCCGTAGCACCAGCGTCCAGCTGTTGGCGCCGAGGGTCTGCGCTTTAATAAACAGCTCCGCCGGAATTTCCCGCGCCCGCTGCTCGAGATCGCGCGCCAGCATGGGCGTCACCCCAATAACAATCAGCATCACCTTGGAGAGCTCATCGAGACCAAAGACGATAAACAGCACCGGCAGGATCGCCAGCGGTGGGATCATCGAGATCACGGTCATCAGCGGCGACAGCGCCGCGCGGTAGAGCGGGAAAACCCCGGCGGCGATACCGATGCTCAGCCCGATCAGCGAGGAGAGCGCCAGCCCGGTCAGCAGGCGACTCAGGCTGATAAGAGTATCGGCCCACAGCAGGTATTCGCCGCTGCGTTTGTCCGGCGTGAACGCCATCCGCTCGACGGCGGCGACCATTTGCGTCAGTCCGGGCAGCAGCTTGTCCTGCGGATTGGCCTCCAGCCGCAGCGCAGAGCCGATAACCCAGGCGGCGATCAGCAGCACAAAGGGCATCAGCATCAACATCATTCGCATGCCCTGCTGTGGATGGCGGTTAATTTGTCGCATGGCGTTGACTCCCGTCAGCAATCATTACAGCTGGCCCGCGGCGGCCATCTTCAGGTAGCTATCGTCGAAGCGCAGCTTGACGTTGCCCGCGTCGCCGACGGTGACGTTGCCCGGGAAACTCATGCCGATAAAGTCAGCGCTCTGGGCGCCCTCGCCCAGCAGCCCTTTGTCAAAGGAGAACTGCGCCACGCGCTGCATGGTTTTGGCCAGCTCCGGGGTGGAGATAAATTTGAGGGTCTCGTCGGGAGTCCAGAACAGATGGGTGGTTTTCAGCTGCGCCTCATAGCCCGCGAGGTCGGTGCCGGAATCGGCCGCCATGGCGCTCAGCGCTGGCTTATCCCCGGCCTGCATTTTACTCATCATCTCAAACCACGCGCCGGTCAACGCCTTGCCGAGCGCCGGGTTGTCCTTCAGGGTTTGGCTGTTGACCACCATCATGTCGATAAGCTCTCCAGGCACCTGGGAGGAGCTAAAGACTTCGCTGGTTTGTGGGGTCTTTTTGATAACCGACAGCTGCGGGTTCCACGCCACGGCGGCGCGCACGCTGCTGGTGCCGAAGGCCGAGACAATATCGGCGTCAGAGGTATTGACCACTTTGACGTCTCGCTCCTGCAGTCCGGCCTTTTCCAGTCCGCGAACCAGCAGATAGTGCGAAACCGAGAGCTCCGGGAGGTAAACCTGCATCCCCTTGAGGTCGCTCAGCTTTTTGCCCGCGCCCTTCAGTACCACGCCATCGTTACCGTCAGAGTAGCTGCCGGTGATCAGCGCAGTGGTATCCACCCCGCCGGCGGCAGGAATGGTCAGGGCATCCATATTGGTCATGGTGCAGCCGTCGAACTGGCCGGCGGTATACTGGTTAATCGATTCGATGTAGTCGTTGAGCTGCACGATATTGATCTTGATACCGTACTTGCTGGCCCATTTATCGATGATTTTTTCGTTGCTGATGGTGCCCCAGGGCATCCAGCCGGCATAAATCGTCCAGCAGATGTTGAACTCTTTTTTTACCGCGGCAAAGGAAGGGAAACTGGCCAGCAGCGCCAGGGACAGGACAAAAGAACGGAGTAGTGGCGATCGCTTCATGATGAACCTCTGGTTGGCACAAAAAACAGGAGCAGCGCGACACCTACTGGTGCTGCTGTCTCCCGGGCTTTTGTCCCGCCGTGTAACCTCGCAGAGGTCGCCAGCTCTCGGACCAGTCATTCACCTGCGTGAACCGGAACCCTAGCCAGCTATTTGATCATCTAAATTGTATGGTGCGCTGCCTTCTGTTTTTATCTTGCAAAGCATATGCCAAAATAATAATTAGCATAAAATCAACAGGATGGAATATTTACCGCCGCCAGCACACCAGGATGGGGAGCCGTTTTGGGGCAACGCGTAGATTTGGTGCAGAGGGAGGCAGGCTCGCGCCTGCCGGGGCGTTATTTGCGCGCTTCAAAGGCGATTTTAACCGCCATTCCTGCCAGCACCGTCGCCATCAGCCAGCGCTGAAAGCGCTGCCAGAGCGGGCGACCGGTAAGAAACCGCGACACCTCGCCGGCCATCAGCACAATCAGCGCGTTGACCGCCACGCTGATCGATGCCTGGGTGAAGCCGAGCACCAAAGACTGGCTGAGAATGCTGCCGTGGCCGGGGGAGATAAACTGCGGTAAGAGCGACAGATACATAATGGCGATTTTAGGATTCGCCAGATTGGTAATAAAGCCCATCAGAAAGAGCTTACGCCCGCTGTCTGCCGGCAGGTCGCGCACGGCAAAGAGCGAACGACCGCCCGGTTTTATCGCCTGCCAGGCCAGGTAGAGTAAGTAGACGACCCCGCTGATGCGCAAAATATCGTAGGCATAGGGCACCGCAAAAATCAGCGCGGTAATCCCCAGCGCCGCGCACAGCATATAAAAGACGAACCCCAGCGCCACGCCGCCTAATGAAATCAGGCCGGCGCGTTTGCCCTGGCAGATCGAGCGCGAGGTCAGGTAGATCATATTCGGCCCGGGGGTCAGCACCAGCCCCAGGGCAACGAACGCGAATGTTATTAACGAACTCAATTCAGGCATAGTTTATCTCCACCAGACAAAGTTATGCCCAGGCGCGCGGCGGTCGCGACCATGCTCCCCGACAGTATTCTGTCTCAAGGCGCCAGTTACATGGCCGTGAATAGTAATAGCCTGTCGCTCACCGCTCAGCAACCCCTCAAATTTCGCCGCTTATGCCCGGCTTCGCCTGATGGGTAATGCCGGTGTTGCCCGCCGCCGCTGGTGCATAAGATTTTTCCTGGTGGGCTGGCGCTTTTATCGCCAAACGTGCCGCGACGATTTCCTAAACTAATACGTTAATACTATGGTTAGTAAGTCGCTTTTACGTATTTCGGGGCTTAACCACAAATAACATATGGATTTCTTTATCACCCGCTGTTAAAAGGATATAACTATTAATTCCGTAGATTTATTCAAGTATCACTTATTGAAAGCAGTGTATATCGTAATGGCATTCACAAAAGTAAACGGAGCCTGATATGAGCACGTCTAACGATTCATCTAACAACGCGTCCGCAGGGAAGTGTCCTTTTCATACCGCGGCGCCCACGCAAAGCGCCGGCGGCGGCACAGCTAACCGAGACTGGTGGCCAAACCAGCTGCGTGTGGATCTGCTGAACCAGCACTCCAGCCGCTCGAATCCGCTGGGTGAAGAATTTAACTACCGGGAAGAGTTTAAAAAGCTCGATTACTCCGCGCTAAAAGCCGATCTGAGAGCCCTGCTAACCGACTCCCAGGAGTGGTGGCCGGCAGACTGGGGCAGCTACATTGGGCTGTTTATTCGTATGGCCTGGCACGGTGCCGGTACCTACCGTACCGTTGACGGGCGCGGCGGCAGCGGCCGCGGCCAGCAGCGTTTCGCCCCGCTGAACTCCTGGCCGGACAACGTTAGCCTGGATAAGGCCCGCCGCCTGCTGTGGCCGGTCAAACAAAAATATGGCCAGAAAATCTCCTGGGCCGACCTCTACATGCTGGCGGGCAACGTGGCGTTGGAAAATGCCGGTTTCCGTACCTTTGGCTTCGGCGCCGGACGCGAAGACGTGTGGGAACCGGACCTCGACGTTGACTGGGGTAATGAAAAAGCCTGGCTTGAGCACCGTCATCCGGAAAGCCTGGCGCAGCAGCCGCTGGGCGCCACCGAAATGGGCCTGATTTACGTCAACCCGGAAGGCCCGAACGCCAGCGGCGAGCCGCTCTCCGCGGCGGCGGCGATTCGCGCCACCTTTGGCAACATGGGGATGGACGATGAAGAGATCGTGGCCCTGATTGCCGGCGGCCATACGCTGGGTAAAACCCACGGCGCGGCGGTCACCAGCCACGTAGGCGCCGAGCCGGAAGCTGCCGGCATTGAGGCTCAGGGTCTCGGCTGGTCCAGCACCTACGGCAGCGGTGCCGGGGCGGACGCTATCACCTCGGGCCTTGAGGTTGTCTGGACCCAGACGCCGACCCAGTGGAGCAACTACTTCTTCGAAAACCTCTACAAATATGAGTGGGTACAGACCCGTAGCCCGGCCGGCGCCATTCAGTTTGAAGCCAAAGACGCGCCGGACCTGATCCCCGACCCGTTTGACCCGGAGAAAAAGCGTAAGCCAACGATGCTGGTTACCGACCTGACGCTGCGCTTCGACCCGGAATTCGATAAGATTTCTCGCCGCTTCCTCAACGATCCGCAGGCGTTTAACGAAGCCTTTGCCCGCGCCTGGTTCAAGCTGATTCACCGCGATATGGGGCCAAAATCCCGCTACCTCGGACCGGAAGTCCCGAAAGAAGACCTGATCTGGCAGGACCCGCTCCCGGCTGCTGTCCACAGCCCGAGCGAGGCGGATATCTCCACCCTGAAAACCGCCATCGCCGATGCGGGCCTGTCGGTGAGCGAACTGGTTTCCGTTGCCTGGGCTTCGGCTTCCACCTTCCGCGGCGGAGATAAGCGCGGCGGAGCCAACGGCGCACGTCTGGCGCTGGCGCCGCAGAAAGACTGGCCGGTCAACGCCATCGCGGCGAAGGTTCTGCCTACCCTGCAGGCGATTCAAAAAGCCTCCGGGAAAGCATCGCTGGCCGATATTATCGTGCTGGCAGGCTCGGTCGGCGTTGAGCAGGCCGCCGCTGCCGCTGGCGTATCGGTCACCGTGCCGTTTGCGCCGGGCCGCGTGGATGCCCGTCAGGATCAGACCGATATCGAATCCGTCGGTTTGCTGGAGCCGCTGGCGGATGGTTTCCGCAACTATCGCCGTATTGAAGGGGGCGTTTCTACCGAGACGCTGCTGCTGGATAAGGCCCAGCAGCTGACGCTGACCGCGCCGGAGCTTACCGTGCTGGTCGGGGGTTTACGCGTGCTGGGCGCCAACTTTGACGGCAGCCAGCACGGCGTCTTCACCGATCGCCGCGGCGTTCTCAGCAACGACTTCTTCGTCAATCTCCTGAGCATGGCGACCGTCTGGAAAGCCACCGACGAACGGGGCGAACTGTTCGAAGGCCGCGATCGTAAGAGCGGCGAGAGCCGGTTCACCGCCACCCGTGCCGACCTGGTGTTCGGTTCCAACTCGGTGCTGCGCGCGCTGGCAGAAGTTTACGCCAGCCAGGATGCGCAGCAGAAGCTGGTCACCGACTTCGTGGCGGCCTGGACCAAAGTGATGAACCTCGACCGTTTCGATCTGTAATCTCCCACCCCGGCAGGCTTCTCGCTCGCCGGGGCTTCTCTCTTCCCGCCCTATCCTTGCCGCAGCTGCTGCAGCCGACTGTAGGTTCGCTGAATATCTTCCCGCTCAACTCCCGCGACCAGCTCGGGTAATCCGCATTCGCTCACCAGCACCAGGCGACACTGCTTCTCATAGAGCACATCCACCAGGTTGATAAACCGCTGCTGCGCCGCCGGTCCCGCGTGACCTAAAGGCGGCACCGCGTCCAGCAGCCAGCATGAATGGCTTTCGCACAGCGTCAGGTAGTCCATCACCGACGTCGGGCCCTGGCACAGCTGGCTGAAGGTAAAATGTAAAAAAGCCGCCGGCGCGGAGGCCACCTCCAGGGTGCGATACCCGACCGGCAGCGTCAGCGCCCTGGCGGCGAGCTCGGGTAAAGCATGCCGCCTGCGGGTGTGGTCCGACGGCTGGATCAGCAGCAGCCCCTGGCAAAACGGGCTCTCCGCCGGCGCGTGGCGCGCCCGGTAGTCCTCTTCGCCGTCGAGCGCGACTACCGTCATATGCTGTTTAATTAACGCAATCGAAGGCAAAAAGCGCGCATGGTATAGCGGATCTTCCAGCAGCCGTTCCGGAGGGTAGTTGGAGGTTGCCATCAGGACGACGCCGCGCTGAAACAGCTGCGCCAGCAGCGGCTTAACCAGCATCGCGTCCGCCGGATCGTGGAGATGGAACTCGTCAAAACAGATCAGTCCGCAGCCGTCGGTCATCTGCGCGATGACCGCAGGCAGCGACGGCGAGGTGGGCGCGTTCAGGCGCTGATGCAGTTCGCGAAAAAAAGAGTGGAAGTGCACCCGGCGCTTAGCCGCCAGCGGCAGGCCAGCAAAGAAGCTATCGACGAGCAGGCTTTTGCCGCGCCCGGTGCGCCCCCAGACGTAAAGCCCTTTGCCGGGAGCGGCGCTTTGCGCCAGCAATCTCCGCCCCAGCGCATCAAGCTGCGCAACCAGCGCCTGCTGGTCGCTATCAAGGCTCAGAGCCAGCTCCCGAGCCCGCCGTGCCATCAGCGCGGTAAAACTAAAATCGCTCGTTCCTTGCGTCATGATTCTCTCCTTTCTGGGTCAGCGGCGGCGGTTCAACGACGGCAGTGTAGGGACAATTGCTTGCCTTGACCACACCCAGGCCAGCCGGAGAGCGTTAACCGCACCGGCGGCAAAAAAACGGCGCCCGTTATGCCGGTTCGCCGCTGATTTCCGCCACCAGCCAGCGCTCAAAATCCTCTAATGCGCTCTCGTTAATCCCCGTTTCAACCGGCTTGACCAGGCAGAAATTTTTGTTCAGCCGCGCGGAAACCGGCCAGGGGGCAACCAGCGCCCCGCTGCTGAGCTCGTTTTCGACGTACACCTGCGGCACCAGCGCAACGCCAAGCCCGGCCTGCACGGCGGAGATGGCCATTTCATGCAGATCGTAGCGCACGCCCCGGGACGGATTGTCCAGCGCGATGCCGCTCTCCTCGGCGTAGCGCTGCCACGCATCCGGATTTTGCCGTCGGTGAATACGCGGCAGCGCGTTCAGCTGCTCGCCGCTGTCCCGCGCGGTCAGCAGCGAGGGATGGCACACCGGGACCAGCTTTTCCTGGAGCAGAAAGCGGATACGCATTCCGGCCCACGCCGGGTGCTCAAAATGAACCGCCGCGTCAAACCCGCTGCCGGTCAGAATAAAGGGGTCCGTATGGGCCGCAATATTCAGCGTGATATCCGGGTACCGGCGGTTAAAACCGCTGAGGCGCGGGATCAGCCAGCGGCTGGCGAAGGTCGGCAGCACGGCGATTTCGAGGCTGCGGCTGCCGTCTGCCATTCCCGTCAGGTACTGGGTGTCCCGGTCGAGGCGCTCAAGCGTTTCGCGCACGCGGTGGGCGTAGCGCGCGCCGTTCGGGTTCAGCCGCACGCGGGTTCCGGTGCGGTCGAACAATCGGCAGTTCAGCAGGGCCTCAAGTCGCCCAATCTGCCGGCTGACCGCGCCTTCGGTCAGGGAGAGTTCCTCCGCGGCGCGGGCAAAATTACCGTGCCTTGCCGCCGCTTCAAACGCCTGTAACGACGCGCTGCTGGGCAGTTTTCTTCGCATGATAGCGCCCCTGGATATGAGTACCTTTAGTGACGAAATGTCACTACATGATGAGATAATATCGATTCAGGCGGCTAAATACAGCCAGTAACATGACGAAACATCAGCAATGCGCTGTTCACCTTCATGCAGAGGCCCGTTTATGCTTTATACCGTTGAATGCACCTATACCGACCCGACAAGCGAAGCCGAATGGAATGATTTTTACACCCGGGTGAAGCTCCCGGCGCTGCTGAGCGTTGACGGCTTCAGCACCTCCCAGCGCTTCAGGGCCCTCACCCCGGGCTGCCCGGCCTGGCTGGCCATTCACACCGTTCGCGATGCCGCGGTCCTCGCCGGCGCGGAGTACCGTCTCAAGGGAGGCGGCAGCTTTGCGCAGTGGCAGGCCAATATCGGCGACTGGCGTCGCGGTCTTTATCAGTGTGAGGAGCCAGCTCCGGCGGTGGCCGCAGAGCAGATCCTGCTGCTCACCGGGCAACCCCTCGACTTTATTGACCACGAGCTGGGCTACCGGCCGTGGCTGCTGCGGGCCGCCGGTCTGGATAGCGCCCCTGAAGACCGGCTGGCATACGTGATTCCGGCAGACAAAGCCCGCCTGCTCGCCGCTGCGGCGGATATCTGTCTGTATCGGCCGATAACCGACCAGCTGTATCCCCAACAAGGAGGCATTCATGAGCATAATTAAACCCATCAGCCGTCGGGTTGGCGATTATCAGGTGACCGCGTTGAGCGACGGGAATATGTCCGTCAGCCTCGGCATCCTCTCCGGCATTGATCCGGCGCAAGCGGATGAAAGGCAGCGCGCGGCCGGGGTAGCTGACCCGCAGGCGTTGCATATCAACGCCTATCTGATCCGCGGCCGAGGGCGCACGATCCTCGTCGATTCCGGCACCGGCGGTCGGAATAACGCCGGAGGTCAGCTCCCCGAGCACCTTCGCCAGCTGGGCATCGCGCCAGCCGACGTCGATACGATCCTGCTGACGCACGGTCACCCCGACCATATTGGCGGACTGCTCGATGCCGACGGCGAAGCCGTCTATAAAAATGCGCGGCTCTATGTGCATCCCCGCGAGATCGCATACTGGCAGGATGACGTTCTGATGATGCGCGCCAGCGAGCGGGTTCAGGGTAACTTCGCGCTGTTTCGCCGCGCCCTGGCAGGCTATGAGGGGCGGGTAAACCTGCTAACGGGCGATGAGGTGCTCCCCGGCATTCATCCGGTCTGGCTGCCCGGGCACACGCCGGGTCACAGCGGATTTCGTATCGATGCCGGCGATAAGCCCCTGCTGATCTGGGGCGACATTGTGCATTTCCCGCACATTCAGTCGGCCCTGCCGGCCGTCGCAGTCGCCTTTGACGCCGACCCCGCCGAGGCGGCAGACACCCGGAGACGTATTCTGGCGCAGGCGGCAGGCGAGCAGTGGCTGATTGCCGGCATGCACCTCGCCAGCGCCGGCTTTGCCCGGCTGGAAGCCGTTGACGACGGTTACCGGATTGCCTATCAGCAGGACTGAAGATCGGTGCGGTACTCTTCCCCGCAGTGGGAGGACGGAAAACAGGCCACAGAGAGCGGGGAAAGATACGGCATTCACAACTTTGTGGCCTCAGCGTGCGCCAGGGCTCATTTTCAGCGCTACTATTTGCGCGTATACCGAACCTGACGTGAGAGGGAATTCTTTATGAGTGTGCCGCAAACAAAATCAGAATTACTCAGCGCTATCGATAAAAACTTCGACAAATTAATCGGCTACCTGCATGCCATACCGGCAGAACTTACCGCAGAGCGTGCAATGGATGGCCACGCCAAAGGCAGCCAGATGAGCATTCATAACCTCGTTTCTTACCTGCTGGGCTGGAATGCGCTGGTCGTAAAGTGGATCGTTTCTGATGCTAAAGGGCTCGCCGTCGATTTTCCGGAGACCGGCTATAAATGGAATCAGCTTGGCCTTCTGGCGCAAAAATTTTACTCAGACTACAGGGATTTAAGCTACAGCTCGCTAATCGCTGAGCTGCAGACGGTCAACAATGAGATAGTGCGGCTGATTGACGAGCGCGGCGATGACATTTTGTACGCAAAGCCCTGGTACACAAAATGGACGATGGGGCGAATGATCTCATTTAACACGTCGTCACCTTATGCGAATGCCTGCGGACGCTTAAGAAAGTGGGCGAAAGAGAATGATATCCGCTTACAGTAAACGCCTGGGCGCAACGAGTCCGGATGAGTCATCCCCGTCCGCCGGCGGCGGCGGTTACGCCGGGGCGTCATCGATAGTGACATTGATAACGACATCGATAACGACATTGATAACGATATCGATAACAACATCGATACGCTTCGCGACGCTAATCCCCTCTCCCGTCTTCGCCACCCAAACCTGATCCTGCGGCCCGTTAGTCATTTCATTCAAATCCACGGCGCCCGATCGCGAAAAACCAGCGTATTCCACAACCCCTGAGAAAATTAACCAGATATCCATCTGAAGAATGGATATAGAGCGGGTGATTAAAAATTTAATACTATTAACAATCAATTAACATTAGCAGGCAAACATTTTATCTGAGGAAAATAATAATATGTCTACCACCCACGTTCTGAGGGATGCGCCCTTTGCCCCCGCAGGACAGCCCCACTCCAGCCTGACCAGCCGCATCGATGCCCTGCCTGCCTCCTTCGGCCTGTGGTCATTTATCACCCTGCTGGCGCTCGGTGGTTTCTTCGAGCTGTACGATCTTTTTCAGACCGGGTACATCAGCACCGGCCTGCTGGCGGAGAATATCTTTCACGTCGGCGAGCAGGGTATTTTCGGCATATCGGATCAGGCCGCCTTCGCCTCGGCGACCTTTTTCGGCCTGTTTATCGGTGCCAGCCTCCTCGCGCCGCTGGCGGATAAGCTCGGCCGCCGCCTGACCTTTATGTTTGCGCTCGCCTGGTACGGCGTATTCTCGCTGCTGATGGCGTTTCAGAGCAGCGCGGAGGGGGTTATTTTCTTCCGTTTCCTCGTCGGGATTGGCCTCGGAATTGAGCTGGTCACCATCGACACCTACTTAAGCGAATGGGTGCCCACCCACCTGCGCAACAAAGCTTTCGCCTTTGCCTTTTTCATTCAGTTTCTCTCGGTGCCCGCCGTGGCGCTGATGTCATGGATGCTGGTGCCGATCACCCTGTTCGGCCTGAGCGGCTGGCGCTGGGTCATTATCTTCGGCGCGCTCTGCTCGCTGGTTATCTGGGTCATTCGCAAGAAGCTGCCGGAATCGGCCCGCTGGCTGGAAGTCAAAGGCCGCAACGACGACGCCCATGTGGTGATGTGTGAGATGGAGCAGCGCTGCGGTATTGCCCCCTCGCCGCAGCACCGGATCCAGGCCGGGACAACGAAAACGCAGACCGGTACCTTCAAGGAGATTTGGGCGCCGGAGTATCGCAAACGCACCATCATGCTGATGGTCATGAACTTCTTCCAGGCGATCGGCTTTTTTGGCTTCGGCAACTGGCTGCCGGCGCTGCTCTCAGGCCAGGGCGCGAGCATAACCCACAGCCTGCTGTACGCCTTTTTCATTACTCTCGCCTATCCGATTGGCTGCCTGTTCTGCACCCGCTTTGTTCACCGCTTCGAGAACAAATGGCAGATCGTGCTCTCCGCGCTGATGACGGTGGTGTTCGGCACCCTTTTCGCCCTGCAAAATAGTCCGGTAATGCTGGTTATCTGCGGCTTTATGATCACCTGGTCCAACGCCTGGCTGACCATCAGCTATCACGCCTATCAGGCCGAGGTGTTCCCGACCCACATTCGCGCCCGGGCGGTCGGCTTCTGCTACTCGTTCAGCCGCCTCTCGACGGCCATCACCAGCATTCTGATCGGCATCATTCTGCAGTACGCCGGTGCGCCGGGGGTGATCAGCTTTATCGTGGCCAGCATGCTGATGGTGATGCTCTCGGTCGGTATTTTCGGGCCCAAAACACGCGGAATCAGCCTCGAAAAAATCTAACCACACGCCTTGCCGCCGGAATGCTTCCGGCGGCAACGGCGGCGCGTATGCCGCTGGCTGAGCGAAAGTAACGCCAGCAAACGCCGGACCGCTTAGCCAAATATCGCCTGCGCGTCGGCAAAGCATTTTTCCGCCAGCGACGACACCGGCTCTTGATTGCGCATAATCAGCGCCAGCATCGAATCCACTGCCGTTTCGGCAATTGGGATAATCTCCAGGTTGTCGCTCAGCGCCTCCAGACCGTTGTTGAGCGGCATAATGGCGCAGCAGATGCCCGCCTGCACCGCCTGTATGATCTGGAACGTGGAGTCGCTTTCAAAGACGTATTTCGGCGTCAGCCCTTTGCCCTTAAAGCTCATTTCGATCGATTCGCGGTAGTACATCCCTTTGGTGAGAAAGCCGAGCGGCAATGCGGCCAGCGTCTCCCAGTCGGGGATCCCCGCAGCGAACTGAAAGTGGCGCCGATCGTGCAGCAGCCCCATCCGGGTCGCCGGGAGCCACTGCACGTTGAAAAGCTGGCTATCGACGTGATGCAGATAACAGATCCCGAGGTCGAGCTGGTTACGGCTCACGCCATCGATAATCTGCTCCGAGGTCAGCGACAGCAGGCTAAACTGCAGCTCGGGATACTTTTCGCTCAGGGGCTTAATCAGCTGCATCGGGTTGAGGCTGGCCAGCGGCACCATGCCGACCCGGAGCTGGCCAACCATCTGCCCGCGGCAAATGGCCGCCTCCGCCTCCAGCCCGTCGTGGGCGGCGAGCAGCGCCCGCGCCCACGCCAGAATGCGTTCCCCTTCGGGAGTAAAGCCCTCGAAGCGCTGCCCGCGCTGGATCAGCACGAGGTTCAGCTCCTCTTCCAGGCTGCGAATGCGCATCGAGAGCGTCGGCTGGGTGATATGACAGGCCGCTGCGGCCTGGCCAAAATGGCGGGTCCGGTCGAGGGCGATCAGGTACTTGAGCTGTTTAATATCCATGATTGATCCACTTATTTGCGCCCGCGCGTTATGGTGCGCCAGCGCGATACAGAGCGCTAGTGTAGCCCAAATATGTTAGCCAAATGTTATTTTAAGGCCTAAAAATGCCCGCCGCCGGCGCCGCCAAACGCGCCGCGCGCTTGATTTAAGGGCTGACGCTGCCAAACTGGGTACAGGGCTATCGGTAAACGGAGGGGCAAGGTGAAGCGCTATGTACATCAGGTTGAGCAGCACAAAGTTCCGGTCGCCGGGCTCGAAGCGCTGTCGCTATTGACCGAGCACAGCTTCTCCCGCCACTCTCACGACCGGTTCGGCATCGGCGTGTTTACCCACGGCGCCCAGCGTTCGTGGAGCCATATCGGCAAAGTTGACGCCGCTGCCGGCAACGTCATTATGGTCAACCCCGGCGAAATTCACGACGGCGCGCCGCTGCACGGCCCTCGCGGCTGGCAGATGCTGTATATCGATCCCCTTTTGGTTGAGCAGGCGCTCCCCGAGGGCGCAAAGGCGGAGGATATTATCCTGCGCCCGGTGGTTGAGGATCCTCAGCTGAACGGGCTGATGGCGCGCATGTTCAGCGAAATCCGCGCCGCGTCCCCCGACGGCGGCGCCGTGGAGGAAGCCTTTCTTCTCTGCCTGATGCAGATCTCCCGCCGCCACCTGCTGGTGAAGCCGCCGGGAGAGCCCGGCTCGCCGGGCATCGCTCTGGCAAAAGAGTATCTCGACGATGCGCCGGAAAATAAGATAACCCTCGAGCATCTCGCCGCGCTTTGCGGTATCAGCCGTTTCCAGCTGATACGCGGCTTCGCCCGCGCAACCGGGATCACCCCGCACGCCTATCTGATCCAGTCCCGCGTGCGGCTGGCTCGCAGGCTGCTGGCGGAGGGGAACGGCCTGGCCGAAGCGGCGCTTATGGCGGGCTTCGCCGATCAGAGCCACTTCACCCGCGCCTTCCTGAAGCAGTTCGGGATGACGCCGGGATACTACCTCACCGCAATCGGCTAGCCTGCCTGCAATTTTGTTCAATACGCGCCGGCTTCGCTGCGAAATACTCAGGCTCTTTCCCCTTAAACGAAGAGCATGCTATGTCGCTTATCACGCCTGAATTTCTTATTACCTCCCTGATCGTTGTCGTCGCCCCCGGCACCGGCGCGCTCTACACCATTGCTACCGGACTCTCCGCCGGCAGCAGAATGAGCTACGCCGCCGCGCTGGGCTGCACGCTGGGGATTATTCCTCATATGCTGGCGGCGGTAACCGGACTGGCGGCCATTCTCCACGGCAGCCCGCTGGCGTTTGAGGGGGTGCGCTATCTCGGCGTCGCCTGGTTGCTGTATCTGGCGTGGATAACCCTCAGACAGCGCGGCTCTCTGCGCCTCGACGCGGCAGATACCGCGCGGAGCGCGGGTAAAATCGTCACCCACGCGGTATTGATAAACCTGCTTAATCCCAAGCTTCCGCTCTTTTTTCTGGCGTTTTTACCGCAGTTTATACGCAGCGAATCCCCCTCGCCGACGGAAGATATGCTGCAGCTGAGCGCCATTTTTATGCTGATGACCCTGCTGGTGTTTATGCTCTATGGCGCCTTTTCCGCCGCCATGCGCCGCCACGTCCTCACCCGCCCGGCGATCCTGCGGGGTCTGAGCCTGGGCTTTGCCGCCGGTTTTGTTGCGCTGGGCATCAGGCTTATTCTGACGCCGCGCTGATACGGGGCCTCGCCGGCGGCGGCTGCCGACGAGGTGCAGGAGGTGCTAGCGGAGGCCCGCGACGGGCAGAATCTCTTTCGAGCGCAGCGTCAGGCGAACCGGTACCGATTTGTAGGACGGCGTCCCGCTCTCTTCATCAAGATAGTTGAGCGGAACCAGAACGTTAGCCTCCGGATAATAGGCACCCACGGTGCCCGGCGCGATGCTGTAGGCCACCAGCGTAATGTCCTCAAGACGCTGGTGGCTGCCCGGCAGCGCGGTACTGATATCCACCCGGTCGCCGTGCTCCAGCCCCAAATTTGCCATGTCCTGCTCGTTCATAAACAGCACGTCGCGGCGGCCAAAGACGCCGCGATAGCGGTCATCGAGCGCATAAATCGTGGTGTTGTACTGGTCGTGGCTGCGCAGCGTCACCAGGCGCATAACGTCCTCCCCGTCCACCTGCACGTTTTCATGAACGCCGTGGAAAACCGAGAACATCGCTTTGCCCGTTGGCGTCGGCCAGACTCGCTCGGTGGGCGGCAGCGGCATGCGGAAGCCGCCCGGATGACGAATGCGCTGGTTGTAGTTTTCAAAGCCGGGAACGGTGCGTTCAATCAGCTCGCGGATGCGATCGTAGTTTGCCACCAGCGCCAGCCAGTCAACTTTGGTGTTCGCCAGCGTCGCCATCGCCATCCCGGCCACAATCGCCGGCTCGGAGCGCAGCTGCGGCGAGGCCGGCTTCAGCTTGCCCGACGAGGCGTGGACCATCGACATCGAATCCTCAACGGTAATCGACTGGCGGCCGCTTTGCTGGACGTCGAGTTCGGTACGTCCCAGACAGGGCAGAATATAGGTCTCTTTAGCCACCAGCAGGTGCGAGCGGTTGAGCTTGGTACCAACGTGTACGCTCAGCTCCAGCCCCTGCATCGCCGGGAAGGCCTGCTGACGATCGGGCATGGCGACGGCAAAGTTGCCGCCGAGGCACAGCAGCGCCTTCGATTTCCCCGCAATCATCGCCTCCAGCGCCTTCACCGCATCGTGGCCATGCGCCTGCGGCGGAACAAAGCCAAACTCACGCTGCAGGCTGGCGAGGAAGCTGGCGCTCGGCTTTTCGGTGATCCCAACGGTGCGGTTGCCCTGCACGTTGGAGTGCCCACGCAGCGGACAGATCCCGGCGCCCGGTTTGCCAATATTGCCGCGCATCAGCAGCAGGTCGGCGATCAGGCGCACGTTTGAGGTGCCCTTGTTATGCTGGGTGATCCCCATGCCGTAGGTGACGATGGTGGCGTTGGATTTGGCATAGGCCGCGGCGACGCGCTGCAGGTCGTCGCGGGTCAGGCCCGATTCGCGCTCGATGTCGTGCCAGCGGGTCAGGCGCAAATCATCGGCAAAGGCGGGAAAGTTCTGCGTATGTTCGGCAATAAAAGCGCTGTCGAGGACATTATCCAGATCGTCATCCATCTGCAGCAGCGCCTTGGCAATGCCCTTCAGCGCCGCGGCGTCGCCGCCGGCCTTGACCTGGAAATAGGTCGAGGCGATGTTGGTTGAGCTGTAGGTCGCCATTTCGATCACGTTCTGCGGGTCGGCAAAACGCTCCAGCGCCCGCTCTTTTAGCGGATTGAGGACAATTATCGGCACTCCCCGCCGCGACAGCTCGTGCAGGGTTCCCATCATCCGCGGGTGGTTGGTTCCCGGGTTGTGGCCGATGGAAATAACCAGCTCGGTTTGCTCAAAATCATCCAGCGAAACCGTCCCTTTGCCAATGCCAATCGACTGCGGCAGCCCGACGCTGGTTGCCTCGTGGCACATATTGGAGCAGTCAGGGAAGTTGTTGGTGCCGAGCTCGCGAGCGTAAAGCTGGAACAGCCAGGCGGCTTCGTTGGAGGCGCGCCCTGAGGTGTAAAACTCGACCTCATCCGGCTGCATGCCGCTGACAATCTCGCCGATTCGCGTAAAGGCGCGCTCCCAGGAGACCGGGCGCAGGGTGTCGCTGGCGCGATCGTAGACCAGCGGATCGGTTAAGCGACCGTAGCCTTCCAGCTCAAAATCGCTTTTCGCCAGCAGGGAACTGACCGTATTGGCCGCCAGAAACTCGGCGGTGACGCGTTTGCTGGTCGCTTCCCAGGTCACCGCCTTGGCGCCATTCTCGCAAAACTGGAAGGTCGACTTGTGCTCTTTGTCCGGCCATGCGCAGCCCGGGCAGTCGAAACCGTCCGGCTGGTTGGTGCGCAGCAGCGTCGCGGGGGCATCAAGGGCATCCATCTGGGTGCGAACGGCGATGGCGGTGGCTTTCAGCGCGCCCCAGCCGCCGGCCGGGCCGTCATAGGGATGAACCCCCGGCACTGCGCGTCTTTTCATGTTCATGCTAGCTCCTGAATGCACCGTCGATAAGCAGGTAAATGCGTGCGTCAGACCGCCTTATCAGAGCGATCGCACTGTTTTTTGGCCGCTCGCCGGCGCGAGGTGAACATCCGCCGCCAACGAGGGTTTTTGTTAACGAAAGAATAACAATCGAGGCCGAGACTGTATAATCAATGTTATCTATCACGCATTAGATTTAACTTATTTAACATTAGCAGCGCGGCGGGGATCAGGTCAGGTTGTAGTACCTGTCGGGCTGAACTTTTTCCGGCAGCGGATGCTGTCCGGTCATGTCCAGCAGATTGCGCTCGATGGTATTGCACATTGCGTTGAGCGGCAGATCGTTGGCAGCAATGCCGAACGGATCCTCCAGCTCTTCCGCCAGCGAATCCCATGACAAAAAGGCGTAGGAGATAAAGACCGAGACAAACGGCGTCATGTAGTGCAAATCGCCGACCAGCGCAAACGGCAGCAGCGTGCAGAACAGGTAGACGGTGCGTTGCAAAATCAGGGTGTAGGCAAAAGGCACCGGCGTCGTCGCTAAACGTTCGCAGCCGCCCAGCACGTGCGCCAGCTCGTCCAGCTTATTGTCCATCAGGCCGTAGGTGATATCGCTGACCTTCCCCGCTTCGCGCAGCTGGCCTAGCTCATGCCCCACCAGCAGCAGGATGCGGTTGGTCGGCATCGAGCTGGCGATAATTTCCGCCACCGCATCGCGCGGCAGCAGGCGGTAAAGGTCGGCGCTGGGATCGGTTTTTCGCAGCTGATGCTTCAGGCTCCAGCTAAAGGCAATCAGGTAGCTGGCTATTTTTTTATGCGTTTCTGCGGCGGCCGGCAGAATATTTTTCAGCTGGCGCATCAGCGTGCGCTCGGCAATTAATACCGTTCCCCACAGGTTGCGCGCCTCGACGAAGCGGTTATAGCTGGCGCTGTTGCGAAAGCCGAGAAAGATCGCGATGGCGATACCCAGCAGGCTAAACGGCGCAACGGTTAAATGGATCCCCAGCTGTTCATACCACTGATAGCTAATAATCGCGATAATCGACATCAGCACGTTTAGCAGCAGGCGAAAGACGATTTTTGACAGCACCGAACCGTGCCAGTCAAACAGACGAAGGAACCAGTGTTGTTCTGGTCGGATAATCATTGTACTACTTCCTGATGAGCGCCATTGCGCATGGCTTAATATTATCTATTACGCCATTGGCTTATTTTATTGAGCACTAACACGACATTGCGTTAATTATTGACCACTAATAAGAGAGGGATTAATGGCCCGTTAATTATGGTCTCTTTTTATTTATCCGGCAATACGCGGATCCCGGCGGTAATAAAACGCCGGATCGGTTAACCCCTCATTTATAAGGGCTAACCGGGCGGCAGGGTTACAGCACGCCGCCGTTCATCCGCCGCATCGCGCAGTGCCAGGCTCCGTTACGCACCGAGGCGCGCAGCACGCGGGCAATGCCGTGCACCGCCAGGCGGGTGGCCTGCCGCTGCAGGGGATTCATCCTGAGGGAGAGCATCTCCTGCGCCCAGGGCGGTAGCAGATCGACCCCCGCGCGCATCATCAGCTGGCCCACGGGCTGGCTCAGCCGCCCGGGCAGGCGGGTAGCAAACAGCACCTGGGCGACCTCCAGCGTGCGTTCGTCGCAGCGCAGGCGCGGGCGCATATCCTGCAAATACTCCGCCACCTGGCGCGGAGTGAGCGGAATATCCCGCGCGCCGAGGCGGCGGGCAATCTCTCCGGCCTCGGCAAAATACTGCGCCTGGCGCGCTTCGCTCACCACCGTTCGCCGGTAGCGCAAATGCGAGGCCATAAAGCTGCTGCACTCGGCCACGTGTACCCAGGTTAATAGCGCCGGATCGCTGGCTGCGTACGGCGTCCCGTCGCGGTCCTGCCCGCTGACCCGCAGATGAATCCCCCTGATCTTGGCGATCAGCCGCTCGGCGTCATCGGTGGTACCAAAAGTGGTGGCAGAAATGAACTGGCTGGTGCGCCGCAGGCGGCCAAAGATGTCTTCACGGAAGTTAGAGTGATCCCAGACGCCGGCCAGCGCCAGCGGGTGGAGCATCTGCAGAAGCAGCGCGCTGATGCCGCCGCAGAGCATTGAGGTAAAGTCGCCGTGTACCGGCCAGATGGCCGAGCGTGGGCCAAACAGCCCCGGCTCGCCGAGCGGGCGTTCAAAATCAATCTCTTTCAGCGCCATGCCGGTTAAACCCAATACCTGCGCTTCAATCATACCGCGTATGCTGGTCATTACTGTGCCTGCTCCTTTTCGTCACAGGCAAAACATACCATTAATTGACGGCGGACTCATTTGCCGGCAGCGGCTTTTAGGCACAACGCGCGGTGCCCGCAGGCTGCGGGCACGCGGTGGCGTCAAGCCGGGAATAGCGCAGGAATGGGCGTTTACGGATTGAGCTTATATTCCAGGCTCACTTCGGCATTGAGCACCTGCGAAACCGGGCAGCCCGCTTTCGCTTTGTGAATGATGCTTTCAAACGCCGCATCGGCAATGCCCGGCAGCACGATCTGGCTCTGGAGCGCCACCTTAGTGATGGCGAAGCCGCTGGCGGATTTATCGAGGGTCACCACGGCGACCGTATCAATCGAGGTTGGCGTATACCCTTCTTCACCCAGCATCAGCGATAGCGCCATCGAGAAGCAGGCCGCATGGGCCGCGCCGATGAGCTCTTCCGGGTTGGTGCCCTTCACGCCTTCAAAGCGGGTATTGAAGCCATAAGGTTGCTGGTTCAGCGCCCCGCTCTCCGTTGAGACGGTTCCTTTACCGCTTTTCAGATCCCCTTCCCAGTGCGCTTGACCTTTCTTATGAATTGCCATGGATTCGCTCCTTTTTTGACGTTAAAGGAGTAAGTATAGGAGCGGATAGCGGATTCGGCCTGCACCATTTACCCCGGGAGGTGATTTTGCCCCACTACCCGGCGTCGATATTTTTACTCATATTGATACCGGTGATCCCAAAGCCGCTGGCCTCGTACAGGCGGCGGGCGCGCGCGTTATCCCCGGCGACCCGCAGCTTTATCTGCGCAAAATCCTGCTGGCGGAGATCGTTTTCCAGCGCCGCCATTGCCTGTTTGCCCAACCCCTTCCCCTGACTGTCGGGGTGGATATAGAAGTCGCAAATAAAGGCCGATCGCATTTTGGCGTCCGGCTTGTACCACAGGTAGCCAACCTGCCGCTCCGCGTCGCCATCGCGTTCAATCAGGCAGAGTAAAACCTGGCCCGGCGTGCCCGCGCCTTCAGGGAGGCTCTCGGCAATCTCCTGCTGCGCCTGGGCGCGGGCAGCCTGAGCGGAAAGGCCGTAGTTATCCGCAATTTCAACGGCGTAATCGGGGATAAAATAGGCGAGCCAGGCCGCATAGTCGGCCTCCTGCATCGGTCTGAATATCATCATTGTTCCATTCCTTTAGTGACGTGTTTAACGGCTGCTAGCCGTTCGCGGGCTGCGCCAGTCGCTGCTGTATATCGTCGAGAAACAGCTGTAGCGCGCTGGGCTGGTAGTCGCGCGAGAGGTAGAGGCCAAAAACGCTCAGCGGCTTCGGCGTCCAGCCCGGCAGTATCGCCTTCAGCGCTCCGCTGCTCAGCGCGCGCTGCGCCTCAAGATCGGGGAGCATCGCGATGCCGCAGCCGGCTACCGCGGCCTCCAGCAGCAGGGAGGAGATCCCGGCGCTTAAATTTCCCGATACCGCCACCGCCGCGCTCTCCCCCTCGGGGGAGATAAACTGCCAGGTCTGGGTGGCGAAGTGGCTGTAATGCAGGCAGTTGTGCTGGCTCAGGTCGTCGGGGGTCTGCGGCTGCCCGTTCAGCTGCAGCCAACGCGGCGAGGCGCAGAGCACCGACCGGCAGACCCCCAGCCGGCGGGCGATGGCCCCCGGCTCCGGGTTATCGGTGATGCGGATTGCCACGTCGATGCGTTCGCCGATCAGGCTGACCGGATGGTTGTTGATATCCAGCTCAAGACGCAGCTGCGGATAGCGGGCGAGAAAATCCGGCAGCAGCGGCGAAATAAGCTGCATCGCCGTAAAGTGGGCGCAGGCCACCCGCAGCGTACCGCTGGGCACCGCCCGCTCGGTTTGCCCGGCAATTTCGTCCGACAGCTGCGTCAGGCTGCGCGTTTTTTGCAGCACCTTCTCTCCGGCGGCGGTGAGCGTTAGCCGGCGCGTGGAGCGGTGGATCAGGCGGCTGCCGGCCCAGTGCTCCATCTGCTCAAGATAGCGGCTGACCATCGGCCGCGACATGCCCAGCGCCCGCGCCGCGGCGCTGAGGCTGCCCAGCTCGCAAATGCGGATATACACCCTGGCGGCGATAATTCTATCCATACGTCGTTTCCATCTGCACGTTTTATGAAACTCAGCATCTCTTTTTTCAGGAATTTTCGCAAATCAGGAAATACGTAAAATAGCGTTATTCACCCGACATTGAGAAAACAATCATGAAACTATCGACCCTTGCCATCGCCACCGCCCTGTTCAGCAGCGCCGCCTTCGCCGCACCGCTGCAGCTGCAAACCTATAACCCGCAGGATAAAGGGATTTTTGCCGTCAACTCAACGCTGGCCTCCGGCCCTCACGAAGCAGTGCTGTTTGACGCCCAGTTCAGCGTCAAGGACGGCGAGAAGCTGGTGGAGATGATCCGCAAAAACGGCAAGCCGCTGAGCCGGATTGTGATCACCTCCGGCGATCCGGATTTCTATTTCGGCCTTGAGCCGCTGGTTAAAGCCTTCCCGCAGGCCAAAATTGTCGCGACGCAGGAAGTGGTTAATCACATTAACGCCACTAAAGCCGCGAAGCTGGCCTATTGGGGACCGCAGATGAAAGACGGCGCCCCGCAGCAGGTCTATGCTCCGCAGGTGATTGAAGCCCACACCTTTACCATCGACGGCGAGAAGGTCGAAATCCGCGAGCCGGATAGCTACGCCGCCTTTGTGTGGATCCCGGGTAACAAGGCCATTCTCGGCGGTACCGGCATCGCGTGGGACATGCACGTCTGGACCGCCGATACCCAGACCGCTGAAAGCCGCCTCCAGTGGCGTAAAACCCTCGACGATATGGCCGCGCTGCATCCGCAGCAGGTGATTCCGGGGCACTATCTCGGCACGCCGCCGGCAGGCGACCGCGCAATCGTCTTCACCCGCGACTACCTGCAGCAGTTTGAGCAGGCGCTGCAGAACCATAAGGATTCCGCCGGCGTGATCAAAGAGATGAAGCAGCGCTGGCCGAAGCTGGCGGAAGAGAGTTCGCTGGAACTGAGCGCAAAGGTCAACACCGGCGAGATGAAGTGGTAGCCGCAGACTGTTCCTAATCCGCGAACATGAGGTTGCCATTGGTGAAAATATAGACCACCATAGAGTGCGCGGTTCGGTTAACGGGCCGCCGTTAGGGTTATATTTCGTCCGGTTTCGCCGGGCTTGTCCTTGAAACAGAAGTGGATTAAGGAGTAAGAATGAAATCGAACCATCAGGCACGTCATCTTCTCGGTCTGAACTATAAGCTGTCCCAGCAGAAAAAAGTGGTGCTGGACGGCGATGTGGAAACCACCATCAACCACGCTCATGCCACCGGCCGTAAACGCCGCGCGGGCTAATTTCTCGACTGAGTGATGATAAAAACACCGTCCTTTTGCCAGGATGGTGTTTTTTTAACGCTATCCCCCCTCTTTAACAGCAACTGCTCTATACTCTGCCCGCAGCATTCCCTGCCAGCCCGCTCGTCTATCGCCGCGCCGGGCCTGAAGCGAATATCAAGGAGTTAGTGCGATGCAATTCACCCATAAAAAAAACCGTTCCCTGTACATCCCCTACGCGGGCCCCGTCCTGCTCGAGTTCCCGCTTCTCAATAAAGGTAGCGCCTTCAGCATTGAAGAGCGCAGCAGCTTCAACCTGCTGGGCCTGCTGCCGGAAGTGGTTGAAACCATCGAAGAGCAGGCCGAGCGCGCGTGGATCCAGTATCAGGGGTTCAAAACCGAGATCGACAAGCACATTTACCTGCGCAATATCCAGGACACCAACGAAACCCTGTTTTATCGCCTGATTGGCAACCATCTTGAAGAGATGATGCCGGTCATCTATACCCCGACGGTCGGCGCCGCCTGCGAACGCTTCTCCGAAATCTACCGCCGCGCCAGGGGCGTATTTATCTCCTACCAGAACCGACATAACCTCGACGACATCCTGCAAAACGTGCCTAATCACAACGTTAAGGTGATCGTGGTTACCGACGGTGAGCGTATCCTCGGTCTTGGCGATCAGGGCATCGGCGGAATGGGCATCCCTATCGGGAAGCTGTCGCTGTACACCACCTGCGGCGGGATCAGCCCGGCCTACACCCTGCCGGTCGTGCTGGACGTCGGAACCAACAATCAGCAGCTGCTCGACGATCCGCTGTATATGGGCTGGCGCCACCCGCGTATCACCGATGATGAGTACTATCAGTTCGTTGATGACGTTATCCAGGCCATTAAGCACCGCTGGCCGGACGTGCTGCTGCAGTTTGAAGACTTTGCGCAGAAAAACGCCATGCCGCTGCTTAACCGCTATCGGAATGAAATCTGCTCGTTCAACGATGATATCCAGGGCACCGCTTCGGTCACCGTGGGTACGCTGATCGCCGCTAGCCGCGGCGCCGGCAGCCAGCTGAGCGAACAGAAAATTGTCTTCCTCGGCGCCGGTTCCGCCGGCTGCGGTATCGCCGAGCAGATCGTCGCCCAGATCCAGCGTGAGGGCCTGAGCGAGGAAGCCGCGCGCCAGCGCGTCTTTATGGTCGATCGCTTCGGCCTGCTCACCGACGCGATGCCGAACCTGCTGCCGTTCCAGAGCAAGCTGGTGCAGAAGCGGGACAATCTGCAGCAGTGGGATACCACCAGCGACGTCCTCTCTCTGCTCGACGTGGTGCGCAACGTCAAGCCCGATATTCTGATCGGCGTTTCCGGCCAGCCGGGACTGTTCACCGAAGAGATTATTCGCGAGATGCATAAGCACTGCCCGCGGCCGATCGTCATGCCGCTCTCGAACCCCACTTCCCGGGTAGAGGCGACGCCGCAGAACATTCTTAGCTGGACCGACGGTGAAGCGCTGGTTGCCACCGGCAGCCCGTTTGCGCCGGTGACGCTGAAAGGCAAGCAGTACGTGATTGCCCAGTGCAATAACTCCTACATCTTCCCGGGCATTGGTCTCGGGGTGATCGCCTCCGGCGCTTCGCGGGTCACCGAGGATATGCTGATGGCCGCCAGCGAAACCCTGGCGAAGCACTCGCCGCTGGTGAACAACGGCGAAGGCCCGGTGCTGCCGGAGCTGAAGGATATTCAGACCGTGTCGCGCGCCATCGCCTTTGCGGTAGGTAAAGTGGCTCAGGAACAGGGCGTGGCGGTGAAAACCTCCGCTGAGGCGCTGCTGCAGGCGATAAGCGATAACTTCTGGCAGCCGGAGTATCGCAACTACCGCCGGACGTCGATTTAATTGCTATTCGCCTGAACGAGCTATTCGGATAAGCATCTGGATAACGGTAAACGCGGCGGGCCTCAACGGGGCCCGCTTTTTTTTGCTCACCGCTTTTGCCCCGCCTCTCTTTACCCGCCTCCCTGCCATTTTTAGCCGCTGGCTAAATCGACGATCTCCCTCTACACTGCCTGCACCCATCAACTAACTGAATAGAAAAGGAGGATCCCATGCCGTACTGTGAAATGTTTAATTTTTCACATACATTTGGCGATCGCACCCCCTCAAGCGTTATCGGTATCGTGCTGCGATAACTTTAGCTTGAGCGAAGAAACCAAACCTTAGTCCCCTTCCCTCGGGCTTACCGGGTTATCGTCAGCGATGTTTGACGAGGCATTTTCATGCCTGTAACTCTTGAGTAAGTTCACAATGAGCACATTCTTAACCGCACAATCTCTGTACGTTGAAACGGCATTTGGCCCCTTATTCAACGATCTCTCCTTTACCCTCAAAAAAGGCGACCGCGTTGGTCTGATTGGCTATAACGGCTGCGGAAAAAGTACCTTACTGCAGGTGCTCGACGGCACGCTTACGCCCAATTCCGGCCGCGTGGCGCTGGCTAACCACTGCCTGATGGCCCGCGTGGAGCAGCATCTGCCGCAGGCGGTGTTAGCACAATCGCTGGTGCAGGCGGTACTCGCTCGCCTCCCCGCCGCGGGTCGGGAAAACCATCGCTGGCAGGCGGAGCGCCTGCTGGCTGAAATGGGCTTTGAAGGCGACAGCTTCGAGCAGCAGGCGGCCACCCTGAGCGGCGGCCAGCATACCCGACTGCTGCTGGCGCGGGCCCTGATCCAGCAGCCTGACCTGCTGCTGCTTGATGAACCCGGCAACCATCTCGATCTGCCGACCCTGCTGTGGCTGGAAAGCTTCCTGCAAACCTGGCAGGGGAGCTTCGTCGTGGTGTCGCACGATAATCTCTTATTGGATGCTGTAACTAATTGCAGTTGGATCCTGCGCGACAGCAGCCTGCACGCCTTCTCTCTTCCCTGCAGCGCCGCTCGCCGGGCGCTGCAGGAGCAGGACGAAAGCGACGCCCTGCGCCATAGGGCCGAGCAAAAGGAGATCGACCGCGTCACCGCCAGCGCCAGGCGGTTAGCCACCTGGGGCCAGGTCTATGACAACGAAGATCTCTCGCGCAAAGCCAAACAGATGGAGAAACAGGTACTGCGTCTGCAGGAGAACCAAACCAGCGTGACCGCCGGAACGCCGTGGCGGCTGGCGCTACACGGCGACGCGGTGCAGGCCGACCGGCTGCTGGAGATGGAAGGACTGCCGATCCCGCCGGCGCCGGGCCTGCCCGCCCTCTTTACCACCGGGCTGGCGCGGCTGAAAAGCGGGGATCGGGTCGCCATTATGGGGCGCAACGGCGGCGGAAAATCGTCGCTGCTGCGCCTGCTGTGGCAACAGCTGCAGCAGCCGACGCCGGACGCCGGGCTGCGCCTGCATCCCCGCCTCAGCCCGGGTTATTATGACCAGACGCTGCATCAGCTGGATGATAATCACAGCCTGCTGGAGGCGCTTGAGGCCTTCGCTCCGGCGCCGGAGGCGCGTAAACGCGCGCTGATCTCCGCCGGCTTCGGCTGGGCTCGTCACGGGCAGAAAGTCAGCACCCTCAGCGGAGGCGAGCGCTCCCGCCTGCTGTTTGTCGGGCTGTCGCTGGCGCGCTATAGCCTGCTGTTGTTAGATGAGCCCACCAACCATCTTGATATGGAAGGCAAAGAGGCGCTGGCGGATACGCTGCGGGACTACCCCGGCGGCCTGCTGCTGGTCAGCCATGACCGTCAGCTGATCGCTCGCAGCTGTAACCGCTTCTGGCTTATCGACGACCAGGGCCTTAGCGAATGGCACGACGTTGACGAGGTCTATGCCCGGCTGAGCACTGCGACCGGCCGCAGCGAACGGCCAGCGCAGGCACCAGCGGCGCTAACCTACGTGGAGGAGAGCGACGCGCTGCTGGAACGGTTGATTAGCCTGGAGCAGCGCCTGGCCGAGGATATGGCGCGCAAGCCTAAGCATCAGAAACCGCAGCAGCAGGCGCGGTGGCAAGAGGAGATCGCACAAATCAATGCCAGACTGAGTTAATACCCAACCCGCCCGGCCCACGGCGTTAAGCCTGGGCCGGGCTGCGTGTGGCAGATTACTGCGGCTGCTTCGCTTTCCAGGCATCCCATGCCTGTTTAATTTCCTGCTTCGCCGCCGCGGCATCGTTAAAGCCGTTCAGCTCGACCTTTTTGCGACCCTCCGGCAGCTGCTTATAGACCCGGAAGAAGGCCTGCAGACGCTCCTGCTCCATTTTCGGCAGATCGCTGATGTTCTTAACATCATCATAGGTCGGGTCAATTTTGCTGGCCGGAACGGCGATGATTTTATCGTCCTTCTCACCGCCATCGATCATCTTCAGTACGCCAATCGCCCGCAGCTTAATCAAGGTGCCGGGTGCCATCGGCGCACGGGTGTAGAACACCACGTCAAGCGGATCGCCATCACCGGCCAGCGACTGGGTCAGCGAACCGTAGTTGGCCGGATAAGCCACCGGCATCGACTGGAAGCGATCGGCGATGATAAAGCCGGTTTTGGCGTCAGTTTCATATTTGATAATGCCGCCGGTCGGAATTTCGGTAACCGCATAAAACTCCTCCGGATTATTTTCCGGCTGCGGGAAATCCAGCACGTTGTGGGCCTGAGCGGCGGCGGAGAAGAGCAGCGTTGCGGCGATGATGTTTTTTACCAGATGCATTGGGTTATCACTCTGTTGTTATAAGAAATTGTCCGCTAACAGCCTGCCGGTCGGCGATGAAAGGAATATGACCAATTCATGGCATAAATATTAACCGCCATAATATTGACCAAAAAACGAACCTTTTGCTACGCATGACGATCATAGCCACATTTTTACCTATTCAACTTGCATTGCGCGGCATAAGCGTTAATCCTTAATGAGTATTATTCACAGAGAATGCGACGTAATTTGTCACTAATATCAAGGAGAAAATATGAAAGCTGCCGTTGTCACTCACGACCATCAGGTCAATGTAACGGAAAAAACGCTGCGTCCCCTGCAACATGGCGAAGCGCTGCTGAAAATGGACTGCTGTGGCGTCTGCCACACCGACCTGCACGTCAAAAACGGCGATTTTGGTGATAAAACCGGCGTCATCCTCGGACATGAGGGCGTCGGCGTGGTGCTGCAGGTCGGTCCCGGCGTCAATTCACTGAAACCCGGCGATCGCGCCAGCGTGGCATGGTTCTTTGAAGGCTGCGGCCACTGTGACTACTGTAATAGCGGCAACGAAACGCTCTGCCGCTCGGTAAAAAACGCCGGTTTTACCGTTGACGGCGGCATGGCTGAAGAGTGTATTGTTACCGCCAACTACGCGGTAAAAGTGCCGGATGGCCTCGACTCCGCGGCGGCCAGCAGCATCACCTGCGCCGGCGTCACAACCTACAAAGCGGTGAAGGTCTCCCACATCAAGCCGGGCCAGTGGATTGCGATTTACGGCCTCGGCGGCCTGGGTAATCTGGCGCTGCAGTATGCGAAAAACGTCTTCAATGCCAAAGTTATCGCCATTGACGTCAACGACGAGCAGCTGAAGCTGGCCGCAGAGATGGGCGCCGACCTGACCATCAACTCCCGCAACGAAGATGCGGCGAAGGTGATTCAGGAGAAGACCGGCGGCGCCCATGCCGCGGTGGTCACCGCCGTCGCGAAGGCCGCCTTCAACTCCGCCGTTGACGCAGTGCGCGCCGGCGGACGCGTGGTGGCCGTTGGCCTGCCGCCGGAAGCCATGAGCCTCGACATTCCGCGCCTGGTGCTGGACGGCATCGAAGTGGTGGGTTCGCTGGTCGGTACCCGTCAGGACCTGATTGAGGCCTTCCAGTTTGCCGCCGAAGGGAAAGTGGTGCCGAAAGTGACGCTGCGCCCGCTGGGCGATATCAACGCCATCTTTAAAGAGATGGAGCAGGGGCAGATCCGCGGCCGGATGGTTATCGACTTCCGCCGCTAGCCGGTGCGCCTCTCCCGGATCGGGGAGAGGCGTCTGCTCAGGCTATACGCACGGCCCCGTCGCGCACCCGTACATCATGACCAGCGGGAAGAGTGGTGCCAGCGGGATCAGCGCAATGGTTCCGAGGGTAGAAAGCGTTTGCGTCCGATCGTTGATCGAAACGACCACCGGGCTGGAGAGCCGCCACGACTCTTCAAGCTCGTTCGGGTCCCCTGCCGTCCAGTAGCCGCTCGCTTTAAACAGCACGCCGAGATGTTCACTATCCAGCGCCGTCGCTTTATATTCCCTGGTTAATATCGTCTGCTGCGCCGCGTCCAGTTTACGCTTATCAAGCACCACCAGATATTCCGCCACCACCTCATGCTGCTCAACCGCAAAGTTTACCCGCACGCCCGAGGCGACTTTATTAAAACGCTGGTAGAAGGTGCTGTAGCGCTGATACTCCTGCGGAGCGCCGTCGCGATAAAAGCGATAGGTGTATTTATTGGACACTGCAATAACACCGGCCGAGATTGGCTTAACTTTCGTTATGGTATCGGTCGGCGGTAAATTCGGCGCCGCGGTGCAGCCGGTCAATACCGCCACCGCCAACGCCAGTAAATATTTCAGCATTACCCTTTTTCCGTTTAGCGACATTCATTTGTCAGCCATTAATCTATCAACCTTAAGTATCATCTCAATCTTTTTAATAAATTATAGGATGAGTGCCAGACGACAAAATAAAAAATGCTTAACGCATTCACCCCGCAGTTAAGCGGCAAAAGAGGCTCCCGCCAACGCGGCGTCATTTGAATACTGAAGCGTATTAATGCTTTTTACGCACATGCTTAGCGCAATTCCTTCGTTCCTTTGTCAATAACCGCGCCGGATGATGACAACACAATAGATAACAAAGGAATTCACCATGCAAAGCCGTTTTCGCCTGCCCGCGCTGGCAGCACTCTTTTTATCAGGCGCCTTTTCCGCCTGGGCCGCCGAAACTCCGGTTAAAGGCGGCACCCTTATCTACCTTGAGCAGCAGCCGCACACCAACCTTTATCCACCCGCCGGCGGCTTCTACCCCAACGGCGGGATCCTCAACCAGATCACCGATAAGCTGACCTGGCAGAATCCCAAAACCTTAGCGGTCGAACCGTGGATTGCCGAAAGCTGGACCACCAACGCCGACAAAACCGAATATACCTTCAGGCTGCGCCCCGGCGTGACCTTCTCCGACGGCACCCCGCTGGATGCCAACGCGGTCGCGAAAAACTTCGATACCTACGGGCTGGGGAATAAAGCCCACCGCCTGCCGGTCTCGGAGGTGATAAACAACTACGATCGCAGCGAGGTCATCGACCCGCTGACGGTAAAGTTCTATTTCAAAAAGCCGTCGCCGGGCTTCCTGCAGGGCACGGCGACCATCGGCTCGGGGCTGGTATCGCTTAGCACGCTGCAGCGCAACTTCGAAGAGCTCGGCGATGCGCGCAATATTATCGGCTCCGGTCCGTTCAGCGTTAAAGATGAAAAGCCGGGCCGCGAGCTGACGCTGGTTGCCCGCAAGGATTATCAATGGGGGCCCAAAAACCTGCCGCAGCAGGGACCGGCGAACCTCGACGGCATTACCTTTATCGTGACCCCGGAAGATAGCGTGCGCATCGGCGCCCTGCTGGCGGGCCAGGCCGACTTTATCCGCCAGGTGCAGGCCTACGATGAAAAACAGACCACCGACCAGGGCTTTATCCTCTACGCCGCGCCAACGCGCGGGGTGAACGACAGCCTGAGCTTCCGCCCGGACAACCCGCTGGTTTCCGACCTGCGCGTGCGCCAGGCGCTGCTACATGCCACTAACGCAAAGCAGGTCGTCGATACCCTGTTTTCCACCAACTACCCGCAGGCAACCTCCGCCATCGCCAGCTCGGCGGCGGGCTATGTCAACCTCAGCGACAGGCTGACCTTCGACCCGGCTAAGGCCAACGCCCTGCTGGACGAAGCGGGCTGGAAGGCGGCGGCCGACGGCATTCGCGCCAAAGATGGCCAGCGACTGGCGCTGACGGTCTACGAATCGCTGCCGCAGCCGCAAAATAAAGAGGTGCTGCAGCTGGTTGCTCAACAGTGGCGCCAGGTCGGCGTGGCGCTCAGCGTCAAGGCCGGAGACGCCGGCAGCAGGACCCTCGATAACCTCGATCCGCTGAAAACGCCGCTCACCGTGTCCGAAGTCGGCCGCGCCGACCCTGACGTGGTGAAAAGCATGTTCTTCCCGGGCAACCGCGATGCCCTGCTGCAAAAAGGCGGCTCCAGCGACAAGGTGCAGAGCTTCCGCGACGATAAGCTCAACGCCCTGCTCACCGCCATCTCCGCCGAGGTTGACGCGCAAAAGCGCCTGCAGCTGACCGGCGACGCTCAGCGCTATCTGCTGGATAACGCCTACGTGATCCCTATCTTTGAAGAGCCGCAGGTCTTTGCCGGAGCAAAATGGGTGAAAGGCGTCAGTTTTGAAGCGGTTGGCCGCCCGTCGTTCTACGGCGCGTGGCTCGACAAGCGCTAAGGAGTCGACGATGAGCCACTATCTTCTCAGCCGGCTGGGCCAGGGTGTCCTGGTGCTGTGGGCGGCGTTTACCCTCTCCTTCGTGCTGCTGCAGGTTCTGCCGGGGGATGCGGTGCTGATCAAGTTCCAGAATCCGGACCTTGGCCTCAGCCCGGCGCAAATCGCCGAAATGCGCCTCGCCTACGGCGCCGATAGCCCGCTGTGGCGGCAGTACCTGCACAGCCTGCTGGCGATGCTGCGCGGAGATTTTGGCTACTCGCTGCAGGCGGGGATCGCGGTCAACGCTCTGCTCGCCAGCAATCTTCCGCAAACCCTGAGCCTCGCGATCCCGGCCTTTATCGCGGCGATCGCGCTGGCGTTTACCCTCGCCTTCGCCGCCCGGCTGCCGGGGCTACGCTGGCTGAGTAACGCCCTGCAATCGCTGCCGGTGCTGTTTATCTCCCTGCCCACCTTCTGGCTCGGCATCGCCCTGATTCAGCTGTTCTCTTTCCAGCTGCGCTGGGTCCCGGTGATCAACCCCAGCCCGCTACAGGGGCTGATCCTGCCGATTATTGCCGTCGCGGTGCCGATCTCCGCGCCGCTGGCGCAAATACTGCTGCGCAGCATGGACCAGGTTGCCGCGCTGCCTTTTGTCGCCGTCGCCCGGGCGAAAGGAATGAGCGAAACCGGCGTGCTGTGGCGGCACGTCATCGGCAACGCGCTGCTGCCGGTGCTGAACATCGCCGGCCTGCTGCTGGGCGAGCTGATCGCCGGGGCGCTGATTACCGAAACCGTATTTGGCCGCGGCGGCCTCGGGCAGCTCACCCAGCAGGCGGTGAATAATCAGGATATCGCCGTCCTGCAGGCGGTGGTGATGATCTCGGCCCTTGGCTTCGTGCTGATTAATCTGCTGGTCGATCTGCTGATGCCGCTGTTCGATCCTCGTCTGAAACCGCTTGCCGGAGGTGCCCTATGAGCCTGGTCGATTACGCTATCGCCGCCCGCCGTCGGACGTTTAGCCGGCGCACCCTGCGCCTGCAGCCGGGGCTGTGGCTGGCCTGGGCGGTCATCGTTACCGCCGTGCTGCTGGCCGTCGCGCCGCAGCTCTTTACTCCCTATAGCCCGCTGGAAGGGATACCCGGCGCCCAGCGCCTGGCGCCGCAGGCCGGACACTGGCTCGGCACCGACCAGCTGGGTCGCGACCTGTGGGCGCGAATTGTCTACGGCGCCGTGCACTCCCTCAGCGCGGCGCTGGCGGCGGTCGCCATCGGGCTGATCGTCGGCAGCGCGCTCGGCACCCTTGCCGGCGCCGCCGCCGGACGCGTGGAGTCGGTGGTGATGCGGCTGGTTGACGTCCTGCTGGCGATCCCTTCGCTGCTGCTGTCGCTCACGGTGATCATCATCCTCGGCTTCGGCACCGTTAACGCCGCCGTGGCCGTTGGCGTCGCCGCGATTGCCAGCTTTGCCCGCCTGGCGCGGGCGGAAGTGGTCCGCGTACGCCATAGCGATTACGTCGAGGCGGCTTACGGCAGCGGCGGGACCTTCTTCGCCGTCTTCTGGCGACATATTCTGCCGAACTCGCTGACCGCCGTGCTGGCTTTCGCCACCCTGCAGTTCGGCCAGGCAATCCTCGCGCTCTCAACCCTGAGCTTTCTCGGCTACGGCACCCCGCCGCCGGTCCCGGAATGGGGGCTGCTGATTGCCGAAGGGCGTAACTATCTTTCAACCGCCTGGTGGCTAACCACCTTCCCCGGTGTGGCAGTCGTGGCGGTGGTGCTCGCCGCCAACCGCATCAGCCGTCAATTTAGCGGAGAACGCGCATGAACGTATTAAGCGTTGAAAACCTGCGTATCAGCTACCGCTCCCGGCAGGAGTGGCGCGAGGTGGTGCACGGCGTCAGCTTTAGCATCAGGCGCGGCGAAATGCTGGCGTTCGTCGGCGAGTCCGGCTCCGGCAAGACCACCACCGCCCAGGCGATTATCGGCCTGCTGGCAGATAACGCCCGCCGCGACGGCGGGAAGATCGTCATTAACGCGCAGGATATCAGCGGCTGGTCGGGTAAGCGGCTCGATAGTCTGCGCGGCGCGCGCATCAGCCTGGTGCCTCAGGACCCGGGCAACTCGCTGAACCCGGTGCAGACTATCGGCGCCCAGGTCGGGGAGATCCTGCGTCTGCATCAAAAGCACAGCGCCGCCGAGCGCAAGAGTCAGGTGCTGGCCCTGCTGGAGAAAGTCGGCCTGAGCCATCCGGAACAGCGCTTTAACCAGTATCCGCACCAGCTCTCCGGCGGCATGAAGCAGCGGGTGCTGATCGCGATAGCCATCGCCCTGAAGCCGGATTTAATCATTGCCGACGAGCCCACCAGCGCCCTCGACGTCACGGTACAAAAGCGCATTCTCGACCTGCTCGATACCCTGCGCCGCGAATCCGGCACCGCGGTGCTGTTTGTGACCCACGATCTGGCGCTGGCGGCGCAGCGTGCCGACCGCCTGCTGGTGTTTCGCCACGGCGAGATTCAGGAGCACGGCGCTACGGCAGACGTGATCCGCACGCCGCAGCACGCCTACACCCGCCAGCTGCTCAGCGACCTGCAGGGGCAAAACCTCACCATCGCCCCGGCGGGCGGGCGCGGGCTGGCGACGCCGGCTATTCGCCTGGAAGGCGTCAGCAAGCGCTTCTCGTTGGGCCATTCGCATCTGCAGGCGCTGGACAGCGTGAGCTTCGAGGTGCGGCGCGGCAGCACCCACGCGCTGGTCGGCGAATCCGGTTCAGGGAAAACCACCCTCGCGCGGATCCTGCTCGGCTTTGAGCGCGCCGACAGCGGCGAGATTGCCATTGACGGCATCAATGCCGGACATTTAAGCCGCGAAGCGCAGCGCCAGCTGCGGCGCAAAATTCAGTTCGTCTACCAAAACCCATTCGCCTCCCTCGACCCGCGCCAGACGCTGCAGGAAATTATCGAGGAGCCGCTGAAAAACTTTGACCGACTCAGCCCGACCCAGCGGCGCGCCCGCGTCGAGGCGGTTGCCGCCAGGGTCGCCCTCGCCCCCGAGCTGCTGGGGCGAACCGCCCGCGAGCTCTCCGGCGGCCAGCGCCAGCGGGTGGCGATTGCCCGCGCGCTGGTGCTGGAGCCGACCATTCTGGTGCTGGATGAAGCCACCTCGGCGCTCGACGTCACGGTGCAGGCGCAAATTCTTGCCCTGCTCCAGCAGCTCCAGCAGCAGCTGGGGCTGACCTATCTGTTTATTACCCACGATCTGGCCACGGTGCGCCGCATCGCTCACAGCGTGACGGTGCTGCGCGCCGGCCTGGTTGTCGAGCACGGTGAGGTTGGCCGCCTGTTCGCCGCGCCGCAGCACGATTACACCCGCGAGCTTATCGCCGCTATTCCTCATTTTTCCACCTCAAGCAAGGAGGTTGCATGACGCGTAAACGTCTGGGCTTTTTCACCCGTCTGCTGGACGACGCGGCGCCGAAGGAGCGCTATCGCCTGGCGACCGAGCAGATCCGCCACGCCGAACGACTCGGCTTCGATAGCGCGTGGATTGCGCAGCACCATTTCCATGAGCATGAGGGCGGCCTGCCATCGCCGCTGGTGTTTCTCGCCCATGCCGCCGCGCATACCGAGCGTATTCGCCTCGGTACCGCCATCATTACCCTGCCGATGGAGGATCCGCTGCGCGTTGCCGAAGATGCGGCGGTGCTGGATCTGCTCGCGGACGGGCGGCTAGAAGTGGGCTTTGGTTCCGGCGGCACGCCGACCTCGTTTTTACCCTTTGGCCTCACCAGCGAACGGCGGGGGGAGGTTTTTGCCGAACACCTGCATCTGATCCAGAGCGCCTGGCGCGGTGATTCGCTGGCCCATCCGGATAACCATCTCTACCCGCCGGCGCCGCAGCTCGCGGAGCGCATATGGATTGCCACGTTCTCCGCCGAAGGGGCTATCCGTGCGGGCCAGGCCGGGCACGGGCTGATGCTCTCCCGCACCCAGCCGCGCCCCGTCGGTCAACCGCAGCTACCGCTGGACGCCATCCAGAATCCGATTATCGACGCCTACCTTAGCGCGCTCCCGGCGGGGGTCGCACCGAGGATCCTCGCTTCACGCACCGCGTTTGTTGCCGACAGTCAGCAGTACGCCCTGCAGGTGGCGGAGCCGGGCCTGCGGCGTCAGGCGGCGGCGCACCGCGCTGCCGGGCATCAGCTTATTGGTGACACTGTCACAGATTATCTCTCTCAGCTGGATGCGCACGTCGGCGATGTCGAACAGGTGAAGGCTTCGCTGGCGCAGGATAGCGTGCTGGCGCGGGTGACCGATATTTCGTTCCAGGTCCACTCCGTTGAACCTTCGCATCGCGACACGCTGCGTTCTATTGAGCTGATCGCTCAGCATATTGCCCCGCAACTACAGTAAGGAGTCACCATGACACTGAGTCAGGATATTTTGGCTGAGCTGGCCGATATTGCCCCGAATTCCGCATTGGCCGAGGCCCGCGCGGTGCGCGAAGCGGCCACCCGCCATGCGCAGGGCAGCTATGAAACGCTGTTTGGCCAGGAGGAGGAGGATTTCCCGCTGAGCGAGCGCTTTGCGGTGGCCGCGAAGGTGGCCAAGCTGCACCAGGCCGACGCCCTCGCCGCCCACTACGCCGGATTCGGCCTTGCCGACCCGACGTCGCCGCGGCTGATCCCGGCGCTGGGATTTGCCCGCCTGCTGACCTTTACCCCAATCGAGGCCACGCCGTCGGCGCTGCAGGCGTTAACTCACGCCGGCTGGAGTCTGCGGGCAGTGGTCACCCTCGCCCAGCTCATCGCCTTTGTGAGCTTCCAGAGCCGGCTGATCGCCGGCCTGCGGTTGCTGAACGGTAAGCCGACGGCCAGCGCGGAGACGCCGGTGGTTGCCGGCTTCTGGCATACCGCGCCGCAGACGGTCAGCGGCAGGCGTGCGCCGGTGCACTTCACCCGCGACGAGCTGGGCTGGGAGCCGTGGATCGCCGCCAAACCGCTGGACGAATTCAGCGAGGACGAACGCAACATCCTGGCGAAATATGGCCACAGCGACTCACCCTATTTTCGCCTGCTGGCCCGCAACCAGCCGCTGCTGGAGCAGCGCACGCTGACCGACAAGGGTATTTTCTATACGCCGGGCGGGCTGCCGCGCGCCGAAAGGGAGCTGGCGGCGACGGTAGCCAGCAAAATTAACGGCTGTATTTATTGCGCTTCGGTGCACGCCCGCAAGGCGGCCCAGCTGGCAAAAGAGGAGACGGCGGTGGAAACCCTGCTGGCGGTGACGCCGGGAGATAACCTCAGCGACGGCCAGTCGGCGCTCTGGCAGGCAGAAATTGATTTTGCCGCCGCGGTCTCGGTCACCCCGTCGGCGCTCAACGCTGCCCATCTGGCCGCCGTTGAGCGTCAGGGGCTCGATACCCTCGCCCAGCTCGACCTGCTGCAATCCGCGGCCTTTTTCGCCTGGGCAAACCGCCTGATGCTGACCCTCGGCGAGCCGTTTACGGATTGACTCTTCGGCCCCGCGCGCCGCACCAGGCGCGGCGCGCGGCGGCTAGCGGAGGCTGCGCTGATAGCGAGCGTAAATCAGCAGCGAACTCATGGCGAGGAAGGAGAGCCCGGCGGCAGGCAGCGCAACCGAATTCCAGCCAAAGCCCCAGGTCAGCATCATTCCCCCGCACAGGGCGCCAATCGCGCTGCCGAGGTTAAAGGCAATCTGTCCCCCCGCCGCCCCCAGCATCTCTCCGCCGCGGGCGTTTTGCAGCAGCAGGATCTGCAGCGGCGCCGCGAGCGCAAACAGACCGGTACAGCAGATAAAGGTCAGCAGCAGCGCCGCCGGCTGACGATCGCCGAAGATAAACATCAGCAACAGCACCACGGCAATCATGCCGTCGGTGGCGGCGGCAATGCGCAATGGGCTAAAGCGGGCGGAAATTTTGCCGCTGAGCACGTTGCCCAGCACCATTCCCAGGCCCACCAGCATCATAATAAAGATGATCGCGCCTTCGGAAAAACCGGCAACGTTAATCATAAACGGCTTGATATAGCTGAACCACGCAAATACGCCGGCGTTACCAAACAGCGTCGCGGCAAATATCAGCCACGGCGCCGGTGATTTTAAAAAATAAAACTGTTCGCGCAATCGCGTCGTCGATTTATCAAACAGCGTCGGCACCCAGCGGATAATTGACAGGAAGACCGCGACGTTAAACAGGGAGAGGGCCATAAAGGTGTCGCGCCAGCTAAACTGGTGCCCGAGCCAGGTTCCGGCAGGCACGCCGATCAGGTTGGCCACCGTCATCCCGCCTATCATCCCGGCGACCGCCGCGGTGACTTTTCCCGGCGGGGCTATTTTCGACAGGATAATCGCGCCGACGCCAAAAAAGGCGCCGTGGGGGAAGCCGGAGACCAGCCGGCCGACCGCCAGCATGGCGTAGCTCGAAGAGAAGGCAAAAATGGCGTTACCGATAACGGTGAGCGCGGCGAGAAATAGCATGATCGATTTTAACGAAAAGCGGCTCGAAATCAGCGCCATCACCGGCGCGCCGATCACCACCCCGCAGGCGTAATAAGAGATCATATTGCCGGCGACGGGGATCGAGATCCCCACGTCGTGGGCCACCTCCGGCAGTACGCCCATGATGCCAAATTCCGCCATTCCCAGACCAAAGGTGCCAAGCGCTAACGAAAAAATCGTCTTTTTCATACTTCTGAACCTTAAATAACTCAGGCCTGCCCTGGCCGCAAACGGGCGCGACGGCAGGCCGGGCAACGTGGCAAACAGGTCAATCCCGGGCGGTATAACCCTTTGTTTTTACTTTCGGTCGGCATTATTGACCATTCGGCAACCGCAGGCCAGACAAAAACGTGAAGTGACCTGTTTATCCATATAACGGCGCGATCGCTGCATGAATATCGCTTCTGCCGCTTAATTAGCGGGCAGCGCGGCGGCGGTGAATGAATATTTTCCGCCGTACGCTGGCGCTGTTATTACACTTCATAGTAGAGCGCTGACCCGGCGCGATACACGACGGAGAAGAGCCCATGGGAAATAAGAAAAAGAGCAAAGCTATCGACAGCGTCGGTAAAACCGAGCCGCTCGGCGAAAAAGAGTATCAAAAGGCGCTACGCAAGCTGCACGTTGAGCTGGTCAAGCTGCAGCTGTGGGTCGTCAGCCAGGGGCTGAAGGTCTGCATCGTGTTTGAGGGGCGCGACGGCGCGGGGAAAGGCGGCACCATCAAAGCCATCACCGAACGGGTTAGCCCGCGCGTGTTTCGGGTTATCGCCCTTCCGGCCCCCACAGAGCGCGAGAAGAGCCAGCTCTACTATCAGCGCTATATTCCCTTTTTACCCGCCGCCGGAGAGATAGTGATCTTCGACCGCAGCTGGTACAACCGCGCAGGCGTCGAGCGGGTGATGGGCTTTTGTACCCCCGAGCAGACGGATAAGTTCCTTGAAGGCGCGCCGATGGTCGAGCGGGCGATGGTCGAGTCCGGGATCATCTTGCTGAAATACTGGCTGGAGGTGACCCCGGAGGAGCAGGAGCGCCGCCTGCGCGACCGCATCAACGACGGGCGCAAGATCTGGAAGCTGTCGCCAATGGACATCAAGTCGTTTAACCGCTGGGACGACTACACCGCCGCCAGGGACGCGATGTTTGCCGCCACCGATACCGCCTGGGCGCCGTGGTTTGTCGCCCGTTCGGAGGAGAAGAAGCGCGTTCGCCTGAACATCATTACCCACCTGCTGGCGCAGATCCCTTACAAGAACCCGCATATCGATCCGGTTAAATTGCCCAAGCGCAAAACGGGCAAGAGTAAATCCAGCGAGTACCCCTTCCGTTTTATCAAGGAACATTTCTAGCCTCTCCCGCCGGCTCCCGCATCGGCGGGAGCCTCTTCGCCCTACCCGTTTTGGCGATCGTCAATGGCACAATTCGCGCTTTACCTCAAGTTAACCTGAGGTATTACCGTTGTCGGCAGAACAAAACGACCTAACAGGAGCAGCATGATGCAGGAAGTAGACAGCGGTTTTACCCACGTCGCCTTTATGGTGCGCGATCTGCAAAAAAGTATCGATTTTTATACCCGCTACACCGCCATGCAGGTGATCCACCGGCGCTCGCCCGATCTGCCCTCCGCGCGCCACGTGGCGTGGCTGAGCGACCGCACCCGCCCGTTTGCGCTGGTGCTGGTGCAGACGGATAGCCACACCGATACCCCGCTTGGGCCCTTCGGTCACCTCGGGGTAGCCTGCGCGACGCGCCAGGAGATCGATGAAAAAACCGCGATAGCGCGCCGCGAGGGCGTGCTGCGCAGCGAGCCTGAACAGCTCGGCGAGCCGGTGGGCTACTACGTGTTCTTTGCCGACCCGGACGGCAATACCCTCGAGCTCTCTTACGGCCAGCGGGTGGGGCTGGAGGTCCTGCGCGGCGAAGGCTAAAAAAATGGCGCGACATCGGTCGCGCCATGCAGAATTCCGCGGCAGGCCTATTTTATCCCCTGCGAACTCTCTTTCTTCGCCTCCAGGCGCTCGACGTCGCGGTACCAGCGCGGGTGGTGTTTTTTCGCCCAGCGGCGGCTCACCTTGCCTTCAACCATGCCTTTAATCGACCCCTTCACCCAGAACGCCATATACATATGGATCAGGATGGCGTGGATCAGCACAATCGCCGACGCCGCGTGGATCAGCAGGCCGTAGCGGATGACCTGAATCGGGAAATAGTGCGCAAACCAGGGCCGCCAGATAATCACCCCGGTCACCAGCAGCACAAAAATCATGCTCATGATGGTCCAGAACATCATCTTCTGCCCGGCGTTATATTTCCCGACGCGCGCCACCTTATGCTCGTTGCCTTTCAGCACCTCAACAATCCCCTTCAGCCACGGAATATCCTGCTTGTCGGGGATGTTATGCTGCACAAAACGGACGAACATAAACATCAGGGCGATAAAGATAACCACCCCGAAGAAGGGATGCAGAATGCGCCCCATCTGCGGCGTACCGAAGGTTTCCGTCAGCCACTGCAGACTCGGGAAGAAGAACGAGATCCCGGACAGTGAAACCAGAAAGAAGCAGATAACCACCGTCCAGTGACAGGCGCGGTCGATAAACTTCGTGCGCACAATCATCTTCGATTTACTCATCATGTTCCTCCTCATCGTCATCCACTTCCTTGTTCGGTCCGATACCGATGTAGTGATAGATAAGCCCGGCAAAGGTGGCGACAAAGCCCAGCGCCGAGAGCGGCTTCAGCGCCCCTTTCCACAGATTGATGCTGGTATCGATTTTCGGATCGTTCGGCAGCTTGTGGTACAGCTCCGGCTGGTCGGCGTGATGCAGCACGTACATCACGTGCGTGCCGCCCACGCCCGGCGGGTTGTACACCCCGGCGTGCGGATAGCCGCGCGCCTTCAGCTTGTTGACCCGCTCCTGCGCCACCTCCAGCATCTCTTTCTTGCTGCCGAAATGAATCGCCCCGGTCGGGCAGGTTTTCACGCACGCCGGCTCCTGACCGACGCTGACGCGGTCGACGCAGAGCGTGCATTTATAGACCCGGTTATCCTCTTTATTGAGGCGCGGGACGTTAAACGGACACCCGGCAATGCAGTAGCCGCAGCCAATGCAGTTTTCCTGCTGGAAGTCGACGATGCCGTTCGCGTACTGAATAATCGCGCCGGCCGAGGGGCAGGCCTTCAGGCAGCCCGGATCTTCGCAGTGCATGCAGCCGTCTTTACGGATCAGCCACTCCAGCCTGCCGTTCTGTTCAGTTTCGCTAAAGCGCATCACCGTCCAGGATTTGGCGCTGAGATCCGCCGGGTTATCGTAAACCCCGACGCAGTGCCCCACCTCATCGCGGATATCGTTCCACTCGGAGCAGGCCACCTGGCAGGCCTTGCAGCCCACGCAGGATGACACATCGATAAGCTTGGCGACTTCCGCCTTAAAGTCCCGCGCGCGGGGCGCGGGAGTGATAGGGTTAGTCGCGGAGCGTTTAATAATGTCCTGTGTTTCCATCGCCATTGAATCGCCCCTTACGCTTTCTCGATGTTGACCAGAAACGCCTTATACTCCGGCGTTTGCGAGTTGGAATCGCCGACGTTCGGCGTCAGGGTATTGGCGATGTAGCCTTTACGGGCCACCCCTTCAAAGCCCCAGTGCAGCGGGATCCCGACGGTTTCCACCTGCTGGCCGTTGACGTTAAGCGTCTGCAGGCGCCGGGTCACTACCGCCACCGCGCGAATAAAGCCGCGCATGCTGCTGACCGTCACGCGATCGCCGTTGGCAATCCCCTTGGCTTTCGCCAGCCCCTCGCTGATTTCGACGAACTGCTCCGGCTGCGCGATGGCGTTAAGCAGCGCGTGCTTGGTCCAGGTGTGGAAGTGCTCGGTCAGGCGATAGGTGGTGCCGATGTACGGGAACCTGTCTTTCTTACCTAAGCGCACGGCATCCTCTTCGTACAGACGCACCACCGGACTGGAGATAACGTTCGGGTGCAGCGGGTTGGTACCCAGCGGCGTCTCCATTGGCTCGTAGTGCTCAGGGAACGGACCTTCCGCCAGCTTATCCAGCGCAAACAGCCGGCCGAGACCCTCCTGCTGCATGATAAACGGACCGGTTTTGCTCCCCGGCGGCGCGGTGTTGAAGTCCGCAATATCGTTCCCGACCCACTTAGCGCCGTTCCACTGGATCAGCATCCGTTTCGCATCCCACGGCCTGCCGTTGATATCCGCCGACGCGCGGTTATAGAGCACCCGGCGGTTTAGCGGCCACGCCCAGGCCCAGCCCAGGGTGTTGCCAAGGCCCGACGGATCGGCGTTGTCGCGGTTGGCCATCTGGTTGCCCTGCTCGGTCCAGCTGCCGGTATAAATCCAGCACGAGGATGAGGTCGAGCCGTCGTCGCGCAGCAGCGCGAAGCTGTTCAGCAGCTGGCCTTTTTTCGCCACCAGCGCGCCGTTGGCGTCGTAGAGATCCGCCAGCGCGTAGCCGTTGTTCTCTTTTGCCACCTCTTCCGATTCCGGACGATCCGGCTGCTTGTAGTCCCAGTCCATTTTCAGCAGCGGCTCGACGCCTTTGCCGCCCTCAGCGCGGTACATTTCGCGCAGACGGTGGTAGATACCGGCAAGGATTTCGCCGTCGTTGCGCGCTTCGCCCGGCGCATCCTGGCCCTTCCAGTGCCACTGCAGCCAGCGTCCGGAGTTGGCGATAGAGCCATCTTCTTCGGCAAAGCAGGTGGACGGCAGGCGGAAGACTTCCGTCTGGATCGCCGCCGGGTCAACGTCGTTGGACTCGCCGTGGTTTTGCCAGAAGACGGAGGTTTCGGTCACCAGCGGATCGATAACCACCATGTACTTCAGCTTGCTGAGGCTGCGCACCACTTTGTTTTTGTCCGGGAAGGACGCCACAGGGTTAAAGCCCTGGCAGAGGTAGCCGTTGACTTTGCCGCCATCCATCATGTTGAAGTACTTGATAACGTCGTAGGCCTGATCCCATTTCGGTAACCAGTTAAAGCCCCAGTCGTTCTCTTTTTGCGCCGCGTCGCCGTAGAAGGATTTCATCAGGCTGACGAAGAACTTAGGATAGTTGCTCCAGTAGTTCACCTGCTCGTCCAGCGTCGCTTTTGGCGTGTTGGCCTGCAGATAGCTGTGCAGATCCGTCTGCTTTTCCGCCGGCAGCGTCAGATAGCCGGGCAGGCTGGTTGACAGCAGCCCAAGGTCGGTCAGCCCCTGGATATTGGAGTGGCCGCGGAGCGCGTTGACCCCGCCGCCCGCCATCCCCATATTGCCGAGCAGCAGCTGGATCATCGCCATGGTGCGGATGTTCTGCGCCCCGACGGTGTGCTGCGTCCAGCCCAGCGCATAGAGGAAGGTGGTGGTGCGATCCGCCGCGCTGGTGGAGGCCAGCACTTCGCACACCTTGAGGAAGTCCGCTTTTGGCGTCCCGCAGATGTTCTCCACCACGTCCGGCGTATAGCGGGAGACGTGCTGTTTTAGCAGGTTCCAGACGCAGCGCGGGTGGGTCAGGGTTTCATCGCGTTTGGCAAAGCCGTTTTCATCAAACTGGTAGTTCCAGGAGGACTTATCGTACTGGCGTTTTTCAGCGTCGTAGCCGCTGAACAGGCCGTCATCGAAGGCAAAATCATCGCGCACCAGCAGGTTAGCGTTGGTGTAGTGCCTGACGTATTCGGCGTTAATTTTGTTATTTTCAATCAGGTACAGCAGTACCCCCGACAGGAAGGTAATGTCGGTGCCGGAGCGGATTGGCGCATAGATATCGGCCACCGATGCCGTACGCGTAAAGCGCGGATCGACGACGATAAGCGTCGCATCGTTGTTGTTCTTCGCTTCTAACGCCCAGCGGAATCCCACCGGATGTGCTTCAGCGGCGTTGCCGCCCATCACCATCACCACGTTAGCGTTTTTGATATCAACCCAGTGGTTGGTCATCGCACCGCGACCAAATGTTGGAGCAAGACTTGCTACCGTTGGTCCGTGTCAGACGCGCGCCTGGTTGTCTACCGCCAGCATGCCGAGAGAGCGCACAAACTTCTGCGTTAGCATGCCGGTTTCATTACTCGCCGCGGACGCGCACAGCATCCCGGTGGAAAGCCAGCGGTTAACCGTTACGCCCTGTTCGTTGTTCTCAATAAAGTTGGCGTCACGGTCGGCTTTCATCAGTTTGGCAATGCGATCGAAGGCCTCATCCCAGGAAATACGCTGCCACCTGTCGGAGCCCGGCGCGCGGTATTGCGGGTAGCGCAGGCGGTTTTCACTGTGCACGTAGTCCAGCAGGCCCGCCCCTTTCGGGCACAGCGCGCCGCGGCTCACCGGGTGATCCGGGTCGCCTTCGATATGATAAATTGCTTCTTTCGCGTTCTTCGCGCCGTCGCCCAGGCTATACATTAATAGCCCGCAGCCCACGGAGCAGTATGTGCAGGTGTTGCGGATCTCTTTGGCGCGCAATAGCTTGTAGTTACGCGCCTGAGCCAGCGCCATTTTGGGTGCAAAACCCAGGGCAGCAGCTGTTGTTCCGGCCATACCGCCTGCGCAGATTTTGAAAAACTTTCTGCGGCTGACGTCCATTGATTTTCTCCATGCAGGAATTTTGTTCATCGCGGGGGGGAAACTAACAGCAATGTCCCTGTTTTTATTGCGTCAAATCAATGTCGAAAACGCTCGCCCCCTTAATAGTCAGGCCCCGCAGCTTTAATTACCCCCTTAGGATTAACGACTGATGAAAATATCGGCCGGGTGGAATAGAAAAGTGTTATAAATCGAAGCTGAATTCGTATTGGCATCAGGTTTAAGATGGAAAAGAAAAAGGCAACGTTAACCGGACTGGCGGCTATTGTGCTGTGGAGCACCATGGTCGGTTTGATTCGCGGAGTGAGCGAAGGATTAGGTCCGGTAGGCGGCGCGGCAATGATCTACAGCCTCAGCGGTATATTGCTGGTGTTTACCGTTGGCTTCCCGCAGCTGCGGCAGATCCCGCGCGCCTATTTACTGGCCGGCAGCCTGCTGTTTGTCAGCTATGAAATCTGCCTCGCACTTTCTCTGGGCTTTGCCGGCACCCGCCAGCAGGCGATCGAAGTGGGTATGGTCAACTATCTGTGGCCCAGCCTGACGATTTTATTCGCCATTCTCTTTAATCAGCAGAAAAGCACCTGGCTGGTTATTCCCGGCTTATTTATTGCGCTGTTTGGCGTCGTTTGGGTATTAGGCGGTGAGCATGGCCTGAATATTGATGAAATTATCAGCAACGTCGTCTCCAGCCCCCTGAGCTATATTCTGGCATTTGTCGGCGCCTTTATCTGGGCGGCCTATTGCACGGTGACCGCCAAATATGCGAAAGGCAAAAACGGTATCACCCTGTTCGTATTATTAACGGCGCTGACCCTGTGGCTGAAATTTCTGTTCAGCGAGCAGCCGCCGATGATCTTTAGCTGGCCGGTGGTTATCAAGCTGGTGATGGTGGCGGTGGCCCTGGGGCTGGCCTACGCGGCGTGGAACGTGGGGATCCTCCACGGCAACATCAGCCTGCTGGCGGCGGCGTCGTACTTTACGCCGGTGCTCTCATCGGCGCTGGCGGCGGTACTGCTGAGCGCGTCCCTGTCGTGGTCGTTCTGGCAGGGAGCCGGCATGGTGTGCGCCGGCTCCCTGCTCTGCTGGTACGCGACCCGACGCTAGCCGAGATCGCCCCCGGCCACCGGCAGCGTAACGCCGGTGATATAGCTTGCCTCATCGCTGGCGAGAAACAGGATTGCGTTTGCCTGTTCCGCCAGCGTCCCGTAGCGATGCATCAGGCTGCTCTGCACCGTTTGATCGACCACCTGCTGATACCATCCCTGCTCCTGCGCCGTCGGCATCTCACTATTGCGCGGCGTCAGGCGCGCCGGGGCCTCGGTGCCGCCGGGCGCTACCGCGTTGATGCGAATGCCGCTGTCGCTGTACTCCATGGCAATCGAGCGGGTCAGCGCGTTGACCCCGCCCTTGGCCGCCGAATAGGGAACCCGGTTGACGCCCGCGGTCGCCACGGACGAGACGTTAACGATGGCGCCCTTGCCCTGGCGTAGCATCCACGGCAGCGCCGCCCGGCACCCCCATAGCGTCGGAAACAGCGACCGGCGGATCTCCTGTTCAATCTGCTGCGGCTGATATTCGGCGAAGGGCCGCGCCCAGATGGTGCCGCCAATATTGTTAATCAGCACGTCGAGGCGGCCGAAATGGGCCACGCCTTCGGCAAAAACCTGCTCGGTGCTCGCCCACTGCTCAAGGTCAGCCTCCAGCGCCAGCACGTCGCAGCCGGACTCCGCCAGCGTCGCCGCCAGCTCGTGTACGTAGCGGGAGCGGTCGATCAGCAGCAGCCTCGCGCCCTCGCGCGCCGCCTGCTCAGCCGTCTGCCGACCGATCCCCTGGGCCGCGCCGGTGATCGCCACTACCTTATCCTGAAATCGCATGCTCTCTCCTTATGCCGCCGCGCTCTGGCTGGCGATAAATTTTTCATACCAAAAACCGGCGGGCTCAACGCCGCGGTCGCGAAGCGCGGAGGAAACCGCGTTAACCATCGGCGGCGGACCGCAGAGGTAGATATCAACATCCCCGCCGTTAAGCATGGACTCATCGAGATGGTCGGTGACAAACCCACGCTGCGGACAGCCGCTTTGCGGGTCGGCCACCACCGGCAGCCAGCGGTAGCCGGAGAGCTGGCCGACGAAGGCGTCCAGCGCCTCGGTTTTGACCAGATCGCTATCGCGGGTAACGCCGTACACCAGGGTCACCGGGCGGGTGCTGCCCTGCTGCACGAGGGTGTGCAGCATCGACAACAGCGGCGCCAGGCCGGTTCCGCCGGCGAGCATCAGCAGCGGACGCTCGCCGCCGCGCAGATAAAAGCTGCCCATCGGCCCGCTGAGGATCAGCCGCTCGCCGGGCCGCGCGCGCTGCGTCAGCCACTGGCTCATGATGCCGCCGGGCACGTTGCGGATCAGGAAACGGCCCTCACGCGCCCCGGAAAGGGAGCTAAAGGAGTAGGCGCGCACGTGGGGGGTACCCGGGACCTGAATATTGATGTACTGCCCCGGCAGAAACGCCAGCGCTTCGTCAAGTGCGACCACCAGCTCAATGGCGCTCTCCGACAGGGCGTTGACCGCCACCACCGCCGCGCCGACGCTGGCCAGCGCGGTTTTGCACTGCGCCGCCGCCACCGGCACGTCAATCACGCAGTCGCTGGTCGGGATCATCTGGCAGGTCAGCACCTGGCGCGCGGCGGCCTCCTCGTCGCTCAGCGCCTCTTCGAGATAGTCATCGCCCAGGGCGTAATCACCGCTGGCGCAGCGGCATTTACAGGTGCCGCAGACGCCGTCCGAACAGTCCATCGGCAAATTCACCTTCTGCCGATAGGCGGCATCCAGCACCTTCTCCCCGGGGTTGCAGTGGATAAAGCGGGTGATGCCGTCCTCAAAATTGAGCGCAATATTAAAGGTCATAAGCCCCTCTTAAATATGGTAAACGTCGATGACCTGACGGATGTAGTCGTTGTTCAGGCGCACGGTTTTTCGCACAATCTGCGGCCTGCCGTCCTCGACGGTGAGGGTGCAGCAGGTCGAGCCAAAATAGGCATCGGTCTGCTGGTAGCGATGGCTCCAGGTCACCCAGCTGTAGCGCACCTCCAGGCCCTGCTCGCCTTCACCCGTCAGCTCCACGTTGCTGATCGTGTGCGTGGTCCGCGGCTCCGGGGTGCTGGCGCCGGAGCGTTCCGTTTTGATGCGGTACACCCGGTCCTCAAGCCCCTCGCGGTTGGGGTAGTAGATCAGCGAAATCTCGCGCTGCGGGTCGCGGGTGAGCCGGTCGTCATCGCCCCACGCCGGCATCCAGAACACCACCTTCGGGCTGTAGCACGTCAGCCATTCGTCCCACTGGCGGTCGTCAAGCAGGCGGGCTTCGTAGTAGAGAAACTGGCGAACCTGTTCAAGCGTCAACATTACGCCACCTCCACGCGCTGGGTAATCGACTGGTCGTAGCGCTGCTGCTCTTTATCAAGCGCCGCCAGCATCACGTTCTGCCAGTGGTGGTGATGGGCGATGTACAGGGCTTCATCTTCCGACTTGACTCCGCTCAGCAGCGGCGTAAATCCGGCGTGCCGGGCGTGCTCATCCGCACCATCGACCCAGTGCAGCGCGCCGCGGCTGAGGTCGCTCCACGCCAGGCTCTCGCCGAGGTAGCCGCGCTGGCAGGCGCTGAACTCTTCGAGGTCATCCGGGGTGCCCATTCCACTGACATTAAAGAAATCCTCGTACTGGCGAATACGCAGGGCGCGGGCCTCGTTGGGCTCCCCTTTTGGCGCAAAGCACCAGATGGTCACTTCGGTTTTATCGACGGCGATCGGGCGGATCACGCGGATCTGAGTGGAGAACTGATCCATTAAGTAGACGTTAGGATAGAGGCACAGGTTGCGGGTTTCGTTGACCATCTGGTCGGCGCGCAGCTCGCCAAACTCCGCCTGCAGGCGCGCCCGGTGCGCGTAAACCGGACGCACCTCCGGATTGAGCGCGCGGGTCCACAGCAGCATATGGCCGTTTTCAAAGCCGTAGCCGCCACCGAGGCTTTTCGACCAGCCGTTAGCGTCCACCGAGTGCGTCCCTTCCGCTTCATAGTTGCGCCGCGACATCGTTGAGGCGTAGTTCCAGTGCACCACGCTGACGTGGTAGCCGTCGGCGCCGTTTTCCGCCCCCAGCTTCCAGTTACCCTCATAAACGTAGCTCGAGGAGCCTTTGAGGACCTCCAGCCCTTCGGCCGCCTGATCGACCATCAGATCGATAATCTTCAGGGTCTCGCCGAGATACTGCTCCAGCGGCTGCACGTCGTCGCTGAGGCTGCCGAACAGAAAGCCGCGGTAGGACTGAAAGCGCGGGAGCTTTTTCAGGTCATGGGAGCCCTCGTGTTTAAACGTCTCCGGGTAGCCGCCGGTGCTCTCGTCTTTCGCTTTTAGCAGCTTGCCGCTATTGCCAAAGGTCCAGCCGTGGAACGGACAGGTGAAGGAGTTTTTATTCCCGGTTTTGCGCCGACACAGCATGGCGCCGCGGTGCGCGCAGCTATTAATAAGCGCATGGAGCTGGTTCTTTTTATCCCGGGTAATAATCACCGGCTGGCGCCCGAGGGTCAGGGTATAATAATCTCCGGCCTCGGCAATTTGACTTTCATGGGCGAGAAACGCCCAGTTGCCTTCGAATATATGCTTCATTTCAAAATCAAATAGCTGGCTGTCGGTAAATATTGAGCGATGGCAGCGATAAATATGCTTTTCACGGTCAACAATTAATGCGTTGCTAATTTTAGCTTTTAACGTTGCGTACGTTTTTTGCATGAGTCAGGTCCTCCTGCATTATTCAGGATTAAAAGGCGGTGGCGAAATGATGACGACGCTGTACGGATTAATTAAGGCGATGATACCGGTAGCCCGGACAGGACGCGACGCCGCTGCCCGGGTTAAAAGCGCGGCTTACTCCTGCGCGCGCAGGCGGGTGCCGCGCTGCTCTTCATCGGCGTTTAGCGCCGGGCAGAGGGTGAAATCAAAGCACACTTCGGTATGCGCGCCGTCGAGCTTACGCTGCTGGATAAGCTCGCGATCGGTGATTTTAACCGGGTCGGCGATCAGCCCGTCGCGGGTAGCAAATGCGAAGTCATCCCACAGGTATTTATCGCCATTGAGGTTAATCTGACTGGTTAAATGCCTGTGGCCCGGAGCCGAAACGAAGAAGTGAATATGCGCCGGGCGATTACCGTGACGCCCCAGCTGGTCAAGCAGCTTCTGGGTCGGGCCATCCGGCGGGCAGCCGTAGCCGGAAGGCATGATGCTGCGCACGCTGTAGCGGCCGTCGGCGCCGGTACGAATGCGGCGGCGCAGGTTATACTCTCCCTGGCTCTGGTCGAAGAAGGAGTAATTCCCGAGGGTGTTGGCGTGCCAGATATCGACCACGGCGTTCGCTACCGGGCGCCCCTGGGTGTCGCAAACCTGGCCATGCAGCCACATGACCTCACCCGCATCTCTGCCGTCATCCATCCGCGCGTGGCCATCGCTCAGCGGCGCGTTGGCGACGTACAGCGGCCCCTCAATCGTGCGCGGGGTGCCGGTTTCCCGGTGCTGGGCGGCTTCGATAGCGTCCTGGCGCAGGTCGAGGAAGTGCTCGATTCCGAGGCCCGCCGCCAGCAGCGCCGCCTCCTGACGCCCGCCCAGCTCGTGGAGATAGTTCACCGCGTGCCAGAACTCTTCCTGGCTAATATTATAATCATCGATCAGGGTACACATATCTTCGAGGATGCGATGGACGATGGCTTTAAAGCGCTCGTTGCCGCCGGGAACGTTCAGGCCGGCACTTTCACGTAATAATTTCTGCACGGCTTCTTGTTGTACGAAAGAATTTTTCATCACGATTCTCACTTATTGCTTGCAGCTTATTTGTAGGGTTTACGCCGATATAAACCGGCGCGAGGTTAATTATTATTATTTATCGTCTTCACGAATCGATGATGGATGACGGCAGAGCGCCTCCACGCGTATTTCCATAAACGGGTACAGCGGTAGCCCCATTAATATCTGATGCAGCTCTTCGGCGTCCCGCACGTCAAAAATACTGACGTTGGCGTACAGCCCGGCGACGCGCCAAATATGCCGCCATTTACCTTCCCGCTGCAGCTGCTGCGAGTAGGCCTTTTCACGCTGCTTGATCTCCTCAATTTCGGCGCCGGGAAACCCCAGCGGAATATTGACGGTCATATCCACTTTGAACAGCATTTCTCTCTCCTGTGCGCGCTTACGCTTTACGGGTATAAAACTGCAGCTTATCTTCATCGAGCTCGACGCCGAGCCCCGGCGTCTGCGGCAGAACGACCTGCCCCTCGGCGAAGGTCAGCGGCACGCTGATGATGTCGTCCTTCAACAGCAGCGGGCCAAACATCTCGGTTCCCCACTGCAGCGGCAGCGTTGACCAGGCGTGCAGCGACGCCACCGTGCCGACGCTCCCTTCCAGCATGGTGCCGCCGTACAGGCCAATGCCCGCCGCCTGCGCCACCCGCGCGAGGGCCAACACGCTGGCCGGACCGCCGGCTTTAGCAATCTTCAGCGCGTAGGCGCCGCTGAATCCCTGCTGGGCCAGGCGGTAGCCGTCATAGTGGGTAGCGACGGCTTCATCCGCCAGGATCGCGGTCTCGACGCGGTGGCTAAGGCGCACCAGGGCGGCGTTATCCTGCGCGCTAACCGGCTGTTCGATAAGGTCGACCCCCATCGCCGCCAGCTCGCGGCAGCCTCTGGCCGCAGCGGTGGCGTCCCACGCCTGGTTGACGTCAACCCGGATGCTGGCCCGGTCGCCCAGCGCCTCGACGATCGCGCGGGTGTGCCTGAGGTCGGTAGCCAGCTCCCGGGCGCCAATTTTTAGCTTGAACGCCTGATGGCGGCGTTCGCTCAGCAGCCGCTCACCTTCGGCAATGTCCTTCGCGGTATCGCCGCTCGCCAGCGTCCACAGCACCGGCAGCGAGGTCTGCAGCGCCCCGCCCAGCAGCGCCGAAACCGGCAGCCCCAGCGCCTTGCCCTGGGCATCGAGCAGCGCGGTCTCAATCGCCGATTTGGCAAAGGTATTGCCTTTAATGGCGCCGTTCATGCGCTCGGTGAGCGCGTTGAGGTTATCCGCCGGCTGGCCCTTGAGCAGCGGCGTCAGATAGTGGGTAATGGCGGAGACGATGGCCTCCGGGCTTTCGACGCCATAGCTCAGGCCACCAATGGTGGTCGCCTCGCCGATCCCACAGATGCCGTCGGAGCGCGTGAGGCGAATAATCACCAGCGTCTGGCAGCCCATGGTGGCCATTGAGAGTTTGTGCGGGCGAATGGTCGGGACATCAACCAGCCAGCTTTCAATGCGTTCTACGGTCGCGGTCATCTTCTGTTCCCAATCGTGAAATAGCCGGCCCCGGGATCTTCGCGCAGCGTCCGCTGCGGCACCGGTAAGGTGGCCAGGCGCGGCGGCTGCATAGTCGATATCGGGTATAACTTTTTGTGCCCCCAACCATAACGGGAGGTGACGATGCCTTTGACAATAGGGGGCAGCCACCGGCACGGTCAACGGCGATAATCGAAATGTTGTGCGATTATCGACGCGCTTGTTAAATTGAGGTTAATAATGTGATCCGGGTGGGAAAACGCGCACATTCCGCCGCCGCCCGCTGTGCGCAGGGTATAGTGATGCCCGCGAGCTTTGTCTTCGAATGGAGAGGAATTCAATGAGCGATAGATCCCCAACCACCCTCAGCGCCAGGCAGGCCGAACACGACCCAAACTTTATGCTGTCGCTGGCGCGCGGGCTGGAGGTGCTCAACGCCTTTACTCCCCAGCGCCAGCGGCTGACCATTTCGCAGCTCAGCCAGAAAACGCAAATTTCTCGCGCCGCCGTGCGCCGCTGCCTCTATACCCTGGCGGCGCTGGGGATGGTACACAGCCCCGATGGCCGCAGCTACGAGCTGCTGCCGCGCGTGCTGGCGGTGGGCCACGCCTACCTTGCCGGTACTCCGCTGGCAAAAGTGGCGCAGACCGCGCTGGATACGCTGGGCAAAACGCTGGGCGAGTCCTGTTCGGCCGCCACCCTGGATGGGGATAACGTGCTGTACATCGCCAGAGCCGCGGTCAACAACCTGCTCAGCGTCGACATCGGGCGCGGCAGCCGCCTGCCCGCCTGGGCCACCTCGATGGGCCGGGTGCTGCTCAGCGCGCTGCCGGAAGAGCAGCTTGAGGTGACGTTGTCACGAGCCGTGCTAATGCGCTACACCCCGCATACGGTCTGCGATCTGCCGGGATTGCGCGAGGAAATTGCCAAAGTCCGCATGCAGGGATACGCGCTTGCGGACAGGCAGATTGAGGTTGGGCTGTGTTCGCTGGCGGTGCCGCTGCTGTCGCGCGGCGGCCAGGTGGTGGCGGCGCTCAACGTCGGCGTGCCTGCGGCCGCGATGAGCGCCGGAGCGCTAAAAGAGCTGGCCCTGGCGCCGCTGCGCCGGGCCGCCATGGAGCTCTCTCTCCAGCTATAGGGCGTCACTCACCGGCGGCACCTTCGCGAGGCTGCGCCAGATCCCCATTGCCAGCAGCAGCAGCAGGACGCCGGCCGTTGCCAGGACGATGCTGTGGGCGCTGATAAACGCCGTTTTGGCCGCCTCAACCAGCGCATGGGCCGGAATAGCGGGCATCGACTGGGCCAGATTTATCGCCTCGCTGATGGAGGAGGCGGCCTGCTCCGCCGCGCCGCCGTCAATACCGTTCGGTAATACAATCGACGAGCTGTAGCTGCGGGTCAGGATCAGGCCAAAGAGCGCTATACCCAGCCCGGCGCCGAGCTCATAGGCCATCGTTTCAATCGCGCCCGCCGCGGCCGCCTTCTCTTTTGGCGCGGCGGCCATAATCGCCGAGCTGGAGGCCAGCAGCGCGCTGGCAACGCTGAAGCCCAGCATCGTCATCAGCCCCCACGCCAGCCACGGCTGGCTGCTAAAGTCGGTCATCGACAGCCCAAGGAAGCTGAACGCGCTGAGCAGCATCCCGCCGGTGGCGACCTGACGCAGGCCGAGGCGCGAGACCATCATCCCGGCGATCGGCCCGCTAAACCCGCTGGCCACCATCAGCGGCAGCATAAATAACCCGGCCTCAAACGGCGTTTTACCGTGCACAAACTGCAGCTCCTGCGCCATCAGCAGTTCGAAACCCACCAGCGTAATCAGCGCCGTCATTGCCATCATCACGCCGCTTAGAATAATGCGGTGCGTGAAGAGGCGCATATCCACCATCGGCCTCGCCGATGAGAGCTGCCGGCGCACGAAGGAGAACAGCATCCCCGCGCCGGCGAGGGCCACCAGTCCGGTGATCCACAGCTCAAGCTGCCCTTTGAGCGCCGTTTTGGCGCTAAAGACCAGCATCAGGATTGCCGTAATCAGCATCAACGCCTGCAGCATATTTAGCGGCTGCTCGCGTCGCGCGGGCTGGCGCGGCACCATTCGCGCGCTGAAGGCCATAACCACCAGCACGATGGGAACGTTGAGCAGGAACACCGATCCCCAGTAGAAGTGCTCCAGCAGCATTCCGCCCACCAGCGGACCGAAAGCCGCGCCGCCTGAGCCAATCGCCGCCCACAGGCCCAGCGCCATGTTGCGGTGGCGGGCTTCGGCAAAGGTGTTACGAATGCCGGCCAGCGTCGCCGGGACGATCATCGCGGCCCCGATGGCCAGCAGCGCCCGGGAGGCAATCAGCGCCATCGCGCTGGGGGAAAAGGCCGCCGCCAGCGACGCAACGCCGAAAATCCCGCTGCCGAGCAGCAGCAGGCGCTTAAAGCCAATTTTGTCGCCTAGCGCGCCCATCGGCAGCACCATACCGGCCATCACTAATGAATAAATATCAATGATCCACAGCAGCTCGTTGCTGCTGGTTCCCAGCGATACGCTAAGCGTTGGCGCCGCTACGTGCAGCACCGTGGCATCGATCGCCACTGGAAGATAAACCAGCAAAATCGCTATTAGCGTTAACCATTGCCGAGACATACTACATTTCCTCAATTAACTAAATTGGACACGCGTCCAGGAATGCGATCCTGCCGGATTGTTGAACGACTGTCCAACTTTTTGTTACTATCGATGAAAACCACTGTGCGGCGGGAGCATATGAACTATTTAAGTCGGGAAGATCGGCGGGAAGTTATCCTGCAGGCGGCGATGCGCGTGGCCCTGCGCGGCGGCCTTGGCGCAATGACCGTTCGGCAGATAGCCAGCGAGGCCGGCGTGGCCACCGGGCAGCTGCACCACCACTTCACCTCCATCGGCGAGCTGAAGGCCCACGCCTTCGTCCAGCTGATTCGGGATATGCTGGCCATCCAGCTGGTTGACGATGCGGCGAGCTGGAACGAGCGCCTGTTTTCTATGCTCGGCAGCGAAGATGGCCGGCTGGATCCGTACATTCGCCTGTGGCGCGAGGGGCAGCTGCTTTCCAGCAGCGATAGCGACATCAAAGCGGCCTACCTGCTCACCATGAGCCTGTGGCACGAAGAGACGGTCAACATTATTCAGCGCGGAACCGCGGCCGGGGAGTTTCATCCCGGCGATAGCGCGGAGAATATTGCCTGGCGGCTCATTGCCCTCGTCTGCGGCCTGGACGGCATCTACGCGCTGGGAATGAAGGAGATTGATGACGCCGCCTTTAGTCGATATATAAACCATTACATAACACTAGAGCTTTTACGCCTTCCTGAATAATCCCTGGTCTCTCCCGCCGCCACCCTCGGGAGGCGGCTGACACCGTTCTCGCGGCGCGGCCCACCTGTGGATAGGGCCGACACCCTCTTTTTCTTTACAACCTACTCTACAACTTATTTACATTTTGTAACAAATAACAACCCTCTATTCACCGCGTGTTTTCTGCTGCTCCGCTTTTTTTATCTATTCTTTCAAACATTACAATAATTAAAACGACCAGCCTGCATAACAACCGCTGCTTTATTTTCTATTTTCCGCTTTTCAGATCGCTATTTTCTTTGGTTACGGTGCAATCGAGGGCAATATGCCAACACAAAATGAGAAAGATAATCATTACCTCTTAAAAGACTGGAGACCCGAAAACCCGGCATTTTGGGAAAACAAAGGCAAAAAGATTGCACGAAGAAACCTTTGTATTTCAGTTGCCTGCCTGCTACTCGCCTTCTGCGTCTGGATGTTATTTAGCGCCGTAGCGGTCAATCTTAATAAAGTCGGATTTAATTTCACTACCGACCAGCTCTTCTTATTAACCGCCCTTCCTTCGCTTTCCGGGGCAATATTACGCGTGCCCTATTCGTTTATGGTGCCAATATTTGGCGGGCGCTACTGGACGGTGATCAGTACCGTTATATTAGCGATCCCGTGCCTGTGGCTCGGTTTCGCGGTGCAGGACCCGGCGACGCCGTACTGGATATTTATCGCCATCGCCCTGCTGTGCGGTTTCGCCGGCGCCAACTTTGCCTCCAGCATGGGCAATATCAGCTTTTTCTACCCGAAGGCTAAGCAGGGCAGCGCGCTCGGCGTTAACGGCGGGCTGGGCAACCTCGGGGTCAGCGTGATGCAGCTGCTGTCGCCAATTTTCGTGTTCCTGCCGCTGTTTACCTTCCTCGGCGTGCGTGGCACCGAACAGCCGGACGGTTCGATCCTCTGGCTCGGCAACTCGCCGCTGATCTGGGTTCCCCTGCTGCTGATTGCCACCGCCGCCGCCTGGTTCGGCATGAACGATATCGCCGGTTCCAAAACGTCAATTCGTGACCAGCTGCCGGTGCTAAAACGTCCGCATATGTGGCTGCTGAGCCTGCTTTATCTCGCAACCTTCGGCTCGTTTATCGGCTTCTCCGCCGGCTTTGCGATGCTGGCGAAAACGCAGTTCCCGGACGTCAATATCCTGCAGCTGGCCTTCTTCGGCCCGTTTATCGGCGCCCTGGCCCGCTCGTTTGGCGGCATTATCTCAGACCGCCTCGGCGGGGTTAACGTGACGCTCGCCAACTTTGTCCTGATGGCGCTGTTCACCGGCCTGCTGTTTCTCACCCTGCCGGGCTCCGGCTCCGGCAGCTTCCTCGCCTTTTACGTGGTGTTTATGGGGCTGTTCCTCACCGCCGGCCTCGGCAGCGGCTCCACCTTCCAGATGATCGCCGTGATCTTTCGACAAATCACCGTCGATAGCGTCAAAAAACGCGGCGGGACCGACGAACAGGCCCAGCATGAGGCGGTGACCGATACCGCCGCCGCGCTCGGCTTTATCTCCGCCATTGGCGCCGTTGGGGGCTTCTTCATTCCCAAAGCCTTTGGCACCTCGCTGGCCATGACCGGCTCTCCGGTCGGCGCCATGAAGATCTTTTTTGTGTTTTACGTGGTTTGCGTGCTGGTGACCTGGCTGGTCTACGGGCGCCGCAAGCCGGCAACGAAATAAACAGAACAAGAAATACATGTTGAGCAGTGTAACCACGGGGGCGCAATCCCCCGTCAGGAGATAATGTCATGAGCAAACTACTGGATCGCTTTCGCTACTTTAAGCAAAAAGGCGAAAGCTTTGCCAACAGCCACGGCCAGGTGTACAACACCAACCGTGACTGGGAGGATAGCTACCGTCAGCGCTGGCAGTTCGATAAGATTGTCCGCTCCACGCACGGCGTAAACTGTACAGGCTCATGTAGCTGGAAGATCTACGTTAAAAACGGGCTCGTCACCTGGGAAACCCAGCAGACCGACTATCCCCGCACCCGCCCTGACCTGCCGAACCACGAGCCGCGCGGCTGCCCGCGCGGCGCCAGCTACTCGTGGTACCTCTACAGCGCCAACCGCCTGAAGTACCCGCTGGCGCGCAAGCGGCTGATTGAGCTGTGGCGCGAGGCGCTGACGCAGCACCCGGACCCGGTCAACGCGTGGAACAGCATCATGCAGGACCGGCAAAAATGCCTGAGCTACAAGCAGGCCCGCGGCAAAGGCGGGTTTATTCGTTCAACCTGGAAAGAGCTCAACCAGCTGATCGCCGCCGCCAACGTCTGGACCATTAAAAACTACGGCCCGGACCGCGTGGCCGGCTTCTCGCCCATTCCGGCGATGTCGATGGTCTCCTACGCCGCCGGTACCCGCTATCTGTCGCTGATCGGCGGAACCTGCCTGAGCTTCTATGACTGGTACTGCGACCTGCCGCCCGCCTCACCGATGACCTGGGGCGAGCAGACCGACGTGCCGGAATCCGCCGACTGGTACAACTCCAGCTACATTATCGCCTGGGGCTCCAACGTCCCGCAGACCCGGACGCCGGACGCCCACTTCTTCACCGAAGTGCGCTACAAAGGCACCAAAACCATCGCCATCACCCCGGACTATTCGGAGGTCGCCAAGCTCTGCGACCAGTGGCTGGCGCCCAAACAGGGTACCGACAGCGCGCTGGCAATGGCGATGGGCCACGTGATCCTCAAGCGCTTCCACCTCGATAACCCCAGCGATTACTTCCTCAACTACTGTCGCCACTACACCGATATGCCGATGCTGGTGATACTCGATCGCCGGGACGACGGTACCTGGGTGCCCGGGCGCATGCTGCGCGCTTCGGACCTGCTGGACGGGCTGGGCGAAAGCAACAACCCTGAGTGGAAAACCGTCGCCTTCAACGCCGAAGGAGAGCTGGTGGCGCCTAACGGCTCGATCGGCTTTCGCTGGGGTGAGAAAGGCAAGTGGAACCTCGAGCAGCTGGCGGCCGGTAAGGCGACCGAGCTGCGGCTCTCCCTGCTGGATATCAAGGATTCCGTCGCCGCGGTGGGCTTCCCCTACTTTGGCGGTAACGAAAACCCGCACTTTCGCAGCGTGAAGCAGGAGCCGGTGCTCATCCATCAGCTGCCGGTGAAGCAGCTGGCGCTGGCAAACGGTGAAAGCGGCCTGGTGGCGAGCGTTTACGATCTGGTGCTCGCCAACTACGGTCTCGATCGCGGCCTCGATGACGCCAACGCGGCGCAGGATTTTGCCGATCTTAAAGCCTACACCCCGGCCTGGGCCGAGCAGATCACCGGGGTGTCGCGCCGACACATCGAACAGATCGCCTGGGAGTTCGCCGATACCGCGCATAAGACCCACGGTCGTTCGATGATTATTCTCGGCGCCGGCGTCAACCACTGGTATCACATGGATATGAACTACCGGGGGATGATCAACATGCTGGTATTCTGCGGCTGCATCGGGCAGAGCGGCGGCGGCTGGTCGCACTACGTGGGCCAGGAGAAGCTGCGCCCGCAAACCGGCTGGCTGCCGCTGGCCTTCGCCACCGACTGGAACCGCCCGCCGCGCCAGATGAACAGTACCTCTTATTTCTACAACCACTCCAGCCAGTGGCGTTACGAAAAGCTCACCGCCCAGGAGCTGCTGTCGCCGCTGGCCGACGCCAGCCGCTTTAGCGGCCACCTGATTGATTTTAACGTCCGCGCCGAGCGCATGGGCTGGCTGCCGTCGGCGCCGCAGCTGAGCGTCAACCCGCTGACCATTAAGCAGCAGGCCGATTCCGCCGGACTCTCTCCCGCCGACTTCACCGCCCAGGCGCTGAAATCCGGCGATATCCGCTTTGCCAGCGAGCAGCCGGATAACGGCAAAAACCATCCGCGAAACATGTTTATCTGGCGCTCCAACCTGCTGGGCTCGTCCGGGAAAGGCCACGAGTACATGCTCAAATACCTGCTGGGCACCGACAGCGGTATTCAGGGCGATGAGCTGGGGGCAACGGACGAGGTGAAGCCGGAAGAGGTGGAGTGGCAGACCGCCGCCATTGAGGGCAAGCTCGACCTGCTGGTGACCCTCGATTTTCGCATGTCGAGCACCTGCCTGTTCTCCGATATCGTCCTGCCGACCGCCACCTGGTATGAAAAAGACGATATGAATACCTCGGATATGCATCCGTTTATCCATCCGCTCTCCGCCGCCGTTGACCCGGCCTGGGATGCGAAAAGCGACTGGGAAATCTACAAAGATATTGCTAAAGCCTTCTCCGAGGTCTGCGTCGGCCACCTTGATAAAGAGACCGACGTGGTGCTGCTGCCGCTGCAGCACGACTCCCCTGGGGAGCTGTCGCAGCCCTTTGACGTCTTCGACTGGCACAAGGGCGAGTGCGATCTTATCCCCGGGAAAACCGCCCCGACCATCGCGGTGGTTGAGCGCGACTACCCGGCGACCTGGGAGCGCTTTACCTCCCTTGGCCCGCTGCTCGACAAGCTGGGCAACGGCAGCAAGGGGATTTCGTGGAATACCCAGGATGAGGTCGATTTCCTCGGCAAGCTGAACTACGTCAAGCTCGACGGCCCGGCCAAAGGTCGTCCGCGCATCGACAGCGCGATAGACGCCAGCGAGGTGATCCTCAGCCTGGCGCCGGAGACCAACGGTCAGGTGGCGGTGAAGGCCTGGCACTCCCTCGGCGAATTTACCGGCCGCGATCACACCCACCTGGCGCTCAACAAAGAGGATGAGAAGATCCGCTTTCGCGATATCCAGGCCCAGCCGCGCAAAATCATCTCCAGCCCCACCTGGTCCGGCCTCGAGAGCGAACACGTGTCGTACAACGCCGGCTATACCAACGTGCATGAGCTGATCCCGTGGCGCACGCTTTCCGGCCGCCAGCAGCTCTATCAGGATCACCCGTGGATGCGCGCCTTTGGCGAGAGCCTGGTGGTCTATCGACCGCCGATAGACACCCGCAGCGTCAGCCGTATGAAGGAGATCCCGCCCAACGGCTTCCCGGAAAAAGCGCTGAACTTCCTGACGCCGCACCAGAAATGGGGCATCCACTCCACCTACAGCGAAAACCTGCTGATGCTGACCCTGTCGCGCGGCGGGCCGATCGTCTGGCTCAGCGAAGCCGACGCGAAGGAGCTGGGGATTGAGGATAACGACTGGATTGAGGCGTTCAACGCCAACGGCGCCCTCACCGCCCGCGCGGTGGTCAGCCAGCGCGTGCCGCCCGGAATGACCATGATGTACCACGCCCAGGAGCGAATCATGAACATTCCGGGTTCTGAAGTCACCGGCAGGCGCGGCGGGATCCATAACTCCGTCACCCGTATCTGCCCGAAACCGACCCATATGATCGGCGGCTACGCGCAGCTGGCCTACGGCTTTAACTACTACGGCACCGTCGGTTCTAACCGCGATGAGTTCATCATGATTCGCAAAATGAAAAACATTAACTGGCTGGATGACGAAGGTCGCGATCAGGTACAGGAGGCGAAAAAATGAAAATACGCTCACAGGTCGGAATGGTGCTGAACCTCGACAAATGCATTGGCTGTCATACCTGTTCGGTCACCTGTAAGAACGTCTGGACCGGGCGTGAAGGCATGGAGTATGCCTGGTTTAACAACGTCGAAACCAAGCCCGGCATCGGCTATCCGAAAAACTGGGAAGACCAGGAGGAGTGGCAAGGCGGCTGGATCCGCGGGATCACCGGCAAACTCACGCCGCGCCTCGGCAGCCGCGTCGGCGTGCTGTCTAAAATCTTCGCCAATCCGGTGCTGCCGGGGATCGACGACTATTACGAGCCCTTTACCTACGACTATCAGCATCTGCACTCCGCCCCCGAAGGCCAGCACCTGCCTACCGCCCGCCCGCGCTCGCTGATCAGCGGCAAGCGGATGGATAAAATCACCTGGGGCCCCAACTGGGAGGAGCTGCTCGGCGGCGAGTTTGAAAAGCGCGCCCGCGATCGCAACTTCGAGGCAATGCAGAAAGAGATGTACGGCCAGTTTGAAAACACCTTCATGATGTACCTGCCGCGCCTGTGCGAGCACTGCCTCAACCCGAGCTGCGCCGCCACCTGCCCGAGCGGCGCCATCTACAAGCGTGAAGAAGACGGCATCGTGCTGATCGACCAGGACAAGTGCCGCGGCTGGCGCATGTGCATCAGCGGCTGCCCGTACAAAAAAATCTACTTCAACTGGAAAAGCGGCAAGTCGGAAAAATGCATCTTCTGCTATCCGCGCATTGAATCCGGCCAGCCGACGGTCTGTTCGGAGACCTGCGTCGGGCGTATCCGCTATCTCGGGGTGCTGCTGTATGACGCGGACCGCATCGAAGAAGCGGCCAGCACCGAGCATGAAACCGACCTCTACGAACGTCAGTGCGAGGTGTTCCTTAATCCGCACGATCCGGCGGTGATTGAGGAGGCCCTGAAGCAGGGGATCCCGCATAACGTCATCGACGCCGCGCAGAAATCACCGGTTTATAAGCTGGCGATGGACTGGAAGCTGGCGCTGCCGCTGCATCCGGAATACCGCACGCTGCCGATGGTCTGGTACGTGCCGCCGCTGTCGCCGATCCAGTCGGTTGCCGACGCCGGCGGCCTGCCGAACAACGGCAGCATTCTGCCGGCAGTCGAAAGCCTGCGTATTCCGGTGCAGTATCTGGCTAACCTGCTGAGCGCGGGCGACACCGGCCCGGTGCTGCGCGCCCTGAAGCGCATGATGGCGATGCGCCACTACAAACGCTCCCAGACCGTAGAAGGCGTTACCGATACCCGCGCCATTGAAGAGGTCGGCCTCAGCGTTGAGCAGGTAGAGGATATGTACCGCTACCTGGCGATCGCCAACTACGAAGACCGCTTCGTGATCCCCACCAGCCATCGCGAAATGGCGGAGGACGCCTTCCCGGAAAAAAACGGCTGCGGCTTCACCTTCGGCGACGGCTGTCACGGCTCGGATACCAAATTCAACCTGTTTAACAGCCAGCGCATCGATGCGATCAATATCGGGGAGAGAGACTAATGCGCATCCTCAAGGTAATCGGTCTGCTGCTGGAGTACCCGGACGCCGTGCTGTGGGACAACCGCGAGGAGGCGCTGGCGCTGGTCAGCGCCGATGCGCCGGCCCTGCTGGCGTTTGTTGAACCGCTGCTGGCCGCGCCGCTGCTCGACCGTCAGGCCGAGTGGTGCGAAGTTTTTGAACGCGGGCGCGCCACCTCGCTGCTGCTGTTTGAGCACGTGCACGCGGAGTCCCGCGATCGCGGCCAGGCGATGGTCGACCTGATGAATCAGTACGAGCAGGCCGGCCTGCAAATCGACTGCCGCGAGCTGCCGGACCATTTACCGCTGTATCTGGAGTATCTCAGCACCCTGCCGCCGGAGGGCAGCCGCGAAGGATTGCAGAACGTCGCGCCGATTCTGGCGCTACTCGGCGGGCGGCTGAAGCAGCGCCAGTGCGAGTATTATCAGCTATTTGACGTGCTGCTGGCGCTGGCAGGCAGCAAACTTAATAGTGACAGTGTCACTAAGCAGGTGGCGGGTGAAAAGCGCGATGATACCCGCCAGGCGCTGGATGCGGTGTGGGAAGAGGAGCAGGTGAAATTTATCGAAGATAAAGCCACCGCCTGCGACAGCTCCCCGCTGCAAAACTATCAACGACGCTTTAGCCAGGACGTCGCGCCACAGTACGTTGACGTCCGTGCCGGAGGCCCGAAATGATACAGTACCTCAACGTCTTTTTTTACGATATCTACCCCTACCTCTGCGGCACGGTGTTTCTGCTCGGCAGCTGGCTGCGCTACGACTACGGCCAGTACACCTGGCGCGCCTCCTCGAGCCAGATGCTCGACAAGCGCGGAATGGTGCTGTGGTCAAACCTGTTCCACATCGGCATTCTCGGCATCTTCTTCGGCCACCTCTTCGGCATGCTGACGCCACACTGGGTCTACTCGTGGTTCCTGCCGATGTCGCAAAAGCAGCTGATGGCGATGATCCTCGGCGGCGCCTGCGGCGTGCTGACGCTTATCGGCGGCGCGGGCCTGCTGGTCCGCCGCCTGACCAACCCGCGCATTCGCGCGACCTCGTCGACGGCGGATATTCTGATCCTCAGCATCCTGCTGATTCAGTGCATTCTTGGCCTGACGACGATCCCCTTCTCCGCCCGGCACCCGGACGGTAGCGAGATGCTCAAACTGGTGGACTGGGCGCAGGCGGTGGTGACCTTCCACGCCGGCGCTTCGGCGCATCTTGACGGCGTGGCGATTATCTACCGCGTCCATCTGGTGCTGGGGATGACTATCTTCCTGATATTCCCCTTCACCCGGCTGGTCCACGTCTGGAGCGCACCGGTCGAGTACCTAACCCGCCGCTACCAGGTGGTGCGATCCCGGCGTTGAGGGGGAGGCCCGGCTGGCGTAGCCGGGCTATCAGGGCTGCAGCATTCCGTGCTGCAGCAGGAATTCCCACCAGGGAATGCCAAGAACCATATGGACCAGAAACGTGCATAGCGCCACGAGAGTGCCGATCGTCCACCACGACTTGATATCGTTATACCCCGACGCGAAGATAATCGGTCCCGCTGCGCCGCCATAGTGGGTAATGCAGCCGCCGTAGGAGTTTGAGAACAAAATGGCCAGCGCCAGCAGCACGGGCGCCGTTCCGGTGACCAGCCCTACCGTGGCGAAGACCGGCACCATCGCCGCTACGTATGCTCCGCCGGAAGCAAAGAAATAGCGCACCAGCACGCTCAGGAACACGATAATGACGATGGTCATATTGCCTGCGCTGAGGAAATCCAGATGCGCTGACAGGAAATCCGCCAGCCAACGGAAGAACCCCACCTTGCTGAGGGTGGCGCTGAGGCCAATAATGCCGCCATACCAAATCAGGGTATTCCAGCCGCCTTTATTTTGCTGAACATCACTCCAGCTGATGATATTAAACAGCAGTGCGCTCCCCATCGCGATAATAGCCACCGACGATTCATTCAGACCAAGATGACGAGAGAAGATCCAGCCTAATAGCGCGGCGATAAATACCACCACTAACCCCTTCTCTTTGTTATTCATTGGCCCAAGATTTTTAAGCCCGTCATTCGCAATGCCAATATTATCGATTCGTTTAATCTCCGGGGCGGACACCTTATAGCAGATATAGGGAATTAGACACAGCATCAATAATCCCAACGGCGCTCCTGCCAGCATCCAGCCGATCCAGCTAATATGAATATGGAAAATATCGGAAATTAACTGTAGCGCTAACGCGTTGCCGGCAAAGCCCGTTAAAAACATATAGCTGGTCGTTTTGGTGACCATATACACGTTGACCATCAGATAGCGGCCAGCTTTACAGGGTGATTCCTTCGGCGTTGAGCCTAATACCATCGCGATACTGTTGATAATGGGAAACACGACGCCACCTGCACGTGCCGTATTTGATGGCGTGGCGGGCGCCAGCACCAAATCCAATAGCGCGGTGACATATCCCAGCCTGAGCGTTGTGTTGCCAAATTTGAGGATAAACCAGTAGGCGAGCCGCTTCCCCAATCCGGTGGTGACGAACGCCGCGCTAAGCGTAAAGGCACTGAACACCAGCCAGGTTGTACCTGAAGCATACCCGCTGAGGACATCCATTGACTTCACCGGTGAATCGGCAAACTGGGTAATCGTAAAACAGGTTAATGCGACAGCAACCAGCATAATAACGGGTTCGGGATACGGTTTAATAACCAGCCCGACGATAGCGGAAAGGTATATCCCCGCGAGAATCCAGGCCTCGCGACTCAATTCATCAGGCGGAGGAATGAATATCGATAATAATATCACTACCGCAAGCAATATTGTTTTTAATACATTTGATTTAATCATATCTCACCCATGAGAAATGTTCCCTGAATAGCAAAGGCCTCTCTTCGGAGAAACCTCCGCTGACTAAAGATGATTATTCTAAAATAAATAACCGCTACAGATTAACCACTCGAATATTATCATCCCCGGCGGATTGATATTCAGTAAGCGTGTCGAAACTGAGATAGCGGTAGATATTTTCATTTGCATCGCTAAGTTTAACGGTATGGCTGAAATATTCGTCAACGGTTGGCATTTTTCCCAGGATAGCCGCAACGGTACTTAACTCAGCCGATGCCAGGAAGACTTTGGCATTCGTGCCCAGACGGTGCGGGAAATTTCGTGTGGAGGTTGACACTACGTGACTCCCTTCCCGCACCCTCGCCTGATTCCCCATGCAGAGGGAACAGCCGGCTGGCTCGATTCTCGCACCCGATTGAATAAACTGGTTAAAGTAGCCCTCTCTGGAGAGCTGTTGGGCATCCATTTTGGTCGGCGGCGCCAGCCACAGACGCGCCTGAGTTTCTTTCGCATCCGCCATAATTTTCCCTGCCGCGCGGAAATGGCCAATATTGGTCATGCAGGAGCCAATGAAAACTTCGTCAACTGGCGTACAGGCCACCTCTGAGAGCAGACGGGCGTCATCCGGATCGTCCGGCGCACACACGACCGGTTCGGTGATTTCAGCAAGATCTATGTCAATAACGGCCGCATATTCAGCGTCAGGATCGGCGGACAGAAGTGACGGGTTCGCCAGCCACGCCTCGATCTCAGCAATGCGCTTTTCGAGCGTGGCGGCGTTCTCATAACCCTGCTTGACCATCCAGCGCAGCAGCGCCGCATTTGAGCGAAGGTATTGCGTAACGTTCTCTTCCGCCAGGCGCATCACGCACGCTGCGGCAGAACGTTCAGCGGACGCATCGGCCAGCTCAAACGCTTGTTCCGCGCTTAGCGTCTCCAGCCCTTCTATTTCAAGGATTCGTCCGGAGAAAATATTGCGTTTATTCTTCTTCTCCACCGTCAGCAGCCCCTGCTTCCTGGCATAGAGCGGAATGGCATGCACCAGATCGCGCAAGGTGATCCCTTTTTGCATATCACCGCTAAATCGCACCAGTACGGACTCGGGCATATCCAGCGGCATAATGCCCGTTGCCGCGGCAAACGCCACCAGCCCGGAGCCGCCCGGGAATGAAATCCCCAGCGGGAAGCGGGTATGCGAATCCGCGCCGGTGCCGACCGTGTCAGGAAGCAGCATGCGGTTGAGCCACGAATGGATGATGCCGTCGCCCGGCTTCAGCGCCACGCCCTTACGGCGGGTGATGAACTGCGGCAGGGTTTCATGCAGCTGGACATCAACAGGCTTAGGATACGCCGAGGTGTGGCAAAAAGACTGCATCACCAGATCGGCGGAAAACGTCAGGCAGGCAAGATCGGTGAGCTCATCGCGCGTCATCCCCCCGGTGGTGTCCTGAGAACCCACGGTGCTGATTTTCGGTTCGCAGTACTGCCCCGGACGGATCCCCGAAACGCCGCAGGCTTTACCCACGATTTTTTGAGCCAGCGTAAAGCCAGCGCGCGATGGCACCGGTGTGCCAGGCTGGCGAAAGACCTCCGATGGCGACAGCTTCAGCGATTCCCGCGCTTTGGCCGTCAGGCTGCGTCCAATAATCAGCGGGATACGCCCGCCTGCACGCGCTTCATCCAGTAACACCTCGGTTTTAAGCGCGAATGTCGTTACCAGATGCTGGTTTTCCGTCTCACGAATTTCGCCCTGATACGGATACAGGTCGATGAGCATTCCGGTCGCCAGCGCGGAGACATCCAGTTCTATCGGCAAAGCGCCGGAATCCTCCAGGGTATTGAAGAAGATAGGGGCGATTTTGCCGCCAAACACAACGCCACCATTACGTTTGTTGGGGACAAAAGGGATGTCGTTCCCGATATGCCACAAGATGGAGTTGGTAGCAGATTTGCGCGATGACCCCGTTCCCACGACGTCACCAACGTAGACCAGCGGCCAGCCCGCCTCTTTTAATTCTGCCAGCTGGCGCAACGGACCGCGTACGCCCGGCTCGTCAGGGGTTACCCCTTCCCGGGCGTTGCTGAGCATAGAAAGCGCATGCAGCGGAATATCCGGGCGCGACCAGGCGACGGGGGCCGGAGAGAGATCGTCCGTGTTCGTCTCCCCGCTGACCTTAAAGACTTTCAGCGTGATCTTTTCTGGCACCGCAGGCCGACGCGTAAACCATTCGGCACGTGCCCAGGATTCGAGCACCCTTTGAGCCCAGGCGTTACCGCTCTTCGCTTTGGATTCGACCAGACTGAATTTTTCAAAAATAAGAAGCGTAGCAGACAGCTGCATTGCGGCAAGCGGGGCCAGAACGGGGTGGTCAAGCAGCTCAATCAGCGGCCTGACGTTGTAGCCACCCTGCATTGTGCCCAGCAGCGTGGTGGCCTCTTCGGGTGAAAGCCCGCTGATGCTGTGCTCCCCACGCGCGACCTTAAACAGAAAATCGGCTTTAACTTTTGCCGCAGGATCAACCCCGGGCGGCACGCAGCGGGTTAATAAATCAATGAATGCCTGATGGTGTTCGGACGCGTTATCGATTAATGCATTAACGACCGCCTGCGTTTGTTCAGCCGTTAACGGTTTTGCCGGAATCCCCTCGTTTGCACGCAGCGTCACGTGCTGATTGTAATCATCTAACATATGCTCTCCTGTTCAGGACAAAGCTGCCTGAGAGTTAATCGTAAATAGGTAAATGTCGTTAAAGTTGTTCGCAGAATTCCGTAAGTCGTTCGAGTCCGTATTGCCATTCCCCGTAACCAGACTCCGAATTAATATGCCCGGCTTCGCCGATATCGATTAAATGACCGCCCCAGCATGTGGCCCAGTACTGGGCTCGGGAAAAAGGCATCAGGGGATCGTTTTTACTCGCGAACAGGATGCAGGGAACGGATAGCGTCGTCGGCTGGATAGCCTCCTCCAGCCCAAAGAAAGCCGGTTCTGCCGGCGCCACCATAACGAGCCCGGCCACGTTGACCTGCTGCGTTTGTAAGAGCCTGCAGGACGCGAGGGCACCAAAGCTGTGTCCAACGAGGACCGCAGGCAGCCGGGAAACCGCAAGTTCTCGCCTGATGGCCGACACCCAATTTTCAATATCGGGCGCTAACCAGTTTTTCTGCTGTATGCGTTTCCAGACAGGTAAACGTCGCTCCCAGCAGCTCTGCCAGTGATATTCATCGCTGTCTCTCAGGCCCGGTACCAGAATCAGTGTGTAACGATCGCTGAGCTGCTGCAGGCGCTGTTCAATCATGACGTTTTCCTTATTTCGCTATTATTCGCGTGGGAATTTCGACAATAACCACCCAACGGCAAGAAGATCTGCGCTACCGCCGGGGCTTAAATTTCTTTTGACGCATTCCGAATTCATTCTGGTTAATGCTTTATCTAATTTTTCTGACGTCAGATTTTTAATGTTTAATAATCGTCTGGCGTAGCGTCGGACATAATTCAACCCGGCGATCCCACCGCGCGAAAGAAGATTCGTGTCGGGATTTTCTGCCATCAGCCCAAGCAACATTCTCAGCAAGGCCACACGTTCAGGTTCCCCCTGCCGTAACGATTTTTCCAGCACGGGAAGACCCGCGGTGCGCGCGGTCATAAAACCGCTGGCCGCTTCCCCCCTCGCCCCGGTGAACCCAAACGTCTGGAACAGCTGCTCGCCCTTCGTTTTTGCGACGCCCGATTTTTTCAGCTCCAGCTCGACAATGCCGGTACAGATAAGACGGGTTTCATTGCACAAGCTGCGCTGAGTGAGAGCTTCATCCCTTTGGCTCAGACGCCCTGCGGCGGCGCACAGCAGCCCCAGGGAGAAGATCCCGCCTTTATGGGTATTCACTCCGCCTGTAGCTGCAAACATCGCCTGTTCACACGCCAGTCCCGTCGGCCTGATTGCCCGCAGCGTTTGCATTCCCCCAAGCGATGCGGTCTCCTTGCCAACGTTAAAAAACAACGAAAACCAGGGAGCAACCGCCGCGATACTGGCCATAAACACGGTGAAGTTCATGTCCTGATGGGCGCCGCTATTGTCGCGATCCACCAGGCCCGGTTTCGGCGTTAAGGTGATTTCCCGATACATGGCTTCGGCCGCCAGTTCAGCGACGGAACGCTGAACACCGCATTCAGGATGCCTGGCAGGCAAAATAGTCATCGATTAACGCCTCCATGCTGCGCGTAAGTTCGGCCTGCGAATGACGTCGCGCGCGGGAGCACGCGTGCGCAGGTTCATGACAGATAAAGCATCTGCGCATCGGCTGCTGGATGGCATCTCTTTTCAACAGCCCCGTCTTCGGGCAGATGATATCGATATCCCAAAGCCGTCCCAGGCGATGGGTATCTTCAAGATGCGCCGTAACGTGCTTGATCATCCATGCCGGTGCCGCCACCGACCAGAGGGCTTCAGGCCCTGTCACCGGCCGCAACGTCTGGTGCCGACAGACGCGCCAGTGATGCCGCTGGAACACGGCACCGAGCGTCTCATCCGCAACGGCCATTACTCGCCTGGCGAGCTCGGTATCTTTGCGTTCCCCGGGCCAGACCAGCGTGACGGAAACCACGGTATGCTCAGACTGAAATAGCCACGCCTGCTGCCGTTTCGCCCGCTGCTCTCTGGCTGTCAGGATTTGCTCCAGAGAGACGATGGCGTTAGAGGCCTTATCCATCATATTGATTACTCCTTAACCTGGCGGACCACATCAATCACGCTGCCGTCGCGATAGCGCACCACGCCGACGATCCGCGAGGTAAATTCAACCGGCTTAGGCTCACCCGAAATAAGCAACGCTTTTTGATGCAACGCGTCGATATCGACAACGGCCAGGCCCGCAGCCATCAGACGCTCGCGGATCTCCGGACGGGCCGGATTGACGGCAATGCCGTGATCGGTCACCAGAACGTCAATACTTTCGCCTGGCGTCACCAGCGTTGTAACGCGTCTCACCACGGTAGGAATGCGGCTACGGATCAGCGGCGCAACCACAATGGTGAGATTGGCCGCTGCGGCCACATCGCAATGCCCGCCGGAAGCGCCACGCATGACGCCATCGGAGCCGGTCAGGACATTCACGTTAAACTGGGTGTCCACTTCCAGGGCGCTGAGAATGACCACGTCCACCCTGTCGCAGCAGGCCGCTTTTGCCGCCGGATTCGCATAGACGTTGGTTGATATCTCCACATGGTCGGGATTGACCGCCATTGACGCAGCTGCTGCACCGTCAAAGCTTTGCGTGTCGAGGATTTTTTCAATTAGCCCTTTTTGATGCAGATCGACAATGCTGCCGGTGATGCCACCCAGCGCAAACCGGGCGACAATGTTGTGCTTCCTCATGCGGGCTTCCATAAAGCGCGTACAGGCCGTTGACGCCGCGCCGGAACCGGTCTGAATGGAAAAGCCGTTGCGGAAATAGCCCGAGTGTTCAATAACGTCAGCGGCCGAACGCGCAATCATCAGCTCACGCGGATTGCTGGTGACCCTGGCAGCGCCGACGCTGATTTTTGCCGGATCCCCTACGCTCTCTATCTGAACAACATAATCAACCTGATCCTGGACGATACTCGCAGGCAGGTTCGGGAACGGTTTGAGGGTTTCGGTGAGAAGGACCACTTTTTTGGCGTATTTCGCATCGACCATCGCATACCCGAGCGAGCCGCACTGCGACTTCCCGCCGTTGCCGCTGGCGTTGCCGTATTCATCGCAGCAGGATACCGCCAGAAACGCGACGTCGATGGCAATCTCACCCTGTTGAATCAGGTTGACTCGCCCGCCGTGTGAGTGGATTTGTACCGGCTCGTCCATCAAACCGTGTGATATCGCGTCGGCGAGATCGCCACGCATGCCTGATGTGTAGATTTTGCTGATGACGCCGTTTCGGATGTGTTCAATCAGTGGCGTATTACAGGACATTAAGGAACTCGAGGCGAGCGTGAGTCCTTTAAGCCCGCGTTCAGCCAGCTTATCGATAACATAGTTGATGACCTTGTCCCCCTCGCGAAACGCGTGGTGGAAGGAGACCGTCATACCGTCATGAAGATCGCAGCGCGCCAGGACATCGTCGACGCTGGCAAACAGTTTGCGCTGATATTTTTGCTGAGCGTCAGAAAGATAAGGCGTCGCGGCATTAGCGCCGCTGAACGCAACGTATTCACGTCGGGTACCGGGAATGTCATGCAGGGTTTCAGTGAGGTTTGTCATCATTTTTCCTGTAAGGGTTATTACTGACGAATGCCGGACGCATTTCTGCGTTCGATAACAACGCGGGCATGGTTGATAATTGGCGCATCGATCATTTTGCCGTTCAGCGAAATCACCCCAAGTCCGTTACGTTCACCTTCCTCTGCCGCTGCAATAACGCGCTCTGCATAATCCACCTCCTCCTGAGTTGGGGCATACGCGTTATGGAGAATCTCAATTTGTCGCGGGTTAATCAGCGATTTACCGTTGAATCCCATTCTGCGGATCAGGTCAACTTCCTTGAGGAAACCGGCCTCATCATTCACGTCGGCGTAGACCACATCAAAGGCATCGATACCCGCGCCCCGCGCGGCATGTAAGACCGCGCATCGGGCATAGAACAGCTCCGTCCCATCGCCTCGCTCGGTCTGCATGTCCATCACGTAATCAAATGCCGCCAGCGCAATGCCCATCAACCGCGCGGAAGATTTCGCAATAGCAACGGCATTAATAACGCCTACAGCGGATTCAATCGCCGCCATCAGTTTTGTTGAGCCCACGGGACGTCCGCAACTCTCTTCAATACGCACAATTTCACGTTCAAGCTGATGAATATCTTCAGGGGTGTCGGTTTTAGGTAAACGAATAACATCAACGCCAGCCCGGACGGCAGCTTCCAGATCCTTTAAGCCGAAAGGCGTATTAAGCGGATTAATTCTGACAACGGTTTCTATATCGTTATACATAGGATGCTGCAGGGCATGGAATACCAGCAGACGAGCGCTGTCTTTTTCTTTCAGGGCAACGGCATCTTCCAGATCGAACATAATAGAGTCTGGTTTATAAATGAATGCGGTTGAGAGCATTGCGGCGCTTGAACCGGGTAAAAATAACATACTGCGGCGTAATTTCTTCATTATAACGTTTCCCATACAATATCTTCCCGGGCCATTCCTCTGAGCAGCGCAGCCTGCATGCGCGCGCGGATCACACAGTCCAATGCGCCTTTATCATCGACAACGATCAGCCCCTGCTGGATATTCAATGCTGCAAGTGTTTCATTAACGACCTCGGTAATACGGTCGCCAAATTGCTTGTAGACTTCGCTTTGGATGACCACATCCAGCCCGCTCTCTACGGGACTCACCTTCACCATCAGGTCGCTTGATTCCAGCGTCCCCGCCATGGCGGCTTGCACAATTTTCATATAACTCTTCCTGTGTGATAACGCGGTTAAACTTCTGCCGGCAATCGTTCTGCTAAACAAGACGAATGCGGCACTCCGCTATTCAGATAAACGCGTGTTGTTTCAGGCACCATATGACTGGCGGCAGAAAAATTTCTTTCACTTATTAAACGTCGAACGGCGGACGCAGAGACCGGGATGTTATTGCCATCCGTTTTTCTCGCTATTTCATGCACCCGAATACTGGCAGCGATGCCGGTTTCCTCTTCCAGCCAGCGATGCATTGCACGGTTATAGCCCGCGGTCAGCTGACAGAATGGTTCGGTACCTACAAAGCGATGACGTATATTCAGCGCGGGGGCGATGTAATTCCTGAACAGGGTTAAATCGATGGCGGCATAAACTTTATCAATCACCTGTTTGTCTTTCAGGAAATAGCCGGGGAACGTGCCGCGGGAAATAATATAGGCGGAGCCCGGATGAACCGTCACATTGTGCAGATGCCGCGAGCCGTCGCGAACCATCGCAAGCCGCTCTTTGAAAGAAAAGGCGGAAACATCTTCCTGCACCACAAAAACATGCAGCCAGTCACACTCGCGCGCGGCGTGTTCAATTAAATACTGGTGCCCAAGGGTAAAGGGATTAGCATTCATGACAATGCTGCCGATCTTATTACCCTGCACCAAATGGTGGCTGCGAAGCTGGCTGCAATAACGGTGAATACCGATCGGCGTGTTCTCCATTAACGCGGCTCGATTCACGATCGTCACTAGCGGATAAAATCCGCACCCGCGAAACGATTTTACATTTCCCGGACAGGTAAAAAGAAAGAGATGATGTTCGCCGTTTTGCGCCGCCTGAAGCTCTGCCTCATGCAGTAACGTCAGGCTTAGTGAAGTCCCCCGCCACTCGGTATCGATAGCAATGCATTTTAAGGTATTCCCGGCAATTCCGGCGCAGGCGATAAGCTTGCGCTGATAGCGCGCAATGACAAACTGGGCGATATCGTCGTCGATGCCTAAACCATTTGTCTCCAGAAAGCAGGCGATCTCCTCTCTGGTATTCCCCTGGCCGGATTGAATGACCTCAAATTCTGGCGTTCTGGCGGTGAACATCTTATTTCTCCTGAGAACCGCGATTAAACAGCCCGCGATTCTTGCAGCGGTTGAGCTTCCACAATGGTATTCATCAGGCGGCCGATATTTTCTATTTCCACTTCAACCCGATCGCCATCATGCATAAAGAGCGGTGGATTGCGTTTTTTACCGACGCCGCCCGGTGAGCCCGTAATAATGACGTCCCCAGCGCTCAGTGAGGTGAAAGTGCTGATATACGCGATAAGATCGGCCACTTTGTGGATCATGCTGCCGGTGGAGTCATCCTGGACCAGCTTGCCGTTAAGCCAGGTATGTATGGTTAAGGCGTGGGGATCGGGGATCTCATCTGCAGTGGTCATATAGGGCCCAAAGGCACCGGTCTGTTTCCAGTTTTTACCGGCCGTGAACCAGGCGTGCTGCCAGTCGCGCACCGAGCCGTCCATATAGCAGCTGTAGCCAGCGACGTGGTCGAGCGCATTGTTCATTGTTATTTGGGAACCTGGTTTGCCAATAATGACGGCCAGTTCACCCTCATAATCGAACTCGCTGGAGTGAACAGGCTTGATCACCGGTCGGGCATGTCCGGTTTGCGAATCAGGGAATCGGATAAACAGCGTCGGCGCGCTATTCGTCTCCGCGAACTCTTTTCGTTTTTCGGCGTAATTCATGCCCACGCAGAAAATCTTTCCGGGTTCATCGATGACGGGTAAAAAGGTAATGTCTTCCAGAAGGATATCTGCAGGGCAATCGATATATTGCCTTGCAACCTCAAGCGCATCCCACTGAAGAAGATCTTTTAGGGTTGCATACTGATGACCGATTCTATTACCCAAATCGATAATGCCGGACTCAATAGCTATTCCGTAACTTCTACGGCCGTGATGAATATAACTCGCTAATTTCATGTTGATACCTGATTAATATTCGTGCCCATACCGTGTTCACGCCTTACAGCGTGAACACCTTGCCAGCTTTTATTCAGCGGACTGCGCGGGTACCAGTGCCGGTTTCGTACCGGACGCCAGATAGGTAGCCACAACAACGCCGACCCCGAGTAACGCCAGGATGAATCCCGTCATCCCCTGCCAACCCATTGAATGGAAGACAAAACCGTTTACAAAACCGACAACCGAACCGCCCATGTAATAGAAGAATAAATAGAGCGCGACTGCCTGGCCTCTTGAGTGGGTAGCATTTTTACTGACCCAGCTCAGGCCGATGGAGTGGCAGCCGAAGAAGCAGCCGGTGAAGATAACGGCACCCGCAATAAAGGTGACGACATTCGCGGTCAGCGTCAGCAACATCCCCAAAGCCATAATCAGGAACAGCACTCTCAGCACTTTCATTGCGCCATATTTAGCCGATAAACGCCCTGCCTGTGGAGCAGTAAAGAAGCTCAGCGCGAAGCTAAAGGAGAGCAGGCCCGCGTTGGCTGGAGATATATGGAAAGGTTCGCCTTTAAGGAAGAAAGCAAGGTAGTTATAAAGTGAGGTAAATGCGCCAAAGATAATAAAGCTAATAACAAAAGCCAGCGCCAGATTTTTATTTTTAAAATGTGATGCAGCACCTTTCACCATGCGCATCACGTTGAGATTTTGCGTCGGCGTGAAATTACGGGATGCGGGCAGCAAAAAGTTAACCAGAATGGCAACCACAATAAGACTCACCGCAAAACCGTAGAAGATGGTATTTATGGAGATATGATCGATCAGCTGGCTGGCAATAATACGCCCTGACATTCCCCCCATCGAGTTACCGAAGACAAAATATCCCGTGACGATTCCCGCCGCCACCGGTGCAACTTCTTCGCTGATATACGCCGTCGCCGCTGCGGCTATGCCGCTTAACGCCAGACCAATCACCGCGCGCAGAGCCACCAGCATCGCCCAGGATTCGACCAGCGGGCACAGCAGCGTTAAAACACCGCCCAACAGCAGCGACACAATAATTAATCGCTTTCTGCCATAGTGGTCGGATAAGGTTCCGGTAAAGAGCAGCCCAATAGCCAGCAGTGCAGTTTCAGCAGATAAAATAATACTTACCTGACTGACGGGAACGTTGTATTCCACCGCCAGCGTAGGAAGCAGTGGCTGAATAAAGAAAAGAGAAGCAAGTTCAGCAAGCCCGGATAAGGCTAATGCCAGAATGACACGAATATGACTACTGGCCTTTACGGAATCCGAGTCTTTCAGGGTATTTTTAGCATGCGTTAACGCCATAATAACCTCAGTATTATAATTTGGGTACAGAGTGGTTTTTTATCTAACCTTTCAGGTCAGGATGTTTTTATTTAAATTGCTTCTGATAAAACGTTTTCCGGCACGCAAACGACGCCTTCAAATAATTTTCGCGACGTGCGTATAACCGCTGCGCGAGTATTTTCGATCTTGTCTCCGTCTCGTAACAATGACACCGAAATTTTTCCGCTGGGATGTTCAATATCAATAATGTTGGTGAATAAATCTCTGGGCCGGTCGGCGATAAGGGTATGGGCAACAGACCCTTCAATCAGCGTTGCGGTTGAAATGCCAATCGAGCCGGTAATGGCCAGCGACTTATGGCAGACGTGTGGCATAAAGTAGCGAACCTGAAGCGTTCCTCCGTTGCACGCTCGGCTGAGCAGAACGGGTTTCGGAATCACTTTCGATGAAACATCGCCAAGCCCCATTGCCTCACCCGCCCTACAGCGCAGGCGTTCAAGCTTCGCCTTGAAGGTTGTATCCGCATCCAGTTCTGCCGGCGACTCCCCACCCGTTTTTCCCAGCTGGGCCGCATCTATCAGCACCATCGGCATGGCCATGTCGATACACGTAACGGGGATACCCTCAAAAACGTCCGTCACGCTGCCGGTCGGGAGCAGCTTCCCTGTTTTAGAGCCTGCAGAATTGAGGAAGGTCAAACCAACCGGTGCCGCAACACCCGGTACGCCGTCGATTTGGGTATCACCTTCGTAAACCACCCGATAATCAGGCGTCTGAACTTCTGCATCAACCAGCGTGCCGGTATTCAGGTTACGGATGCGGACCGTCGTCACCGGACTTTGCGCCTTAACCAACCCCTTTTCGATGGCAAAGGGCCCCACCGCGCAAAGCATATTGCCGCAGTTGGGCGTGGTGTCGACGCGTCGCTCGTTAACCATGACCTGCGCGAACAGATAATCGACGTCGGCATCCGCACTGTCGGAAGGACTGACGATCGCCACTTTGCTGGTTTGCGGACTTCCACCACCGATACCGTCAATTTCGAGCTCATGGCCTGCGCCCATTAACGCCAGTAACACGGCGTCGCGTTCTTCATTTTCAGACGGCAGATCGCTGGCCAGAATAACCGGGCCTTTTGACGTACCGCCACGCATTAATACGCAAGGGATATTTAACATGTGTTTTTCTCATTTCGCTTTTTCTCAGGAACGCAATAAGGTTTTCATACTCGGGTTGATAACTCTAATGTCAAAAAAAGCATCATTAATTCGTTTTACACATAAATAGCGCGTGAGTTACCGTAGAGAAATAGAAACGAGAAAGGGATGCTGAGATGCAACATGAATTACAGGGCATACAAGCTTTTGTAAAAATTGCAGAAATCGGATGCTTTACAAAAGCATCTCAATTTCTTCACATATCACAACCTGCATTAACACGTAGAATCCAAAAGCTTGAAGAGAGCCTGGGAACGGCGCTGTTTGAACGCTCGACGCGGAGCGTCAAATTAACGGCGGTGGGCAGAGAGTTTTTGCCTAAGGCAAAGAATTTAATCGATTTTTATGAAAGCTCAATATTGAGTATTAAAGAGATGGCGACGCATCAGGCAGGGGTTATTACCGTTTCCTGTATCCCGACCGCCGCGTTCTATTTTCTGCCATCGGTGATACGAGATTATAACAATGACCATCCAAACATCCGTATTCGCATACTTGAGCACAGCGCCAGCGATTGTCTCGAAGCGGTGTTAAATGGCGATGCAGATTTCGGCATAAATATGATAAACATCACACATCCTAATATCGATTTTTCGCCGTTGGTCAATGAACCTTTTGTTCTGGCCTGTCGGCGCGACAATGAACTGGCACAAAAACCGCTGGTAACGTGGGAAGATCTTGCCGGAATGAAGTTAATTGGCGTCAGACGCTCCAGCGGTAACCGGTCGCTTATCGATCAGGCCTTCGAGAAAATGGCCTGGCAACCTAACTGGTTTTACGAGGTCCGACACCTGTCTACTTCACTGGGAATGGTGGAGGCGGGCCTCGGCGTATCGGTGGTTCCCAGCCTGGCAATGCCGACTGATGAACATCATGTTCTGGTCAGCCGCCCGCTGATTGAACCCGTCATTCGACGTACCTTAGGGCTTGTGCAGCGTCGCGAAACGCCGCTGAGCCCGGCGGCGGAGAAATTCAGAGAGATGTTAGTACAGCTGTGGTCTGGCGAAGATAACAGTCCGTGGATTAATAAGTTTAGCCAGCTCTAAGCCCCGCCAGGAGAAAGGGGCCGACGCCCCTTTATGCCCTATTTACCCGCCTGTGGATGCGTTTCAAAGCCAGCCATTACCGCCGTCAGTTCGGCCAGCGAAAAGCCGTGTTTCGGATCCTCCACCCCGAGGCCAAATCGCGTTTGCAGCGTTTCATACAGCGCCGCCACGTCGGGTAAATCAACCTTCTCCACCACCCGGCTGCTATCCCAGTGGGTGAAGTGAAAGTTGGTTAAGGTCATCTTCCCGCCGTCAACCAGGTGGCGGCACAGCAGCAGGTGGTGGCGAAAATGCGACTGCGGCCAGTGGGCGGACCAGAAATTGCCCATCACGTAATCGGCGGCAAACTGACAGCCTAAATCGAAATGATACATCGACTGCCAGTGCTCGTGATGGCTGAACTGCAGCGTCCAGCGCTCGCCTTCGTGCAGCAGGCGATAAACCCCGTGCGGGGTCTGCTGCTCAACGTCAGCCAGCAGCCTGATGGGCGCCGTCAGCGTTTGCCCGCCGAAGCCGACGTCGGCAATCCAGCGCTCGCCCTCCGCCTCAACCAGCAGCAGGCGGTGGGTTCGCGGCGGCATCTGCGGCGGATTCGCCAGCACCACGCGCCCCAGCAGGCTGCGTACCGTGAAGCCAATTTCACTCAACGCCCGCTCGAGCAGGCCGTTCTGCTCGAAGCAGTAGCCGCCGCGGCGGGCGTTAATCAGCTTCTCCTCCAGCGACCGATCGTCCAGATGGATCTCCCGCGGCAGCAGAACGTCGAGGTTCTCAAACGGGATCGCGCTGTTGTGGTGGATATGCAGCGTCCGCAGGGTGTTAATCGACGCATCAGGGGTTCCCGTCCAGCCCAGACGAGAAAAATAGGCGCGTAAAAATGGGCTCATCAATGTCTCCAGCATTCGGTGTGCGTCATTTATAGCGTATTTTTCCCGCCTCACCGGTATTTTTGTGCGGTCGAGCGGCTCAGCGCGCGCTGCGCTGCATCAGCGCCAGGGCGCTCAGCATCAGCGTCAGGCCGGTGAGCAGGGTCAGCGTCGCCATCGCCATCCCCTGTCCCGCTGAACCCTGCTCAAACTGACGCCAGATAAACACCGCCACGGTCTGGGTGCCCGCCGGAGCCAGCAGCAGGGAGGTCACCAGCTCGCGCGAGGCGACCGCAAACACCATCAGCATCGCCGCCAGCAGCGCCGGAAACACCAGCGGCAGGACGATCAGGCGCAGCGCCTGCAGCGGCGAAGCGCCATGCACCCTCGCCGCCGGTTCCAGATTATTACCAAGCTGGCGCAGGGCGCTGCCCACGTAGCGCACCGGCCACGGCAGCAGCAGGCAGCAGTAGGAGAGCAGAAGCATAAACCAGCTGTTATACGGCGAAACCGGCCAGAACGGGCGGTTCCACAACAGAATCAGCCCCACCCCGACCACCACGCCGGGCAGCGCCGCCGGCATCAGCGACAGCGCATCGATAATTGCGCTGCCGCGGATTTTTTGGATCAGCACCAGCCACGCCGCCACCAGCCCCAGCAGGCCAACAATCAGCGCCGAGGCCAGCGCCAGCGAAAGGCTGGTCCCCAGCGCCGAAAGCGCATCGCCCTGCTGGTTAAACAGCGCAATAAAGTGGTTAAAGGTAAAATTATCCGCGCCGATCCCGCCCGACAGTGTGCCCATCAGGCTGGTGACCACCGTCGATGCCACCGGCAGCACCACCGCCAGCCCGGCGACCGTCGCCATCAGCAGCAGTGCCGGAACGGTAAACCAGCCCGCCGTCGCCCCGCTGTTCTCGCCCGGTTTGCCGGTCACGCTGGTCACTTCTTTATCCCCCACCAGCCGGCGCTGCAGCCACCAGGCCAGCAGCGCGACGACGATCAGCAGCAGCGAGAGCAGCGACGCGCCGTTGAGATCGATAGGCCAGTCGGCGAGCTTCTTCTCGATTCCGACGGTCAGCATCACCACGCCCGCCCGGGAGCCCAGCGCCGCAGGAACGCCGTACTCCTCAATCGCCAGGGTAAACGCCAGCAGCATGCCCGCCGCCAGCGCCGGAGAGAGCATCGGCAAGGTGATATGCCAGAAGGCGCGCCAGGCGCTGGCGCCGTGCACGCGCGCCACGATAGCCAGCCGCTGCCCGCTCGCCAGCAGGCTGCGGGAGACGGCAAAATAGACCACCGGGAAAATATTCAGCGCCATCACCAGCACGATCCCGCTGCGGCTGAACAGCAGATCGTTGAGATCCCAGCCGGTGAGCTGCTGCAGATAGCCGTTGCTCTGCAATACCAGCATCCACGACAGCGCGGCGATATAGGGCGGCGTGAGAAAAGGAATTAAGAACAGCAGGTCCCACAGGCGCGGCAGCGGCAGATTGAACAGCCCGCGCAGCACGCCGAGCGGGAGCCCGATGGCGACGCTGACCAGCGCCACGCCGCCGGCGATCCACAAGGTGCCGCCGAGCATTGCCGGCAGCTGCGGATCGGCAAACAGCGTCGCGACGCCGCTAAACGCCCCGGACAGCGAACCGGCGCTGAAGTGGGGAAATATCGCCTGTAAGACGATAAAAAACAGCGGCAGCGCCACCAGCACCAGCAGCGCCGCTAGCGTGGCGCCAGAAATGAGTTTTTGATTCACCGTATTTTCCTGCAAGCGAGGGTCCCCCCGCCGCGGCGAGGGGAAGGCAGATTACTGCGCGAAGAGCGTGTTGAAGCGGGCCAGCACCGCGCGGCGTTCGCTGCTGCCGTCGCCGCTGGTCGGCAGAACCTTCAGCTCGTTAAGCAGCGGGCGCTTCGCCGGCACGTCGGACCGCGCCGGCATCAGCCAGGCATCCGCCACCATCGCCTGGCCTTCCGGCGACAGGACGTAGTCGACAAAGGCTTTGGCATCGTCAGCGTGCGGAGTAGTTTTCAGGATCATCATCGGGCGCGGCGCAATCACCGTTCCGCTGGCCGGGAAAATCACCTTCAGCGATTCGCCCTGGCTAATATTGCCGTAAGAGACGTAGTCCACCGCGCCGAATACCGCCGCTTTCGCGCCCTGCATCACCGGCGTCACCGCCTGCGCATTCGGCCCGCTGACCACCATTCCGTTCTTTTTCAACGCATCGAACAGCGCCCAGGCCTTATCGCCCATCCCACTCTGCAGCCCGATCAGCAAATCCAGGGATGCGCCGGACAGCGCCGGGTCCGGGGTGGTCACCTTATCCTTAAACGCCGCTTCCGTCAGGTCACGCCACTCCTTCGGTTCCGGCGTGCCGCTTTTGCTGTTCCAGACGATCCCCAGCGCCGAAATGCCCTGCGCCACGTAATCAGCCGATTTCAGATTGGCCGGGACCTTATCGGCGTTGGCGCTTTGATACGCCAGCAGCCAGCCGCGAGCGTGCAAATCTTCCGCGGTGTCCCACGAGGCGGAGATCAGCACGTCCGCCTGCGGGTTGGCCTGCTCGGCCTCAAGCCGCGCCATCACCTTGCCGGTGGTGGCCTGGAAGATATTGACCTTAACGCCGGTTTTCTTTTCGTAACCGCTGGCGAGGCCTTTCGCCAGCGTGCCGGGACCGGCGGTGTAAACGGTTAGCGCGTGGGCGCTGGAGATCATCGTGGCCGACAGCATCATCGCGAGCGCAGCTCCTTTCTTAAAGGTCATAACGGATTTCATGCGGGTTCCCCTGAGGATGAAGTAACAATGCGGACGGCAGCAACGCTGCCCGCCGATAAATGCACAATGCGGTCAGCCAGCAGCTCTGCTTCGCGGCGGTCGTGGGTGACGTAGACGGCGGTGATGCCAAGCTGGCGCAGCAGACGGCTCATCTCGATGCACAGCGACTCACGCAGCTCGCTGTCAAGATTAGAGAGGGGTTCGTCAAACAGCAGCACGCGAGGTTCGGCGACGATTGCCCGCGCCAGCGCGACGCGCTGCTGCTGGCCGCCGGAGAGGCCGGAGGGTTTACGCTCGGCAAAGCCGGTCAGCCCGACCCTCACCAGCGCGGCGTTGACCCGCGTCTGGCGTTCACCGCGAGGCACGCCGCGCATGCGCAGCGGAAAAGCGATGTTTTGCGCCACGGTCATGTGCGGCCACAGGGCGTAATCCTGGAAAACCATGCCGATATCGCGCTGCTCCGGGGCCATACCCCAGCCGGCTTTCGCCACCAGGCGGTCGCCAAAGCGGATTTCGCCGCTGGCGGGTACGGTGAGCCCGGCCAGCAGGCGCAGCAGCGTGCTTTTGCCGCAGCCGGATGGCCCCAGCAGCGCGACGATGCTGCCCGCTTCGATATGCAGATCGATATTATTGAGAACGGTATTGGCGCCGAAAGCGAAGGAGACGCTATCAAGCTTGATGCCGGTAAGCGCGCGCATTATCGCCCTCCCCGTTGGGAAAGCGATACTCTACCGACGGTCAAAAACCGCCGGGCCGCGCCCACCTGCGATAAATACAGGGGAGCTAACATGTTGTTATCCTCTTTGGGACTTAGTGCCGCCAACTATAGGGAGCCTGGATGACGTATTGATTACATTTTCATTGCGGCTTAACGTGTTGTCTGGCATCAGACCCATTTACCAAGGAACGCATATGAGCCGCTTTCGCCACGTCGAACTTCAGTACGCCAGTCGCCTGCTCAATCACGGCCCCACCATTATGATAACCAGCTATGACGCGCAATCCGGACGCCGCAACGTGATGGCCGCCGCGTGGTCGATGCCGGTGGAGTTCGCGCCGCCCCGCGTCGCCATCGTGGTCGATAAGAGCGCCTGGACGCGGGAGATAATTGAGCGCAACGGGACCTTCGGCATCGTGGTGCCGGGCGTGGCAGCCGCCAGCTGGACCTACGCGGTCGGCAGCATCAGCGGGCGCGACGAGAATAAGTTCAACGCCTACGGCATTCCGGTGGTTAACGGCCCGGAGCTTGGCCTGCCGCTGATTGAGGAGAAGTGTCTGGCGTGGATGGAGTGTCGGCTGCTGCCACCCACCGCCGCTCAGGAGCAGTACGATACCCTGTTTGGCGAAGTGGTTTCCGCCGCCGCCGATGAGCGGGTTTTCGTCACCGGACGCTGGCAGTTCGACGATGATAAGCTCAATACGCTGCATCATCTCGGCACCGGCAACTTTGTCGCCAGCGGACGCCACGTTCGGGCGAACACGCCGGAAGAGTAGCCTGCCTGCCGCAGCGGGCGGGTTAATGCCGGCCTGCTTATCCACACCGATGCCGGGAGCCCGCCCTTTTAGCGTTGACCTTACCCTGGCTCGACCATATAGTTAGGCACCATACTACATGTCGGAGGCCGCAATGGAGCTTGAACAAAAATACCGCGCTCTGCTAGAGGAGGCTGAACGCCATCAGCTTGCCGATCTCGACAATATTCGCCTTTGCTTTCAAACCCTGTCGCTGGCGGCCGCCATCGATCGCGATTGTGCCGCGCTGCTGGCGCCCTGGGGTCTTTCCGAAGGCCGCTTTGTGCTGCTGTTTCTGCTCAACGCCGCGCCGGAAGGTCTGGCGCCCAACGTGCTGGCGGAAAAGGCGGGAGTCACCCGCGCAACCATTACCGGCCTGCTCAACGGTCTGCAGCGCGATGGCCTTATTGAACGCCATGCCGACGCTCTCGACGGTCGGGCTATGCGAATTGGCTTAACGGTCAAGGGTAAGCAGATCATCGATAGCGTTTTTGCCCGGCATAGCCGCTGGATTAGCGGGCTCTTTGCCGGTCTCTCGGCCGAGGAGCGGGCCCTGCTCGCCGGGCTGCTGAACAAAGTCGCGGCCGCTACGCTGACGGCACAAGGAGCAACGTCATGAGCGAAAATGAGAAACGCAAAGGAGCAACCCGCGTCGCGGATATTCCTGCCGGGATCCTGCAGGCCCTCTCGCGAGGCGAGTTAGCGAGTGCTAACCTGACGGAAGTTCTGGCGCTAAGCCAGTCGAGGCTGCTGCGTGCGGTTTTCCCGGCGCTGCCGCCGTCGGCGCTGCCGCCGTCGGCGCTGGCCGCGGCGGAGAGTCTCGATGCGCAGGGTATTGTGAAGCGCATGGCGGGCATCGCGCACCTGCTGTTGAGTGAGGCCCAACCGGCGACCCTCCAGCGCTGCCTGGCGCACCCGGCGGATACGGTTCGCGGCTGGGGCTGCTTTATGCTCGGCGCGCGGTCCGATTTGACGCTCAGCGAGCGCGTGGCGGCAATTCGCCCGCTGGCCGATGACGCCCATTTCGGCGTACGCGAATGGGCGTGGCTGGCCGTGCGCCCGCGTCTGATACCGGAGCTGGATCTGGCCATCGCCGAGCTGGCAACGTGGACCGCCTCGCCTTCGGATCGCATTCGCCGCTTTGCCAGCGAGGCCCTGCGTCCGCGCGGCGTCTGGTGCGCGCATATCGGCGAGCTCAAGCGCCAGCCGCAGCGCGCGCTGGCGATCCTCTCCCCGCTGCGCGCCGACCCCTCGGTCTACGTGCAGGATTCCGTCGCCAACTGGCTCAATGACGCGGGGAAAGATAGCCCCGACTGGGTGCAGACGCTCTGCGCCCGCTGGCTGTGCGAATCACCGTCCCCGGCTACTGCGCGTATTTGCCAGCGCGCAATGCGCAATTTAGCCCACGCCAGCCGCTGACGCAGCGGCTGGCTCAGCGCTGCAGCCGGCGCCGGTCTTCGCTGGGAGTGAGGCCAAAAACCTTTTTATAGAGGGTGGTAAAGTGGTTGCTGTTGGCGAAGCCGCATAAATAGGCCACTTCGGTAATGGTCATATCGGTTTCGCGCAGCTTTACCCTCGCTGAAACCAGGCGCAGGCGTTTTATATAATTATCCGGGGTTAATCCGGTCGCTTCTTTAATATGGCGAAAGGCGGTGCGGGTGGTCAGGTGAAATTTATCGGCCAGCAGCTGCCAGTTATGCTCTTCAAAACAGTGGTCCTGCAACCAGGTGAGTAATTTATGTAATTTATATTTTGTGTTGCTATATTCGGCTTCACTTTCAGCATGCAGTATCGTCGTCGCCAGCTGAAAGAAAGTCGCCTCGCGCAGCGCGCTGTTTTCACTGCGCTGAAAATCCGCCGAGAATATCTTCTCAACCAGCCCCTTACAGATATGGCGGGTATCAGGGGCCAGCCAGCCATAGCAGGAAGCCTGCTGTGCGGAGAATTTGCGTAATAGCGCATCAACATTCTGCAAATAATGAAATTCAACGAAAGGGTTAATCAGCACGTTGATTAACTTGAGCGTTCCGAGCTCATCATAATAATGCACGTCCCCCGGCTGCACGTAAAAAACGTCCCCCTGCTGAATATACAGCGGTCGGCCGTTAATAACGTGCAGACCATGCCCGTGCTCGACGATCACCAGTTCAGCAAACTCGTGGCTATGTTCATGGCTGTTATCTTCGGGGTCGCTGGCGTACATCGCCAGCTTGTCCTGCGGATGGGCGAAATAATACTCAACGGTCAGTGTCATCATTAATGAAGTCCAAAACGGCATACGGCGCAGGGGCAAGATAATGCATTTTACCGGCTCTCACGAGCCAGATTTATGGAATTGTGATCGCCAACCAGCCCATCACACCATCAGTGCCATTTCCCGCGGTGCGTTGGCATTGCCAGAGTGGTTGACGCGGGCGGCGGCGTCTTATGCTGCGGATAAATAAACGTAGAGGACGCAGTATGTCACAGGCTATCCAGCACAACTCTGAGGTCACGATGACCCGCCACGAGGACTTTTTACGCGCCGCCGAGGCGCTCAGGCCGGCGCTCAGCAGCCGGGCTTACCCACCGCAGGCGGTTATCGACGCCCACGTCGATCCGCAGGCCATCTTTGGCTGGCGGGCGCAGCCGGTCAGCACGCCCGAAGCGCTTTATCAGCGCGAGCTGACCAGCGGTGACAGCTTTATTATTGATTTCGGCAGCCACTACGTCGGCTACCTCTCTTTCGCCTGCTCCGCCGTCGGCAGCCCGCCGGATGCCCCGGCCCATCTGCACTTTACCTTCGGCGAAACCCTCAGCGAAGTCTGCGAGCCGTTCAGCGAATATCAGGGCTGGCTGAGCAGCAGCTGGCTGCAGCAGCAGGACCTGTGGCTCGACGTGCTGCCCGCAGAGGTTAACCTGCCCCGCCGCTACTGCTTTCGCTACCTGAAGGTGGAGGTGAAGGCCGTATCGCAGAAATTCCGCCTGCGGGTTGGACAAATTCGGCTGAATGCCGTGACCTCAGCGAGCGAAACCTGCCTGCCCGGTACCGCGACGGACCCGCAGCTACAGGCTATCGACCGGGTCTCGGTAGTGACCTTGAAAAACTGTATGCAGGAGGTTTTCGAAGATGGGCCTAAACGCGACCGCCGCCTGTGGCTTGGCGATTTACGCCTGCAGGCGCTGGTTAACGACGTCACCTTTACCCACCACGACCTGGTTCGCCGCTGCCTGTACCTCTTTGCCGGCCATACCCGGGAGGACGGCATGGTCTCCGCCAACGTCTTTGTCCAGCCAGATGTGATCGCCGACGATACTTTTCTCTTTGATTATTCGCTCTTTTTCGTAGATGTTCTCTACGGCTATCTGCAAAGCACCGGCGATAGCGCCACCGCTCAGCAGCTGTGGCCAACGGCGCGCCGCCAGGTTGAGCTGGCGCTGACCCGCTGCGATGACGCCGGTCTGGTGCGCGATAGCGACGACTGGTGGGTCTTTATCGACTGGCAGGCGTCGCTGAATAAACAGGCCGCGGCGCAGGGCGTGCTGATTTACTGCCTGCAGCGCGCTATCTGGCTGGCAGAACGTTTTGAACCCGAGCTGGCAGCTGCGCTCGGCGATCGTCTGCAGGCTCTAAAAGCGGCGGCCCAGCGCGAGCTTTGGGACCCGGAACGGGGTTTTTTCGTTAGCGGCGCCGGGCGACAGGTGTCCTGGGCCTCGCAGATCTGGCTGGTGCTGGCGGAAATCGGCAGCGCAGAGCAGCGCCGGGAAATAATGCGCAATTTACGGGAAAATCCCCCGGCCATCGCCATGAATACCCCCTACCTGCGCCACCACTTTGTCGCCGCCCTGCTGCAGTGCGGGCTACGCGACGAGGCCATCGCGGAGATCAAAGCCTACTGGGGGGCGATGGTCGATTACGGCGCCGACACCTTCTGGGAGATTTTTGACCCGGAGCAACCTGACTTTTCCCCGTATGGCAGCAAGCTGATCAACAGCTATTGCCATGCGTGGAGCTGTACCCCGGCCTGGTTTATTCGCCAGTACGGACTTTAACAACAACAATAAGCGAGCATATTTTATGGCAGAAACAACCTTTAGCCTGTGGCGGCAGCGCCTGGGCTACGGCATCGCCGACCTCTCCTGCAACCTCGTGTGGCAGCTTATCTCTCTGTATCTGATGTTCTTTTACACCGACGTAATGGGGCTTCCCGCCTATTATGTCGGCCTGATGTTCCTCGTGACCCGCCTGGTGGATGGCGTCGCCGACGTGCTGATGGGGCTGGTGATTGATAACACCACCACCCGCTGGGGGCGCTGTCGTCCCTATCTGCTGCTTGGCGCAGTCCCCTTCGGGCTGCTGTGCGTTTTGGCCTTCTACGTGCCGGATTTCGGCACTACCGGCAAGCTGCTTTACGCCTTCATCACCTATCTGTGCCTGTCGTTTCTCTATACGCTGGTCAATATTCCGTTCTGCGCGATGCTGCCGTTCCTGACCAGCGATTCGCGTGAGCGAACCACCCTCTCGGCGGTGCGAATTCTACTGGGCTCCCTCGGCGCCACGATTGTTGCCGTAGCGACCCTGCCGCTGGTTGGCGCGTTGGGCAAGGGCAGCCAGGCCCACGGCTTCTTCTATACCGCGGTCATTTTCGGCGTCATTGCGACGTTCTTCCTGCTGGTTAGCTTCCGCAACGTTAAGGAGAACATCAGCATTACCCAGGAACGAATGACTTTGAAACGCGCCTGGGTCAGCCTGCGTGCCAACCGTCCATGGTGGGTATTCGCCAGCAATATTTTCCTGATGTGGGGGGCGTTCTTCTTCCAGACCGGCGCGCTGGTTTACTTCTTCCACTACTACGTGGGCAACAACGATCTGACGGCCATCGTCGCCGGGATCTCCACCTTCGTTCCGCTGCTGGGCACTCTCACCGTGCCGCTGCTCGCCAGGCGGATGAAAAAGCGTCACGTCTACCTGATTGCCAGCGCCATTAACCTTGTCGGCATGGGCATGATGATGGCTGCGGGCGTCAATAGCTGGGGGCTGATTGCCGGGGCGATTGTGCTGTCCCTGGGCGCCGGCCAGCGTACCGCCATTTACTTCTCCATGCAGGCCGATCCGGTGGATTACGGCGTGTGGAAAACCGGCATCAACACGGCGGGAATTTTAACCTCAATCAACGGTTTCTTCGGCAAAGTTGCCATGGCCGGTGCGGGAGCGATTACCGGCGTACTGCTCTCTTCCGGCGGCTACGTCGCCAATCAGGCGCAGAACGAGAGCGCGATGCTGGCGATTAAAGCCTGCTATCTCTACATCCCGGCGCTGCTGATTGTCGCGTCGATGCTGTGGATTGGCCGCTTCTATCGTCTCGACGATGATTACGAGCAGATCCGCGCCGATCTCGACGCCGGTCGCCGTGCGCCGCCGGAAAGCCCGTCCGCCGGCGGCGAAAATCACGCCATGTAAGGCGTCCCCACCTCTTTACCTCTGAAAGAAATAAGGATTCTCATGCGTATCTCTGTGATTAGCGCAGCGGTTTGCTGCGCCCTTTTTTCGGCCTACGGCGTCTGCGCCGCGCCGCTGACCATCGAACAACGGCTGGCGCAGCTCGAAGCCCGGCTCAATCATGCGGAGCAGGAAGCGGGAGACGCCAACCGCCGCGCGCAGCAGTCAGAACAGCGCACAACCGCGGCGGAACAGCGCGCGGCAGCGGCGGAGAAACAGGTGCAGGCGCTCAGCCAGCGGACCGCCGCCAGCGAGCAAAAGCAGCAGGTCACCAACCAGCAGATCAATAGCCAGCTGGCGAAAACCTCGCCCGGCGACGGCTTTGAGTTTAACGCCTACGCCCGCTCCGGCATGCTGGTGGATAGCCACGGCAAAGGGGCACGCGGCGGCCCGGGGATCTCCCCTGCCAGCTCGCTCAACGGCGATGCCCACGTTGGCCGTCTCGGCAACGAGAAGGATAACTACGTGGAGCTCAGCTTTGGCAAGAAAATGACCTTTAGCGACGGCTCGTGGGCGCATTTCAAAACCATGCTTGCCGATGGCGCCACCAACCCGGACCCGTGGGTCCAGGATAACGACAGCCACCATCTGAACGTGCGCCAGCTGTACGTCGAAATGGGCGGCTTTGCCGATTTTTCCGGACCCTTTGAGAAGTCCTCTATCTGGGCGGGCAAGCGCTTCGATCGCGACAATTTCGATATTCACTTTACCGACAGCGACATTATGTTCCTCGGCGGTACCGGCGGCGGCATCAACGACGTCAGTTGGGGCAGCCATCTGCGCGGCGATTATTCGGTCTATGCGCGCAACTTTGGCGATCTGGGTAGCGATAATTATGAAGATAACGATATTCAGAACCTGATGTTCACCGCTAACCACTTCTGGAACAACTGGCAGCTGATGACCACCGCGATGACCGCCCAGGGCAACGATTCGCTGAAAGATAACACCTCGACCACCGGCAGTTATGCTCTGCGCAGCGACAATACCGCGAAGAACGGCTACTACGCGATGCTGGCCTATCACGATAAGCAGCAGTTCTTCGGCCTGGCGCCGGGGGTATCCGAAAGCGCCTTACAGTACGGTGGCGGCCTTGGGGCCGAAGCGCGTCAGCCCGGCAGCGATGGCGATCTCACCGAGAATGCAAAATCCTTGCGCTTTGCGTCATACGGTATTTTGCCGCTGGGGAAAAACTGGGAGCTGGCGCCGTCAGTCATCGCCCAGCATAGCGAAAGCCGCTATCGCGACGGCGACCGCTACGACTGGGCGACCTTCAACCTGCGGCTTTCTCAAGGCATCACCCGCAATTTCGCGCTGCTGTACGAGGCGTCGTGGCAGTATATGGACCTGAACCCCAACGGGCGAACCTATCGCTACAACGACGAAGTCCATCAGTATCAGGCGGTGAGCGGTGATTTTTATAAGCTGACCTTCGCCCCGACCTTTAAGGTTGGCGACGTGTTTGATATTAAAGCGCGGCCGGAGATTCGGTTCTTCGTGACGTGGATGAACTGGGATAAGGCGCTGGATCGCTACGCCATTAACGATGATTTCGGCAGCAAAGGCTTTACCGCCGGCGGAAACTGGAACTTCGGCGTGCAAACCGAGATTTGGTTCTAAGGCGTGAGTCCCGGGTAAGCGGCGAACCGTTCGGCCCGGGCGACAAAGAGCAGCGGCTTTTGTCGCCCGGGCAGGCGCTGAGTACCGCCTTCGGGAAACCGAAGCAGCTACATGTTGTAACCGGGTTTCTTAATCAGCTGCGCCATCTGCGGAGCGATTTCGCTGTCCCATACCTGCTGCCAGTCGCTCGGGTCAACCTGCTTCAGGGCCACGCTCACCGAGCTCTCCTTGCTGTTCAGGTGCTGCACTAATACGGCGGTGATATCGGCGGCCAGCGCCGTTTTTTGCTCATCATTCAGCTCGCGAGGAAAACACTTAATATCAACATGCGGCATAGCAGACTCCTTATTGTCAGAACGATAAAACTACCACAGCCCGGGCGCGCCGGTTTTCATTTTGTGCCTTAAATCAGCTCGTTGCGGCGTAATACCGCCTCCAGCTCGGCGCGTTGATATACCGCATCCGCGACGGCGACGAATTTCGGCGTGTGCGCTTCAAACCACTCCCGCCCCGGCCCCCACGAGCACATGACCGCGATATAGCAGTCCAGCAGGCTTATCCGCTCGCCCAGCGCGTAGGGGCCGGCGACGAGCTGCTGCTCGAGCCACAGGTAGAGCGACTGGCGATAGTTCACGCAGTTTTCCCGCAGCTGCTGCGGTGCATCAGCCGCCCAGCGCTCAGGGTAATCCGCGTAGGTGAAGGTGGGATAGACGTTGGCAACCAACCAAATCAGCAGGCGCTGAAACGGGTGTCGCTGCGGCGTTCCTGGCTCGGGCGCGAGGTCCGGCCGCTGGTCGAGGATGGTTAAGGCAATCGCGGCAGATTCGCTCATCACGCTGCCGTCCGCCAGCTTAAGGGTGGGTACCTGACACAGCGGGTTTATCTGCATCAGGCTGTCGCGCTGCGGTCCGGGTTTATCAAAACCCTCAACGTTAACAAAGTGGTACGGGATTTCGGCCAGCGTCAGCATCAGCTCGCTGATTGCCGACCCCCAGCCCGGTACGCCATAGACGGTGATCATGTTCGGCCTCCACGGTAAACGTCGGGTGTCGGGTGAAAGCCGGAAAAAAGCCCGTCGCGCGCTATTTAACGGCGTGCCTACGCCGACTCTCGCTCCAGCAAATGATAGCCCAGATCGATAATTGCTTCCCCTTCCCCCACGCCTTCAATACGGTCGGCGAGGAGGGTTGCCGCGCGTTCGCCAATCGCCTGGCGATCGACGCTTACGGTGGTAATCGCCGGTCGGTTGCTGGCGGCAAAATCCAGATCGCCGAAGCCCATTACCGCTAAATCCTTCGGCACGCGCAGGCCGCGGCTTTCCGCCTCCATTATTGCCCCCTGCGCCAGGGTATCGGAACTGCAGACGATAATATCGAACTCGCCGGCGTCAAGCAGCTGGGCCAGGCCGCTGCGCCCCAGCGCAAGCGAGGCGGGAAGCGGCACCGCCACCTGATGCACATCGCTCATACCGCCTTTGACCAGCCGGGCGCACAGCCCCTGCTTACGCAGCGCCGCTCGCGCGTCCCCTGCCCACAACAGCCCCGGGCGTCGATAGCCCTTGTGCAGCAAAAACTCGCCTATCGTCTCGCCAACTTTCTCATGCGAAAAGCCCACCAGCATATCCAGCGGCGTCGGGGTCAGGTCCCAAATCTCCACCACCGGGATGGCGGCGTTGAGGATGGTTCTCTTTAGCGCCGGCGCATGCTGAATGCCGGTCAGCACGACCCCGTCCGGGCGACGGGAGAGCAGGGTTGCCACCAGCTCCGCTTCGGTCTCCCGACTGTAGCCCGCGACGCACAGCAGCATATGGTAGCCGCGCGCCGCAAGGGTATCGCTCAGCGCCTGGATGGTGTCGACAAACATATTGTTGTTGATTTGCGGAACCACGACGGCAATCAGCCGGCTGCGTCGCGAAGCCAATCCGCCGGCCAGCGCATTGGGAATGTAGCCCGTGGCCTGCACCGCCTGCAGCACCTTTTCCACCGTTTTAGGCCGCACCAGCTGCGGCGTATTTAGCGCCCGACTGACCGTCATTGATGATAACCCCGCCGTGCGGGCAACATCATCCAGCGTCGGCACGCGCGTCGGTTTTCTGCTTTTCACGGCTAAGCCCCTGTGTTGAGTCGTTCCCAACGGGCATTATTGATGATGCCCCAGCCAATTGCCAGCACCCGCCCGCGCATCTGCATGAGAATCAATAACCTGAGAGATAAAATGTTATCGCTATCATTAATAGTTGTGCTATTTCACAGATTGTTTTGGATCGTGATGTCACTTGCATAATTTTACCACTAATAACCTAAAGTTGTGATCGTTTGTACAAATTAAACGCACTCCTGTGGTCGAAACATTAAAGCTGGATTAAAAATGTTAGCGCAAACATTTTATAACTCGTAAGGAACATGCCATGACCACCAGCGCCAATTCCAGCTCCGTGACCTACGCCAAAACCACCGGCGTCAAAACCGCCGCCGAAACCGGCGACCGTATTGAGCACGTTAAGCTCTCCCTGGCTTTTCTCCCCTTAGCCACGCCGGTCAGCGATGCCAAAGTCCTCACCGGGCGGCAAAAACCGCTCACCGAAGTCGCGATTATCATCGCCGAAATTCGCTCCCGCGACGGTTTCGAAGGGGTAGGTTTTAGCTATTCCAAGCGCGCGGGAGGCCAGGGAATTTACGCTCATGCCAAAGAGATTGCCGATAATCTGCTCGGTGAAGACCCCAACGATATCGACAAGATCTACACCAAACTGCTGTGGGCGGGCGCCTCCGTCGGGCGCAGCGGCATGGCGGTACAGGCCATCTCTCCGCTTGATATTGCGCTGTGGGATATGAAAGCCAAACGCGCCGGGCTGCCGCTGGCGAAGCTGCTCGGCTCCCATCGCGATTCGGTACAGTGCTACAACACTTCCGGCGGCTTCCTGCATACGCCGCTGGATCAGGTGCTGAAAAACGTCGCCATCTCGCGGGAAAACGGCATCGGCGGGATCAAGCTGAAGGTGGGCCAGCCGAACACCGCCGAGGATATCCGTCGCCTGACGGCGGTGCGTGAAGCGCTGGGCCCCGATTTCCCGCTGATGGTTGACGCCAACCAGCAGTGGGACCGGGAAACCGCCATTCGCATGGGGCGTAAAATGGAACAGTTTAACCTGATCTGGATTGAGGAGCCGCTCGACGCTTACGATATCGAAGGCCACGCGCAGCTGGCCGCCGCGCTGGATACGCCGATTGCAACCGGGGAGATGCTGACCAGCTTCCGCGAACACGAACAGCTTATCCTCGGCAACGCCTGCGACTTCGTGCAGCCGGACGCCCCGCGCGTCGGCGGTATCTCCCCTTTCCTCAAGATTATGGATCTGGCGGCGAAGCATGGCCGCAAGCTGGCCCCGCATTTTGCGATGGAAGTGCATCTGCACCTCGCCGCCGCCTACCCGCTAGAGCCGTGGCTGGAGCATTTCGAGTGGCTAAACCCGCTGTTTAACGAGCAGCTTGAGCTGCGCGATGGGCGGATGTGGGTTTCTGAACGTCACGGGCTGGGCTTCACCCTGAGCGAGCAGGCGCGCCGCTGGACCCAGCACAGCTGCGAGTTTGGCCAGCGCCCCTGATGCTTGTGCCGGCTATTTCCCGGTCCGGGAGCGAACGCGCCGGGGCCGGGCTGGGGGATAAGCGTATCCCCCACCCTTGCGTAGTCCGGTCAGCATATGGCCGGGGATAGTTATTAACGACCGGCGGACGGCACTTTATTCCCCCTCCCGCCCCTGACTTGCTGTACCCACATCACCAACCCTGAAACGGAGTTGAAAAGTGAATACACAATTAAAACGCAGCAACGTGCGTTACGGTATTTTATTATTTCTTTTTTTGGCCACCGTATTTAATTATGCCGACCGCGCCACGCTGTCGGTCGTCGCACCGATTATGAGTAAAGAGCTCGGCTTCGACCCGGAGGCCATGGGTCTGGCTTTTTCCGTGTTCGGTATTTCTTACGTGATAATGCAAATCCCCGGCGGCTGGCTGCTGGATAAATACGGCTCGCGGCTGGTGTACGGCTGCGCGCTGATCGGCTGGTCGGTGGTGACCATGTTCCAGGGGACGATTTTTCTGTTTGCCAGCCCGCTGGTGGTGCTGGTTATTCTGCGCCTGATGATGGGCGCAATAGAAGCCCCGGCCTTCCCCGCCAACAGCCGCCTCAGCGTGCAGTGGTTCCCGAATAAAGAGCGCGGGTTTGTCACCTCGGTATATCAGGCGGCGCAGTATATTTCGCTGGGCATTATCACACCGCTCATGACGATCATCCTGCATAATTTAAGCTGGCACTATGTTTTCTATTATATTGGCGCCATCGGGGTGGTCCTGGGGATATTCTGGCTGGTTAAAGTGAAGGACCCGTTACATCACCCGAAAATAAATCAGCAGGAGCTTGAATATATTCGCGAGGGCGGCGGCGAGCCGGAGCTAGGCAGCAAAAAAACGCAGCACAAGTTAACCCTCGCGCAGATTAAAAGCGTCTGCGTAAACCGCATGATGATCGGCGTCTATATCGGCCAGTTCTGCGTCACCTCCATTACCTGGTTCTTCCTGACCTGGTTCCCGACCTACCTTTACCAGGCCAAGGGAATGTCGATTCTGAAGGTCGGTTTTGTCGCCAGCATTCCGGCTATTGCCGGGTTTATCGGCGGCCTGCTCGGCGGGCTGTTTTCCGACTGGCTGCTGAAACGCGGCCATAGTCTGACCACTGCCCGCAAGATACCGGTCATCTGCGGCATGCTGCTCTCCTGCGTCATCGTCGTCGCTAACTATACCGCTTCCGAGGTGGTGGTTATCGCCGCCATGAGCCTGGCCTTCTTTGCAAAAGGCTTTGGCAATCTCGGCTGGTGTATCCTCAGCGATACGTCGCCTAAGGAGATGCTGGGTATCGCCGGCGGGGTCTTCAATATGTGCGGTAACCTCGCGAGCATCATCACGCCGCTGGTGATTGGGATCATTATTGCCAATACCCACTCGTTTGATTACGCCATTCTCTACGTCGGCTCGATGGGCGTGCTCGGCCTGCTCTCCTATCTGTTTATTGTCGGGCCGCTGGATCGTATCAACCTGACGCCTCGCGCGGCCTGATTATCAACCCTGGCGAGAGTTCGCCCCCGCTGTTTCGCAACACACTCCTGCGAAACAGCGGTTTTTTAGTAGGTAATCCCCGGCGGATTGACCACCGACTGCGTTACCGCCTCCCCCTGTTCCCCCCAGCGCGCCAGCACCTGCTGGTACTCGCCGCGGGCTATCGCCCCGTCGAGCGCCGCCTGCAGCGCGTACACCAGGCCGCTGCCCTTTTTGGTGGTGGTGGCAACGTAAGCCTTTTTCGGCCCCAGGCCGACGACTTTGGTCGTGCCGGTCAGCGCCGCTTTGTAGGCCGCCACCGACTGCGGGCCAAAGAACACGTCGGCGCGTCCGGACTGAATATAGAGATTACCCGAGGCGTCGTCGGTCAGGTACACCGGCAGCGCCGGCTGACGCCCCGCCGCTTCGTTCACGGCGTTCCAGCCGAGCAGAATACGCTCCTGATTAGTGCCGGAACCGACGATCACCTTCCGCCCGGCAAGATCCGCCGCGCCGCTCACCCGGTCTATCGGGCTGGTGGATTTAACGGAAAAGGCCAGGGAATCGACGCGATAGGTGGCGAAATCGAATTTCTGCTTGCGCTGCTCGGTCACCGCGATATTCACCAGCGCCACGTCGTAGCGCCCGGAGGTGATGCCCAGCGGCCAGTCCTCCCACGCCGTCGGCACCAGCCGGAGCCGGAGCCCCAGGCTGCCGGCCAGCAGGCGGGCGATATCAGGATCGCTGCCGATACGCGTGCGGTTATCGCTCGCCAGCAGCGCCAGCGGCGGTGAATTCAACGCCGAGATAGCCACCGTCAGCGTCCCGGGCTCAACGAAGCGATAATTGGCCGGGATCTGCGCAATCGCCCGGCTGTCTGCCGTCACCGGCAGCGGCCGCTCGTTGGCCCGCAGGTTAATCTCCGCCTGCGCACCCGCCGGGATAATACCCATCAGTAATGCCAGAAGTCCTTTTCTCATGCCGGAAGCACCTTCGATAAAAATTGCCGCGTGCGCTGATGCTGCGGATGGTTAAGGACCTCATCGCTGCTGCCCTGCTCAATGATTTTACCATCGACCATAAAGACCACCTGATCGGCGACCTCACGCGCAAAACCAATCTCATGCGTCACCACCACCAGCGTGGTGCCGGAACGCGCCAGCTTCTTGATAACGTCAAGCACCTCGCCCACCAGCTCAGGGTCCAGCGCCGAGGTTGGTTCGTCAAACAGAATCACCCGCGGCTTGAGGGCCAGCGCCCGCGCGATGGCAATGCGCTGCTGCTGACCGCCGGAGAGATGCCGCGACCAGGCATCGGCTTTGTTGCGCAGCCCCACCACGTCGAGCAGATCGTAGGCCTGCTCGATGGCCTCCTTGCGGCTGGCCCGTCCGTGGGCAATCGGCGCCTCAATCAGGTTTTCCAGCACCGTCAGGTGCGGGAACAGGTTGAAGTTTTGAAAAACGTAGCCGACGTTCACGCGCTGGCGGAGGATCTCTTTTTCCTTCAGCTCGTACAGCCTGTCGCCCTGACGGCGATAACCGATATAGTCGCCATCAATTTGGATAAAGCCCTCATCAACCCGCTCGAGGTGGTTAATGGCCCGCAGCAGAGTGGATTTCCCCGAGCCGGAAGGCCCGAGGATCACCGTTACCGTGCCGGGCTCTATCTCAAGGGAGACATCGTCCAGCGCCTTATGGCGGCCAAAATATTTGCTGACGCCGGTAATCGAGATGTGGCCGTTATGAGAGTTGGGCATGGACGGGCTCCTGCGTCTGCGGTGAACGAGAGGCTTCGGCAACGCGAGTGCGGCGCGGGCTGTTTACCGCCGAGCGGCGCTCGCTGCGCGCCAGCGCACGTTCGACCAGATATTGGATAAGCGACAGTACGCTGGTGATCGCCAGGTACCACACCGCGCCGACCATCAGCAGGGGGATCACTTCCTGGGTGCGGTTGTAAATCATCTGAATAGTGTAAAACAGCTCCGGCATCGCCAGGACGTAGACCATCGCCGTCCCCTTGGCGAGGCTGATAATTTCATTGAAGCCGGAGGGCAAAATAGTGCGCAGCGCCTGCGGCAGAATAATGCGCAGGGTACGCCGCCACGCCGGCAGGCCGAGCGCCGCCGCCGCTTCATACTGACCGTGATCGACGCCGAGGAAGCCGCCGCGAATAATTTCCGCGGTATAGGCGCTCTGCACCAGCGTCAGCCCGACTACCGCGGTGGAGAACTGCCCCAGCACGTTGATGGTTTGATAGCTGCCCCAGCTGATGCTGGTAAAGGGAATACCGAGCGACAGCGTGTCGTACAGATAGGAGAAGTTGTAGAGAATAATCAGCACCACGATCAGCGGCAGCGAGCGGAACAGCCAGATATATCCCCACGAAAGGCTGCTCAGCAGCCACGAGGAGGAGAGCCTGGCCAGCGCCAGCAGGCCGCCAAAGATCACGCTCAGCACGGTACCGAGCAGGGTCAGCAGCAGCGTTTGCCCAAGCCCTTCGAGGATAACCGGATCAAAGAACCAGCGCGCGAAGACCGCCCACTCCCAGCGGGGGTTAAAGGCCACCGACTGCACGACGACGGCCAGCACCAGCAGCGCCAGCACCGCGCCGACGGCGCGCAGCGGATAGCGCGCCGGGATAACTTTTATCGTTTCAGATGTTTTCATCATTGCTCCTCAGGCGCTCTGGCCTAGCGCGCTAACCGCCAGCGCTTTGCTAAACCGCAGCCGTCCGTCATAGGGCGGCTGGCTGTACTCTTCCGGGTTGCGGTCGAGGTCGAACTGCGGCTCATAGCCCTGGCTCAGATAGAGCTTCACCGCCTCCGGCTGACGAAAGCCGGTGGTCAGGTAGATATGGCTGTAGCCCGCCAGCACCGCCCGACGCTCCAGCTCCTGCACCACCTTTGCCGCCAGCCCCTGCTGGCGCAGCGCGTGGTGGGTCCAGATGCGTTTAATTTCGGCGGTGTTGGCGTCTTTGGGCTTGTAGGCGCCGGTGGCGATAATCTCCCCCTCGCGCTCGAGTACGATAAACAGCCCCTGCGGCGCCAGATACCATTCGGTTAGCTCAACTTCGGCATCGCGGGAAAAATAGTCCCCGTAGCGCGAAGCGTACTCGGCAAACAGGCCGTCAATAACCGGCTGCAGCTCAAGGGCTTCGGGTGAAACATCGCGGAATACGTCGCTCATACTGACTCCTGTTAATCGCCCAGTCCGGCCGGATTAATCTCTGACTGCGGGATGCTCTCGACGCCTTCCCCCCAGCGGTTAAGCACTTTGGCGTAGTCGCCGCTCTGGATAGCGCCATTCAGCGCCGTCTGCACCGGGGTGACCAGGCCGCTGCCCTTTTTCACCGTCACCGCGATATGCGCCGCCTTCGGCCAGCCGCCATCGACGCTGCCAACCAGTTTGGTTTTGCCGGTGAGCGCCGCTTTCCATGCGCCAATCACGTTGGGGCCAAAGAAGGCATCGGCGCGGCCGGACTGCAGGGCGAGGGTCAGCGCGGCGTCATCCTTGGTGTAGATCGGGGTAAAGGGCTTCAGCCCCTTCTTCAGATTCTCCGCGTTCCACGCCAGCAGAATGGCCTCCTGGTTGGTGCCGGAGCCGACGATAATGCGCAGGCCGGCAATCTCCTCCGCGGTGTCAATTTTGTTCAGCGGGCTGGTGCTCTTGACGTAGAAGCCCAGCGAATCCTTGCGGTAGGTGGCGAAATCAAACTTCTCTTTGCGCTCTTTGGTCACCGTAATATTGCTGATCGCGGCATCATATTTGCCGGAGACCACGCCGAGCGGCCAGTCCTCCCACGAGGTCGGGACCACGTTCAGCTGCAGGCCGAGGCTATCGGCCACCAGGCGGGCGATATCCACCTCGCTGCCGAGCAGGGTTTTGTTATCGTCAGAAAAGACGGTGAGCGGCGGCGAGTTCAGCGCCGCGACCGCGACGGTGAATTTTCCCGGTACCGCGAGGCGCAGATCCTTCGGCAGCTGGGCAATCGCCTGCGGATTTTTTGCCGTATGCACCGGCGCTTTGTTGGCTTCGAGGCTGACCCCGGTGCCGTTGATATTGACGTTCTGCGCCCACGACGAAGCGCTTGCGGCCAGGGCGAACGCGAGGATAAGTGACTTTTTCTGCATAGCGGGTGTTCTCTTATTATTGTTTATTGTTGTTGGAATTGATTGACCGGCTCGGCCAGCCCTAAGCTTGCACGCAGGGTGGTGCCGGGATACTCCTCGCGGAACAGCCCCCGCTGCTGCAGAAGCGGCACCACCTGGTCAACAAAGCGCGGGAAGGCGTCCGGCGTGCCGCCCTGGATAATAAAACCGTCGGCGGCCCGCTGTTCAAACCACTGCTGCAAACCGTCGGCGACCTGCTGCGGCGTTCCGGAAAAGCGCGGACGCGGGCTGGCGGCTTCCAGCGCCACCTGGCGCAGGGTCAGGCCTCGCTCGCGGGCGCTGCGCTTGATCTCATCCGTGGTGCTGCGGAAGCTGTTTTGTCCGAGATCGCCGATGTCCGGGAACGGCGCATCAAGCGGGTACTGCGCAAAGTCGTGATGTTCGAAATAGCGTCCGAGGTAGTTCAGGGCATCCTCAATCGAGACCAGCGCGGCGGTGGTCTGATACTGCTGCTCCACGTCTTCGGCGCTGTCGCCCACGATGACGCTGACGCCCTGGAAAATATGCAGCGAATCTTCCTGACGGCCGTGCGCCGCGAGCTGACCTTTAACATCGCGATAAAACGCCTGCGCCTCCTCAAGCGAGTCCTGATGGGTAAAAATGGCGTCGGCATGGCTCGCCGCCAGCTTTTTACCATCATCAGAAGCGCCTGCCTGAAATATAATGGGGCGCCCCTGCGGCGTGCGGGCAATATTCAGCGGACCGGCTACCTTAAAAAAGTCGCCATGATGATCGAGGGCATGCAGCTTATTTTTATCAAAGAACTGGCCGCTGGCCTTATTGCGCACGAAGGCGTTCTCTTCCCATGAATCCCACAGCCCTTTAACCACCTTTAGATATTCGTCCGCGATGCGATAGCGCAGCGCATGGTCGGGGTGCTGAGCGCGGGAGAAGTTTTTTGCCGAGCCCTCCAGCGGCGAGGTGACGACGTTCCAGCCCGCCCGCCCCTGGCTGAGATGGTCGAGGCTGGCGAACTGCCGCGCGGTGGTAAAGGGCTCGCTGTAGGAGGTTGACAACGTACCTACCAGGCCGAGGTTGCGGGTCACCGCCGCCAGCGTGGAGAGCACCGTCAGCGGCTCAAAGCGGTTTAAAAAGTGCGGGATGGATTTCTCGTTAATATACAGGCCGTCGGCGACGAATATAAAGTCGAGCTTACCCTCTTCGGCTTTTAACGCCGTTTGCTTAACAAACTCAAAATTAATGCTGGCATCCGCCTGCGCTAACGGGTGACGCCAGGCGGACATATTTCCCGAGGCGCCGTGTAATATGGTGCCAAGACGCAGCTGTCGTTTTTCAGACATAGTTCACCCTTCCCTTGCCGGTAATTAAAATTTAAATTTGCTGTAAAGCCCGTTCCGCCAGGGTCGCAAAATAGCGCGCCGCCGGGGCGATTAAATTCTCATCCGGATTAAATCCGGGATGGTGGAGACCGAATTCGCTGGCGCTGCCGATGCTGACAAAGGCGCCGGGAATATGCTGCAGGTAGACGGCAAAATCTTCCCCGCCCATATGCAGGTCCGCGTGATGGGTGCGGTAGCCGACCTCGTCGGCAACCTCGCTGGCAAACGCCGCCCAGCGATCATCGTTCACCAGCGCCGTTGGCCCGGAGTACCAGAAAACGTCGATCTGCGCGCCGAAGGCGCTGGCAAAACCGGCGGCGATTTCGCTTACCCGCGCCTTCACCCGCTGCTGCACTTCGCTGCTGTGGGTGCGCAGCGTCCCTTCCAGCTCCACGCTCTCCGGCAGGACGTTCCAGGTGTTGCCGCCCTGGATCCGCGTCACGCTCAGTACCACCGAATCGAGGGTATTAACCTCCCGGCTGGCAACGCTCTGTAGCAGAGTGACCAGCTGGCTGGCAAGCAGGATGGCGTCTTTGCCTTCGTGCGGGCGAGCGGCGTGAGCGCCTTTGCCGGTGACCTTAAAGACGAAGCGATCGACGTTGGCATAAAAGGCGCCGCCGCGGGTGGCGAACTCCCCAACCGGCAGCCCCGGCTCATTGTGCATCCCGAAAATGGCCGCCACCCCTTCCAGGGCGCCGGCGCGGATCAGCGTTTTGGCGCCGCCAAAATTCTCTTCCGCCGGCTGGAACAGGATCCGCACCCGGCCCGGCAGCTGCGCTTCGCGCTCTTTGAGCAGCAGGGCGGCCCCCAGCATCACGCTGGTGTGAATGTCGTGGCCGCAGGCGTGCATCACGCCTTCGTTTTGCGAGCGATACGCGAGGCCGGTCGCTTCTTCGATCGGCAGCGCGTCAATATCCGCCCGCAGGGCAATGAGCTTTTCGCCGCTGCCCACCTCAACCACCAGGCCAGTTTTCAGCTCGTAGGGCAGCAGGCGCAGGCCGCCGCTTTGCAGCCAGTCGCGGATGCGCGCGGTGGTAGCCACCTCCTGCAGGGAGAGCTCCGGGTACTGGTGCAGCTCGCGCCGCCAGCGGATCAGCTGTTCAGCAAAGCTCATGGCAGCACCTCCGCACCCTGATGGGCCTGGGCCAGCAGGCGCAGCGAGTTGAGCCGCGCCTCACCTTCGGCGACCGGCGTATCGATGATGAATTCGTCAATTCCCCACTCCGCGTGCAGCTCGTCCAGCTGCGCTTTGACCTCCTCGGCGGTCCCGGCCAGCAGGGAGGATTCGCGGCGGGCGATGCGCGTTGGGGCGCTCCCCGCCTGGCGGGCAAAGGCGATCCCCTGAGCCTCGCTGCCAACGGTCACCCGCTGGCCGTTTTCCAGCTCCACGCCCCAGACCTCAACCTGCTGCGCGAGATCCCGCGCCGCCGCGCGATCCTCGGCGACGATCGCCTGCACGGCGATAATGGCATCCCGGCGGCTCAGCGTGCGCCAGCGGGTCAGCACCTCGCGAAGCAGCGCTTTATCGCCGTTAAGGTGGGCGGCAAAGACAAAGTTCCAGTCAAGCTGGGCGGCGAGACGAGCGCTCTCAAGGCTGGCGCCGAGCAGGAAGCCGTCCGCGCGCCGGGGCGGGATCGGCGTTGCCCGCACGCTCTCTTCGCCTTCAGCCTCGGTCAGCGACAGCCAGTTATCAAGCTGGGCCAGCTGGTCGGCAAAGGTGCCCTTATCTTCCTGATTCAGCCCCTGCTGCAGCGCGCGGGTGGAGAGCGGCATGCCGCCGGGCGCTTTGCCGACGCCAAGATCCACCCGGCCCGGCGCAATAGAGGCCAGCAGGTTGAAGTTTTCCGCGACTTTATAGGGACTGTAGTGCTGGAGCATCACCCCGCCGGACCCGACGCGAATCTGCCGGGTCTGGCCGAGGATCCAGGCGATCGCCAGCTCCGGCGACGGGCTGGCTAATTGATCGGTATTATGGTGTTCGGCTATCCAGAAGCGATGATATCCCCAGGCCTCAGCCTGTTGCGCAAGGGTTAAAGTTCGGGTCAGTGCCTGAGCGGCCGTTTCCCCAGCCCCAAGCGGACTTTTATCCAGAATACTGATTCGATAAGACATTTCGCAGACTCGTATTAACTAACGTGTCTGCATTATTAGAATCTGGGGAGGCGGCTGAGAAACAATTTATTTACATGTGCTCTGCCGGAAAATAGATATACGGGCTTAATGCTGAGCAGGCTGCGCTGTCAACTGGCGGAGAAAATCCTCCGTCTGACGCCGGTTACGCAGGCGCACAAAGCGGATATGCTGCCAGGCCGGGTCGGCCATATCGGCAAGGTAGCGCTGGCGATTGTGACGCCAGGTTTTGATGGTCCACCAGATAATGGATTCGCGGCTAAAAAAGGAGCGACGGAAGCTTTCGCAGTTGCCGGTACCGGGCCACAGCTCCTGATGGCGGCTGGCGCGGGCGGCGGCGCGACACACCGCCTGCCGCAGCGTGCGGCAGAATCCGTAGTCGAGCCAGACCACCAGATCGACATCGCGCCATTTGATCTGACGGCTGCGGTTATAGTTGCCGTCCAGCACCCAGCCCGGCGCGGCGGTAGCGGCGGCTAATTTGGCGAAGAACGCTTCGTCCGGCGTGCCCTGCCACTGCGGAAGCCAGTAGAGCCGATCCATTTCGATACAGGGAAGCGCCAGCTGCCGGGCAATCCGCCGGGCGAGAGTCGATTTTCCGACGCCGCTGGTCCCTACTACGTTTATTTTCATCCTGCGCTCTCAGCCGTCCTTTGGGGTAAGAATATTAACCCACAAACGGCGCGTCGGGGATGAAAATTCCGGCTCAGCGCCTGCGCTACCCGGCTACGGTCGCGTTTAGCAGCCCTGGTACTGCTCGTCGCTGACGTGCTCCTGCCAGGTCACCGGGCTGCCGTTCTCCGCTTCGGCGATGGCAATATGCACCATGGCGGTGGTGCTGCTGGCGCCGTGCCAGTGCTTCACGCCCGGCGGGATCCACGCGATATCGCCCGGGTTCAGCGCCTGCGGCTCTTTATCCCACTCCTGCAGCCAGCCGCGTCCCTGGACCACAATCAGCGTCTGGCCCAGCGGATGCGTATGCCAGGCGGTACGCGCGCCGGGTTCGAAGGTGACCGTCGCGCCGCCCACTTTCGCCGGCTCGGTGGCCTGAAAAGGCGCGTCGATACGCACGTCGCCGGTAAACCAGTCTGCAGGACCTTTTCGTGATGGCTGTGAGCCGCTGTGGCTAATATTCATGATGCTCTCCTCTTAGGTGTTGCACTAAAGATAGCGCAAGCGCCGGGCCGCGATTAGACTGCAAAATAAGAAAGGAACCATGAGCCAAATTCATTAATCCGGAAAACGATGCTTAAAGACAATATTAACGACCTGCTGTCATTTATGGCGGTGGCCCGCGAGCGCAGCTTTACCCGCGCCGCCGCCCAGCTCGGCGTTTCCCAGTCGGCGTTGAGCCACGCCATGCGCAACCTGGAGGCCCGGCTCGACGTGCGCCTGCTGACCCGCACCACCCGCAGCGTCGCGCCAACCGAGGCCGGCGAAAGGCTGTTTCAGCGCCTCGGCCCGCATCTGCAGGAAATTGAGCAGGAGCTCAGCGCCCTGCGCGACACCCGTGAGCATCCGGCCGGCAATATCCGCCTTACCGCCGGCGAGCACGCCGCCAGCGCGGTGCTCTGGCCGACGTTGAAACCCTTTATGCTGCAGTATCCTGACATTCATATCGAAATTACCGTTGATAACGGCCTGACCGATATCGTCGATGGGCGCTTTGACGCCGGGATCCGCCTCGGCGAACAGGTGGCGAAGGATATGATTGCGGTGCGTATCGCCCCCGATATGCGCATGGCCGTCGTCGGCTCGGCGGACTACCTTGCGCGCTACGGCACGCCGCAAACGCCCTATGAGCTCGACCGCCACCGCTGCATTAATATGCGCTTACCAACCCTCGGCGGTATTTATGCCTGGGAGTTTGCGCACGAGGGGCGCGAAGTGCGCGTCCGCGTTGACGGACAAATCACGCTAAACAGCCTTCCGCAGCGCATAGATGCCGCCGCCGCGGGCCTCGGGCTGGCCTATGTCCCGGAGGATTCCGTTGCCGAAGCTCTCGCCGACGGCCGGCTGGTGCGGCTCCTCGAAGCCTGGACACCCTCCTTCACCGGTTACCATCTTTATTACCCCAGCCGCCGCCAGCACACCGCCGCCTTTTCCCTGCTTGTGGACGCTCTACGGCGCTGAACCCATTGATATATAAGCAAGTGCGGTGCAGAAATGTTTTACGTGCGTCACTATCACGTTGCGTGTAGGATGCTGCGCCATGCTCTGCTTATCTCCTACGCCAGAATGATGAGAAAGCCAGCATAACGTGCTGCCAGTCGGCGGTGCGAGGACCACTCATGGACATTGACAGGAAAATGGGTACATCAATGAATACAAAACACAACGCCGCGGCCGAGCATCAGGCCGCAAAACGTCACTGGCTCAACTCGCAGGAATCGGGTTACCACAAGGCAATGGGCAACCGCCAGGTGCAGATGATCGCCATCGGCGGCGCAATCGGCACCGGTCTGTTCCTCGGCGCCGGCGCGCGCCTGCAGATGGCGGGGCCCGCGCTGGCCCTGGTGTATCTGGTCTGCGGCCTGTTCTCCTTCTTTATCCTCCGCGCGCTGGGCGAACTGGTGCTGCACCGGCCCTCCAGCGGCAGCTTCGTCTCCTACGCCCGCGAATTCCTCGGTGAAAAAGCGGCCTACGTTGCCGGCTGGATGTACTTTGTCAACTGGGCGATGACCGGCATTGTCGACATCACCGCCGTGGCGCTCTATATGCACTACTGGGGCGCGTTCGGCGACGTTCCGCAGTGGGTCTTCGCCCTCGGCGCGCTGGCGATCGTCGGCACCATGAATATGATCGGCGTGAAGTGGTTTGCCGAAATGGAGTTCTGGTTTGCGCTGGTCAAAGTGCTGGCGATTGTTGCGTTTCTCGTGGTCGGGACCATTTTTCTCGGCAGCGGAAAACCGCTGGACGGCAACACCACCGGCTTCCACCTGATTACCGATAACGGCGGCCTGTTCCCGCACGGCCTGATGCCGGCGCTGGTGCTGGTGCAGGGGGTGGTGTTCGCCTTTGCCTCCATCGAACTGGTCGGCACCGCCGCCGGGGAGTGCAAAGAGCCGCAGACCATGGTGCCGCGCGCGATCAACAGCGTGATCTGGCGTATCGGCCTGTTCTACGTCGGCTCCGTGGTGCTGCTGGTGCTGCTGCTGCCGTGGAATGCCTATCAGGCGGGGCAAAGCCCGTTCGTCACCTTCTTCTCGAAGCTCGGCGTGCCCTACATTGGCAGCGTGATGAATATCGTGGTCTTAACCGCGGCGCTCTCCAGCCTCAACTCGGGCCTGTACTGCACCGGGCGCATTCTGCGTTCGATGTCGATGGGCGGCTCCGCGCCGCAGTTTATGTCGAAGATGAGCCGCCATCAGGTGCCTTATGCCGGGATTCTGGCGACGCTGGCGGTCTACGTCATCGGCGTATTCCTCAACTATCTGGTGCCGTCGCAGGTCTTTGAGATCGTGCTCAACGTGGCTTCGCTGGGGATTATTGCGTCGTGGGGCTTTATTGTGGTTTGCCAGATGCGGCTGCGTAAAGCGATCGAGGAAGGTAAGGCGGCGGAGGTGAGCTTCAAAATGCCGGGTGCGCCGTTCACTTCCTGGCTGACCCTGCTGTTCCTGCTCAGCGTGCTGGTGCTGATGGCCTTTGATTATCCGAACGGCACCTACACCATCGGTTCAATTCCGCTGATTGCGGTGCTGCTGGTCGCCGGCTGGTTTGGCGTTCGTCGCCGGGTAGCGGCGGTTCATAGCACCGCACCGGGTGCGCAGACGGCGCAAAAATAGCGCGATTGCGGTTTGGCCGAAACCGGTCAAACCGCACTTTTCAACGACGATCCAGACTTAGTTATCTTTAACCAGCTGCGAAACGTCGCTGCTGTTAATTTGACGCTGGTTGCCCGATTCGTCGGTGTAGCTGGTCATGCCGGTATCTTTATCCAGCTGTGGCTTGCCGTGGGTCACAATGGTCTGCCCACTTTTCGTTGTCATCACATAGTTTGAAGTACAGCCCGCCAGTAAAGCCAGCATCGCGCCGGCGCACAGAACCATAAATGGCTTATTCATATCGTCTCCAGAATGATTACCACTCTCCCGCAGCAGGCGGGAAAGCGCTGATTGTAAAGCCATTACGTTAATACGGCTAACAGGTGTTTGTAACAGAGGGTGATGCAGGCGAGCAGGAGGGGTCTCCCCCTCCGCTAAATCTTTACAGCGCGATGCGGATAACGTCATCCGGCTGAGTGGCTTCTTTCTGACGGGTTGATTCCTGCTTCACGCTGACGTACAGCGTTTTACCGTCGGCGGAGAGCGCGAGGCTGTTAGGGTAGGTTGGCGTTTTGATGGTTTTCACGACCTTGTAGGTTTTACCATCGATCACGCTGACTTCGCCGGCCTTACGATGGGTCACGTAGGCTTCATTGCGGGTTGGGTTGAACAGCACCGCCAGCGACTCCGGCGCGGCGATTTTCTCCAGCACCTTGCCGTCGCGCAGATCGACAACCAGCACTTCCGGCTGCTTGCCGTCGGTGACAAAGGCGCGATGGCCCGCGGTGTCGAGGCTCAGGTTCAGGTAGAAATGCTCCTTACCGTCATCCTGCAGCTTTTTACGGCTCAGAATTTTGTTGCTGTCGCTGTCGATAGTCAGCAGCTCGCCGTCGGCATTGGTGGTGTAAATGCGCTTCGCGTCAGCATCCACCGCCAGCCCGGTCGCCATCGCGCCGGTGTTGGTAATGGTCTCTTTCAGGGTCAGCTTGTCGCCATCAACCACCCAGATAACGCTCTCTTTACCCAGCCCGGTAATATAAACGGTGTTGGTCTTCTCATTCACCGCCAGCTCGCGCGGCGCCAGCGGGCGCACGGTTTCGCTGCGCTTGCGGGAGTCAAGCACCAGGCGGCCTTTCACGGCGCCGGTTTTGGCATCAATTGCGGTAACGGTGCTGTCGGTGGTGTTGCCAAACCACAGCGTCTGGGTCGCGTTGTTGATCGTCGCCCCGAACGGCTTGAGGTCGTTATGGATAACCTGAGTGACCTCCAGCGTCGTCGGGTCGAGGCGATAGACGATCCCGCCTTTATCCAGCGAACGACTTTGCGAAGTCGCGACCCATAGCGCATTTTCCTGCTGGCTATAAGCCATCTCGTATGCGCCCTTTCCAACCGCCTTGCGCAGCATTTCTTCCGCCGCGTGAGCGCTGAAGCTCCCCGCCAGCAGCAGTGAAGTTAACAACAGTGAACGGCGCAGACGCGGCGTGGACAGATGACGTAATGACATGACGACTCCCTTTGATAAAACAAATATGTGCCTGCTCGACAGTGCTTCCGTGACGTAAAGTCATGGCTTTACGCTATTTTATAAATGCGAATAGTAATCATTATTTAACGCAAAGTGGAGCGTTAATTGCGCTCGCGGGCGAAAAAAATAGCCAATAGTTGCCATTATTTAACTAAACTTCCGTTAATAATTTTCAAAAAATTACAAAAGAGTTAACATATGGAGATATGTTCCGTTTGGTTCGTTTTGCGAGTGTTTACATGAAAATCCTTTCCGTGCGCACGGTTGCGCTTCCCGCCCTCCTCTTGCCGCTGGTCGCTATGGCTCAGTCCAGCCCCGAAGGCGAGCAGACGATGGTCGTCACCGCGGCCCCAACGACGGTCTCTGAACTCGATACCCCCGCCGCCGTCAGCGTGGTCAACGGCGACGAAATGCGCCACGCCGCGCCGCGGGTCAACCTTTCCGAGTCGCTGGGCGCGGTGCCCGGCCTGCAGGTGCAAAACCGGCAGAACTACGCTCAGGACCTGCAGCTCTCGATTCGCGGCTTCGGCTCTCGCTCCACCTACGGCGTGCGCGGGCTGCGGATCTACGTTGACGGCATTCCGGCCACCATGCCCGACGGCCAGGGGCAAACCTCCAATATCGATATCGGCAGCGTAGAGTCGCTGGAAGTTCTGCGCGGGCCCTTCTCCGCGCTGTACGGCAACTCCTCCGGCGGGGTGATTAACGTCACCAGCCAGAGCGGCAGCCAGCCGCCGACCATCGAAGCCAGCAGCTATTACGGTAGCTTCGGTACCTGGCACTACGGCATGAAGGCCACCGGCGCCGTCGGCGACGGTACCCATGCCGGGGACGTCGATTACACCGTGTCGACCAACCGCTTCACCACTCACGGCTACCGCGATCACAGCGGCGCGCGGAAAAATCTCGCCAACGCGAAGCTCGGCGTGCGTATCAACGACGTCAGTAAGCTGACGCTGCTGTTCAACAGCGTGGATATCAAAGCCAACGATGCCGGCGGCCTGAGCTACGACGAGTGGCAAAGCAACCCGCGCCAGTCGCCGCGCGGCGATCAGTACAACACCCGCAAGTCGACCAAACAGACCCAGGCCGGTTTGCGCTACGAGCGCCAGCTGAGCGAGCGCGACGACCTGAGCGTGATGATGTACGCCGGCGAGCGTGAAACCACGCAGTATCAGTCGATTCCGCGCGCGCCGCAGCTTAACCCGAGCCACGCGGGCGGCGTGATTGACCTCACCCGCCACTATCAGGGCATCGATACCCGCTGGACCCACCGCGGCGAGCTGCTGGTACCGGTAACCTTCACCACCGGGCTTGATTACGAAACCATGAGCGAGCGCCGCAAAGGATTTGAAAACTTCGTGATGGCCAACGGCGCACCGCAGTACGGCGAAGAGGGCAACCTGCGCCGCAACGAACGCAACCTGATGTGGAATATCGACCCTTATCTGCAGACCCAGTGGCAGCTTACGGAGAAACTGACTCTCGATGCCGGGGTGCGCTACAGCTCGGTGTGGTTCGATTCAAACGATTACTACATTGCACCGGGTAACGGCGACGACAGCGGCGACGCCAGCTACCACAAATGGCTGCCGGCGGGTTCACTGAAGTATGCGCTGACCGATGCGTGGAACGTCTACGCTTCCGCCGGTCGCGGCTTTGAAACGCCGACCATCAACGAGCTCTCCTATCGCTCCGGCAACCAGGGCGGCCTGAACTTTGGCCTGCAGCCCTCAACCAACGAGACGTTCGAAATCGGCAGCAAAACGCGGATCGGCAACGGCCTGTTCACCGCCGCCTTGTTCCAGACCGATACCGATAACGAGATTGTCGTTGACGCCAGCAGCGGCGGTCGCACCAGCTATAAAAACGCCGGCAAAACCCGCCGTCAGGGAATGGAGCTGGGGCTGGATCAGCAGTTCGCTGAGAACTGGCGCCTGAAGGCCGCCTGGACATGGCTGGACGCCACCTACCGGACCAACGTCTGCGATGACGCCAGCTGCAACGGCAACCGCATCCCGGGGATCGCCCGCAATATGGGCTACGCCTCGTTTGGCTATCAGCCGGATCGCGGCTGGTACGCGGGCAGCGATATTCGCTATATGAGCGACATTATGGCTAACGATGAGAACACCGCTAAGGCGCCGTCGTGGACCGTCGTTGGGCTCACCAGCGGCTATAAGTGGAGCTACGGCAACATGGATATGGACGTTTTCGGCCGTATCGATAATCTGTTTGACCGCAGCTACGTCGGGTCGGTGATCGTCAACGAGTCCAACGGCCGCTACTACGAACCGGCGCCGGGACGTAACTACGGCGTTGGCCTGAACCTCGCCTGGCGATTTGAATAATACCCAGCCGCCGCCCGGGGAGTCATGCCGGGCGGCGGCGTTAACGCGCCGCTCCGGCTACGACCTCATCGTCTCTCTTCGCCCCGGCAAGCGCGGACCAGGCGGCAAGCCTACATACGCCAGCCTGTAGTCGGGAGATTCGTCTTCCCCCATCATCATAATGCGGCGTGCATCACGCTTTGTTTTATCCTCCCTCGTCTGTTGTGCTCCCTGGCGTTACCCTTATCACAAATATCGCCCATAAAAAGGAGCCGCTATGGCACTGCCAATCATCCTTGATTGCGACCCGGGTCATGATGACGCCATCGCTATCGTTCTCGCCCTCGCCTCACCCGAACTGGACGTCAAAGCCATCACCTCCTCCGCCGGTAACCAGACGCCGGAGAAAACCCTGCGTAACGTGCTGCGCATGCTGACGCTGCTGCAACGCCAGGATATTCCGGTGGCCGGCGGCGCGCGTAAGCCGCTGATGCGGGAGCTGATCATCGCTGACAACGTTCATGGCGAAAGCGGGCTCGACGGCCCGGCGCTCCCGGAGCCTGATTTTGCCCCACAGAACTGTACCGCCGTCGAGCTGATGGCCAAAACGCTGCGCGAAAGCCCGCAGCCGGTGACGATTGTCGCCACCGGCCCGCAAACCAACGTCGCCCTGCTGCTGAACGGCCACCCCGAACTGCACGATAAGATCGCACGCATCGTGATGATGGGCGGCGCGATGGTACTCGGCAACTGGCAGCCCGCCGCCGAGTTTAATATCTACGTCGACCCGGAAGCGGCGGAGATTGTCTTCCAGTCGGGTATTCCGGTGGTGATGGCCGGGCTGGACGTCACGCATCGGGCGCAGATTCATGACATGGATATCGAACGTTTCCGCCAGGTCGGTAACCCGCTAGCCACCATTGTTGCCGAGCTGCTCGACTTCTTTATGGAGTATCACAAGGATGCTAAATGGGGATTCACCGGCGCCCCGCTGCACGACCCCTGCACCATCGCCTGGCTGCTGAAGCCGGAGCTGTTCACCTGCGTTGAGCGCTGGGTGGGCGTGGAAACCCAGGGGAAATATACCCAGGGCATGACGGTGGTCGATTATTACTTCCTGACCGGTAATCAGCCGAATACCACGGTCTTGCTGGATGTCGACAGGGAGGGTTTTGTAGACCTGTTAGCCGAGCGGCTGGCGTTTTATGGCTGAATTTAGATTCAGCGAGACGTTAAGCATTGCGATACTGCCTTCTGGATAAAGACGTGCCGACAGGAAGCGTCGACAGTTTGCAGCGTATCAGGCGACAAGTTTATCAGGCCCTGTACCTGTCTGTCGTTCGTCAATGCTCCTGACTTTGGTCTGCCAGGTTGGATCGATCAGAGCGTTAAATTCAATATCGTGACCGACAAAAAGCGTTTACACGGGAAAGGTATACAAGGATAACGGCTCCGCAGAGCCGTTATGACTAGCGGTGTATCAGGTCCACTCTTCATAGCCGTTCTCGTGGATCCAGACAATCCCTCCTGGACATTCCTCAAATGTGAACCACAAGCCAGAGTATAAGTCCTCTTCGCATTATTCCCCTGTATGTTACTTCCCCCGTCCCCCAACACCTGCGCGAACTCCTTCCCGAACATATTGAGCTTATCGCTACTCTGTTTTGGATTAAAAACTTTAACTAACTGGCCAGTATTGGTTTTCTGAAAGGAGAACGAACAAAGAGATGGGTTAAGGAAAACCCCGGAGAGCACGCCATTTCTGGCACCTTGCCGACCCTCGCCCCGGCGCGCGGCGGCGCCGGGGCATAAGCGTTACTCGTCCGGCGAAACGCGGACCACGACTTTACCGAAGTTCTCACCCTTCAGCAGGCCGATCAAAGCGCGCGGGGCGCTCTCCAGCCCGTCGATTTGCTGCTCGCGGTACTTGATTTTGCCTTCCTGCACCCAGCGCCCCATCTCCTGCTGGAACTCGGCGATACGGTGGCCGTAATCCTGGCCGATAATGAAGCCCTGCATCCGAATCCGTTTTTTCAGCAGCGTGCCCATCAGCAGCGGCAGACGGTCCGGCCCGTCGGGCAGCGAGGTCGCGTTGTAGCCGCTGACCAGGCCGCACACCGGCACCCGCGCCGCGGTATTGAGCAGCGGCAGCACCGCATCAAACACCTTGCCGCCGACGTTTTCATAATACACGTCAATACCCTGCGGGCAGGCCTGCGCCAGCTGTTCGGCAAAATCAGATGCCCGATGGTCGAGGCAGACGTCAAAGCCCAGCGTCTCGACCGCATAGCGACACTTCTCGCTGCCGCCAGCAATTCCGACGGTGCGGCAGCCTTTAAGCTTAGCAATCTGCCCTACCGTTGCGCCCACCGGCCCGGTGGCGGCGGCGACCACCAGCGTCTCGCCGGCCTTCGGCTGTCCAATATCCAGCAGCCCCATATAGGCGGTAAAACCGGGCATGCCCAGCAGGCCGAGCGCCCAGGACGGATGCTCCGGCTGCGCGCCCAGCTTCACCAGCCCGCTGCCGTCAGACAGCTCATAATCCTGCCAGCCGCCGTAGCCCAGCACCCACTCCCCAGGCGTAAAGTCAGCATGATTTGACGTCACCACCCGGCTCACCGTACCGCCCACCATCACCGCGCCGATGGCAACCGGCGGCGAGTAGGACGGTGCATCGCTCATGCGGCCGCGCATATAGGGATCTAAAGAGAGAAACACGGTGCGAAGCAGCACCTGTCCCGGGCCCGGAGACGGCACATCGCCCTCTTCCAGACGAAAGTTTTCTCCGGTCGGCTCGCCGTGTGGACGAGAAGCCAACACCCAGCGACGGTGACGTTGCGAATTAAAAGCCATAGCAAACTCCTCTTTTAAAGACCTGTACTGAGGCTAGCCGCAATTACCGCCGCCTGCATTGGCATTATGAGGCAGATTGATTCAGCCTGACGACCAGATAGATGCAGGAGGAGGCGGATTCATTGATAAAGCGGCAATCGTTCGGCGGCCCCAGCTCCAGGCAGTCCCCCGCCTGCATTTCATGGCGCGTGGCGCCTTCAACAAACACCAGCTCGCCCTGCTGCAGCCAGATCAGCTGGCGCGCCAGCGCATAGGAGGCCGCGGGCATCGGAACATCGCTGCCGGCGGGAAGTTCCACCTGCACCAGATCGATAGGCAGGTCGCTGCGCGGCGAGACGTGACGGCGCAGATAGTGGCTCTGCGGATCGCGCCACACCGGCTGGTTGGCAAAACGCAGCAGCTTACCTTCCTGCATCTCCGCCCGGGCGATCAGCGTCGACATGCTGATGCCAAAGGCGCCGGAAAGACGCCCAAGCATCGACGCCGTCGGGCTGCTCTCAGCGCGTTCGATTTTGTGGATCATCGCCCGCGACGCGCCGGCCCGTTCCGCCAGCTCGCTCAGAGACCAGCCTCGGGACTCTCGTTCGATCCGAATGCGGGCGCTGATGCGCTGATTGATGTTGTCTTCGATAGTATTCATAGCGTAGTACTATAGTGTATGGCAGGCGGCGTAACAAGGTGATGAAAGCTAAGGTATTTGCACGGCTCTGATTCACGCATCTTCGCCTGAGACCGCGCCGGCCAGGGCCGCATAGCAAAAAATTATGCCTAAAACAGATGACAGCGTCGCGTACATTATTGTAATAATAACGTACTACTATAGTGTACAAAACTTGAGGTTTGCTATGACCATCCGCTATGCCTGTAAAGAGGATTGTGCGGCAATTGCCGGGATCTACAACCACGCGGTGCTGCACACCGCCGCTATCTGGAATGATAAAACCGTCGACACCGATAACCGCATTGCCTGGTTTGAAGCGCGCCAGCTGGCCGGTTTCCCGGTGCTGGTGAGCGAAGAGGACGGCGTGGTGACCGGCTATTCATCCTTTGGCGACTGGCGCGCCTTCGACGGTTTTCGCCATACCGTCGAGCATTCGGTCTACGTACACCCCGATCACCAGGGAAAAGGGCTTGGCCGCACCCTGCTTGTGGCGCTGATTAATGAGGCCCGCCGCCTGAAGAAACACGTGATGGTCGCCGGCATTGAGGCGCAGAACCACGCGTCGCTGCATCTCCATGAAACCCTCGGTTTTGTGACCACCGGCCAGATGCCGCAGGTCGGCACCAAATTCGGCCGCTGGCTGGACCTGACCTTTATGCAGCTCCAGCTCGACGATCGCCGCGATCCGGATCCCGAGGCATGAATCAGTCGCTGACGCTGGCCTGCCTTATCGCCGCCGGGATCGGGCTGGTGGTGCAGAATACGCTGATGGTGCGCATTACCCAGTCCGCCTCCACCATCCTGATTGCGATGCTGCTTAATTCGCTGGTCGGGATTGTTATTTTCGTCACTATATTGCTCCTGCGCCACGGCGCGGCGGGCTTTCATGAGCTGGCGGTTAGCGTGAAGTGGTGGACGCTCATTCCGGGCCTGCTGGGGTCGTTTTTTGTCTTTGCGAGCATCAGCGGGTATCAGAACGTTGGCGCGGCGACCACCATTGCGGTGCTCATCGCCAGCCAGCTGGTCGGCGGCCTGATCATCGATTTAGTGCGCGCCCACGGCGTGCCGTTTCGCGCACTGGTGGGGCCGTTTTGTGGAGCGGTCATGCTGGTGATTGGCGCCTGGCTGGTAGCCAGACGCCAGTTCTGATGCGGATATCAGAGGATAGCGCCACCCCTGGTCAACTGCTCACGCCGCCCCTCCTGCTCTTCCTGGTGCTGGCGTCCGTGATGAGCAATGGTGGTGCGTAGACGCTGCTGCTGGGTATAGCGATCGTCGCGATCGAGTTCAGCATCATCGCTCAGCTCGATCAGCAGCTCATTCATATCGGTAATCACCCCTTCGGCAATCGCCGCGTCTACGCGGGCGATAACCTCATCCAGATGTGCCATCCAGCTCTCCTTGTGGCTTAATTCAGTTTAACCTTCGAAAAATCGCTGCCCATCAGGCTCACGCTATAGCCGCTGACGTTGCTGCGCGTGGCGTAGAAGGTTTTGCCCGTTGCCAGGGTAATCCACGGCGCCTGCTGATAAAAAATCTCCTGTGCCTGGCCGTACAGCTTGGCCCGCGCCTGCGGATCGCTAACCAGCAGCGCTTTTTTCACCAGCGCGTCGTAAGACTTATCGCACCAGCGGGCAACGTTAGAGCCGGTTTTGATGTTATCACAGCTTAAAAGCGTGCCGGCAAAGTTGTCCGGATCGCCGTTATCCGACATCCAGCCAAACAGGGCGCTGTCGTGTTCGCCTTTACGCATCCCGGCGAGATATTCACCCCACTCGTAGCTGACGATTTTAGCCTTGACGCCAACCTTGTTCCAGTCGCTCTGAATCATCTCCGCGATGCGGCGAGAGTTCGGGTTATACGGCCGCTGAACCGGCATCGACCACAGGGTGACCTCTGCACCATTTTCCAGGCCGGCCTGCTTGAGCAGCGCTTTAGCCTTCTGCGGATCGTAGTCGTAGTCCGGGAGATCTTTCTTATAGCCGAGCATATTGGCCGGCAGCGGCGATTTCGCCACGGTGCCGGAATCGAGGAATACCGCTTTAACGATCGCCTGCTTGTCCGTCGCGTAGTTCAGCGCCTGACGCACCAGCAGATTATCGAACGGCTTTTTCTCGGTGTTAAACGCCAGATAGCCGACGTTCAGCGCCTCAACCGAGTGTAGCGCCAGATCCTTATTGCCTTTGATGACCGGGAACTGCACCGGTGAAGGCGCCGGAATGATCTGACACTCGTTGGTTTGCAGCTTCGCCAGCCGCGTCTCAACGTTTGGCGTGATTGAGAAAATCAGATGTTTTGTCGGCACCTCGCCTTCCCAATAGTGCGGATTGGCAATATAGCGGATCTGGGAATCCACCTTATACTGCTGCAGCGCGTACGGGCCGGTACCGATAGGCCAGGTATCGACGTACTCCGGGGTGCCCTTTTTCAGCATCGCGTCGCCATACTCCGCGGAGAGAATGGAGGCGAAATCCATGCCCCAGTCGGCGAGGAAAGCGGCATTGGGCTCAGCCAGCACGAACTGGACGTGATAATCGTCGAGCTTTTTCACCTCTTTGATCAGCTTATCCAGCCCGACGTCGTGGAAGTACTCGTAGCTGCCCTGGGAAACGTTATGGTACGGGTGTTTTGCATCCTGCTGGCGCAGCACCGAGAAGAGCACGTCGTCGGCGTTGAAATCGCGGGTCGGCTTGAAGTATTTATTGCTGTTGAACTGAACGCCTTTGCGCAGGGTAAAGGTCCAGGTTTTGCCATCCGGCGAAACGGTCCAGTCGGTGGCCAGCGAAGGAACCGGCGTATTTTTCTGCGGATCGAAGGTAATCAGGCGGTTGTAGAGCACCTGCGAGCTGGCCACAAACGAGGGGCCGGAGCTGGCTATCTGCGGGTTGAAGGATTCCGGCGAGGCTTCGGAGCAGTAGACCAGCGTATCGTTACCGGCCGCCGAGGCCGCAGCGGCCGGCAGCAGCAGCGCGCTCAGCGCCAGAGCAAGGCGAGTTTTCCCTGTAGACATGGTTATAAACCTTATTAATTTGTTATATGCCCTCTAATAACAGCACAGCAGGAATCAACCGGCAAATAATCAATCGGTATCAGGTTATGCTGAAAACGCCGTTTTCGCCGATTTATTCAACACTCGCCGCCTTTTTGCACCGTTTAATCGGCTGAAGTTGTGAACTGCCTAAAAAGCTTGAAAAATAGCGTGCGATAACCGCCCTCTCTGCCCCGCGAAATCTCCCCGCCCGGTACACTCGGAAAAACGCGAAAAGATGAGGTTTCCCGATGAGCTTAACCTGCAGCCTGTACACCAACGGCCGGTGGCACGACGCCGACGGCGGTGCCACCTTTACCCGCAGCCATCCGCTGAACGCAGAGGCGCCCTCCACCGCTGCCGCCGCGAGTCTCGCCGACGCCCGGCGCAGCGTTGAGGCCGCGGCCGCGGCATTTCCACAATGGCGCGATACTCCCCCTGGCGAACGCCGTCGCCTGCTGCTGAGCGCTGCCGAACAGATGCTGCTGCGCGAAGCCCGCTTTATTGCCGCTATGGCGGCAGAAACCGGCGCAACGGCGCACTGGTCCGGCTTTAACGTCCATCTGGCCGCCGATATTTTGCGCGAAGCCGCCGCGCTCACGACCCAGATTGAGGGACAGATAGTGCCGTCAAACGTGCCGGGAAATCTGGCGATGGCCGTGCGCCAGGGCGCCGGCGTCGTGCTCGGGATGGCGCCGTGGAACGCGCCGCTGATCCTGGCGACGCGGGCGATTGCCACTCCTCTGGCCTGTGGCAACACGGTGATCCTCAAGGGCGCCGAGCTGTCGCCCGCCTCTCAGGGATTAATGATTGAGGCCCTCGCCGCTGCCGGCTTCCCCGACGGCGTGATCAACTATCTGACCTGCGCGCCTGAGGATGCACCGGCGTTGGTCGAGTCGCTGATTGCCCATCCCGCGGTGCGGCGGGTCAATTTTACCGGCTCCACGCCGGTGGGCAGGATCGTTGCCCGCACCTGCGGCCAGCATCTGAAGCCCGCGGTACTTGAGTTGGGCGGTAAAGCCCCGCTGCTGGTGCTCGATGACGCCGATCCCGAACAGGCGGCGGCGGGTGCCATATTTGGCGCTTTCGCCAACGCCGGGCAGATCTGTATGTCAACCGAACGCATTATCGTCGACCGCGCGATTGCCGATGAGTTTGTCGCACTCATCAGCCGCCGCGCGGCGAACCTGCCCGCCGGTTTGATCGGGCCGGTCGTCGATATGAAGACCGTGACGCGCTGCAATGCGCTGATTGACGATGCGCTGACAAAAGGCGCCAGGCTGCTGTGCGGCGGCAAAGCCACGTCGGTGCAAATGGATGCCACCCTGCTGGACGGCGTCACCCGCGACATGCGCATCTGGAGCGAGGAGTCGTTTGGGCCGGTGAAAGCGATTATCCGCGTCAGCGGTGAAGAGGAAGCCCTGGCCGTCGCGAATGAGAGCGAATACGGGCTTTCATCGGCGGTATACAGCCGGGACAGCGCCCGGGCATGGAACGTCGCGCAGCGCTTACAAACGGGGATTTGCCACATTAATGGCCCCACCGTTCACGATGAGGCGCAGATGCCGTTCGGCGGCTGTAAATCCTCCGGCTACGGGCGCTTCGGCGGGCGCGCAGGCGTTGACGAGTTTACCGAACTGCGCTGGATAACCCTGCAAATGCAGCCCCGCGAGCTGCCGTTTTAACCCATTCCGCCGGCTGGCGTCGACAGCCTCAGCAGCCGCTGGCGATCGCGGCCGCCAGCGCGGCAGGATTTTCCCAGGCCATCGAATGCCCGGCGTCGGGCACAACCCGCAGCGCGATCCCTTGCGCGACGACGTCCTCGGCTTCCTGTGCCGGGAGCGACAGCTCGCCATAGATAAGCGTCTTCGGACAAGAGAGCCGGCAAAAAAGGGTGAACCACGATGGCGTTACGCCGCAGACCAGGCTGCTTGCCCCTCTCCAGACGGCCCAGGGGGCGCTGTTCTGCAGGCACCCGGCCCAGGGCGAAGACTCCGCCGCCAGCATCTCAGCATAGCCTCTGGCGACAAACGCCGCTTCGCTCTGCGCGGCAATCGCCCGGCTGTATATCCCGCCGCCGGCGTACAGGTTGGGCTCGGCCACCAACAGCGCAAGCACGCGTTCACCTAAGCGTTCAGCCGCCTCGATGGCAATACTGCCGCCCATGCTATGGCCGTATAAATAGCAGCGCGACAGCTGCAGGTGGTCAAGGAGTTCTACCACCACCTGCGCCTGCTCCGTGGTGCTGTAACCAAACTCAGCGGGTTTATCGCTGTAGCCGTAGCCCGGCAGATCGATAAGCACCACCCGTCGCCCGCTCAGCGCGGGATCGGCAGCCACTCGAGGATAATCGTACGAAGAGGCGCACCCCAGACCGTGGATAAAAACGATCGGCTCGCCATCGCCGGGCAGATCGAGCCAGCGCACGGTGGCGCCGGCCAGAGAGGAGAAGAAACCGTTCATAGATAAGCTCCCGTCAATAAATACTGTGTTTTTATACAGTATTTATTGACGAATGCCAACGCTTTCTGCATCAGAATAGCGAAACGAGGAGCGCGGTCGGGAAGCTAAACGGCCAGGTTGCACCGATCAGCAGCGCGGCCAGCAGGCGAATCAGACGGCTCTCTTTGGTTAAAAACCAGCTGATAACGGCGCAGATAAATCCCATCACCGCATAAAAAATCAGCATCTTTTGATATAGGGTCATTCTTAGTCCTTCCCTGAAAACGCCTTTACGACGCGCCTCTTTCAACTGCGGAAAGCGGACCAGAGATTAATGCATGACAATGTAAAAATGCTGCGCGTAGCCGACAGAAAACGCCCGATTCATCCTTGTCTGATAGCACATCCTGTGACCTCGTACTATACCTGTAAGGGCTTACTCATAAAGGTGGCGTTATGGATGTTTCCAGCAAAACCGTAATTCTGATTAATGTCGGCGCAGCATTTGCGCTTATTAGCCTGTTATCCGTTCGTTTTGGTTGGTTTTACTGATTTATTTCTCAGCAAAGAAACCTAAAAAAGCAGCCTTAATGGGCTGCTTTTTTACGATTTGATAGCGACCGTATGGGCGGCTTCCGCCTGTGAAGTAGCCTGCAGCACGGCGATAGCCTTGAGGTTCTCAGGGTTATACGCCGGCAGCGGATTGATCTTTTCGCTATCCCATTCAGCGGAGAGACAGACGGCTTCACTTGCCCCCTGCTGTTCACAATCTAAAACGCGCTGAGCGGGCAAGTTGCCATAGAGAATGGCGCTGGCGCAGGCCACCAGCACAAAAAATGCTATGTTTTTCAAAACAAAATCAACTTCAAAGTAACAAATTATGACAAATTTTCGCATGGCCTCCCCGTTAAAGTCAAACGCCAAACGGCCGCAAACATTTAATAGATACAAACTTGATCTAACCATTAACATTAATTAAACATTAACTTTAATTAATAAAGTCATTGCTAAGAAATAAATCTGAAATACATTTCGCCAATACTGCTGATACGCTTAAAAAAAGAGTCCGGGGCGGCGCATGGGCTGGCAAATAGCATTACAAAATAAATGGATATAGAAAGTGAGGATGCCAGGGAAATAAATTAACCGCACTTTTTCAGGAAAACGATCCTCCTCAACCAGAGATCCGCCCTTTGCCGTCAGGAAGTATCAGATTATGCTTAAAAAATCAGCATAAACTCACGTCTAAAGACAACTAACAATAATGTATGACGAAGCGTTCTATTAGCGGAAAATGCGATACTTCTTAAATCTCGTTTTGCTGAAGGAGCGACGACTAAGCCGACAACCTCAAGGTTGGTGCGGCCTTAAGCCGATCCCTGGCGTCCTGACCTGCCGGCGCTTCATTTGAAACGGTACAAATACTATTTGCGTTATCTCAAGGATGAATTTACATTCATAATCATTGGTTATGAATAATTTTCCAGTTGCTCATTTTAAATTTGAGGTGGTATATGTCCGGGATTGCCGTGCTTATAGTGGCGTTAATATTGCTGGTTATCGCAGTCTACAATCTTATTTCTTACGTGCGCGAACGCCGTCAGTCAAGCCTGCCGAGTAAGAAGAATAAACGCTAGGCACATGGATTTACCTGCCTGAATAGTATCGGCAATAGCGAACACTTTAATTTACCCTGCCCTTTTGTGCGTATTAGCTCGCGCGCTTAGCTGCGTGAGAGCGTTGCGCCGCTGCACCCTCTTTCAGACATTGATGGTGTAGACCGCCCCTTCCCTGCTCCCGCTGCCCGTTTTTATTATTTCCCGCGCTAGCGCTGCCGCCTGCTGAGTATTGCAAAGTGGCCCAGGGTTACGCGCATCGGGAAAACGGCGAGAACGCAGGCGCGCATCCACAACCGTCCGCCAGGGCAAAATAGCGGCCGCGTTTTGAACGATGCACACCTCAGCCTCGCTGGGGTGAGTCCCCTGGAGAGGAGGCGCATGGCGGCCAGCGAGGCCGGTCGGGACGAAGGCGCAAAAAAAAGCCCCTGCACTGTTAATGCATGGGCGGGGATATTTGCGAGCCCCATCCGGCGCTTATCTCCGGCACTCATCATGGCTTAGCTCTTGAAGGGGCGTAAGAATAATCTCATATCACTGCGCCATTTGTCTTAGCAATTCCTGCCATTGATGACTATTAGCACGCTAACATGATTGCAGGGTGATTATTGCGCGCCCGCGCCTGCGGTTTGCCGCCGCCGACGGGCCTGAACGGGCCCCGTCGGCGGCGTGCTGCTCATTAGTGCTTGATCATCACATGGCGCACGACGGTGTAGTCCTCCAGGCCATACATCGACATATCCTTCCCGTAGCCCGACAGCTTTTGCCCACCGTGCGGCATTTCGCTCACCAGCATAAAGTGGGTATTCACCCAGGTACAGCCGTACTGCAGGCGCGCGCTGAGGCGATGGGCTCTGCCGACATCCCGGGTCCACACCGACGAGGCCAGACCATACTGCGAATCGTTGGCCCACGTCAGCGCCTGCTCCTCATCGCTGAACGCGGTGACGCTGACCACCGGGCCAAACACCTCGCGCTGGACAATATCATCCTCCTGCTTCGCCCCGGCCAGCAGCGTAGGCTGGTAGTAGTAGCCTTTCCCCGGCGCTCTGCTGCCGCCGGTCACCACTTTGATATGCGCCAGCGCGCGCGCGGCGTCGACGGCGGCGCTCACCCGCTCGAGGTGCGCCTGCGAGCTGACCGGCCCCAGCTCCGTCGCGCCATCCTCCGGCGGGCCGATTTTCAGGCTGGCAACGGCGGCCCCCAGTTTCTCCACCAGCTGGTCATAAATGCCCTGCTGAGCGTAGATGCGGCAGGCGGCGGTACAGTCCTGGCCGGCGTTATAGAAACCGAAGGTCCGCACGCCCTCCACCACCGCGTCAATATCCGCGTCGTCAAAGACGATAACCGGCGCCTTACCGCCCAGCTCCATATGCGTACGCTTAATCGAGGAGGCCGTATGGCCAATGATATGCGCGCCGGTGGCTATCGACCCGGTCAGCGAGACCATCCGCACCTTATGATGGCCGGTCAGCGGATCGCCAACGGTTTTGCCGCGGCCAAACAGCACGTTGAGGACGCCAGCCGGGAAGATGTCTTTTGCCAGCTCGGCCAGCTTCAGCGCAGTTAGCGGCGTAATCTCTGAAGGTTTAATCACCACGCAGTTCCCCGCCGCCAGCGCCGGGGCCAGCTTCCAGGCCGCCATCATCAGCGGGTAGTTCCACGGCGCGATGGAGGCCACCACCCCAACCGGATCCCGGCGGATCATCGAGGTATGCCCTTCAAGATACTCACCGGCGGCCATTCCGGGCAGGCAGCGCGCGGCGCCGGCGAAGAAGCGAAACACATCCGCCACCGCGGGCAGCTCGTCGTTAATCACGCAGTGCAGCGGCTTGCCGCAGTTCAATGACTCCAGTTTGGCGAGGGTATCCGCATGGGCGGTAATCACGTCCGCCAGCTTGAGCAGGCACTCCGCGCGGGTTTTCGGCGTGGTCTGACTCCAGCTGACAAAGGCCAGGTCCGCCGCCTCAACGGCCGCATCCACCTGGGCCGCCGTCGCCTCCGCAATCTCCAGCAGGGCTTCACCATTAGCAGGATTGAATACCGGCACCAGTTCGCCTTCACCCGCCACTAATTCGCCGTTGATCAAAAGGTTATGTTGCATAGTATGATCCTGTACACGTCAGTTATTTACCGTTTTCAGCGCTTGTGTCGCCGTCACGGGTGAGCCACCAGGCTCCTAAAATCGGAATGGTCGTCACCAGCATCACCAGCAGCGCGACAACGTTGGTTATCGGCACATCGCGCGGGCGTCCCAGCTGATTCAGCAGCCATAGCGGGAGCGTGCGCTCGTGTCCGGCGGTAAAGGTGGTGACGATTATTTCATCAAACGACAGCGCAAACGCCAGCATTCCTCCGGCCAGCAGCGCCGACCCCAGGTTGGGCAACACCACGTAGCGGAAGGTCTGCCAGCCCGTAGCGCCTAAATCCATTGACGCCTCCACCAGGCTCCAGGAGGTCCGACGAAAGCGGGCGATCACGTTGTTAAAGACCACCACCACGCAGAAGGTGGCGTGCCCGACAACGATGGTAAAGAGACCCGGTTCGAGGTTAACCGCCTTAAACGCCGTTAGCAGCGCCAGGCCGGTAATGATCCCCGGTAGCGCGATGGGTAACAGCAGCAGCAGGGACACGGCGTTCTTGCCAAAAAAAGCGCTGCGCCACAGGGCTCCTGCAGCCAGCGTGCCAAGTACCAGCGCAATAGCGGTCGATAGCGCGGCAATTTTCAGTGACAACGTCACTGATTCGATGATATCGCCCCGCCCGGCCGCTTCGCTAAACCAGCGCAGCGTCAGGCCCTGCGGCGGAAAGCTGAAGGCAGCGTCTTCGGTGTTAAAGGCGTACAGGGCGATGATCAGCAGTGGAAAATGCAGGAAGATAACCCCGCCCCAGGTTGCTATTTTCAGGAGCAGCGGCGCGCGTTCAGAGTGCATCAAACGCTCCCAGGCGTTTAACAAACGCCAGATAGAGGGCAATCAGGACAATCGGCACGAGGGTAAACGCCGCCGCCATCGGCATATTGCCAATCGCCCCCTGCTGGGAATAGACCATATTGCCGATAAAAAAGCCCGGCGGCCCCACCAGCTGCGGCACGATAAAATCGCCCAGCGTCAGCGAGAAGGTAAAAATCGACCCGGCGGCAATACCGGGAATGGCCAGCGGCAGCACCACGTGGCGAAAGGTTTGCCGCGGCCGGGCGCCGAGGTCGGCCGACGCCTGCAGCAGCGACGCCGGTATGCGCTCCAGCGCTGCCTGCACCGGCAGGATCATAAACGGCAGCCAGATATAGACGAAGACCAGGAAGCGGCCCAGCCCCGAGGTCGACAGCGTATTGCCGCCCACCGCCGGGATCGTCAGCAGCAGATTCAGCGCGCCCTCCAGCCCAAGGTGGCGAAGAAACCACTGCGCCACGCCATCCTTTGCCAGCAGCAGCGTCCAGGCGTAGGCCTTAACGATATAGCTGGCCCACATCGGCAGCATGACGGCGATATAGAAAAATGCCTTCATCTTGCCGCTGGTGTAGCGCGCCATATACCACGCCATCGGCAGCGCCAGAACCGCGCTGGCCAGCGTGACCGCCAGCGCCATCACCAGCGTGCGGATAATAATGTCGTAGTTGGCCGGGTTAAACAGCGCCTTGAGATTAGCCAGCGTCAGGTCGGTAGTGACCGACATGGTGAAATCGTCGAAGGTGTAGAAGCTTTGCCACAGCAGCGTTAGCAGCGATCCCAGATAGACGATACCAAACCACATCAGCGGGCCAAGCAGCAGTAAAAACAGCCCCAGCGAGGGCCGGCGCCAGAAAAGTCCTGACAGGCGGCCGGAAGGCGCGTTGGCGATGAGCGTTGCCATATCAGCCACCGTTATCCAGAGAGACCATCGCCGCGCGCGACCAGGAGGCCAGCACCCTTTGCCCCGCCTGCGGCGCGCTCAGCGCAGCAGCACCGTCGCTATTGGCCTGGCTCACCAGCAGCCTGCCGCCCTCCGCCAGCTTTAGCTCGATTCGCGTTGCCGCGCCCTGATACTGCACCGCCTGCACCACGCCCTCGACCTGAACCTCGCCGCCGCCGTTGAGCCGGATATGTTCCGGACGCAGCGACCAGCTGCCCGCCATGCCGCACAGCCGGGCCGAGAGCTCGGCGTCAAAGACGTTGGCCGTGCCGACGAACCCGGCGACGAAGGCCGTTTTCGGCCGCAGGTAGAGATCGTGCGGCGCGTCGACCTGCTCGATGCGCCCGTGATTAAACACCGCCACCCGGTCGGACATCGACAGCGCTTCGCCCTGGTCGTGGGTGACAAAAATAAAGGTGATCCCCAGCGCCTGCTGCAGCTTTTTCAGCTCCAGCTGCATCTGCTCGCGCAGTTTTAAATCCAGCGCCCCCAGCGGCTCATCCAGCAGCAGCACCCGCGGCTCGTTAACCAGCGCGCGGGCAATCGCCACCCGCTGGCGCTGGCCGCCGGAGAGCTGGGAGGGTTTGCGCGCGTGGACAAAGTCGAGGGCCACTTTTTCCAGCGCCTCCTGCGCGCGGCGGTGACGCTCTTTTTTGCCAATCCCCTTCACCATCAGCCCGTAGGCGACGTTATCGAGGATCGACATATGGGGAAACAGCGCGTAGTCCTGGAAGACGGTATTGACGTCGCGCTGCCACGGCGGCAGCTCGCTGGCCTGCTGGCCAAAAATGGCAATCTCCCCGCCGGAGAGCTGTTCAAAACCGGCAATCAGCCGCAGGCAGGTGGTTTTGCCGGAGCCGGACGGCCCCAGCATCGAGAAAAACTCGCCGTCGCGGATGGCAATGCTTACGCCATCCACCGCGCGCACGTCGCCATACAGCCGCGAGACGTTATGGAACTCTACCGCATACGTCATTTCACGCCTCCGGCCGCTCAGCGGCCGCCCATAATCGCGATATAGTCCTGAGTCCAGCGGCTGTAAGGGACGAACTTGCCGCCTTCCGCAATCGGGGTCTTCCAGAAGGCGATTTTGGCGAACTGATCATAGCCGTTGGTTTCGCAGCCTTTTTCTCCCAGCAGCGCGCTGGCTTTACAGCCCTGCGGCACCACCGGCAGCGAACCGAACCACGCCGCTACGTCGCCCTGAACCTTCGGCGTCAGCGACCAGTTCATCCATTTATAGGCGCACACCGGGTGCTTAGCGTCGCTGTGCAGCATGGTGGTATCCGCCCAGCCGGTCACTCCCTCTTTCGGGAAGACGGTGGCGATAGGCTGGCCTTCAGCCTTGAGGCCGTTGGCCTGATACGGCCACGCGCTGGAGGCGACCACGCCTTCGTTTTTGAAGTCGCTCATCTGCACGGTGGTGTCGTGCCAGTAGCGGTGAATCAGCCTGCGCTGATCGCGCAGCACCTTCAGCACCGCCTGGTACTGCTCCTCGGTAAGCTGATAGGGGTCGGTAATACCGAGCTGTGGCTGGGTGGCCTTGACGAACAGCGCCGCGTCGGCGATATAGATCGGGCCGTCGTAGGCCTGCACCCGGCCCTCGTTGCTTTTACCGTCGCTAAGATTTTGTTTTACAAACACCACGTTCCAGCTGTCCGGCGGGGTCGGGAACACTTTGGTGTTGTACATCAGCAGGTTTGGTCCCCACTGGTAGGGCGTACCGTAGACTTTACCGCCCACGTTGAACCACGCGCCTTTCTCCACCCGCGGGTCGAGGGTCTTCCAGTTGGCGATCAGCGCCGGATTAATCGGCTGCACGCGCTTGCCCATAATCAGGCGCAGCGACGCGTCGCCGGAGGCGGTCACCAGGTCATAGCCCCCTTTCGCCATCAGGCTGACCATCTCATCAGAGGTGGCGGCGGTTTTAACGTTGACCTGGCATCCGCTCTCTTTTTCAAACTGGGTAACCCAGTCGTAGTTTTTATCCGTCTGACCGCGTTCGATATATCCCGGCCAGGCAATGATATCCAGCCGGCCTTCGCCTTTATCCAACGATGTCGGCGGCTCGGCGGCCTGCGCGGTCAGGAAGGCCATACCCAGCACACAGAGGCTGCCACGGGCAATTTTTTTGCTCATCGGGTGTTACTCCTGTCACAACAAAATTAGCGGCAGCCGTGCCGTAAAAATATCTCCCTTAATAACAGTAGACGGCGCGCTATGCCCCTCACGGGAAATTTATTCAGGTTGTGACAAGGGGCGCATTCCGTAAAAATCGGCAAAAGCTGGACAACAATATGGATTATAGACAAGGAGTTAGGGACAGAGAATGGGTATGCGAATTTCCTATGATCGATACCGGTAAAATAATGACCGGTATCGTTGGATGATAATATTTAGTTATTTTCCGCGAGGCGTTAAGTCGTAGAAAAAATAAGTCTAAGGCTCAGCCAGCAGCTCACGAATAAGCTCGCCCAGGCGTTTAACCCCCTGCTCTTCTCTCTCCCCCCAGCCCCAGGCGGTATTGAAGCGGAAGAATGAGGTCCAGCTGGCGGTGGTGGAGAACATTTTTCCCGGCGCAATGCTGATGTTGTCGCGCAGGGCGCGCGCGCTCAGCTCCCCGGCATCGGCGCCCGCCGGCAGCTCAAGCCAGAGAAAGTAGCCGCTGTCGCTATGGTGGATTTTGACTTCGGCGGGCAGATGGCGCAGCAGCGCTTGCCAGGCCTGCTGCTTGCGCTCGGCCAGCTGGCGGCGCAGGCGCCGCAGATGGGCGTCGTAGCGGCGGGTCGACAGATAGTCCACCAGCGCCATCTGCATTGGCGAGCTGGTCGACAGCGTGCTCATCAGCTGCAGCTGCTGAATGCGCCGGGCGTGTTTGCCGGCGGCCACCCAGCCGATGCGAAAGCCCGGCACCAGGCATTTGGAAAAGGAGCTGCAGTGGAGCGTCATATCCTGGCGGTCCCAGAATTTGGCGGGCAGCGGCTTCTCGCGGCCAAAATAGAGCTCGCTGTAGACGTCATCTTCAATCAGCACCACGTTGTAGCGCGCCAGCAGCTCGACCAGCCGCGCCTTTTTCTCCGCGCTGAGGGTAAAGCCGAGCGGGTTCTGGCCGTTGGTCATCAGCCAGCAGGCCTTCACCGGATAGCTCTGCAGCGCCTGCTCCAGTGCCGCCAGATCGATCCCCTCTTTGACGTCCGTCGCCACCGACAGCGCTTTCAGCCGCAGCCTTTCCAGCGCCTGCAGCGCGCCGTAGAAGCAGGGATTTTCCACCACCACCCAGTCGCCCGGCTCCGTGACCGCCTGCAGGCTGAGGTTGAGCGCCTCCAGCGCGCCGGCGGTGATCACTATCTCATCCGGTGAAATGTTCATTCCCTGCAGCGCGTAGCGGCGGGCAATCGCGTGGCGCAGCTCGTCGTTACCCGGCGGCAGGTTTTCAATCACGCTCATCGCCGTTGCGGTTTTGCTGACCTGCGCCAGGGAGCGGTTTAGCTGCTGGAGCGGAAACAGGCGCGGGTCGGGAAAAGCGGAGGCAAAAGGCAGCATCGAGGCCTGACGACTGGCCTGCAGCACTTCAAAAATGTAGGTATTAATATCCACCGATTCGTGCCGGGTCACCTGCGCCGGCGGCGCCGGCTGGCGCGACTTAACCGGCTTAGGCGCAACGTAGTAGCCCGACTGCGGACGGGCGATGATCCGCCCCTGGCTCTCCAGCAGCTGATAGGCGTGGCTGACCGTCATAAAACTCATTCCGCTACTGACCACCTGCTCGCGCAGCGAGGGCAAGCGGTCGCCGGGCTGCCAGACGCCGAGCGCAATCTGTTCGGTCAGCTGCTGTGCCAGCTGTTGGTACTTTTTCATAGGTGAGTCCGCGGATGAACGTTGTGGCCTATAGTATAACAGCTGATAAATAATGGCAGTTTATAAAAACTGTTATGCACTAAGCCTGCGGGCTATCTTTTAACCCGCCGCTGCGTCGTGCGGATAGTGCGCCGCAGCGGGGCAGCGTTTATCCCAACGCCGCCTATTCCCGCAGACCATTCGGCAGCGGCGGCTGAGAAAAATCCATAACAGTCACCCGACTGTTATGGGAAAAAAGAGCCTTTCTGCCTCTGCAACCAAAGGCAGGCGACGCCTAAAATTGCGCTGAATCAATTTTTATTGCGGAGCACTGCATGTTTGGTCTTGATGCATTCCACCTGGCGCGAATTCAATTCGCCTTTACCGTGTCGTTTCATATTATCTTTCCCGCCATCACCATCGGGCTTGCCAGCTATCTGGCGGTGCTGGAAGGGCTGTGGTTAAAAACCAAAAATCCCGTCTGGCGATCGCTGTACCACTTCTGGTCGAAAATTTTCGCCGTCAACTTCGGCATGGGCGTCGTCTCCGGGCTGGTGATGGCCTATCAGTTCGGCACCAACTGGAGCGGTTTTTCTGAGTTCGCCGGCAGTATTACCGGGCCGCTGCTGACCTATGAGGTGCTGACGGCCTTCTTCCTCGAAGCCGGGTTCCTCGGCGTGATGCTGTTCGGCTGGAACCGCGTCAGCCCCGGCATGCACTTCTTCGCCACCTGCATGGTGGCGACCGGGACCATAATCTCCACCTTCTGGATCCTCGCCTCCAACAGCTGGATGCAGACGCCGCAGGGCTTTGAGGTGGTCAACGGCCAGGTGGTGCCCGTCGACTGGTTTGCGGTGATCTTCAACCCCTCATTCCCCTACCGCCTGCTGCATATGTCGGTCGCGGCCTTCCTCAGCAGCGCGCTGTTCGTCGGCGCCTCGGCGGCATGGCATCTGCTGCGCGGCAATCAAACTCCGGCCATTCGCGCGATGTTTTCGATGGCCCTGTGGATGACGCTGATCGTCGCCCCCATCCAGGCGATGATTGGCGATATGCACGGCCTGAACACGCTCGAGCATCAGCCGGCAAAAATTGCCGCCATTGAGGGACACTGGGAAAACCGGCCGGGGGAACCGACGCCGCTGCTGCTATTCGGCTGGCCGGATATGCAGCAGGAGCGCACCCGCTACGGCCTCGAAATCCCGGCGCTCGGTAGCCTGATCCTCACCCACAGCCTCGATAAACAGGTACCGGCGCTGAAGGAGTTTGCGCCAGAGGACCGCCCCAATTCGACCATTGTATTCTGGTCATTTCGCCTGATGGCCGGCCTCGGCATGCTGATGATCCTGCTCGGCGCGCTGGCGCTGTGGCTGCGCTACCGCCGGCGGCTCTACCACTCGAAGCCCTTCCTGCGCTTTGCGCTTTGGATGGGGCCATCGGGGCTGATTGCCATCCTCGCCGGCTGGGTGACCACCGAGGTGGGCCGCCAGCCGTGGGTTGTCTATGGCGTGCAGCGCACCGCCGACGCCGTTTCCGCCCACGGCGACCTGCATATGACCATCAGCCTGCTGACGTTTTTCGTGGTCTACAGCTCGGTCTTTGGCGTCGGCTATAGCTATATGCTGCGCCTGATCCGCAAAGGCCCGCAGGAGGTCAATCCGCCGGTAAGCGGCACCCCGGCGCGTCCGCTTTCCGCCGCCACCGGCAATCTTGAGCATAAGGAGTCCCACTAATGGCTATCGACCTGTCGGTAATCTGGTTTGCCATCATCGTTTTCGCCACCCTGATGTATATCGTCATGGACGGCTTCGATTTAGGGATTGGCATTTTATTCTGCACCATCCGCGACCCCGAGGATCGCAACGTGATGGTGAACAGCGTGGCCCCGGTGTGGGACGGAAATGAGACCTGGCTGGTGCTCGGCGGCGCGGCGCTGTTCGGCGCCTTTCCGCTGGCCTACGCGGTCATTATCGACGCGCTGGCGATCCCGCTGACGCTGATGCTGGTTGGCCTGATCTTTCGCGGAGTGGCCTTCGAATTTCGCTTCCAGGCCACGCCGTCGCACCGGCCTTTCTGGGACCTCGCTTTTCTTGGCGGCTCCCTGCTGGCGACCTTTGCCCAGGGCGTGGTAGTCGGCGCGGTCATTAACGGCTTCCCGGTCAGCGGCCGCGCCTTTAGCGGCGGTATGCTCGACTGGCTTACGCCGTTCACCCTGTTTTCCGGCCTGGGGCTGACCATCGCCTACGCGCTGCTGGGCGCCAGCTGGCTGGTGATGAAAAGCGAGGAGCCGCTGCAGGAAAAAATGCGCGGCGCGTCGCGGGCCCTGCTGCTGGCGCTGCTGGCGGTGATGGCCGCTATCAGCCTGTGGACCCCGCTGGCGCAGCCCGCTATCGCCGCGCGCTGGTTCAGCTTACCGAACCTCTTTTTCCTGCTGCCGGTTCCGCTGCTGGTGCTGGCACTCAGCGTCTGGCTTTGGCGGGCGTTAGGCAGCCACGACCATCACGCCCGCCCTTTCCTGCTGACGCTTGGGCTGGTGTTCCTCGGCTTTAGCGGGCTGGGGATCAGTATCTGGCCGCATATTATTCCGCCGGCCATCACCCTGTGGCAGGCCGCCGCGCCGCCGCAGAGCCAGGGATTTATGCTGGTAGGCGCGGCGCTGATTATTCCGGTGATCCTCGGCTATACCTTCTGGAGTTACTACGTATTCCGCGGCAAAGTGCAACACGGTGAGGGGTATCATTGATGAATCGATTATGGCTTAAGCAGATAGTCTGGATGGTTGCGCTGTGGGGCGGCAGCGTGCTGGCGCTGGCGGCGGTGAGTATGGGTTTTCGCCTGTTAATGACCGCTGCCGGGCTAAAAGTCTAGCGTTTTATCTTAACCGTCAATCAACCGGCAGCGCATCTGCCGGTTTTTTTATCTTCCGTCAGCCGGCGCTGACAGAGCCTTTTCCCTTCTTTGACTGGCGTAGAAAAAAGCTCAACAACCAGCAGGCATAGTGGCTGCACTCGCCCCCATACGGAACAGGATATGATCAGGAGATGCGTTGCGACGCTGCTGCTGCTGTGTGCGCTCTTTTCCGGCCACCTGCTGGCCCGCCAGCAGGGACACGACTACTTCCCGGTCCCCAGCCTCGAACAGCGGCTGCTGCACGAGGCCGATTGCGACGAATTACGCAGCCAGTACGACGATGCGGCGTCGAACCTGCGCGAACAGCACCGCTGGCAGAACGCCCGCCGGGCTAAAACCTATTCCCGCAGCTAATCCCGGCGTCGATCAGGCGCCTTTGCGTTTGGGCAAGGTTTTCAGCAGCTCGTCCGGGCTGACGGAGGCAACGATGCTCCCCGGAAGCGGCATTTTCAGAATATGGTTCTTCATTTTGCCCACCACGTGCATTTCGCATGGACGGCAGTCAAACTTCAGCGTCAGCACCTCGTCGCCGTGGATCAGCTGCATCGGCGTAGCTTTCCAGCTCTTAATCGAACCTTTAGCCTGTTTCGGGCACAGGTTAAAGGCAAAGCGCAGGCAGTGCTTGGTGATCATCACCGGCACGTCGCCTTTCTCTTCGTGCGCTTCATAGGCGGCATCAATCAGCTTCACGCCGTAGCGCTGATAAAACTCGCGCGCCTTGTGGTTATAGACGTTCGCCAGGAACGAGAGATGGGTTTCCGGATAGACCGGCGGCGGCACGGACACCGGCTTGCGCTGGCCGCGAGGCACGGCGTCCAGGCGCGCCCGATCGAGACGCTCTACCGTTTCACGACGCAGCTGATTGAGCAGGCCGTTGGGCACAAACAGCGCGCCGGGCAGCGCTATCTCAACGTTGCGGGCGAAATAGATGGTCTGGCCTAATTTCGCCACCCCGTCGCGCAGGTTAGCCAGCGCCTTATCGGCCTGGGTCGCTTCGGCAAACTCACCGTCGAGGGTGTGGGTCACGCTGACGCCATCCTCGCAGGTCATCGTCAGCACCAGCTGTTCCTGCCAGCCGCTGAGGGTGATATCTACCGCAATCCGCCGCTCGCTGGAGGTCTTTTGCAGCGCCTGCTGCCAGTTGTGGTCGAGATTGCGGTTCAGCGCCTGATGCGGGCGCGCCTTATAGAGATCCGCCGGCATTTCGTTTGGCCATACGCGGTAGCGGTTTTCACCGGTTTTCTCTACCGTATTGGCGCGAAAACCGACAATTTCGCGCTTGATCATCACGTTCAGACCGTCGCCGTTGGTCAGCGCTTCGCTCACCTCAACGTCAAGATGGTCCTTGCCCACCTTCAGCACTTCGCCCACCGGCAGGCCGATAAACTTCGGCGAATCGAACGCGCCGATATCCCCTTTACGCGCGTTAACGAAGTAGTCGGTGCTGCCGCGATGGAAGGTTTTATCCGTGGACGGCACGAAGAAATGCTCGGTACGTCCGGCAGAGGAGCGCGCAAGATCGCCGCGGTCTTCAATGATTGCGTCCAGCATCTGACGATAGTGGGCGGTAATGTTCTTCACGTAGCTCATGTCTTTGTAGCGGCCCTCAATCTTGAAGGAGCGCACGCCGGCGTCGATCAGCTGGGCCAGGTTGGCGGTCTGATCGTTGTCTTTCATCGACAGGAGGTGTTTCTCATAGGCCACGACCCGGCCCTGGTCATCTTTCAGGGTATACGGCAGGCGGCACGCCTGAGAGCAGTCGCCGCGGTTGGCGCTGCGGCCGGTCTGCGCGTGGGAGATATTGCACTGACCGGAGTAGGCTACGCACAGCGCGCCGTGAATAAAGAACTCAATCGTCGCGTCGGTGTGTTCGTAGATGGCCTTGATCTGCTGCAGATCCAGCTCGCGCGCCAGCACTATCTGGCTGAAGCCGACGTCGGAAAGAAACTTCGCTTTTTCAACGCTACGGATATCGCACTGGGTGCTGGCATGCAGCTCAATCGGCGGGATATCCAGCTGCATCACCCCCATATCCTGCACGATCAGCGCATCAACGCCGGTTTCATACAGGTCGGTAATCAGGCGCTGCGCGGGCTCAAGCTCATCATCATGCAGGATGGTATTCAGCGTCACAAAAATCTTCGCACCGTAGCGATGGGCGAAAGGCACCAGTTCGGCGATATCGCTGAGGCTGTTGCTGGCGTTGTGGCGCGCGCCAAAGCCCGGTCCGCCGATATAAACCGCGTCCGCACCGTGTAAAATAGCTTCACGGGCGATCCCGGCATCGCGGGCAGGGCTAAGAAGTTCAAGATGATGGTTTTGCAGGCGCATACGATCGTCGTTATCCGTTATAGGGGGCGAAATGGCGGCTATTGTAGTCAGAAGTGGGCAGAGACCAAAACAATTTCCGCCGCCGCCGCGGGGTGAATTTTCAGATTCTGGCAAAGCATTGAAGGAAAAGCTATTTCCCAGCGAAAACGGCGCAGGGTAAAGTCACCGCGTATTCCGGATTTTCCTCGTCACGTTGTGGATTGTTTTTATCAGTCATCTTGATTGGCCGCCGGCTAACCCCCGGCGGCTTTTTCTTTGGGGTAGTGAATGAGCGAATGAAAATGGGCCGTCTGCGCGCCGCTGTTGCGGTAGGCATGCGCCAGGTCGCCGGCAAAGCGCCGCCCTTCCCCCGCCTGCAGAGTCTGCCACTGCCCTTCAAGGCACAGCTCCAGCGCTCCGCTTATTACCACCACGTGCTCGATCACCCCTTTTTCATGCGGCGTTGACTCGCTGAGCGCGCCGGGAGCGAGGGTGATAGAAAAATGGTCAAAACGCAGCTGCGGATCCCACGGGAAAACCGGCGTCACCACCATTGCCTGCTGCTGCGGGTCGAAGGCGGCCGGCGCGTCGGCATCATCGGCGACGATAAACGTCGAGAAGGCCACGTTCAGCCCGGTGGCAATTTTCCACAACGTCGCCACGGTCGGGCTGGATTCGTTGCGCTCAATCTGCCCGAGCATCGCCTTCGACACCCCGGTCTCCTCCGCCAGACGCGACAGGCTCCAGCCGCGCTGTTGGCGCAGCGTTTTCAGGGTTGCCGCAAGATGTTGCGCAATATTCATTCCACCTCCTGATTTTCTCAGCAGAAATTATACGCGTATTAATATGATTCTACAGGGCGTTTAATTGCGAAAAGCGCCGGCGGTACTCCCGGGGGCCCACGCCAAACTGCTGATTGGTTACCGGAAACATATCGCACAATCCTGAGAAGCGGATGAAATTAGCTGCTGGCAACATAGAGCAATCTGCTATCGCCGCCGGGAGTCGATAGCGATCACATTTCTGCAGCGGCAGGCGGAACCGATCGCCGCGCTTGTGCGCTATAGCGCACAGTGATACATTTCACCGGATGTTATAACGCACAAGAGGTTATCATGCGCTCGTTCTCCCTACCGCTGCCGACGCTGCTCGCCGGCTTTATCGCGGTGCTGGTCGGCTACGCCAGCTCCGCGGCCATTATCTGGCAGGCCGCCGCCGCCGCGGGGGCCGATGCCGGACAAATCGCCGGCTGGATGACGGCGCTGGGTTTGGGCATGGGGGTCAGCACCCTCGCGCTGACCCTGTGGCGTAAGGTGCCGATCCTCACCGCGTGGTCCACTCCCGGCGCGGCGCTGCTGGTCAGCGGGCTGCAGGGCGTAACGCTGGAGCAGGCGGTCGGGGTGTTTGTTTTCGCCAACGCCCTTATCGTGCTCTGCGGGGTGACCGGCCTGTTTGCCCGCCTGATGAAGATCGTGCCCCACTCGCTGGCGGCGGCGATGCTGGCCGGGATATTGCTGCGTTTTGGCCTGCAGGCCTTCTCCAGCCTGCAGGGTAATCTGCTCCTCTGCGGCGGCATGCTCGGCGCCTGGCTTATCTGCAAGGCCCTGCTCCCGCGCTTCGCGGTCGTGGCCGCCCTGCTGGTGGGGGCCGCCATCGCCTGGGCCAGCGGCGAGGTGAGCGGTGAACACCTCAGCCTCTCTTTCGTTGCGCCGGCCTTTATCGCACCGCAGTTTACCCCCTCTCTGCTGCTCAGCGTCGGGCTGCCGTTTTTCCTCGTCACCATGGCGTCGCAAAACGCCCCCGGCTTCGCCACGCTGCAGGCCTCCGGCTATCCGGTGCCGGTGTCGCCGCTTATCGTGGCGACCGGCGGCCTGGCGCTGCTGCTGTCGCCGTTTGGCGTTTACTCCATCTGTATTGCCGCGATCACCGCCGCGATCTGTCAAAGTCCGGACGCCCATCCCGACCCTCAGCGCCGCTGGCTTGCGGCGGCGGCGGCCGGCGGTTTTTATCTTCTGGCGGGCATTTTTGGCGGTTCGATTACCGCGCTGATGTCGGCCCTGCCGGTGGCGTGGATCCAGATGCTCGCCGGGCTGGCGCTGCTGGGCACCCTCGGCGGAAGCCTGTTTCAGGCGCTGAATCATGAGAGCGAACGCGATGCGGCGGTGGTGGCCTTTCTGGTTACCGCCAGCGGGGTGACGCTGGCGGGCATTGGTTCCGCCTTCTGGGGGCTGCTACTGGGCGGGGTGAGCTACGCTCTGCTATCAGCGCTGCGCCGCGCGTAGCTGCGACGGCGTCAGGCCGGTGGCGCCTTTGACGCGGTTGCTGAAATGGCTGGCGGAGCTGAAGCCGCAGGCCAGGGCGATATCGGTGAGCGAACGAGCGCTGTGGCAGATAAGCTCCTGCGCGCGGAGCATGCGCCGCTGCATGACGTACTGATGCGGCGCCATTTTCATCGACTGGCGGAACATGCGCGCGAAGTGATATTCGCTGAGCGCCGTTTCCTGGGCCAGGTCGGCCAGCGTCAGCGGCTGGTCAAGGTTCTCTTCAATCCACGCCAAAAGCGTGCGCAGAACGTGCGGCGCCAGGCCGCCGGTAACCGTTGGCAGGCGCCACTGGACGTTCGAATAGTGCTGGATAAGGTGGGTCAGCAGCAGCGTGCTGGCGGAGCTTAGGGTCAGCTGGTTGGCCTGCTGCTGCCAGTCGTAGTCGAGGAGAAACTGACGATAGACCGCGGTGATTTTATCATCCCGGGAAAAGGTCTGTTCCTGCAGGCTAAACGAGGCCGGGCTGCGGTCCCAGACCTGTTCCCCGACGCGTCGCAGATGCGCATCGGTGCAGTAAAGGTGGACAAAAGAGAGGTCGCCGCGGATATCCCAGGTACTCTCCGCCCCCTTTGGCATCAGGCAGAAGCGATCCGGCCCGCCGCCGTTTTTCCAGCCCTGCGGCGTTTTCTGATAGCTTTCGTAACCGTCGGCAACGTACAGGCTGAGCGTGTGGTGGTCGCTACGTACCGTCACCGTATCGAGGTTGTTGTACCACGCCGCCAGCTGAATGCCGGAGTTCAGCTCCACCGTTTCCCGCAGCACGGCTTTTTGTTGACGTAATGTTTCGAAAGTCCCGTAAGCCATAGCCTTCACAAATCAGATTCCGCAAACCCGTAGTCTATGAAGAGTCGACGGCGGATACCAGACCTCGCGGTCTCCTGAAGCAAAATAAGCGCAAGAATTTGCAAGTCGGCAACAAGATGGTGACAGCGGCGCGGGCCAAAAGCGGCCACACTGCCCGGGAGTGTTCTTACGGGAGAGATATTTTGAACGCATTACTCTATGGGCTGGTCGTCGTTATCTGGGGCACCACGTGGATTGCCATCTTTCTACAGCAGGGGCCGGTCGCCGCGCCGGTATCGATTTTTTGGCGCTTCGCCGTTGCCAGCCTCACCATGCTGGCGATCCTGCTGGTTACCCGCCGCCTGCGCCCGCTGGCGTGGCGCGATCATCTGTTCTGCGTCCTGCAGGGCTGCTGCGTGTTCTGCTTTAATTTCTGGTGCTTTTATACCGCAGCGGCGCATATCAACACCGGGCTGGAATCGGTGATTTTTTCTATGGCGGTGCTGTTTAACGCCATCAACGGCTTTATTTTCTTCCGCCAGCAGCCGCCGGGTCGTTTCTGGCTCGCCGCCGCGCTGGGCCTCGCCGGGATCGTGACGCTGTTCTGGGACGATCTGCTGCAAAACGGCCTGAACGCCTCTCTGCTGTGGGGCATTGGCCTTAGCGCGCTGGGAACCTACGGCTTTTCGCTGGGGAATATGCTCAGCATCCGCCACCAGCGCCGGGGTCTGGAAACGCTGACCACCAACAGCTGGGCGATGCTCTACGGAACTCTGGTGATGGGTGCCATCGCCCTGATACGCGGCGATGATTTTTCGCCCCAGTGGACGCTGAGCTACATGGGCGCGCTGCTCTATCTGGCCCTCTTCGGTTCCGTTATCGCCTTCGGCGCCTACTTCACGCTGGTCGGGCGAATCGGCGCCAGCAAGGCGGCCTACAGCACCCTGCTGTTCCCGCTGGTTGCGCTGACCATCTCGACCTTTTATGAAGGCTACGTCTGGCACGGCAATGCCATCGCCGGACTGGCGTTGATTCTGGTGGGTAATCTGGTGATGTTCGCCCGGCCGGAGCAGTTTTTCCTGCGCCGCAGGCTGGCGTAAACGGCGGTCGCTATCCGCGCTTCCCGGCGGCGCGATACCGCCGGGAAGACGATCGTTCGCGCCGTCGACGGACGGCGCGGCGGGCTTATCTCTGCGTCGAGTCGAATTTCACCGCGTCGATAGCCATGTCGTCGATAACCTGCTTCAGGGTATCAATGGTCATCGGCGTATTTTCGTTGGCCAGGTTTTTCCCCTCACCTTTACGCACCACTTTGATCACCGGCTTGTTGGTGGCAGCATCAATCAGCTCCCCTTCAAAGTAGAGGCTGGTATCCATCGTACGGTGCCCGGTTGCCATTTCGGTCCCCGCAACCACCATCGCCACCGGCACCACTTCATAGAACTGCAGACCCTCTTTGCTGGAGTCCACGCCGGTGATCGCGCCGCGGAAGATCAGGCTGCGCGGGCCTGCGGTGGTCGCCAGCGGTTTACGCTCGGCAATCGCCTGCTTCATCTGCTTATTGGTGTAGTTAAGGATATCGCTCAGCGCTTTGGCCCCAACCTGGGTGGAGGGTTTCGGGATCGGGTAATAGGTGATTGGGTTGTAGACCACGTTATCGTAGTTTTTCGGATTGTAATCCGGGGAGATCCAGCGCAGTTCCGGTTTACCGGACGCCGAGGTGGTCTCTTTTAATTTGGAATAATCTTTTAAAAACCCTGAATACCGATCGGGTTGGGCAATTTTAGCCGCACAGCCGGTTAAGGCTAACAGACCAGCAAGAGCGGCAGCTTTAAATATAAAATGAGTACGCATGATGAATCCCTGTAAATGCAGTTGTCGGCAAGGTTTATAGCAAAATAGCAGAATAAGTGTTGTGACAAAAAGGGTGAAATGCCAGAGGCTGAGAAAAATAAATCCGCCACGGTGGGCGGATTGAGATAAGCGCTTTATTTTATATCAACCTGATAAAAAATATGCTTGCCAAACGGGTCAATCTCGTAGCCGGAGACATCTTTACGCACCGGTTCAAAAATAGTCGAGTGGGCAATCATGACCGCCGGCATTTGATCGTGCATCATCTGCTGGGCCTGTTTGTAGAGCGCCTCGCGCTGCGGACGATCGCTTATCGATTTTGCCTCGCTAATCAGCTTATCGAACGGCGGATAGCACCACTTCGCCGAGTTGGAGCCGCCGTTGGCCGACTGGCAGGTAAACAGCGGGCCGAAGAAGTTATCCGGATCGCCGGTTGCGGTCGTCCAGCCCATCAGGGCCGCCTGATGCTCGCCGTCTTTGACGCGCTTGAGATATTCACCCCACTCGTAGGTCGTGATTTTGGTCTGTACGCCAATTTTCGCCCAGTCCGCCTGAATCATCTCCGCCATGCGCTTAGCGTTGGGGTTATACGGGCGCTGGACCGGCATCGCCCACAGGTCGATGGTCATGCCGTTGGCCATCCCCGCTTCCTGCAGCAGCGCCTTCGCCTTCTGCGGGTCATAGTCATAATCTTTCAGCTCGGCGTCCGCGCTCCAGACCCCCGGCGGCAGCAGATTTTTCGCCGCCGTCCCGGTGCCGTGGAATACGGCTTCGATGATTGCCGGTTTATTAATCGCCAGCGCCAGCGCCTGGCGCACTTTGACATTATTCAGCGGCGGCTTTTGGGTATTGAACGCCAGGAATCCGGTATTCAGACCCGCCTTACTGAGCAAATTAATATTGTTATTTTCCTTCATTCTCGGCAAATCCGCCGGGTTAGGGAACGGCATAACCTGGCACTCGTTCTTTTCCAGTTTGGCATAACGCACCGACGCGTCCGGGGTGATGCTAAATATCAGGCGGTCAAGCTTCGCCTTGCCCTGCCAATATTCCGGGAAGGCAGTATAAAGAATGCGCGAATCTTTTTGGTACTGGGCGAGCTTAAACGGCCCGGTGCCGATTGGATCGTTGTCGACGCGCTCGGGGGTTCCCGCTTTGAGCATCGCATCCGCGTACTCCGCCGACAGAATCGAGGCGAAATACCAGCCGAGATCGGCGACAAACGGCGCTTCCGGATGGGCTAAGGTAAAGCGCACCGTATATTCATCAGGCTTATCAATTGCGGTGATCAGCTGACCAAATTCGAGGCTTTCGAAATTGGAATAGTTGCCGTTGGAGACGTTGTGGTAAGGATGCTGCGGATCCTTTTGCCGCATAAAGGAGAAGATAACGTCATCGGCATTAAAATCCCGCGTGGGGGTAAAGTACTTGTTGCTTTGAAACTTCACGCCCTTGCGCAAATGGAAGGTGTAGGTTTTACCATCCTCGCTGACCTCCCAGCTTTCGGCGAGGCTCGGCTGCAGCTCGGTGGTGCCAACCTTAAAGTCCACCAGCCGGTTATAGACCGGAACCGCGCTGGCATCGACGCTGGTACCGGAGGTGTAGAGTTGAGGATTGAAGTTCTCCGGCGATCCTTCGGAGCAGTAAACCAGCGTTTTGCCCGCAACGGTGGAACTGACCGTCAGAGCGGCGAATGCCAGGGCAAGCGTTGTGAGTTTGCGTTGCATCAGGTTTCCTTTTTAATTTGTCAGCTAATGAATAGCTTGTTGTTTTCTTATCCATACATAACACTAAAGCCTGATTGCAAACACCTGAAAAAATAATAAATAAGGAACGTCTATGTCATCTCCACTCGCCGAACGGCTCACCCAGCGCTTCTTCCGCTATCTCGCGATTAGCAGCCAAAGCGACCCGCGCGCCACCACGTTGCCAACCACCCCAGGGCAGCACGAGATGGCGCGCGAACTGGCGCAGGAGCTGCGTCAGCTGGGGCTAGACGATATCGAAATTGACGAGCATGCGACCGTCACCGCGGTGAAGAGAGGCAACGTTCCCGGGGCGCCGCGGATCGGCTTTATCACCCATATCGATACCGTCGACGTCGGGCTATCGCCGGACATCCACCCGCAGATCCTGCGCTTTAACGGTGAAGACCTGTGCCTGAATGCGCAAAAAGAGATCTGGCTACGGGTTGCCGAACACCCGGAGATCCTCGCCTATCCCGGAGAGGAGATTATTTTCAGCGACGGCACCAGCGTACTGGGGGCCGATAATAAGTCGGCGGTGACGGTGGTGATGACGGTGCTGGAAAGCCTGACCCCGGAGCATCGCCACGGCGATATCGTGGTGGCCTTTGTCCCGGATGAGGAAGTCGGCCTGCGCGGCGCGAAGGCGCTCGACCTGAGCCGTTTCGCCGTCGATTTCGCGTGGACCATCGACTGCTGCGAGCTGGGGGAGATTGTCTATGAGAACTTCAACGCCGCAGCGGCGGAAATCCGCTTTACCGGCGTCACCGCGCATCCGATGTCGGCGAAGGGCGTGCTGGTCAACCCCCTGCTGATGGCCACCGAGTACATCAGCCACTTCGATCGCCAGCAGACCCCCGAACACACCGCCGGACGCGAAGGCTACGTGTGGTTTAACGGCATTCAGGGGGACCAGAGCAGCACCCTGCTGCAGGCCAGCATTCGCGATTTCGACCTCGACGGCTTTAACCGCCGCAAGCAGCAGATTGGCGAGGTGGCGGCTAAAATCGCCGCCTGCTACCCAACGGCAAAAGTTGACTATCAGGTGAGCGATACCTACAGCAATATCAGCAATGCGATCGGTGAGGACCGCCGGGCCATCGACCTGCTGTTTACCGCAATGGAGAGCCTTGGGATTACGCCCAAACCGACGCCAATGCGCGGCGGCACCGACGGCGCGGCGCTATCGGCAAAAGGCCTGCTGACGCCAAACTTCTTTACCGGCGCGCATAACTTCCACTCAAAGTTCGAGTTTCTGCCGCTGTGCGCCTTTGAGGCCTCTTACCACACCGCGTTCGCGCTCTGCCTGCTGGCGGCGCGCTAGTCCGCCTTACGCGCCAGCATGGTGGCGAAGCGCAGCTTGATACGATGACCGTTGGCGTCGGTGCGGTGTAGCTCACCGACCTCTTCGTTGTACTTGAGGAACGTCCAGCCGGCGTAGTAGCTACGCAGCTCTTCCGGCTTAAAGGCAAACGGGAAGCCAACGGTGCACGGATAGTCTTCGGTATCCATCGCCGCCACGATCAGGTTATAGCCGCCCGGTTTAGTGCAGCGCTGCATGTTGGCGATAAGGCCGGGGATAGTTTTCGCTTCGAGAAACATCATCACCACGGTGGAGAGAATAAAATCGTACTCCCCGTCAAAGCTCAGCGTATTGAGGTCCTTGATTGCCGACTGCAGGTTATCAATCCCCTCCTGCGCGCGAATCGACTCCAGATTATCAATGCTCGCCGGATTTTTATCCCAGGCGGTAACGTCATAGCCGTTGGCCGCCAGATAGAGGCTGTTGCGCCCGTTTCCGCAGCCGAGATCGAGGGTTTTGCCCGGCTGCATCAGCGTCGCGGCGTGGACCACTTCGGAGTGGGTGCGGGTCATACCATATTTTTCAGTAAAGTAGTTTTCGTCACGGATAGTCATGCTTAATCCTTATTTTTTAACAGAGTGGCGCGCTCGACGCGGATCAGCAGCTTACCGCGCACCAGCAGCAGGAAAGTGCGAATCAACAGCAGCCCGATAATCAGATTGGTAAAGACGAACAGCGGGATCGCCAAAAAGTGGAAAAAACCGTTCGGCTGGCTATGCCCAAGATGCAGCCCGGTCGTCGCCAGCGCCGAGATGCCGAACGAGAAGCTCCAGAATGAGGCGTTGAACGGCTGCTGCAGATACCACGGCATCAGCCGCAGCATAAACAGCAGCTGCAGCAGGCCGTAGCCGAACAGCAGCTTAGCGAAGGTGTCCGCCTCCCCGCCGTTGACGCTCAGCCAGGCGCTGCAGGCCACCAGCGCGGGCGCCAGCTGAATGCCCAGCGAGGTGCGCAGCGCGGCAGGCAGCTCGCCGTCACTGCGCAGCCGCTGCAGAATAACCGGCTCCAGGCTCAGCCAGGAGAAAATCCCGGCGCCAAGGAACACCAGTCCGGCATCGTTAAAGCCCAGCGCGCCGCAGGCCATGGCGCTGATGAAGTTATTGGCGACCGTCGGCAGATAGAGACCCGGCGTCGTCGCGTCGCTGGGGTGATTGCCGCGCCACAGCCCGGCGCTTTGCCAGGCCGAATAGGCGAGCTGCAGCGCCACGCCGATGATAAACAGGCCCAGCGAGAGCGGACGACACCACGGCACGAAGCCGATGGAGACCAGCATGGTGGTTGCCGGAAACAGGCTGACGAAGCTGCCGGCAACCGGGTGGCGCATCTCCTGGCGAACGCTCCACGGAAAGCGGATCGCGCGGGTGATAAACGCGATGGCCAGCAGCGCCCATATCGTGGCCGCCAGCACCACCAGGCCATCGCCAACGCGGCGGCTTACCGGCCAAATGGTGCTGGCATAGCGCCAGGCAAAGCCCATACCGATAATGCCCAGCACCATGCCAAAATAGCCCGCGGGTAGATTCAGCACCCGCTGCCCCGACTGTTGTTTATTCATTTTATTTAATTTTTCAATTTATCTTTAAGGTGCATTTTAAAAGAACCTTCAAAAACGCGCTACGGAGATTTTTGCTATGTTTATGTTACCCAAAAGTAAAGGGAGCCGCAGATGAACAAATATTGCCTGGGCGCGCAGGTTCGCCAGTTTCACTATCAGGAGGACGGGGTTAAACATAGCGTAAATCTGCGGCAAATTGTGGCCTTACGTGATTTCGCCGACGTCAAAGCGGGCAGCGAAGGCGGCTGGCTGGACGACGAGGCCGCCCTGAGCCAGGAGGGTGAGTGCTGGATTGATGATGCCAACAGCGCCGTTTTCGCCGGGGCGCGGGTTGAAGGCAACGCGCGGCTCAGCGGCACCTGCACCGTCAGCCATTACGCGGTCATCGGCGGCAACGCCCGGCTGGAGCGCGCCGACGTCAGCCACCACGCCCATATTAGTGACAACGTCACCGTTATCGATTCGCAGGTGCGCGGCCGCTGTCGGCTGGCCGACGAGGCGCGGATCCTCCCCCGCTGCCTGATTATCGCCGCCCAGGGTCTTACCGACGACGGCGACAAAATCCTGCAAATTTACCAGCGGGCTACGGTCAGCGCCTCGCGGATCGTCCATCAGGCGCAAATCTACGGCGACGCCTTTGTCGAGCGGGCCTTCGTTGAGCATCGGGCGGAGATTTTTGACCACGCCCGGCTGGAGGGCAACGAGATTAACGACGTCTGGGTTTGCGATAATGCGCGGGTGTATGACCACGCGCGGCTGATCGCCGGGCGCGAAGAGGATGCCATCCCGACCCTGCGCTACAGCTCTCAGGTTGCGGAAAATGCCGTGGTTGAGGGCAACTGTCTGCTTAAACATCGGGTGATGGTCGGCGGTCACGCCCGGCTCTGCGGCGGCCCCATCCTGCTGGATGACGAGGTGCTAATTCAGGGCCACGCCCGCATCAGCGGCGACGTGGTGATCGAACATCAGGTGGAAATTACCGATGACGCGCTGATTGAAGCCCTTAACGGGGAGGCCATTCACCTGCGCGGCCGCAAGCTTATCAACGGCGCGGGGCATATTACCCGCACGCCGCTGGCCGGCTTTCTGTCACCGTGAATCACTCCTCGCCGACGCGATAGTCGATAATCCGCCCGTAGATATTCTGGTCGTCATAGGCGCCGTTGAGATACTCCGCCTGCTGCAGGCAGCCTTCGAGGGTAAAGCCATTGCGCAGCGCCACCTGGTTACTTTTGTGGTTGGCAACCCGGCACTTAATCACAAAGCGGCGAACGATACCGCTGCGCGCGTAGTGGTCGATAAAGGCCTGCAGCGCCTGCGAGAGCAGCCCCTGGCCCTGGTGGCTTTCGTCAATCCAGTAGCCGATATAGGCCGTTTTGTTGATTGGTTCAATCTGGTTAAACGACAGGACGCCAACCATTTCATCCTGCAGGAACAGCAGGAACATTTTGGCGTAGCCGCGCTGATGGAGCATGACGTTGCCCTGCACGTGGCGTCGGGTTTCATCTTCACCGCTCACCGCCGCCGGCCAGCTCAGGGAGTTCTGCAGCCAGCGCTGGTTTTTTTCCACCAGCCGGTGCAGGACGGTGACGTAGCGTTCATCAACGGCGCGCAGCACCAGCCCGTCGTTAACGACGATCTCTTCCGCTGCGGGGGTATTTTCTGTGGTCATAGCACTCTCTCACTACGCGCAGGCCGACCCGGGCGCATTCGTCCAGGTCGGCCTGCCGGGTGGTTACTTCATCACCCGGTCATCGACGTAGCGACGCTCGTCCGCGGCCGGTGGGAAATACTGATACAGCCAGGTTTCGCTGATCGCATCGCCCTGGCAGCGCAGGAACATGCGCATCTCTACCGGGTCGGTGGAGTCGTTAGTCGGGTACCAGTCAAAGAGGATCCGGTAGCCGTCAAAGGGTTCAACGTAGAGGATCTCTACCTGCTTTGCCTCACCGCTGGAGAGGGTGATCACCGGCTCGATGCCTCTCGGCGCCGCGGCCTTCAGGTCGCCGCCGACAAAATCAATCGCAAAGCGGCGGGCCCACTTGTCCGGATAGTGCTCGCCAGGCGCCCAGCCTTCCGGGAAGCCGCCCATACCGGTGCGGGTTGCCAGCACGCGGGCCAGCGGTGAACGGACCGGCGGCTGCGCGCTCCAGTAGAGGCGGTAGCTGAAGTCCAGCTCATCCCCCGCCTTGATCGCCTTTTCCGGCTGCCAGAAGCAGACGATATTATCCAGCGTCTCGCCGGTGGTCGGGATCTCCATCAGGCTGACCGCGCCCTTGCCCCACTGGTTACGCGGCTCGACCCACAGGCTTGGGCGCTTGTTGTACCAGCCCATAATGTCCTGATAGTGCGAGAAATCGCGGTCGAGCTGCAGCAGGCCAAAACCGCGCGGGTTTTTGTCCTGGAAGGCGTTGAACTGCAGCTTCTGCGGGTTATTCAGCGGACGACACACCCACTCGCCGTTGCCGCGCCACATGGCGAGACGATCGGAGTCGTGAATTTGCGGGTGGATAGTATCGCAAGTCCGGCGCTCGTTGTTGCCGCAGCTGAACATGCTGGTCATCGGCGCGATGCCGAGCTGCTTGATGTCCTTGCGGGCGTAGATGTGATTTTCCACATCCATGATCACCTGCGTCTCCTGGCAGTTGATGACAAACTTGTAGGCGCCGGTCACGCTCGGGCTGTCGAGCAGCGCGTAGACGGTAAAGACGGTGGCGCCCGGCTTGACGGTTTCAAACCAGAACGAGGTAAAGTCCGGGAACTCTTCCGGCGTGTCGGTAAAGGTATCCACCGCCAGGCCGCGGGCGGAGAGCCCGTACTGGTAAGTGCTGTCCACCGCGCGGAAGTAGCTCGCGCCGAGGAACGCCACGATATCGCGACGCGCCAGCTCCGGCGCTTTGAAGGCGCGGAACCCGGCGAAGCCGAGGTCGGTCTGCCCGACCAGCTGTTTGGTGTCTACGCCGGCATCGTTGTAGTTAAACAGCTCCGGGCGGAAGTGAATTTCACGCGCCTGCTGGCTCTGCGTATCCAGCGAGAACATACGCACCCGGCGACGAAAGCCCATGCCGACGTGGAAGAACTGGATATCCAGCTTGCGATCTTCGATATTGTTCCACAGCGAGTGCCCGGCATCGTACTGAATGCTGTTATAGGCCTGCGGGGTCAGATTCGCCAGCGTCGGCGGCAGGTCGCGCGGAGCGCCGCCCCAGGGCTGACGGGAGAGATCGTGGGCCATCCCTTGTAACACGGAGAAGTCAAAGCGGCGCGTCAGCCCATCGGCAATGCCTGATTCTTCAGCAAGCGCGGCTTTTGAGAAAAGAGAGGCGACTCCTGACGTTCCGCATACGGCGGCAACTGCCATGGAGGATTTAAGAAAACGTCTGCGGTTCATGCCTGAGAAAGCGTCCTTCTGTTGTGCCAATTGGGAGGCAACGCGACAAACAGATGCGTCGTGAATTTCGCTCACTCTAGACAAAAACGATTAATAATCCAATTGTTGGCGACAGAAAAAGCGTGAAAAAAATATGTCCACCGGACCAGACCTAATTCCCCGCCGGAGAAACCGGCGGAGAATGACGCATTATTTGACGCTCACGTCGATGCCCGGGAAGTATTTCGCCGCCAGCCGGGTGATGGTGCCGTCGGCCCGCACTTTATCAATCGCCGCATCAAGCTGTTTTTTCGTCGCTTCATCGCCCTTGCGCAGACCGTAGCCAATCCCGCTGCCGAGGATGGTATCGTCAGCCACCGGCTTGCCGATAAAGCCAAAGCCTTTGCCCTGCGGCTTGCTGAGGAAACCGGCCTGCCCGGCGGCGGACATCACCAGCGAAGCGTCGATGCGCCCGTTGAGCAGGTCGGCCCACGCCATATTCTGATCTTTATAGGAGACCACGCTGACGCCGTGCTTCTCCCAGTGCTCTTTGGCGTAGGTCTCCTGAATCGAGCCCTGCAGCACGCCGATGGTTTTCCCCTTCAGCCCTTCCGGGGTCGCCTGCATACCGCTGTCGGCTTTACCGACCAGCTGTGACGGAATGCGGTAGATAGGCTGGGTAAAGTCGATACTCTTGCGCCGCTGCTCGGTAATGTTCATCGCCGAGTTAATGGCGTCGAATTTCTTCGCCACCAGCCCCGGGATCAGCGCATCAAACGAGGTCTCCACCCAGCTGCACTTGAGCTGAGCGGCCTGGCAAATCGCCATCCCCAGATCGATATCGAAGCCTTCCAGATCCCCGGCCGAATTACGGCTTTCGAACGGCGGGTATTCCGCTTCCACGCCGTAGCGTAATTCGCTGGCGGCGAGCGAAGAGAAGGTGCAAATCATCCCCAAAGCGAGGGTAAAGGCTTTTATTTTCATCGTGTGGCTCCTCAACGCGGCTTAACGTGACACAGCGCCTGCGCGCCGGCCCGTAACGTGGCTTCATCTTTAGCAAAAGAGAGACGTATCAGTTTGTTATCAGTACCATCCGCGTAAAACGCCGACAGTGGAATAGTGGCGACGCCGTAGTCGACGATCAGCCTCTTCACCATTTCGCTGTCGCTTTCGTCGCTGAAATGGCTGTAGTCCGCCAGCATGAAGAAGGAGCCGGCGCTCGGCAACAGGCGGAACGGCGAATCCGCCAGCTGCTGGCGCAGCAGATCGCGCTTTTGCTGATAAAACGGCGCCAGTCCCAGCCAGGATTGCGGGTCAGTCATCTGCTCAGCAAACGCGTACTGCATTGGCGTATCGGCCGAAAACATCAGAAACTGATGCACCTTGCAGATTTCCTCCATCAACGCCGCCGGCGCAACGCAGTAGCCTACCCGCCAGCCGGTCACGTGGTAGGTTTTACCGAAGGAAGAGACGATCACGCTGCGCTCTGCCAGCTGCGGATGGGTGGCCATCCCGTGATGCTGCGCCCCGTCGAAGACCACGTGCTCATACACCTCGTCCGACAAAATAACGATATCGGTATTGCGGGTCAGCGCCGCCAGGCGGGCTAAATCGTCGGCGGAGAGCACCTGGCCGCTGGGATTGTGCGGCGTATTGATAACGATCATCCGCGTCCGCGGCGTGATGGCGGCGGCGACTTCGTCCCAGTTGATGGCAAAGTCGGGCACCGTCAGCTTGATCGCCACCGGCGTGGCGCCCTGCAGGCGCACGATCGGCCCGTAGCTGTCGAACGCCGGTTCGAAATAGATAACCTCATCGCCGGGATGCACCAGCCCGCCGATGGCGGAGTAGAGCCCCTGGCTGGCGCTGGCGGTAATCAGCACTTCGTCGTCAACGTCGTAGCGGGTGCCGTAGAGCGCGGCGATTTTCTCGGCGATACGCTCTTTCAGCACGCGCAGCCCGGTCATCGGCGCATACTGGTTATGCCCTTCGGCCATCGCCCGCGTCACCCCCTCAACCAACCGGGTATCACAGGCAAAATTGGGCGCGCCCTGAGAAAGGTTGATCGCATTATGCTGCGCGGAGAGCTGGCCGATGACGCTAAAAATGGTCGTGCCGACATCGGGTAGTTTGGAGCGGGTGGTCACCGGAGAAGTGAGGCGCATGGTTAATCCTTTCTCATTATATTTGCATAACCATTCAATCTAAAGGGACCGGCGGCGACAAACGAAATGTTGTCATAGTAGCCATGAGCGCTGATCATGGCTGAGGGGAAAAGAGGGCCAGCCGCAGGCCGGCCGCGGCAGGAATTACTTGCTGGTTAAGGTGTTAAAGCTGGTCATCAGATTGCGATAGTCCGGGATGTGGTTCGAAAACAGCGTCCCCAGCCCTTCAACATCATTTCTCCAGTCGCGATGCAGCTCACAGGCTGCGCCAAACCACGACATCAGCTGCACGCCGGCCTGCGACATCCGATCCCATGCCGCATCGCGGGTAATCGGGTTAAAGGTCCCCGAGGCGTCGGTTATCACGAAGACATCGAACCCCTCTTCGATGGCCGACAGCGCCGGAAACGCCACGCACACCTCGGTGACCACCCCGGCGATAATCAGCTGCTTCTTGCCGGTCGCCTTTACCGCCTTAACGAAATCTTCGTTATCCCAGGCGTTAATGTTCCCCGGTCGGGCGATATAGGGCGCATCCGGAAACTGCGCCTTCAGCTCGGGTACCAGCGGGCCGTTGGGGCCATTTTCAAAGCTGGTAGTCAGGATGGTTGGCAGGCCGAAGTACTTAGCCATGTCGCCAAGGGCAAGGACGTTGTTCTTGAATTTATCGGGGTCGATATCGCGTACCAGCGACAGCAGCCCGGCCTGATGATCGACCAGCAGCACGGCTGCATCACTCTTATCCAGACGAACGTAGGGTTTAGCCATGACCTTTTCCTCATATCAACAACGGGTGATCCCACCGGAACGGGCGCTCCGGCAGCTGTTTTTGCAATAGGGCTGATAATAGTTTAAGCGCGGGCCGCTGATTAGTCGGTGAAAGTGCAACGCATTGTCCCATTCCCGGAACGAAGCGTGGCATACTGCCTATGATCAAAATGCATAGCTGGAGACGACATGTCGCGGAGCGCCCTGCCTTTTAATACCGTCGAGACCTTTCTGGTGACCGCCAGACACCTCAACCTGACCCACGCCGCGCGCGAGCTGTGCCTGACCCAGGGCGCGGTGAGCCGCCAGATTGCCGCGCTGGAAGGCTGGTTCGGTTTCCCGCTGTTTGAACGCCACGCGCGCGGGCTGCGCCTGTCGCCTCAGGGCAGCGCCCTCTATCCGGAACTCCAGTCGGCGTTTGGCCGCCTAGTCACCGTCGCCGAGCAGGCGCGTCAGCAGCAAACGGTGGTGCGCCTGAAGGCGCCAACCTGCGCCATCCGCTGGCTGGTGCCAAAGCTGGTGGCGATAGAGCAGCGCCACCCGGAGCTGCAGATAGCCCTGACCACCACCACCGAACACAGCGTTAACTTCAAAACCGAGCCCTACGACGCGGCGATCGTTTTCGGCACCCATTACAGCGCCGGCGATCTGCTGTTCGAAGAGGCGCTGACGCCGGTCATCAGCGGCAGCACGCCCTGCGACGCCCGCCTCGACGGCGCGACGTTTTTACATCCGACGCGGGATAAAACCGACTGGTCGCTGTGGCTGACGCACTTCTCCCCCGATGCGCCGCTGACGATGCGCAAAAACCAGCACTTCGATACCATGGATCTGGCGATCACCGCCGCCATGCAGGGGCTGGGGATCGCCATCGCCGATGCGACGCTGGTGGCGGAAGATCTGCGGGTTGGCCGCCTGGTGCGTCCTTTTACCCTGAGCGTGAAAACCGGCGCCAGCTACCGCCTGCTGGTGCGGGCATCGCAGAGCAAAGCCGATGGCCTGGCGCGGTTTCGCGAGGAGCTGGTTAGTCCAGCGTCACGTGATGGCGCATCACCCGGCGGAACAGCGCCAGCCGCGCGCGCATAAAGCGGTTCTCCAGCTTAAACCCCACCCGTTTATGCAGCCCGATACGCAGTAGCCGATCGCGACCGCGCCGGCAGGCCAGCCAGCGCACCGGACCCGGCAGCTCGCTGCAGCCGCTGCCGGCGAGGCGGGCGAAGCTGGCCCAGTAGTCGGCTATCTGCCCGGCAAAGGCTTTATCGCCCTCATCGGCGTAGCCGCGCACCGGCTCGGCGAGCGCGAGGGTATCAAAGACGTAGGGAACCTCGTCCCCGTGCCACGCGCCGTGCGGATAGGCCTCATCCGCAGCCTGCGGAACGTAGTCGAACCAGTAGCGCCAGCAGGGCTGTCCGACCCGCTGCTGGGCCTGCATCACCACGTAACCGAGGGTGGTGAACGCCATGTCCCGGCACACTTCGCGCCCGAGCGCCGCGTCACCCTTCACGCCGGGATAGAGCAGCTTAATCAGGCCGAGGCCGAAGCGCCGCTCGCGGCGCAGCTTCTGGATCTGCCCGGCGATATCAACGCCGAAGACCGCCATTACGCTGGCCTCGTCGCTGTTCGAGCCGATCATCACCGGCATGGGATGCTGACGACCGGCGAAGAAGGTCTCCAGCATCGGCTGCGGCAGCACCGCATCGCCGACGATGGGCGCCGGGCCAACGCTCAGCGGCGCGGTCAGCGACCAGAAGGCGTCGGCGGGGATCGCCCGCAGCTGCTCGGCGCTGGCGTCCGGCAGCGAAAAATGCGCCGCCAGCAGCCGCCCTTTCTCCAGCGCCCTGGCGCGCGGAAGGTCCGGCAGCGTATAGCCGCTTTGGACGATCGCTTTATGGAATAGTCCTTTGGTCTTCGGCGAGACCATCAGCGACAGCACGCTGCGCGCGCCGGCCGATTCGCCAAACAGGGTGACGTTTGCCGCATCCCCGCCGAAGGCGTGAATGTTCTCCTGCACCCACTGCAGGGCGGCAATTTGATCGAGCAGCGCGAAGTTATATATCCGCTCGCCCTCCTCGCCCTCCAGCGCCGGGTGCGCGAAGAAGCCGAGATGCCCCAGCCGGTAGTTCACCGTCACCACCACGACGTCCCGGCCCGCCAGCGCCTGCCCGTCGTACGGTGGCAGGCTGCCGGCGCCGATGGTAAAGCCGCCGCCGTGCAGCCAGACCATCACCGGCAGCGGCTGGGTGCGGGCGGCTGGTGCCCAGACGTTGAGATAGAGGCAGTCTTCCGAGAAGCGCCCGGGATCGCCGCCCCCCAGCTCGCGGCAGTACTCAATGTCCTGCCAGCTGGCGGCGGAGAAGGCGTCGGCCCGGCGGACGCCCTGCCAGCGCGCCGGCGGGCGCGGGGCGCGCCAGCGCAGTTCACCAACCGGCGGCGCGGCGAAGGGGATGCCGCGCCAGATGTGGATCCCCTGCTCGGCGATCCCGGATAACGTGCCCTGGCGGGTTTTCACCAGCGGCGTAGACGGATTCTGCATGACCTGCTTCCTTTTACGGTTTATGCCAGCAGAGTACCGGTTTCAGAGCAGACCGCAACGCCGTTTACTGCGTTCCTCCGCCTGCTGATAGAGCGCAAACTCGTCGAGCACCAGGCAGCCGAGGGCCGTTTCAAAGGCGTCGCGGCTGGCGTTGCCGTGGCTGCGGGCCTGCGTTTCGTTACCCAAATTAGACTGGAAAATCCCCGCCGCGCTCACCGGCAAAAAGTCTTCATAAATAATCGGTTGGGCAATCAGCCAGCCGCGCTCGATCAGCGGCTGCGGATCGTCGCCGGGGCCAAAAGCCTGGCGATGGGCTTCTCCCGCCGGCGTCAGCCGATAGCGGAACCACGCCAGCCCCTGCTGGCGCAGCAGAAACTCGCTGTCCGGAAACTGGCTGAACACATCCTGCAGGTGGCGCTGATGATGGAGGTTGTCTTTACCCACTCCGGCCTCGTTCAGCAGGCGATCGTACAGCGCCCGCCCCTTCGGCGTCAGCGCGATCCCGCGCTGCTCGATTTCGCCAAAACGCGCGCTGTGGGTACCTTTATGCTCCCCGGCGAAGATAACCGGCTCCTCCAGCGCCTTAAAGCTGGTCTGGCGCAGCAGGATCGGCACCTCCCGGCGCGGCGGGCCTTCAATCAGCGCCTTCGGCACGATGCCGCACTCCGGCATCAGGGCCTGAACCCGGTCGATATCCAGCGTGCGCGGCGTCAGGTGATTGATATGGCAGCCCGGGAAGCAGACCACGTCGGCAATCAGCCGGTGCTCGTTCTGCAGGGCGTGATAGGTTTCATCATCTACCGTAGCGTGGCTGTGCCAGCGGAAGGTCTCCAGCGCCTCGCGCACGAACTCCCGCGCTTCAGCGGGCGTGAAGGCGCCGCGCTCTTCGTGCTGTGCAATCAGCTCCCGACAGCGCGGGGTAAAAATATCGCGCTTAGCCAGAATCTGCGCCGCCCGCTGACGCAGTTCGTCGCTGGCGATCAGCTCGAGGCGCAGCAGCGAGGTGAAGATACGGAACGGATTGCGCGCCAGGGCGGCGTCGTCAACGGGACGAAAGGCGGTGGAATGGACCGGCACTCCGGCCTGGGAGAGATCGTAATAGCTCACGGGGTACATCCCCATGATGGCAAACATGCGGCGCAGCGTCGCCAGCTCTTCGGCGGTGCCGACGCGGATCGCGCCGTGGCGCTCAACGTTCAGCCGGGCCAGCTCATCGGCGTTCGCCAGCTGCTCATGCAGCCTGGGGTTGTTCTCCAGCACCGCCAGATTAACGTCCGCGACCAGCTCGAGGAGCGTCCCGTACTGCGGAACTTCCTGCTGATACATCGCCGACATAGCCTGTGAAAATTGTTCCCGAATCTCATCAGCCGTGATGGTGTTCGCCATGATGTCTTACCTCCAGTGAATACTTCCTGGAGTGTAGAGAAGGCCTCCCGCGCCAGCAGGAAGAATTTACAAACTGTGATGCGGGTAACCTGCCCCTGCCCTTTGTCCCGCGTGGGACATAACCCTGAGTTATGGAATAGACCCTTTAATTTCACTTTAAATTAACAAAACATTTACACACACTGTTTCTGGCGACATTAAAACAACAAGCCCTGTACCGAATAAAACGGAGTACGTACCCTATGAACGATAAATGGTCCCCGCGCGAGGTGGTTCATCGCGACTATAACAGCCATCCTCCCGCTTACGCCCCAGGCTACAAAACCAGCGTTCTGCGCTCGCCGCGCAATGCGCTGATCTCCCTGCAGAACTCGCTTTCTGAAATTACCGGCCCGGTGTTCAGCCACGATGACCTCGGGCCGCTGGATAACGACCTTATCCTTAACTACGCCAAAGAAGGTCTGCCGATCGGCGAGCGTATCATCGTCCACGGCTACGTTCGCGACGGCTTTGGCCGGCCGATGAAGAACACCCTGGTGGAGGTCTGGCAGGCCAACGCCGGCGGCCGCTACCGGCATAAAAAGGATAGCTATCTGGCGCCCATTGACCCCAACTTTGGCGGCTGTGGGCGGGTACTGACCGATGAAAACGGCTACTACTGTTTTCGCACCATCAAGCCAGGGCCCTACCCGTGGCGCAATCAGGTCAGCGACTGGCGTCCGGCGCATATTCACTTTTCCCTCTCCGGCGACGCGTGGGCGCAGCGCCTGATCACCCAGATGTATTTTGAAGGCGACCCGCTGATTAAGCAGTGCCCGATCGTCAAAACCATCAATAACGACGATGCCGTTCGCACCTTGATTGCCGAGCTGGATACCCATGCCGCCGTGCCGCTGGACTGCCTGGCGTACCGCTTTGACCTGGTGCTGCGCGGCCACCGCGCGACGCTATTTGAAAACCGCACTCAGGGGGCCGCCCGATGAAAGACTATTTACCCGAAACCGCCTCACAAACCGCCGGCCCCTACGTTCATATCGGACTGGCGCCGGATGCCGCGGGCTTCCACATTTTCGAGAATAACTTTGGCCCGCGGCTCACCGCTGCGGATACCGAAGGCGAGCGTATTACCATTGAGGGGCGGGTTATTGACGGCTCCGGCACGCCGGTGCGCGACGTGCTGCTGGAGATCTGGCAGGCCAACGCCGCCGGGCGCTACGCGCACCCCGACGACCGGCAGGCCAGCAAACAGCGCGATCCGGCGTTTCGCGGCTGGGGCCGCAGCTGCTCCGACTTCGACACCGGGATCTGGCGCTTTGAAACCATCAAGCCGGGCGCGGTTGTCGGCCGCGATGGCCGAATGATGGCGCCGCACGTCAACCTGTGGGTGGTGGCGCGGGGGATTAACATTGGCCTGAATACGCGGATGTACTTTGCCGACGAAGAGGAGGCCAACCGGGCCGATCCGGTGCTCAATCTGATCGAGTGGGAGGTTCGCCGTCAGACGCTGATTGCCCGGCGCGAAGTACGCGGCGGCGAAATTGTCTATCGGTTCGATATTCATCTGCAGGGCGAGAACGAAACCGTCTTTTTCGATCTTTGAGACCCTTGCGCCCCCGGCATGCCCCGGTTCTACCCGGGGCATCGGCTTTTTGGCGTCAGGTAAAATTATTTGTAATATAACAAGAGTAAATGTTAATAATATTTTGCCATTGGGTTATCAAATTTAAACAATATCGCTTGTCACTCATACCGCTCTGTTTTTAGTATCAATTATGGAAAAAAACGCTCTCTTTAGTCAGCGCATTCGCTTGCGCCATCTACACACCTTCGTGGCCGTCGCTCAACAGGGAACGCTGGGGCGCGCGGCTGAAACACTTAATCTTAGTCAACCCGCTTTATCAAAAACGCTCAACGAGCTGGAGCAGCTGACCGGAACGCGGCTTTTTGAGCGCGGGCGGCTCGGCGCGCAGCTGACGCTGGTTGGGGAGCAGTTTCTCACCCACGCGGTAAAGGTCCTCGACGCGCTCAATACCGCGGGCCAGGCGCTCAACCGCAAAGAGGGAATGAACCCCGACGTGGTGCGTATCGGCGCGCTGCCTACCGCCGCGCTCGGCATTTTGCCGACGGTAATCGGCCAGTTTCACCAGCAGCAGAAAGATATCACCCTGCAGGTCGCCACCATGAATAACACCATGCTGCTGGCGGGTCTGAAATCGGGGGAGATTGATATCGGTATTGGACGCATGTCCGACCCGGAGCTGATGAGCGGCCTCAACTATGAGCTGCTGTTTCTGGAGTCCCTGAAGCTGGTGGTTCGCCCAGGTCACCCGCTGCTGCAGGAGACGGTGACGCTCAGTCGGGTGATGGACTGGCCGGTCGTCGTTTCACCGAAGGGGACCATTCCCCGCCAGAATGCCGAAACGCTGCTGCAAAGCCAGGGATGTAAAATTCCCGCGGGCTGCATAGAAACGCTCTCGGCGTCGCTATCGCGCCAGCTGACCGTCGATTACGACTATATCTGGTTCGTCCCTTCCGGGGCGGTGAAGGACGATCTGCGGCGCGGCCTGCTCAGCTCGCTGCCGGTACCGACCCAGGGCGCCGGGGAACCGATCGGTATTCTGACCCGGGTTGATGCCACCCTCACCTCCGGCGCGCAGACCCTGCTCAGCGCGATTCGAAAATCGATGCCCGCCTGAGCCTCAATTCCGGACGGAGCGCCGCCCCTCGGCGCCTCTTCCGGGCAAACCTGCCCCCCTTTCGGCATCCGTAGCCTCCCGCCAGGCCCGGTTTGACTCCCGCCAGGCTCGGCGGCGCCCGAGCGTGGATAACGCCGCTTGCTTAGCAGCGTAATCAATTAGTGCGAAATTATTTATTAACAATTGCGCAAACTTCAGTAACAGATTTATCATTGCCACGATTTCACCATACGGTTCACATGAAATCAAAATTAGCGAAAAACCCTCTTTCATGAAGCCATTTATCGCTTCACTCAAAAGACACACATTTATTTTTTGATTCATTTGGTTCACACCTGAGAACGGGTGGTTAAGGAGACAACATGACAACGGGTCACGCGCCACGAGGATTCCCCCGGATCCTGAAGTGGCTTCTCGCCGGGCTGATGCTGATAATCGGCCTGGCCATCGGTATTCCTGGCATAAAGCTCGCCACGCTCGGCGGCAGCCTCTATTTCAGCCTGATGGGGCTGGCGATGGTTATCGCCTCCGTACTCATCTTCCGCAACCGTCGCAGCGGCATCCTGCTGTACGCGCTGGCGTTTGTCGCGTCCATTATTTGGGCCATCAGCGATGCCGGATGGACCTACTGGCCGCTGTTCTCGCGCCTGTTTGTCTTCGGCGCGCTGGCGCTTCTTTCGGCCCTCGTCTGGCCTTACTTGTCGGCTAAAGCGACCGCCAAAGGCCCGGCCTTTGGCCTCGCCGTAGCGCTGGCCGTGGTGCTGGCCGTCAGCTTCGGCTGGATGTTCAGGGCACAGCCGCTGGTGAGCGCCACCGAAGAGGTGCCGGTTAAGCCGGTTGCCGCCGGCGAACAGCAGAAAAACTGGGAGCACTGGGGCAATACCACCCACGGCGATCGCTTCGCCGCGCTGGATCAGATTAACAAGCACAACGTGAATCAGCTGCAGGTGGCGTGGGTCGCCCACACCGGGGATATTCCGCAGAGCAACGGCTCCGGCGCGGAAGATCAGAACACCCCGCTGCAAATCGGCGATACGCTGTATGTCTGCACCCCTTACAGCAAGGTGCTGGCGCTGGACGTTGATAGCGGCAAGGAAAAATGGCGCTACGATTCAAAAGCCACCGCGCCGAACTGGCAGCGCTGCCGCGGGCTCGGCTATTACGCGGACGGTGTGGCCCAGTCGGCCCCGGCGGCTGACGTTCAGCCCGCCGCCTGCTCCCGTCGTCTGTTCCTGCCGACAACCGACGCGCGCCTGATCGCCATCGACGCCGATAGCGGCAAACCCTGTGAAGCCTTTGGTGAACACGCCGTCGTCGATCTGAGCGTTGGGATGGGTGAAATCAAAGCGGGCTACTACCAGCAGACCTCGACGCCTCTGGTGGCGGGGAACCTGGTGGTGGTCGGCGGCCGCGTGGCGGATAACTTCTCCACCGGCGAGCCTCCGGGCGTGGTGCGCGCCTACGACGTCCACAGCGGCAAGCTGGCGTGGGCGTGGGATCCGGGTAACCCGAGCCTGACCGGTCTGCCGCCGGAGGGCCAAACCTATACGCGCGGTACGCCTAACGTCTGGTCAGCCATGTCTTATGATGCGAAGCTGAACCTGATTTATCTGCCGACCGGCAACGCCACGCCGGACTTCTTTGGCGGCGAGCGCACCGCGCTTGACGATAAGTACAGCTCGTCGATCGTGGCCGTCGATGCCACCACTGGCCGGGTACGCTGGCACTACCAGACGACCCATCACGATCTGTGGGACTTCGACCTGCCGTCGCAGCCGCTGCTGTACGACCTGCCGGATGGCAAAGGCGGGACCACCCCGGTGCTGGTACAGACCAGCAAGCAGGGCATGATCTTTATGCTCAACCGCGAAACCGGTGAGCCGGTTGCCAAAGTTGAGGAGCGTCCGGTTCCGCAGGGCAACGTGGCGGGCGAGCGCTATTCGCCAACCCAGCCCTACTCCGTCGGCATGCCGATGATCGGTAACGAAACGCTGAAAGAGTCCGATATGTGGGGCGCCACGCCGGTCGATCTGCTGATCTGCCGCATTGCCTTTAAATCCATGCGCCATGAAGGTATTTTCACCCCGCCGGGCGAAGATCGTTCATTACAGTACCCGGGCTCGCTGGGCGGCATGAACTGGGGTAGCGTGTCGGTCGACCCGAATAACGGCCTGATGTTCGTCAACGATATGCGTCTCGGCCTGGCAAACTATATGGTGCCGCGCGCCAAAGTGGCAAAAGACGCCAGCGGGATTGAGATGGGTATCGTGCCGATGGAAGGTACGCCGTTTGGCGCAATGCGCGAACGCTTCCTGTCGCCGCTGGGCATTCCGTGCCAGAAACCGCCGTTCGGTACCATGTCGGCGGTGGATCTGAAAAGCGGGAAGCTGGTGTGGCAGGTGCCGGTCGGCACCGTTGAGGATACCGGCCCGCTGGGAATTCGGATGCATATGCCGATTCCAATCGGCATGCCGACCCTCGGCGCATCGCTCTCGACCCAGTCCGGTCTGCTGTTCTTCGCCGGTACCCAGGACTTCTACCTGCGGGCGTTTGATACCGCCAGCGGTAAGGAAATCTGGAAATCCCGTCTGCCGGTCGGCAGCCAGTCCGGTCCGATGACCTACGTTTCGCCGAAAACCGGCAAGCAGTACATCATTATTAATGCGGGAGGCGCGCGTCAGTCTCCGGATCGCGGCGACTATATCATCGCCTACGCGCTGCCTGACCAGCAGTAAGCGCGGCATCCTGTAAAAGTCATACCTGCCGGTGAAGCCACCGGCAGGTATTTTTTTGCCCAGGCGAAGCGCCTCGGCGTCGACGGTAGCAGGCCGCGATGCCTGCCAGCCGTGATTACTGGTCGCCGAAATGAATAACGGTACGAATTGATTTACCTTCGTGCATCAGGTCAAACGCTTCGTTGATCTGATCCAGCGGCAGGCGATGGGTGATAAACGGATCGAGGCGAATTTTGCCCGCCATCGCGTCTTCAACCATGCCCGGCAGCTGGGTGCGCCCCTTCACGCCGCCGAATGCGGAACCGCGCCATACGCGACCGGTTACCAGCTGGAACGGCCGGGTTTTAATCTCCTGACCCGCACCGGCCACGCCGATAATCACGCTCTCGCCCCAGCCTTTATGGCAGCACTCCAGCGCCGAACGCATGACGTTGACGTTGCCGATACACTCAAAGCTGAAGTCCACGCCGCCGTCGGTAAGCTCAACGATGACGTCCTGTACCGGCTTTTCGTAATCACGCGGATTGATAAAGTCGGTCGCGCCCATTTCTTTGGCGAGGGTGAACTTATCCGGATTGGTATCGACCGCCAGAATGCGCCCGGCTTTCGCCTGTACCGCGCCCTGAATCACCGCCAGACCGATTCCACCGAGGCCAAATACCGCCACCGTATCGCCTTCTTTTACCTTCGCGGTGTTGTGAACGGCACCGATCCCGGTGGTCACGCCGCAGCCCAGCAGGCAGACTTTCTCCAGCGGCGCCTGAGGGTTAACTTTCGCCAGCGAAATCTCCGCACACACGGTGTATTCGCTGAAGGTGCTGGTGCCCATATAGTGATAAATCGGCTCGCCGTTATAGGAGAATCGGGTGGTGCCATCCGGCATCAGGCCTTTGCCCTGGGTGGCGCGAACCGCCTGGCAGAGGTTGGTTTTGCCGGATTTACAGAATTTGCACTCGCCGCACTCGGCGGTGTACAGCGGAATAACGTGGTCGCCCGGCTGCAGGCTGGTCACCCCTTCGCCGACTTCAACGACAATGCCGCCGCCTTCATGCCCCAGCACCGCCGGGAATACGCCTTCCGGATCGTCGCCGGAAAGGGTAAAGGCATCGGTATGGCAGACGCCGGTGTGGGTGATTTTGACCAGCACTTCGCCTTTTTTCGGCGGCGCGACGTCAATCTCAACGATCTTCAGCGGCTGGCCTGGGCCAAACGCGACTGCTGCACGTGATTTCATAGGGGTCTCTTCCTTCGTCGTGATTTATTTTAAGTAGGATCGTAGCAGATGGCCGACTTCCGCCATTCTTATCGCTCTCTGGTCGGGGGTGGTTTCGCCGCTTACCAGCTCATCCTGGAGATGAATTTCCACCATCTCCCCCATCAAACCGTTGGTTGCGCCGCGAATTGAGGCGATCTGCTGCAGGATTGTCATACAGGACTCGCCGGACTCCAGCGCGCGCTCAAGCGCCTCGACCTGCCCGCGAATACGGCGCACGCGGCTCAGCGCGCGTTTTTTGTCTTCAGGTGAATGTGGCACGGTGACGCCCTCCATATCATATAGGGGGGTATACTATATTTAATTACGCAAGCTGGCAAATTGAAACGCCGCTTTAACCGTAGCACAGCGGCGCCGTTTTGGACTCAGTTCAGCTCCAGCGCCATATCCACGCAGCGCAAATCGGCGTTAGCCAGCTTTGATGGCAGCCATTTTTCACCGAGCGCGACAAAGCCGTGGCGCAGATAGAAACCGGCGGCGTTGGGCGTGGCTTCCAGCGTGATCCGCGTCAGCCCCCGGCGGCGCGCCTCGGCGATTATCGCCGTCACGATGAGCCCGGCGTAGCCCTTACCGAAGCACTCCGGGCGGGTAAAAATCGCCTCCACGCTGCCGCCGCGCAGGTCGAGATAGCCGGTGGCGGCCGTTCGCCCGCCCTCCTCTTCAACCACGTAAAAGGGGTTGTCGCGCACCGCATGACGATAGCCTTCCGGCATCATCTCCGGCGTCCAGGCCCGCAGAACCTCAGCCTCATAGCTTTCACGACAGCCGTGGCGTATCGCCTGATTGCGGATCTCCCATAGCGTCGGCGCTTCGTCCGGCGCGGCAAGTCTGACTCTCATCTTCATTCCCCTTTTCCCGTGGATGCGATCAGATGTATCACAGTCTGCGGCAAAAGAGATAAAAAAACCCCGCACGAGGCGGGGTCTGAAGGTAGAGAGCCAACGGGCGCTAGCGCCTGCGCGGCATCATGCGCAGTAGCGTATTGTCTTTCCACAGATAGTGATGCATCAGCGCCGCCAGCGCATGCAGGCCAACGACAAAGTAGCCGATATTCGCCAGCAGGCTGTGCACGCCCTTCAGCGTGTCCACCAGCTCAAAATTACTTTGCGCCGCATAGGGCATCGTCAGACCAAACGCATACCACGGGTTACCGCGGTTATACATCATGACCATGCCGACGATCGGCAAGGCGATAAACAGCAGATAGATAACCAGATGTCCGAGGTGCGCGAAGCCGGTCATCATCGGCGATGGCTTCGGCACAATCGGCGGTGCGGGCGACTTCAGACGCACCAGCAGGCGCACCACCATCAGTACGCAGATGGAAATGCCGCAGGAGACGTGAATCATATTAATCAGCGGCCGGTCGCTGCGGGGGAAAAAGCCCCGTAGTTCCATGGCAGCATAGGCGCCAACCACTAATAAAAATACCAGCCAGTGGATGCCTATCTGCAGGCCGGAGTATTTATCGCGCATGGAAAACCCTTAACAAAACTGTGATGTCGACAACATAACGACCTTTTGTTAAAAATTCATTAACTTTTACGTAGTTAGAAAAAACAATCGCAACGAATCATGCATTTATTGGCAATACAAAGAGTTACAACGTCGCGCCCGGTACCAAAGTCCTGGTGCTGAGCGAACGCAATGAATAACTACACCTCGCTCCTGTTCACTGGGATACGCGCCCAGGTGGTGGGATAAACCTGCGCTCATCAATGCTCGTGTAGAAACCGCAGCAACCAGCCGGATGTTTAGGCCTCTCTGGCAACATGGCGGGCGATCTGTTTTGCGGATGGCTGGTTTGAGTGGAGCATGAAGGTGACAAGAAACAGCCCTATTTCATCCACAGGAAAGACGGCAACCCCATCTTCATGGCTGCGATCGGCAGCGTGCCTTTCGAGCGCGGGGATGAAACTGAGGGATTTTTGATGGTGACCGCTGCCGCCGCTCAGGAGTTGGTCGATATCCACGACCGTCGGCCGCTCGTTATGGTTCCTGAAGCTGCGCGCGGTGGGTAACGTTAAGAATCTGGGGCAGGAATTGATTGAGGCTATCAAAAACCTATAGCTTTGATAATGTACGGAATGTGCTGTGAGTTAAACCGATGGATGCAACACATTGATTAAAAGGGAACGGGTCAAAGTATCTTTATTGCGCTGCTAAATGCGCAACTATAATTAAAACGGTTGTTTTTTTAATGGATGAAATTATGAGTTCACTCAACATGCATTTCAACATTCTAGCCGGCTACAACGCCTGGGCGAATGAACGGTTATATTCCAGCGTTGGAAAGATTGGAGAAGATGCTTACCGTAAAAACTGCGGCGCTTTTTTTGGGTCTATCGAGGCGACGCTGAATCACCTGCTAGTGACGGACAGGATATGGAGGCATCGTTTAAACGCATTACCTGAAACAGGGTATCGGCTGGACCAGATACTGTTCGATAGTGATTTTCCCGGTCTGGAAACGGCGCGAAGAGAAGAAGATAAAAAGATCGTTGATTTTATCCTCGGATTATCAGAAACCGATTTAGCTGGCATAGTCTTCTACCGGCGGGCTTCAACACCAGAACTTAAGCAGCAGGTAATCTGGTCTGCTCTGGCTCACTGGTTTAATCATCAAACCCATCACAGAGGGCAGGTCCATGCAATGTTGCACCGCGTATCCGAGGAGGCACCCGAACTGGACTTGCTGATATATCAAAGGCAGCTAAACGATAAATATTAAGTCGGTTAACTTCATCCAAAGTGAAAAACGCCGCTGCGTGAGCCGTCATCAGAATCCCTCGATGGTGAATCTACGTGACGGACACCACAACTTTGCTCTTACACCTCAACTTCGCTTAAGGCGTTTTATTTTCAAGGTGACCTCATCGCGCTGGTGTTTCCCAGCCAGCGAAGTATGTCTGCGGCAAGCCTGTCGCTGGCCAGGCCAAAGGCCTCGACGACCTCGCTCATCGAACTACCGCTTATGGGCTGGTGTATCACGAAACGCTGGCTGGCTATCACGCGACGATCGGATGTTTGCACCAGACGCGCGTCAAACTGAATCAGCACTTCGCCTTTTTTACCGCTATAGACCCCCTGGAATGATGATAAATCCCCCCCGAGTTCAAAATCAGCCTGCAAATTATCTTCATCACTGCTGACAGAAATGAAACGGCCATCAGTGCGCAATTCCTGCGTCAGACGATTACGAATCAATACGGGCACCGAATCACTCCAGCGCGCCCCGCTGTAGACTGTTATCTCAGCACCCTGAGGCTGAACCGCAATGCGTGAACTGTTGATAAACTGGCTGGTACCAGGCTGCATAACACGCAGCGATCGGTTTGTGGTTTGACCGCTGGCAGGCGCTCCCGGATGAGCGGGCAATAACCAAACCTGCGAAACAGGTCTTTGCGGCAACACCGTGCATGCGGCCAGCGGCAGACATACCAGCACAATCAGCAGCCTTAGCTTCTTGAGAGGTAAACAGGAAAGCCTAAGAGTAAAAACGGCCATTATGGGGTAAACTCCTTCATACGTTCAGGGCCTCTTAACAAGGCGGCTGGGTTTGCTTCCAGGCTGTTGATCGCTCCGCGTAAAGTGGCCAGGGTTTTGCGTAACTCAGTTAAGGCTGGCCCCAATTCGTTAAATCCCTGAATGCCGTTGTTAAGTGAATGCTGATTATCGATGACGATCTGATTCAACAGACTGCTCGTCTTTTGCAATAGTGCCAGGGTATTGGCCGCATTATTAACCAGATCTTTCCCCTTACCGTCCAGCAGCACGTTTGCATTGCGCATCAGACGGTTGGTTTGCGCCAGCGTCTCGTTACTTTGTTTTGTCACTATCGCCAGTTGCTGCAGGATGGTACTGATATCTTCACGCTGACCGGCCACGGTATCAGTAATTTTTTCCAGGTTGTCTAACGTTTTGACTATTCGCTGCTGATTTTCCGTAGTGAGGACCTGATTTAAGCGTAACAGGACCTCATTAACGTTGGTCATTACATCTTCGCCATTTGTAAGCAACTGGTTCAGCGGAGAAGGGGTGGCAATGATTACTGGGATCCTCTCGTTATCTCCCTCCAGCACTGGGCTGGTTTCACTTCCACCGCTAAGCTGAATAATTGATGTCCCGGTAATACCGGCCATAGCCAGCCGTGCCTGGGTATCCTGGCGAACGGGCGTAGAGGCCTCAACTCTGATCCGGGCCCAAACCTTACCGGGGTTATCCCTGTCCAGGCGAAGCTGAACCACCTCACCGACCCTGATCCCGCTGAAATTAACCGTACTTCCCTGGGAAAGGCCGCTCACGGCTTCGCTAAATACGATATCGTACGTATGGAACTGGCGATCTCTGTCAGATTTGCTCAGCCACAGGCTAAACAACAGTACCGCTGTGAAAATAATGAGAGTGAACAATCCAATGAGAACATGGTGAGCGCGAGTTTCCATTTTTTACTGCCTCTCTTGTAACGTCGCCAGGGTCTGCTGTGCTGCTCGCCCGCGTGGGCCGTGGAAATATTCCTGAATCCAGGGCTCCGGCGTTGCTGCCACCACGTCCAGTGAATCCACGACTAAAACTTTTTTTTGTGAAAGTACCGCTACCCTGTCGCAGATTGTATAAAGGGTATCCAGATCGTGGGTAACTAAAAATACGGTTAATCCCAGCGCATTGCGTAGCGTGGCAATGAGATTATCAAACGCGGCGGCGCCGATAGGGTCCAGCCCAGCGGTTGGCTCATCAAGGAACAGGATTTCCGGGTCCAAAGCCAGCGATCTCGCCAGTGCAGCGCGTTTCACCATGCCTCCTGACAGTGAGGATGGATATTTATCTCTGGCGCTGGCTGGCAAACCGGCCAGCGCGAGTTTAACCTGCGCCAGCTGCTCGGCGCTGCGACGATCAAGCCCCGCGTACTCAATAAGCGGCAGGGCCACGTTCTCCGTGACCGTCAGCGAGCTGAACAATGCCCCTCGCTGAAACAGGACGCCAAAACGTCTTTCTAGCACGGAGCGGCGCACGCCGCTGAGTTCCGTGAGATTTTCACCAAAGACCTCAATTCGTCCGTCCGTCGGGCGACGAAGACCGACGATGCTACGCAGGAGCACTGACTTTCCGGTACCCGATCCGCCCACTACGCCCAGTATTTCGCCACGCCGCACGTCGAGGTCGAGGTCGACGTGTACACATTGCGGACCGAAGCAGTTACGCAGTTTACGAATGCGAATAATGGCATCCTGACTCATGTCTTTTACCATCCCATCTCCATGAAAAACAGTGCCGCAACCGCATCCAGCAGGATCACCACGAATATTGAATGCACAACGCTCGCGGTTGTATGCTCTCCCACCGATTCCGCGCTTCCGCTGACCTTAAACCCTTCAAGACAACCGATGACGGCAATCAGAAAAGCAAACACCGGCGCTTTAATCATTCCCACCCAAAAATGCTCAAGGCCGACGTTGTTCTGCATTATGGTTAAAAACATTGTCGGGGAGATATCCAGCGTTAAAGCACAAACCACAAGCCCACCCAAAATCCCGCTGATCATGCCGATGAAGGTCATCATTGGCAGCGCCACTAGCAGCGCCAGCACGCGTGGAAGCACCAGCAGTTCAACCGCATTTAGCCCCATTGCCTGGATAGCATCAATTTCTTCATTGGCCTTCATCAGGCCAATCTGTGCAGTGAAGGCACTGGCGGTTCGCCCGGCCATCAGTATTGCCGCCAGCAGCACGGCAAATTCGCGCAGGAATGAAAACGCCACCAGCTGAACGGTAAATATACTGGCGCCGAAAGTGGAGAGTACCGTTGATCCCAGGAAAGCAATTACCGCGCCGACCATAAAGGTCAGCATCGCGATGATAGGCACGGCATTCAGGCCAATTTGCTGCAGATTAGCGACCAGAGAAGTCACCCGCCAGCGAGCAGGACGCAACAGGGTGGTAAAAAGTGCCTCCATCGTCAGCCCGATAAACCCAATGAGGGCAACCAGGTTCTGCCAGAAGCTTTCCACCGACTTACCGATGTTCGCCAATAGCTCGGTCACTATCCCCGGCTGATGCTGCGCAGGAGGCGCGACGTAATCCGCTAGTGCCGATCTGACTGTTTGCAGCAGGACACGACGCTCTATGGGAAGCGTTGGTGCAATACGTTCGAGCTCAAGTACCTTTTCTTCACCCATAAGCTTAACCAGCAGCGTGGCACCCGCGGTATCAAGTGTCCCTAACTGGCTCAGGTCGAAAATGGCGTTAGAAAGGAGTTGCGGCTGCAACGCCCTGACGGCAGGCTCCAGATGAGCATAATGCGCTAGCACCCAGTCACCGGAGGCAGTGATACGCGGAGGATTTACCGTCTGATCAATATTGAGCAATGTAGCGAGCGTCTGTTCAGTCATCATGAGGGCCTGTAATTACTCAATCTGTTCACGTGGCCTGAAGTCAAACCAGAAAAAAGATGTCATTACTCAAAACCTGTTGCCGGGTTGAAACAATGAACCCGCAGCATCCTTTTGAAAGTCGATATCATAATAGGCCCCCAATAGTACGCCGAACGCCAGTTACTCAGGGTGCCTTTACAAAAATTTTATCAGGAAAAATAAATACCTGGCCGGGATATTAATCACACCAGGTAATGAAAGTTGACGCTTCATACCGTACGGTAAGCATAGCAGCAATGACCCGCTCCCCGTTGATTAACACACCGCTATGTTAGTAATGTCTTCATAAGTCACATGAGGACGTCCCCATGAAGAAGCGTTTTTCCGACGAACAGCTCATCAGTATTCTCCGCGAGGCCGAAGCCGGGGTTTGTGCCCGTGAGCACGCCATTTCAGATGCCACGTTACATGGCGTAAGAAGCATGGCGGTATGGAGGTGCCTGAGGTTAAGCGCCTGAAGTCGCTTGAGGAAGAGAACGCCTGACTCAAGAAGCTGCTTGCTGAAGCCATGCTGGATAAGGAGACGCTTCAGGTGTTTTTTGAAAGGCTTTTCGGATCCGCCAGCAGACGTGGAAGGGCCATAGGAACCTCCCAGTACGTTTTAGGATCAACCAGTATAACCCGGGCGACATCCCGTAACTGATAAGCAATCTGATGCCCTGCGGCACCGCCGCCAATGATGACGACAGTTTTTTTAGTATGAGAACGGACTGACATGATTTTTTCCTTCATTTCAGCGAGAGTTTCAGCGCGATAGTAGCAAGAAACTTTTGTGACTAGCAGTCTGACGCATCAGGCTATGTAATTAAAGTCCGCTGCGTGCCAGAAGCGGAAGTTGCTTACATCGTGCTATGTAAGTTTAATAGGAGCAGGTCAGCTGGGGTGAATTGACTATCATCCCAAACACCCCATTATAAAGTTTATTTATAAATTCTGGCAAATCAGAGGTCAATAACAGTAATAAGCATGGGCCGGACTCGTCCGACTCGCTGAGCATACTGTACATCCGTATTTATTTAAATCTTTGGTGACTACATCATGTGGATGATATTTTGTTGGAGTTGCACACTGGATAAAGCATACTTTCTCAAGATCAAAGCGTGTGGCATTATCCGCAGCCCAGCAATGTTGAGACCCATGATGCGGTACCTGTACTCCGATGAGTGATAACCAGCGATGTTGTCCAAAATGGGTTTTCATATCTTCAATCACATCACTCGTCAGATTTATATCGCCAGTAAATAGCGTTCCAAAATCTCTGCGCTTTGTCAGTGGTGCTGCATACATGCATAAGGAAATATTATTCTTAGCTTCCCCAGTACTACCGAAGTGCATCTCATATGAATCCTTAAGCGTTTGCCGCCAGTTTACTGGTAAATTGGTAATATTTTGGTGTAAACCGAGAGAAATGATCGTCGCTTCAATGTCATCTTTAACTTCAGACATACGCATATTTGAAACTTTCGCATACATTTCACCACCTGATTCATAAACAAGCCCAAGTGCTGAAAAAGGTTTTTCCGCATTATAAAACATAAACTCGAAGGAGTTATTAGCAGAATATACCGCCTGACTTTGGTGTATTTTTGCCACTTTGATAATCGTTGTCGCTGCCTGGTTTCTCAGTTTAAAAAAAACATTATCGGCGGCTACATTATCTGACGGAAATTCTTGGTTGCCCTCAGGCAACGGAGGTGTATTTTCATCTGGAGTATCAGATTCAGGATCAAACGCAGAATGTTCCTTCCATTTAGGGCTATCGTTATCAGGATTATCAGGTGAACTATCTGTCTCTTCAGGACCACCATCCCCTTGCACCAACAGAATTTCACCTACTCTATCAATAAAATTATTGATCTCTAACCACTTTGAAGGATTAATTTGTAAGAGAGCGACCGAAGGAGAGATTCCTTTCGGTCCCATCACCGAGATTTCGCGAATACTCTGCGGCCATTCAGTAAAAGGTAGAACCAGCCTTCTGACATAATAGTTCTGAAGCAGCGTTTCGAGTCCATTAACATGATCATTATCAAAATGGGAAATCACTAACATATCGATAACATTGCGTGGTCCAAACCAATTTGGTAGATCAGCTATTGTGCTAAGTACGGTTTTTTTACTGGTTGAGCCGCAGTCATACATCCAGTTAAAAATGTCGTCACTGTTTTTATCATAAATTTTCCCGGTAAATAATGTTCCATTCCCGACCGCATGAAAGCATTTCCACACTTGGTGTACCATCAGCGCTATTCCTTTAAATAATGTCAGAATTAATACAAGAGAAATATGGATTACGCCCGGAGTGCTAACAAGCGCAACAGAAAAAAATATTATATCAGAAGCGTAGAAATTTTATCATAGATATATAAAGTATTACATCCATAAGGTTGACCTAGTCAATGGATTCTGTCTTGGAAGTGCTAGCCAGCAGAAGGCTTCAAAACGGCACCACTTGATCGAATCCAGACTGATCAATTTCAGACTTGAGTGCAGTCGGTACAGGGGCTGATGTCTCTGTTACAGCGCCTCCATCAAATACAGTGTTCCCTTCTTCGCCAACAGCCGTCATTGGCTGCTGCTCTGAGATATCTTCCGGATCAAGATCAACATATGAATCGCCCATCATCATTTTGTAATGTGCATCATGCTTAGCTGCTTTGAATATCTTGAAGAAAATTTTCAGGTAATTTGCTGCCATATTGTCGCTAATGGCCACATAAAGCTCATCCGGAGCGTAATGCGAGCCATCATTTACCCAACTCATCAAAGACTGGCACTGTATCTTTTCGATACCCTCAAATTTGTCGACAAGATGGTATGTATCGACACCACCCAAAATCTTGAAATAGTTCTCCAAAATCCGACGCATGGTGTTCTGCAACGTAAGGACTGGCACCGGTGTTCTTTTCAGCTCGGCCCAGAGTAGTTGATAAGAATTCCGGATTGGATTACTTGAATGGAACTCAATTACTGAATACTCATTAGGTTTGCGGACAATCCAAAATGTCTCGTCAGCAAGCGAAGTATTGGTCTTTCGACGTTGATCGTACGTGACTTCTTTATGGAAATGCACATTGTGGGTAAGCACCACAACTTGTTTAAGATGGCTATCACTCTTTCTAACCTCGGCGAAGAGCTCCTTGATTAAGCTACTCACAATAAACAATACATCACTATCAAGGCTAGAAACAGGGTCATCGATGATCACGATCCGATCAGTGGTGATACCGGACGTCGTAATACTTCCTCTCAGCAGATGGTAGAAATAAAGGAACGTTACGAAGGTCTTCTCGCCTTCGCTCAATGTTTGCTTGGCATCCTTCCCATCCGCCCGGATAATTCTATAAGAGTTATCTATACATGCAGGATCTAGAGAAAAGCTGAGAAAGCCAAAATTCTTCAAAATTTTATTTATAGCAATTACCGTAGGTTTTACGCTGGTAAGTTCCGCCTCAATCTTATCGATATCGACATCAGTAGCAATAATACTTTTCGTGGCCTTATCCCGACTTAATGTGATACCCAAAATAGATTTTTGTAATTTATTTTTCTCAGTAGTGTAATCAGCCAAGGTATTCTTTAACTCAGCGTCGATAATATATTTCCACACTTCCCCGGTTAACCTACGCTGCTCAGTAGTGAAGCTTGCAACTAGGCGATTTTGTTCGGATATTTTCGTGTTCGCCGCATTAATAATAGCAGCAATATCCGCCTGAATATCCTCTAGCTCCTCAAGAAACACCTCAGTACTTGGAGTGGTAACTTTATTGTCCATCCGACCTTTATTGACAAGAACAACAGCATCCAGTGCTTGAATCTTAGGGTTAAGTTTTTCCTTGTCCAGTTCTTTGCAATCCAAAGCCAACAGAACATATGCCTGAGCCAAAAGATCCTCAGCAATTTGGAAATAATTATTACGCAGGGTAGAGACCGCCTTTGAATCCGCTTCAAAAGTCTCATCGAAGTAATCAGTAAGTTCCTTCTCGAAGTCATGGGGCAGAGTCTGCTGACAGAACGGACATTGTTCATCCGTATGTTCCATAAATCTCATACCCTGTCTGACCCAGTCGCTATTACCTAACCGCTGAATAATCGCGGATATGCAGACATCATCTTTACCTACTACCTTTTTAACCAGAATCGGGTTTTTCTCGAATGCTATCAACCGTGATAAATCCAAGGTCGAAACAAGATCTATTTTCGAGGGTTGGTCACCATATAAAACCGTAGCTCTAGTCTTGAGATCAACCAAATCAACCAAGGTGTATTTGTTATTCTCATGCTCTTGAAGAACCTTTGCCTTGAATGCTTCCTTATTATTCCTTAAACCAGTAAATGCCCCCTTAAAATATTCATCATGCTTAACTTTCTGTTCCCAGCATCGTCCAACTAACTTTGCTTCCAAAGAAATCAACTCAGCATTCTTTCCGGGTTTTCCATCTTCACCATCAAGCGAGATGATTAACTTGGCTCTCAACTGTTCATGGCGCTTTCTTTCATCTTTAAGTTCTTTGAGGCGATCGAGCTGAACTTTTTCGGCCTTGCCGAGTGTAAATACTCCCTGAAACTCTTTGGATTCTGAAAAGTTGGCAGTGATGAAGTCGTTGTTATAGATCATTGCTGGCACTGGCGTATTGTTGAGCCAGGTAATGCTGGAGTCTATTGAAAGACTAGGTTTCTCAATAAGTCGACTGATTGTGGTCTTACCCGCCCCATTTGCTCCATAAATAAAATTGATCTTTTTTAGATTAATAACTTCCGATTTGTCAGGACGATAGGTGGCGATGTTGGAGAGGCTAATTGATTCTATCATAGCGGGTCATCCCTGTACGCAACGTCACTAAATTGGCCGCTGCTCAGTAAAATTCTGAAGGTCCAGGCAATTGAACGACTACCTAAACATTTTACGATCATATGAAGGCTATTGGCTTGATAAACATATATGGAATGGTGATTTATGTAAAGGCCAGCAGTATAAAGAGGACTAGGACTGGTGCAGTTTTACCTACTCTACAGATTAGGGATGGTATAAGTGCTCCTGCAAATTGTGTCACTTAATTTTAAGGCTTCCCCCATTTAAGGCTGCGTCCGCAGATCGCTCTAAGCAGACTTTAATAGCTGCAAAACCCCTAATGTTAATGGCTGAATCACCTGACTTTGAATCGGTCACAGAACCTCGTAGTATGGCGCGGTGATGGCATTTCTCGCTTCATCTGCCATGCGGTCTGGATTCCCTGCCCTGCAAAATACAGCATCCCCCTGCCGTCCTTCGCGTTGAGATGGTCGCCGCGGCGATTACATCCCGGCTGTCCTGGGTCGGGGTCAGTAGTTTCACTGATGCACTATTGCCGTAATACGGCTCGTGCACCGTCACTTCCGAATAAAATCCACGAAGGCCCGCAGCGGCATCGGCAGATGCCTTCGCCCGGAGTAGTAGAGAAAAAAACAACCCGCTGGCGCGCTAAAGGCATCCAGTAAAACCGACAACCTGCCTGCGGCCAGGTCCTCGCGGACCATCGCCTCGTAGACGTACGCAATACCCGCTCCGTCACGGGCGGTCTGGATCATCAGTTCGTCGTCGTCTAAAACCAGCGGGCCGCTGGCTTCGATGATCAACGGCCTGCCCTCAGACTGGAATTCCCAGCAATAGCGTTGACCGCCCGGGAAGCGACGGGAAATGCAGGCATGAGCGAGCAGTTCGCCAGGCGTTTGCGGTACGCCGCGTAAGGCCAGGTAGGACGGTGCCGCAACGCACACGAAACGCTGTGGCTCCCCGACCGGCACGGCTACCATATCCCCGGCCAGGCTCTCGCCAAAGCGAATACCTGCGTCGAATCCATCATCCACGATGTCGACCATCCCGTCGTCGGTCACAATCTCAAGCTGCACGCGCGTATACTTCGCCACGAAACTGGCCAGGATTGGCGCCAGCACCAGCTTTGCCGCCGGACGCGGTACATTCAGGCGCAGCGTACCCACGGGCTCAGCCTGTAAGGCCGTTATATCCACCAGCGCGTCGGCGACATCCCTGAGTGCGGGAGTTAGCCGCGCCAGCAGGCGCAGACCTGCCTCGGTCGGCGTTACGCTGCGCGTGGTGCGGTGGAGCAAACGCACGCCCAGCCGTTCTTCCAGACCGCGCAGGGCGTGGCTTAAAGCTGAGGCGGATACACCTCTCTCGGCTGCAGCCTTACGGAAGCTCCGGTGGCGCGCCACCGCGGCAAAAGCGTCAAGTTCATGCAAATTGATTGTCATATTAATGAATATTATTCAGTAGTTCATCAAGGATACCACGGCTTATCGCTTACTCCATACCGTGTGACACTGTTGTTTTCTAATAGGCAGGAAGGTTTAAGCATGAAACAGCAACGACTTGGTTGTGCCGATTTCACGATATCGCCCATTGGCCTGGGCACCTGGGCGATCGCTGGATCGGGCTGGGAATTTGGCTGGGGGGAACAGAATGACGCTGAAAGCCTGGCGGCACTGGAATATGCGGTGGAACGCGGCGTCAACTGGATCGACACCGCTGCGGTCTACGGTCTGGGCCATGCCGAGGAAATTGTCGGCAAGCTCCTGCGCCGCGTGCCTCCCTCGCGTCGCCCGCTGGTATTTACGAAGGGCAGCCTGGTCTGGGATCGAACGAGCCGGCAGATTTCTCACTCGCTGTCTCCGGAGTCGCTGGAACGGGAGATTGACGACAGTCTGCGTCGCCTGCAGATCGAGACCATCGATCTGTATCAGATCCACTGGCCGGCGTTCCCTTCAGGTGGCCCGGACGAAGGCATTGAGGCGGCCCTTACGGTGCTTGCCAGGGCTCGTGAAAAGGGCAAGATTCGCGCTATCGGCGTATCCAACTTTGACGTGGCTCAGCTCAGGCGTGCCAGGATGGTAACGGAGATCGCCTCGCTGCAGCCACCCTACTCGGCGCTTATGCGCGATGCTGAATCCAATATCCTGCCGTTCTGCGAGCAGACCGGCACCGGCGTCATAGCCTATTCCACACTGCAATCGGGTCTGCTTACCGGCGCGATGACCCGCGAACGCATCGCCGCCCTGCCCGACGACGACTGGCGTAAAACCCGCAGTTCGGACTTCAAGGAGCCACGCCTGACCAGGAACCTGAACCTGGTCGAATCCTTCCGCCGTATCGGGCAACGCCACGGGCTGACTCCTGCAGCGGTAGCGATCGCCTGGGTACTTCGTCATCCGGCAGTGAGCGGGGCAATTGTCGGCGTACGCCAGCCAGCGCAGGTTGATGGGCTGCTGGGCGCCGCGAACTTAAGCCTGAGTGCGGCCGAGCTGGCCGAGATCGCGATGTCGCTGCCTGAAGGCTCGGGCACCAACGTCCCCGAGGCTGCGGCCTCCTGAAAGGCGATTTGTTATAGCACCACCTCACGCTCCCCCCGGCATTGAGGTAAACGCTGAGGTAAATCTTAAATCCTTTACCGGGCGGGAGTTTTAATATTTCGGCCATATCTTAAATGGTAAAATCCGCGCCGGTTGTAGACCCCCTATGACCAAGGTCCGCCCTTGTGCTCTGGCACAGGGATCCCGGGCGGGCCACCTCATCACGCCCCGGCATCGAACCGGCATGTCGTGCGAAATGTAACCGGGACGGTCAACGTGCACCGTCGCATGCGAAGCGCAACAAATAGCGGCACCTGGGCTGTGTCAACCCAATGATCTGGCAGTTGCCTGCCGCGGCTTCAATAAGCATGGTTCATCGCGCTGATAGCCTCATGCGTTATCAACTGGAACCTGTCGGCCCATATTAAGAAGCTGAGCCGCCCTGCTTAACCGCATCGTACCCGGCACGCCACCGGTACTTGTCGAGCCGCAGCGACGTGAGGAAAACGTTGCCGCAGGCGGGCTTCACGTCGTTGCCAGCGAAAATCCATTAATCCGCATGCGGTAGCGCGGTCAGCGCCACGTTAACCGCCGCCAGCAGCCGCGATTGCGCAACGCCGTCGCGAGCCTGAACCGACAGCCCGTGCAAAAAGGCGGCGAAATAATCACCCAGGCCGTCAGCGTCGGTCGCGGCTGGCAGCTCGCCGCTTTGCACCGCCTGCCGCAGCCGGTCGATAATCTGCTGCGTGCGCTGAAGACGATGCTGGGCCAGCCAGGTTTTGATGTCGTCATTGTCCGCGCTGACGCTGGCCGCGGAGGCGACCACCATACACCCCTGCGGCAGATCCGGCTGGCAGTACAGATGCACAGCATCCATCAGCAGCGTTTCAATTGCCTGGCGCACGCTGTTCCCGGCGGCAAAGGCGCGATCCGCGAAGCCCCCTTCCCGCTGTTCATAATCCGCAATTGCTTCCCGAAAAAGCTGTTCTTTTGAACCGAACGCCTTGTAAATACGCGCGGAGGCGATACCCAATTCGGCCACTAAATCCGACATTGACGTCCCTTCATAGCCCTGTCGCCAGAATAGATTGCGCGCTTTCAAAAGCGCCAGCTCACGATCGAATTCGCGCGGTCTGCCTGCCATTACGTTGCTCCAGTTTGCCCGATATTGAGTGCGACAGGATCGCTTAAATCATTGAGTTTACCAACGCATTTATAATTTTCGCTTGCGGTTATCCGTTTTTACCCCTATTGTTTGTCAATCGACAAACAATAGGGGTTTACGATGAGAACGCTCAAAGGTCCATCCTTGCACCTCGCTCAGTTCAGCGACGAGGTTGCCCCGTTCAACAGCTTACCTGCGATTGCCCGGTGGGCCGCGGAAACCGGCTTTAAGGCATTGCAGATCCCGGCATGGGATCGGCGTCTCTTCGACGTGGCCACCGCGGCGGAAAGTCAGACCTACTGCGACGATATTACCGGTATGCTGGCGGAACACGGCCTGGTGGTCAGCGAACTGACCAGCCATATTTTCGGCCAGCTGATGGCGGTACATCCGGCCTACGACAGCTTATGCGACAGTTTTGCGCCGCCCGAAGTGCACGGCAATCCGCAGGCCCGCGGCGAGTGGGCCCGACAACAGCTGCTGATGGCCGTCAAAGCCTCCGCACGCCTTGGCCTCAGCGAACTGGGTACGTTTTCCGGCTCGCTGGCCTGGCCGTATCTCTTTCCCTTCCCGCAGCGTCCAGCCGGGCTTATCGAAACCGCTTTCGACGAGCTCGCCAGACGCTGGCTGCCGGTGCTCAACGCCTGCGAGGATTGGGGGATTAATCTGTGCTATGAAATCCACCCCAGCGAAGATCTTCATGATGGCGTGACGTTCGAAATGTTCCACCAGCGGGTGGGCGAACATCCCCGCTGTCGGGTGCTTTTTGACCCCAGCCACATGGTGCTACAGCAGCTCAACTACCTGGAGTTTATTGATATTTATAAGGACGTGATCGGGATGTTCCACGTTAAAGACGCCGAGTTTAATCCCACCGGTCGTCAGGGGATCTACGGCGGCTATCAATCATGGATCGATCGCGCGGGCCGCTTCCGCTCACTGGGTGACGGTCAGGTTGATTTCAAAGCCATTTTCGCAAAGCTTGCGCAATACGATTATGCCGGCTGGGCAACGCTGGAGTGGGAATGCTGCCTGAAGAATCCGCTGGACGGTGCCCGTGAGGGGGCGGAGTTCATCCACAGCCACATTATTCACATCACCGATAAGGTATTCGACGACTTCGCCGGCGCGCCGGTAAATCCTCATCAAATCAAAAAATTACTCGGCATTCTCTAGGCCAGAACATTTCAAGGAACCCCTCATGGAACAACAATACGACGAGATCCTCTACGCGGATCTTGAGGCGCAGCACGTCTATCCGAAGGTTAACGGGCAGCGCATCCACTGCGTCGTGGCGGGAAAAGGGCAGCCGGTACTGCTAATACCCGGCTGGCCCCAGACCTGGTATACCTGGCGCTACGTCCTCCGCGCGCTTGCCGACGCCGGTTTTCAGGCGATCGCGGTTGACCCGCCCGGCATCGGCGATTCTGATAAGCCTCTCGGCGGTTACGACACCGGCAGCGTTGGCGCCGTGCTGCACGCGATCATGGCGCAGCTGGGGCATCAGCGCTACAGCCTGGTGGGCCACGATATTGGCATGTGGATTGGCTACGCCATGGCGAGCGATTTTCCACAGGCGATTGAGCGACTGGTGCTGACGGAAGCGGTGATCCCGGGGCTGGCCCCTGCCCCGTCGATTTTTGTCGCGCCGGAGGAGAATATTTTTCTTTGGCACTTCATGTTTAATCAGCTGGCTGATTTACCGGAAACCCTGACCTACGGCCGTGAATCACAGTATCTCAGCTATATATTCAACCGCTGGTCTCATCGCCGCGATCGGGTAGCCGCGGAGGTTTATATCGCCGCTTATTCGACTCCGGGCGGGCTGCGCGCGGGCTTCGATTACTATCGAGCGATCCCGGAGACCATTCGTCAGAACCAGCGCCGGGCGAAGACGCCCTTAACGATGCCGGTGCTGACGGTGGGAGCTGAATATGCAACGGGTGATGCGCCGCTGACGACCCTGCGCGGAAATGCCCACGATCTGCGCGGCGAGACGGTGGCCGACTGCGGCCATTTTATTACCGAAGAGCGTCATGAGGCGTTTATCGGCCTGATCGTCCCCTTTCTGTCAGAGGAAACTCACTATGCCGCTTGATCCGCTTATTGCCGACTTTCTCGCCGCGTCGTCGCAAGCGGATGCCCCACCGCCCGCCACGCTGGCCGAGATGCGCGCGGCCACGGAAGCCGGTTTGCTTCAGCTCCAGGGGGAGATGGAAACCAACGGTGGCTACAAAGACTATGTCGCTACCGCTGATGATGGTCACGGTATTGCCCTTCGTGTCTATTCGCCAGCCGGCTTAAACGCAGAAGTCGCGCGGCCGGCGATGCTGTTTGCTCACGGTGGCGGCTGGTGTCTGGGATCGCTGGCGCTGTACGATCGGCCCTGCCAGGCGCTGGCCGATGCTACCGGGCGGGTAATCGTGTCCGTGGATTACCGACTGGCGCCCGAGCATCCGTTTCCACGACCGTTAGAGGATGTTTACCAGGCGCTATGCTGGGTCTACGAGCAGGCGCCGCGTTTAGGTATCGACAGCTGCCGCCTGGCGGTGGGCGGCGATAGCGCCGGCGGGAACCTTGCCGCGGCGACCGCGCTGCTGGCACGGGATCGCGGCGGCCCACGCATTGAGCATCAGCTGCTGCTGTATCCGGCGTTAAGTCGCGATATGGCAACCGAGAGCTATCGCGCGTTCGCTGAGGGCTACTATTTAACGCGCGATGCGATGACGTTTTGCTGGCACAGCTATCTGGGAGAGCGTCGCCATCCTTACGCCGAACCGCTACACGCGGCTTCACTGTGCGGTTTGCCGCCGGCAACCATCCTGAGCTGCGAATACGATCCGCTGCGCGATGAGGCCGAAGGATATGCGCTTCGGCTTGAGGAGGCCGGGGTGGCGGTACGCTGCGAACGACTGCCGGGCATGGTGCACGCCTGTATCCATATGTCAGGGTTGACCCCGGCGGCGCGTCGGCTGTTTGAACTGGCACGCAGCTAAGCAAGCCTGACGGCACGTCCCCGACGCCTGTTATCAACAATGGTCCGGTTCAGCCAGGCGGCTATTGGTGATAAAAATCAGGGACGTGCCGCTTGCAGCCCAACCTCCGCTCTCCCCGCAGCCAATACCTTCGAGAAGCAGACCGCCTCTTCTCGGCCGATATAGGGGCCGTAGTTTTCAATCCGCGCGTAACCATTTTTCTCATAAAAACGAACCGCCCGGTGGTTAACTCGCCGGGTCTCAAGCCAAAGCTCGCGATATCCCATACCCTTTGCCGATGTCTCCAGCAAAGCGAGTAAGGCGTGACCAATACCATGAGCGCTGCGGTCGGAATACATCCTTTTCAGCTCGGCAATATCCTGCGTTAAGGGCCGGATCGCGCCGCATCCTACGGCATCACCGCGCGTATTTCTTGCCAGAACCCAGAGCGTTCGCTCCCCGTCCATTGCGTCAACGGTGAAATGGCTCTTGCCACTGTCGCCGGTGATCGCGGCAAGTTCAGCGGACAAAGACTCGATCAAGCCACAGGATTCGGGCGAAAATGGATCCGCTTTCTCTACTGTTATCATGGGAATAGGTCCTTTATCAAAGCGTTGGTCAGCATAGAGGATGCTGGACTGGAGTCGATAATAATGAATCACGAAGGCAGCCTTGCCGGCTGCCTCGATGGACGCTGCGCGCAATATCCTGACGTATACGGCACTCACCTGTCAGAATCAAAGTTCCAGTCAACAGCGGTCGAAAGCGTGACAAACGGGCCCGCCAGCGTTCTGTTGTGGTGACCAATAATTTCGTTTGCCGATAAATGCGGGTTATCCATTGTGGTATGCGCATCTGCAATCAGCACGGTCCTGAAGCCCAGCTCCGGCGCTGCCCGGCAGGTGGTGTCGACGCAAAACTCTGTTTTCATTCCGGCGATAACCAGCTGCTTGATGCCTCTGTGGCTGAGCTGAAGCTGCAGTTCGGTATCGCGAAAACAGCTGGGATACTTTTTAGTCAAAACGATGTCCCGCCCGGCGTCCACGTCGAGTTCGGGTATCAGCTTTGTTAGCGGGCCGTGCTCTGAGAAGGGGGAATCGTCAGGCCCAATGTGGCGAACAAAAAATACCGGCACCTGAGCACGCCTCGCTTTGGCGATGAGCAGACGGATATTTGACAGAACCGCGTCTGCACAATGCGGAGCAGCCGGGCCCCGGAAGAGCCCCTCCTGCATATCGATAACGATTAGCGCTTGTTCAGATGAAATCATGATGTGTCTCCATTCAAAATGTGATGAACGGAGAGCCGTGCCTCCCCGTCCGGACTGGCGGGGAGTGGGTATCTGTTTTGTCAGGAGCCAGCCACAGATACGCTCACACCGCCGCAGGTTGCGGTGGTGGTTGTGGTACGCGTCGTTGCTGGCTGAACTGACTGAATCATTTTCCGACCTTTACGTATTCGTTGAGCAGCGATAACCAGAAATAGCAGGCATCACTCAAAAGTACTCTCATCTTATAGCACCGCTTAAATACCAAATTCAAGAGAGGAGCACGGCCCTACCCGCCCTCTTTTTTCGCTCTGTGCCGAGCTGCGCCCGACCTGGACCCCAGGCGGATACTATTCGATTTAAAGATATCGTTAACCCTGGCCCATCGCTCCACGTTCCCTCCATAATCTGAGCAATATAAATCAATCATCCCCCGCCAGAATGTTCATTCTACTCAGGGGGAACCATGAACAAACTCAATTACTCGCTTAAATATATCGAATATTTACTCAGAAAAAGCAGAGTCTTTTTTACCACAGATCTTTACTATCATACTGCCGCGCTGACTAAAGCTTCAGGAAACGCATCAAACCTAAGAAACCCAGTGACGCTGAATGAGAAAATTTGTCATCGAATGATATTTGACCGCAACGCATTTTATACCTTACTGGCTGATAAGCTGGCGGTGAGAGAGTATGTAAATTCAAGAACCGAGTTGGTTAAAACCATCCCTTTAATTGGTGTCTACAACAGAGCCGATGATATCGATTTTAACAAGCTGCCTGAAAAATTCGTTTTAAAATGTAACCATGATAGCGGTAGCGCGGTAATTTGTACGGACAGAGAAAAGTTCAACCCGGTTAACGCGCTAAAAAAACTACAGCTGGCACTTAAAAAGAACATGTATTACACCACCAGAGAATGGCAATATAAGAACATCGCTCCCGTCATTCTCTGTGAAAAATTTATCGACTTATTTTCCGACAAGGATAAAAGCAACACCCCAGAAATGTTAAGAATACATTGTTTTCACGGCGTGGCTTGTTTTGTCGAGGCGGATTTCACTAATGAAAACGGCAACGAATTCATTAATGTATATGACAGATCGTGGAATTTGCAGCCATTTCAGATGGAATACCCAAATACGCCAGACGCCGTAGCGGAACCAAAGTCATTTCATAACGCCATCGCCGCCGCTCAGGAACTGGCCAAAGAAATTGACTATTGCCGCGTTGACCTGATGTTGCAAGGCGATGAGGTCTATTTCAGTGAAATCACATTAAGCCCAAAACGAGGAAAACTTAAAATCACTCCGGCGCTGTGGGATGCTAAGCTAGGAGAAATGTGGCAATTACCTACCTAAAATAAGGCTTAACGGAGCCTTATTTATCAGTAGGCTTTTTCAACCTTCGCAGCTGGCCATGATAGCCTAAACACTGAGTGATTATCGCCTGTTAACGTATAGCTAACGTCACCTCCGTGCGCCAGCATAATAGCCTTAACGACCGATAGCCCTAATCCACATCCATCAGGGTTAACGCTTCTTGCATATTCGCCACGCTGAAAAGGTTGGAATAAATATTTCTGTAGCTCTTGCGGGATCCCTGGCCCCTTATCCTGCACCAGGATAAAATTATTTTCCCCTGAGACACCATTTTTCAAAATTAACGTTCGTGATGTTGAGTATTTCAATGCATTATCAAAGAGAACCGTCAGGCACTGAATAATCCGCAACGGATCGCAGATACAGTGCTGCTCTTTGAGCTCAGTTAAAATAGTAAACTGCTCTCGTCGAAACTCCGGTAAAAAGGTATCAAGGGCGCTGGTCATGGTGGCGGAAAGATCGACCTTCTTGAGCGTAAGAGTATACCCGGCGCCTCCGGAGGAGCTGACAACCCGCAGGTCTTCGATCAGATTAGTTAACCCTTCCGTTTGCTTAAGCAGGTTTCTGAACAGTACCGGTTCGGGCTGAAACACCCCGTCAACCAGACCCTGAAGCCTTCCTCGCAGAATCGTCACCGGCGTTCTGAGCTCATGAGCGATCGCCGCATTCCATAAATTCCGCTGAACATCCAGGGTCTGCAGTTTTTGCGCCATTTCATTGAAATCATTCACCAGATTATTCATCTCCCCCAGCTGATAGCGGGTGCAAGATGCCCGTGCATCAAGGTTTCCCTGGGAAATTTGTTTCAGGCTGGAGGCGACAGCGTTTAGCGGAGTCAGTATTCTTGACGACAGCTTAATGGTAAAGAACAGGGAAACGACAAGACTGGTTACCGAAGCCATCGCGATCCACATCCAGTCCTGCATGGTCATAACATCTTCATTACCTGCGGCTGCGCCTCCCGGCAGATAGTCGATCAAAAAGCTGTAAAATAAATAAGACCCCACTACGGCGATAGCAATAATAGTGAAGGTGAGTGACAGCATATACGTCAATATTTGCCGACTCAGGATCGTTTCTTTATTCATTTCTTTATTCATTTATTTTCACCCAAACGGTAACCCAGACCTCGAACGCTTTCAGGGATCCCCTTGAGGCCCGCTAGTTCGAGTTTTTTCCGCAGCTTACTCATGTGGCTATCCACCGTGCGATCGAGGGTATCACCTTCCGGCAGGCAGGCATCAAGCAGCTCTTCGCGGGAGCACACCTTTCTGGGATACCTTGCCAGATAGGTCAGGAGTTTGAATTCAGTTGTGGTTAACACCGGGGTGACGGACCGATCCCCAACGGTAATTTCAATAAAGAAATCATCCGGGTAGATTGTCATAAATGGCGTTCTTAAGGGCCTTGAATTCACCAGTTCGGTATTCTGCCTGGTTCGCCGGAGCACCGCTTCGACTCTCGCGATAACTTCAGAGGGATTAAACGGTTTTATTACATAGTCATCTGCTCCCAGCCTCAGGCCCATCAGCTTATCGACGTCCTGATCCAGGGCGGTGACCATGATGACCGGTACATTGCTCTCTCTGCGCAAGGTCGTCAGGACGCTCCAGCCATCATACACGGGCAGATGGATGTCCAGTAAAATAAGGTCTGGCTTATGTAAACGATTCAGGTTCAGGGCCTGCTCGCCATCGGCAGCCCTGAGCGCCCTCATCCCCGCCCGATGCAAATAGCTTGTAAGTATGTCGGCAATTTCATCATCGTCTTCGACGACAACGATCAGATTATTGTTGTTCATTTTATCTCCTGCCCGTACGGATCATCGCTATTATTTTACGCTGAAAAGCTGGCCTGTCGTTATTAATTTACCCGTACTGAAGAGACTCATCGCAGGGGAATAAATGGCGCATAATTTAGCTGTCCGATAACGACGTGACCATCAGACCATCGGGTTGTAAAAAAGTTGCAACGGCCATTAATTTTTACGGCGGTGCAAAAATACCCGTAGGGAAAGTGCCAGACAACCTGTCCATACTCTCTACACAATTCAGATATAAATGCTCAACATTGTCATGCAACACTCGGCCATTAATAGCCATTGCTGAATATGATTCCGCTCATAACAGCAATTCTCGATAATACAATCGAATGGTCATAGACTACTTCATTATGGTAATGAGCATGCATATTATAAAAAACGTCTGCCCCCAAAAAATTATCGATTCTATTTTATTCATTCTAACGTCATGGGGGATGTTGTATGCCTGGCTGTTTCTGATACATCATGTCGAAGAGAGAGTCGCTACCACAATACTATCATCACCGTTCATTTATATCTGCATAGCCGTATCGGTCCTGTTGTTCCTCAAGCAAAAACAGGCGGGGGCGTTTAAAGATCTCTCGATCGTGACGTTCTGGCTTGCAGTGATATTTATTTATAGCGCTGTGGTTTTTAATCTGCTTTTGAACATAATGCCGGGAATCGCTGATATCGTATTTTATTATGAGTTTTTCCTGGTGATATTCTTCTGTGGCTCACCCATGTTTTTACTTATCCGCTTAATCTAAGCCACGCATTAACATGAGTACTCCTGACAGCTCAACCCGGCGTAAACGCAGTTTCGAGGAAAAGCCCGCCATTATTTGCCTCCACACTGTCTCCATAAACATCTCATACAGGGTCAATATCAGCCTCGTAGAATCAGCATGGTGCTCAATCTTACCCGGGCTGTAACCGGGGTTTTGAGCCCAAAAACGCAACCATTTTGGGCCGGTGATGCCCATGACAGAACGGATGCGCTTTCAGGCGCACAAGATGAAATAACGATGATTTATAAAGATACCGCGCATCCACCAGCCCCTTCCGAGGTGGGTAACTCACTTAAAATCCTGGCAATCCGCCACAGAAAAAAACTGTTCGTCACTTTTTTTCTTGTCTTTGCCGAAAATATCGCCTTTCTGCTCTACCCCGTAGCGGCGGGTATCGCGATAAATGCCATTCTTGCCGGACAGACGGTCAGCGCGGCCATATATGGCCTGATGGTTCTGTTTATGTGGTTAATCGGCGCGGCAAGACGCAGTATCGATACGCGTACCTTTGCCAGGATCTACGCCAGGCTTGCCGTGTCGGTGGTGGTCTCCCAGCGAAAATACTCGCTTAATCATTCGACCATTGCCGCCCGCGTGACGCTCTCGCGCGAGTTTGTTGATTTCTTTGAAATGCATCTCCCTCTGCTTATCACGTCGGTCATTTCACTTTTTGGCGCGGCAATAATGCTGTTATTGATTGAGTTCTGGGCAGGGGTTATCTGTTTGGTCATTGTGGCAATCCTGATGTGTTTTGTATCCGGATATGCAGATAAAAATGAGTCGTTATACCGACGCCTGAACAATCGTCTGGAAAAAGAGGTCGAATATGTTCACAAGGCGGTGCCGCTGGCGCTGAGCAGGCATTATTCCATCCTTGCGCGTCTCCGTATCGCATTATCAGACAGGGAAGCGTGGGGATATTTAGCCATTGGTATCCTGATATCTTTACTTTTTACCATAACCATCATCTGGATGACGCTAACACCGGGCACCAATGCCGGCCATATTTATTCCGTGATGACCTATATGTGGATGTTTGCGACGAGCCTGGACGACGCGCCGCAGCTCCTTGAGAAATTCTCACAGCTCAGGGATATCGGCAAACGAGTCACGGCGGATGATGAGGTTCGTGTATCAAACGAATCGTTTTGATTTTCCTGAACGTTATATTTGTTGACTGGAAGTTTATCTGATGCCGCATTTTTTTATTGAACGTCCCATTTTCGCCTGGGTGGTCGCCCTGTTTATTGTTCTGAGCGGAATACTGTCGATCCCGCGCCTGCCGGTAGCGCAATATCCGGCTGTCGCTCCGCCGGGTATTATTATCTCGGTCAGCTACCCCGGCGCCAGCCCGGATGTAATGAACACCTCTGTCGTTTCGCTTATCGAACGCGAGATTTCGGCTGTGGATAATTTACTCTATTTTGAATCCTCAAGTGATACCACCGGCATGGCTTCAATTACGGTCACCTTCAAGCCGGGAACCGATATCAAGCTCGCCCAGATGGACCTGCAAAACCAGATTAAGATCGTGGAGGCGCGTTTACCGCAGGCGGTGAGACAAAACGGCATCAACGTTGAGGCGGCTAATTCCGGATTCCTGATGATGGTGGGATTAAAATCCCAAAGCGGAGCATATGAGGAAGCAGATTTAAGTGACTATTTCGCCAGAAATGTCACCGATGAACTGCGACGCGTGTCGGGTGTCGGGAAAGTGCAGTTATTTGGCGGGGAAAAGGCCCTTCGCATATGGCTGGACCCAATGAAATTACACAGCTATGGGCTTTCCGTCACGGACGTATTAACCGCACTCAGTCAACAAAACGTGATTGTTTCCCCCGGCAGAACGGGAGATGAGCCTGCCGTTCCCGGCCAGGGCGTCACCTACCCGATTAACGTCAGAGGACAGCTCTCTACGGTTGAGGAATTTCGCAATATCACGATTAAATCGGAGGTCTCAGGCGCGCGCCTGAAATTATCTGATATTGCCCGCGTAGAGTCCGGGTTACAAAGCTATGCATTTGGCATTCGTGAGAATGGCGTTCCGGCAACGGCAGCGGCTATTCAGCTTTCGTCGGGAGCAAATGCTATCAGCACGGCATCGGGTATTCGCGCGCGGCTGACGGAGTTATCAGCCGTGCTTCCTGAAGGAATGGAGTTTACGGTTCCTTTTGACACCGCGCCTTTTGTTAAGCTTTCAATCATGAAAGTTGTGCAGACCTTTGCCGAAGCGATGGTGCTGGTCTTCCTCGTGATGCTGCTTTTTCTGCATAAAATCCGCTGCACTATTATTCCCGCCATCGTGGCCCCTGTGGCTTTGTTGGGAACCTTTACGGTGATGTTATTAAGCGGCTATTCGATCAACATACTGACCATGTTTGGCATGGTGCTGGCGATCGGTATTATCGTCGATGATGCGATCGTTGTGGTGGAGAACGTCGAACGTTTGATGGAGGAAAAAGGGCTCTCCCCCCGCGAGGCCACGCGAGAAGCTATGGATGAAATCACCCCGGCAATTATTGGCATTACGCTGGTACTGACCGCGGTATTTATTCCTATGGGTTTTGCCAGCGGATCCGTCGGAATTATTTACCGACAATTCTGCATTTCTATGGCGGTGTCCATTTTATTATCGGCATTTCTGGCGCTGACGCTCACCCCTGCCCTCTGCGCAACGCTGCTCAAGCCGCACAGCGATGATCAAAGTAAAAAAAGATCCTTTTCCACGTGGTTCAACGCGCGTTTTAATCGCCTCAGCGCCTTTTACGAATCCGGACTGGGATTTGTTCTGAAGCGGAGCGGACGCATGATGATGCTCTATGCCGCGCTATGCTTTGCGCTGTATGCCGGACTCTCGTCATTGCCTTCGTCATTTTTACCGGATGAAGATCAGGGCTACTTTATGTCGTCAATCCAGCTTCCAGCCGACGCGACGATGCAGCGAACGCTTAAGGTGGTGCAAAAATTTGAGGATGAAATCGCCACTCAGCAGGCCGTTGAAAGCAACATTATGATCCTCGGATTTGGCTTTTCAGGCTCAGGCCAGAACTCGGCTATGGCGTTCACCACCCTGAAGGACTGGAAAAAACGCGTGGGCACGACCGCGCAGGATCAGGCTGACTCTATTCAGTCCACAATGGAAAACGTGCCTGACGCGGTAACGATGAGTCTGCTTCCCCCGGCTATTTCCGATATGGGGACATCATCCGGATTTACCTATTATTTGCAGGACCGGGCCGGTAAGGGCTATCAGGCACTCAAAAAGGCGGCGGACGATCTCGTGCAGCACGCGAATCAAAGTCATCAGCTGTCAGACGTCTATATCGATGGGCTCCCGGAAGGCACCAGCCTTGCTCTCGACGTGGACAGAGAAAAGGCGGAAGCGATGGGCGTGTCGTTTGACGAAATCAATCAAACGATTTCTGTCGCCACGGGTTCGAATTATGTCAATGATTACACCAACAAGGGCCGGGTTCAGCAGGTGATTGTCCAGGCCGATGCGCCGCACCGTATGCAGCCGGAGCAATTATTAGCCCTATCGGTCAAGAACCGTTCGGGGCAGATGCTGCCTTTAGCCACCTTTGTGACGCTATCCTGGAACGTCACCCCGCAGCAGCTGAGCCGCTATCAGGGGTATCCTGCCATACGCATTACCGGCAGCGCCGCCGCAGGGCAATCCACAGGTAACGCCATGAAGGCAATGGAGGCGCTGTCGCAACAGCTGCCGTCGGGTTTCGCAGGAGAATGGGCGGGAAGTTCATTGCAGGAAAAAGAGTCCGCATCGCAGTTACCTGGGCTAATTGTGCTCTCGGTGTTGGTCGTATTTATGGTCCTGGCGGCGCTGTATGAAAGCTGGTCTGTTCCATTCGCGGTTATGCTTGTTGTTCCCCTGGGCCTGCTCGGCGCGGTTATCGCCGTTACCGCGGTCAATATGACCAACGACGTCTTCTTCAAGGTAGGCCTGATAACCCTTATTGGACTTTCCGCCAAGAATGCAATCCTGATTATTGAATTTGCCAGACAATTAATGAGTCAGGGTATGGGTTTGCCCGAAGCAACGCTGATCGCGTCGAAGCAGCGTTTACGCCCGATCCTCATGACATCGCTGGCTTTTACATTAGGCGTCGTACCCTTGATGCTTGCCAGCGGGGCGAGTGACAGCACCCAGCATGCTATAGGAACGGGCGTGTTCGGGGGCATGATTAGCGGAACCTTACTGGCTATCTTCTTTGTTCCCGTATTTTTCGTCGTCATTACGCGGTTTATTAAAACCCGCAAAAAAGAGTGGGTTCAGTAGCTGATTAAATACGATGTCCGCGCCTGGCAGACCTGCATCTTAACCCCTGCTCATGCCGCCGATAGCGCGCAATTAACGGTATGTTATATTGCCTCTACTTATTTCATTACCAGACTGTACCCATATGGACATTACCTTAATGCGGCACGGGAAGCCTGAAATCGCAGCCCGCCGCGGCGGGCGCTGGCTTAGCGCCCATGAAATGCACGCCTGGATAGCGGATTATAATGCGGCCAAGGTAGCTGAAATGCCCTGCCCGAGGACAACATCCGTCTGCGAGGCCGGCGACTATTTCGTGTCCAGCCCCCTGCCGCGCGCGCTTACCTCTCTCTCTACGCTGGGTGCAAACCCGCACGCTATCCTCCACGAACTCAGCGAAGCGCCGCTGCCGGTTATCAACGTTCCGCTGATAAAATTCCCCTCCGCTATCTGGCTGATACTGTTCCGCCTGCTCTGGCTTACCGACCTTGCGCGCGGTTCTGAAGCAAAAGCTGAAGTCCGGATGAGAGCCGCCAGGATGGCGCGGGAGCTGATCGACGCGGCGGCGCGATACGGCCACGTGGTCAGCATGGGACACGGCATTTTAAACAAATTTATTTCGCTGGAATTAACGCGGCTGGGCTGGATAAAAATTGCGAGTACCGGTTCAGGCTACGGGAGCTATGTCACCTGGCGTTCCCCGACGGGTAGGCTCTGACCGCCCCTGATATCACATAAGCTGCTGCGATTAGCACCCCGCATAGCGGTGCACCATAATGGCGGTCGGCCGCCATTGTCAGAACCTGCTGTCAGCCGACGGAGCGGCAGAAGCGGCTTATGTTCTGCGCTAAAAAACTGATAAAATGCGCAAAATTTTTAAGATACGTGAAAACCTATGCCAGGAAAAAAACTGCATCTGCGCACTCTCATGCTGATGTTGTCCGTCGGAGGGATCCTGCTGACATCAATGCTGCTGCTCAGCGCCCTGACGTTTTTCCAGAAGGGCAATATTGAGAACCGGCTGCTTGAGAACAACCTCGCTTACGCCCGTAAGCTGGCGGATACCACCGACCGCTACCTGGTGACGGCGCAGCGGGAGCTCACCTACAGCGCCGGGCAGATAAAAAACCTTAATGACCCCCAGCAGCTGAAGAGCGAGGCGGAAAGGCTGCGCCTGCAGTCCGGCTTCTTCAACTCGGTGGTTATCGTTAATTCCGACGCCGTTATTGCCGCCGCCTCCCCGGAAAGCCTCAAGCTGGTGGGAATTAAACTGCACTCGAGCGCCAGCCAACAGGCCATTACCTCAAAGAAGCTCTTTATCTCTGAACCGTTCATTTCGGCGGCGGGTAATTACGTGGTGTTTGTCTCGCAGCCATTATTTAGCCCCGGCGGCGACTATCTCGGCTATATCGGCGGCAGCATCTACCTGCAAAAAGAGAGCATGCTCAGCGATATTCTAAGCATGCATTTCTATGAAAATACGACGGACGTCAGCGTTATCGATAATGACGGAAAAATCATCTTTAATCGCAATCCGGCGCGCGTGGGAGGCGAGTTTCGCCCCACTCCCGGCCTGCAGGAGCAGATTATTAACGCGCAAAACGGCCACTTTTTTGGCGATGACAAAAGCGCAGACAGCCTGGTGGGCTACGCCAGCCTGAAGCAGGCCGACTGGAAGATTATCATCTCGGGGGCGTCGGAAAGCGTATCGCGTATATTAATGCAGACGGTGGTTAACGCCTTCTGGTTCACGCTCGCGATCATCTTCCTGACGGTGACAACCGTGACGATTTTTGCCGCCATCATTTCGGCCCCGCTCGAGAAACTCGCCGAATTCACCCGCGCGGAAAACAACGCGTCCACGCGCAAAAAGCTGGCCAACATTAACGTCTGGTACAAGGAAGCGGAGCGCCTTAAAGAGGCGTTCAGCCAGCATCTGCAAATCATGGCCCGCCGGGTCAACGCCCTCAGCGATGAAACGATGACGGACCCGCTTACCGGACTCTATAACCGCAAAGGGTTCAGCACGCTGCTGAAACAGTCCTCCCATCGCACCGAGCGCTGCGTCATTGCGATTGATATCGACCATTTCAAAAAAATTAACGATCTGCACGGCCATGACGGCGGGGATGCGGTGCTGGTCACGTTCGGCGAGAAGCTGCGCAACCTCTGCGCCGACGGGCAGGTTGCCTGCCGGTTTGGCGGCGAGGAGTTTGTCGTATTCCTCCCGGACACCGGCCTGACCGCGGCAGCGGAAGTGGCGGAGCGTATCCGGGTGGAGATCGAGCATGCCGATTTCCCCCACGCCGAAAAGGTGACCATCTCCCTCGGCGTTGCCGGGTTCAGCGAGAGCGTAAACGACGTTTACAGCGTCCTGCGCAAAGCTGATTTAGCGCTCTATGAAGCCAAACGCGCCGGCCGCAACGCCGTGGTTATCGCCGACGCCGAAGGCTTTTCCCGCATCTGAACGGCCGCGAACTACTGTGCCACGCAGGTGCCATAATGCTGAGAGGCAAAAATGCCTCCCGGCATAACCATATTGCGGCTATGCACCGAATCACCGCTGCGCGTCATTGTCGTCACGGTGACGTTGCCCACCTCTGAGGTTTCAATAAAAGAGATGCCGTCTACGCCATTGGGCACGATGGTCACCTCGGCCGAACCGACGTTTCCGGCGATATAGGCCTTATTCGTTCCGCTATCGATAATAAACGTAAATACCAGCGGATTTTTTGCCGCATGATTGCCGCTTTGATCGCTGTAGGTCGGATAAGAACACTTAACCGACGTTGTTTTCGCCGTTGCCGCAAACGAGGCGCTACCCAGCATCAATACGGCCAAAAAGCAGCCGCTCGATATATTCATTACTCATCCCTTTTTGTGACGGTCACTGACAATAGATAAAGCGATCGTCGCGCGCGTATTTGACATCGCTTATGCAGATTATCCGAGATAATGCCCCTCCTGAGGCTCGCGACGCCAGGCCTAATTCATTCATCATGCAAATACATTCCTCAGCATTCACAGCCACCATCGCACCGTCAACATATGGAATGATTGGCGCCCACTTTTCAGGAGGCGTTATGTCAGCTTACTCTTCATCTTTACCCCATTGCCCTGCTTGCAGCTCAGCGTTAACCGCGGCAATCCCCTGGGGAGATTTTCATATTTTAACCTGCCCCAATCATGGAACCTTCACCGTAACGGACACCGCCGTGGCCATGGCAAACGCCAGCCAGAAGCACAAAGCCGCTCTGGCGGTAAAAGTGGCGGAAGGGAGCGGTGCGGGAAGCGCGGCGATGATTTGGTCAGGCGATCTCGAGAGCGCCTGAGCCCGGCAGGAGCAGGCCCGCAAACTCGCTTTTAGCGGCCAGCTTCCGCCCTCTCCGCGATGAGCAAACGCATGAATGTTTCTGTCGCGTTTTTTCAAAAGCTTAGCCGCCCGGTCGATTTTGCGGGTTGCCCAAATCGACCGACTGGAGTATGCCTGTATGAGTTTTACCCTCTAACCGACTCACCAGGAGATTTTCCATGAGCAAGCTTGGAATTAATGGATTTGGTCGTATCGGACGTCTGGTATTACGCCGTTTATTGGAAGTTAACAGCCCGCTGGAGGTCGTTGCCATTAACGATCTCACCTCGCCAAAAGTGCTGGCCTATCTGCTAAAACATGACTCTAACTACGGTCCCTTCCCGTGGAGCGTGGACTTCACCGACGATGCCCTGATCGTTAACGGTAAGAGCATCACCGTCTACGCGGAGAAAGAGGCCCGGAATATTCCGTGGGAAAGCGCGGGCGCGGAGCTTATCGTTGAGTGCACCGGCTTCTATACCTCGACGGAAAAAGCCCAGGCCCACCTTAGCGCCGGGGCGAAAAAGGTCCTGATCTCAGCCCCCGCCGGGGAGATGAAAACCATCGTCTACAACGTCAATGACGACACCCTCACCGCGGACGACACCATTATCTCCGTCGCCTCCTGCACCACCAACTGCCTGGCACCGATGGCGAAAGTGCTCCACGATGCGTTCGGCATCAGACTCGGCACGATGACCACCATTCACGCCTACACCGGCACCCAGTCGCTGGTGGACGGCCCGCGCGGTAAGGATTTACGCGCCTCGCGCGCGGCGGCGGAAAACATCATCCCGCACACCACCGGGGCGGCGAAGGCGATTGGTCTGGTGATTCCCGAGCTCAGCGGCAGGCTGAAGGGCCACGCCCAGCGCGTGCCGACCAAAACCGGATCGGTCACCGAGCTGGTGTCGATTCTTGAGAGAAAGGTCACCGCCGAAGAGGTCAATCAGGCGATGAAGAACGCGGCGGCGAATAATGAATCCTTCGGCTATACCGAAGAGGAGATTGTCTCTTCCGACGTAATTGGCAGCCACTTTGGTTCGATTTACGACGCCACCCAGCTCGAAATCGCCGAGGCCGGCGACGTTCAGCTGGTCAAAACCGTGGCGTGGTACGACAACGAATACGGCTTCGTCACCCAGCTCATCCGCGTGCTGGAAAGGTTCGCTAAATAAGCAAATAAAAGCGGATAGCCCTCGGCTATCCGCGTCTTCACCCGCCGCTTAGGCCTGCAAATAGACCACCTGGGTCTGCAGGTACTCGTTCAGACCGTGGCGACCGTCGGCGCCGCCGATGCCCGATTTGCGCCAGCCCGCATGAAAGCCCTGCATGGCCTCAAAGTTTTCGCGGTTGATGTAGGTTTCGCCGAACTTCAGCCCCTTAATCGCCTTCATCGCTACGTTCAGGTCGCGCGTATAGATGGACGACGTCAGCCCGTAGTCGCTGTCGTTGGCCATCGCCAGCGCCTCCTCAAGCGTGTCAAATGCCACCACCGGCAGCACCGGACCAAAGGTTTCTTCGTGGACAATATCCATATCCTGGCGCACGTCCAGCAGCAGCGTCGGCGGATAAAAATAGCCGCGACCGCCGGTTGCTTTGCCGCCGAGCGCCAGGCGCGCGCCCTGGGCCAGCGCTTTGGCTACCTTCTGCTCGACCCGCTCCAGGGCGGCGGCGTTGATCAGCGGCCCCATAGCGATATCATCCCGCTGCGCCGGGTCGCCAAACTGCACCGCTTTCAGCGCTTCGCCGAGGCGGTTAACAAAGCGATCGTAGATCCCCTTCTGGACGTAAACGCGCTCGACGCAGTTGCATACCTGCCCGCTGTTGATCACCCGCGAATCGACCACCGCCCGAACCGCCAGCTCGAGGTCGGCATCATCCATCACAATCGCCGGCGCCTTGCCGCCCAGCTCGAGGCACACTTTGGTGATATTTTTCGCCGCGGCGGCCATGATTTTTTCACCCGCGCCCACGCTGCCGGTCATGCTGACCATCGCCACTTTCGGGTTCGCCGCCAGCTCCTGGCCAACGGTCTCCCCGCGGCCCAGCACGAGGTTAAACACCCCTTTCGGCAGGCCGATATCATCGACTATCTGCGCAAAAGCGATGGCGTTATTGGGGGTGAACTCGCTCGGTTTGATCACCATCGTGTTGCCGGTCAGCAGCGCGGGGGCAAGCTTACGGGCAATCAGGAAGAACGGGAAGTTCCACGGCAGAATGCCGGTGGTCACGCCGAGGGCGCGTTTGAACACGAGGATATTCTCACCGGGACGGTCGCTTTGCACGATTTCACCTTCGTAGCGCCGCGCCCACTCGGCCATATAGTCGAGATAATCGGCGGTAAAGGAGACCTCCACCGCCGCCAGCTGCTGGGTCTTCCCGCCCTCGGCAACGATAAGCGCCGCAATCTCGCCCGCGCGTTCGCGGATCCCGACGGCGATTTTACGCAGCCAGCCGGCGCGCTCGATAGCCGGCAGCGCCTCCCAGCCCGGCTGCGCGCGTTCTGCGGCATCAATGGCCCGCTGCGCGTCTTCGGCGCTGCCGTCGGGAATGCGGGAGAGCAGTGCTTCGGTGGCAGGATTAAGCACGTCAATCCAGGCGTCGCCGCGCCCGGCAACAAACTGACCATCAATATACATCGGGTGCTGAACGGGTGCTGTCATAGCCTGCTCCTGTGGATTTATTGTTTTTAACAAGTGATTTATTTGTTAAAAATCTATCCATAACGGGCAGCCGGAGCAGTGCATACGCGTGATTATGTGAATTACTTCATAGAATCGGGCCCTAAGCCCGGAGAAAAAGTTACATTCAGGTAACACAAACTGCCCGTTTGCGGCAAATCCGGCGCAAACGGGCAAAAATCATCAGCCTAAGGTGCGATCCCCGAGGGCGTGGGTCAGGAGGCTATCTTCACGCAGCTGGCGCCACGCGCTGACAATCTGCGGAGGCGTATCAACGTGGGCAATAAAATCTTTGCCCAGCGGGCCGTATCCCTGGGGGCTGTCCTGCAGGCGCGGCAGCTCGCCAAGGAGTAGCGCCAGATAGCGCCCCACCGGCCACAGCCCCTGCGCCGCGCCGCTGAACGCGAGGCCGCTCTCCGCCGTATTGTGCAGCTGCGGCACGTAGCCCGGGTAGCTGTACCAGCGCGGGAGCGGATCTTCTCCCTGCCAGACGCGGGCGAAGGTGGCCATCGTGCGCCGCTGCATGGTCGGGTCCTGGATAACCACCCCGACGCGGTGCGCCAGCCCCTCGGCCTCGAGCACCTCGCGGCTAAAGCGCGCGTTCTCGCCGCAGTTGGTCGAGCGCGCTTCCGCGACAATCCGCTCGCGCGGTATGTGCCAGTACTGATGGGCGATATCGGCAAGAATATGCGCCTCGGCGCGCCCCGCAACCGGCAGCGAGCCATAACGCGGGTCGTTGCGTACCGCCTCATAGAGGAACGACGTTGAATGGCCAATTCCGCCGCTTATCAGCAGCGGAACCTCGGCCTCGGCCGCCAGCCGGCAGGCGGCATCAATGGTTGGGATCACCGCGTTGCCCGCCAGTACCACCACCTCAAACGGCGGCTTCTGCGCCAGGGTGGAAAAATCGTCCTGCGCCAGCCATGCGCCAACGAGGTTCGCTGCCGCCAGCGTATCGGCGGACAGCGCCGGGAAATTATCTGACATACTCTCTCCTTTTCAATTTGCGCGGCGACAACGTCCTGCTTTATCGCCGCGCAGCCGATTAGGCCGATTGTATCCCGTCAGGCGTTAAGTTTCTCCAGCCGCGTTTGCCCTTCTCGCTTCTGCTTTATCTTCCAGCACAGCCACAGCGCGATAAACCACAGCGGCGTGGCGATCAGCGCCTTTAGGGTATCGGGGTCGAAGATCATGATAAAAATAGCGAAGGCAAAAAACAGCAGGCTTAGCCAGCTCATCGCCACGCCCGCCGGCATCTTAAAGGTCGAGCTTTCATGCAGGTCCGGGCGCTTTTGCCGATATACCAGGTAGGCGACGAGGATCATACCCCAGCTGAAGACCACCATGATGGCCGCCAGCGTCGAGACGATGGTGAACAGGGTCATCACGTTCGGCACGAGGAACAGCAGCAGCGTGCCGCTGAGCATGCAGAAGCAGGAGAACAGCAGGCTGCGCACCGGAATGCGGGTGTGGCGCGACAGGATGCGGAACTGCCCGTGAGCATGCTTCTCAACCGACAGGCCGTAGAGCATGCGGGTGCTGGAGTAGACCCCGCTGTTGGCCGACGACATCGCCGAGGTCAGGGCTACAAAGTTAATCACCGCCGCGGCGGCGGGCAGGCCGGCTTTGGCAAACAGGGTCACGAACGGGCTGGCATCGGGCGACACGCCCGGCCACGAGGCCACGGCAATAATCACCACCATCGACAGCAGATAAAAAATGATGATCCGCAGCGGCAGCGCGTTGATCGCCTTAGGTAAAATCTTCTGCGGATCGCGGGTCTCGGCGGTCATCGTCCCGAGCAGCTCAATCCCGGTGAAGGAGAAAATCGCTATCTGGAAGCCGGCCAGGAACCCGGTGACGCCGTGGGGCATAAAGACCGTCGGGTCGGTGATATGGTGCAGCGAGGCCTTCACGCCGTCCGGCGAGGTCCAGCCGATGGCAATCATCCACGCGCCGGTCACAATCAGCGCGATAATCGTAATCACCTTGATCAGCGCAAACCAGAATTCAGCCTCGCCAAACATCTTCACCGACAGCAAATTAAACAGGAACAGAATGCCGAGGGTGCTCAGGGCCGGCATCCACGCCGACATCTCGGGAAACCAGTACTGCATATAGCTGCCGCAGACCACCACGTCGGCGATACAGGTCACCACCCAGCTCAGCCAGTAGGTCCAGCCGAGGTAAAAGCTCGCCTGCGGCCCCAGATAATCGCCGACGAAATCGGCGAAAGAGCGGTAATCCAGGCGGGTGAGCAGCACTTCGCCCATCGCCCGCATCACCATATAGGTGAAAAAGCCCACCAGCAGGTAGATCAGCAGGATCGAGGTCCCCGCCACCGCAATATTTCGTCCCGCCCCCATAAACAGGCCGGTACCGATAGCGCCGCCCAGCGCAATCATCTGAATGTGCCGGGCGCCAAGGCCGCGTTTGAGCTGCGACGGGCACTCCCCGTCGATGGCAGGATGCTCCTGCCCCTCGCGTTGATGTTGAGTCATGTCGATTCCTTCAGAGAGGCAAAGAAAGGCATGGCGCGGCAGACTTCAGCAGCAAACCGGCGCGTTGCCCGCGAGCTACTCCCGCATTCGGAAACAGGATATAGGGAGCCTGGGCATCGATAACCCACGTCTTCTCCGCCTGGCGGGCAATGACCTGCCCGGCGGCAAGCGCGGTGAAGTTTTCGATTTTAGGATCGAGGTGCAACGTGAAGCGATCGTCACCCTTGATGATGCTCTCCTGAACCACAAAATGGTGCATCGGCTCCTTAAGGCGCGACGGCAGCGCCCCGCCGCCAATCGTCGCCCGCAGCGCCGCGTCGGCGGCGGCAAACAGGCTCAGATCGTTCTCACCAAAGGGCATCACCTTGCCCAGCTCGAGGGTCGCGCTTTCGGCGGCAAACGCCTCGCCGGTAAAGTGGGTGAAGGTCCCGCCGGGTTCGGTATGCCGCACCACCGCGTCCATGCCGCTGGCGGCGAGCAGCCGATAGAACTCGGCGCTGTACTCCCCCTCCCGCGCGGGCAGAAGCGCAAACTGGCGGTAGCGCGAGCCGCGGATAGCGGTATGCAGATCGAGATGCGCTCTGGCGACGGGGCCGTACGCGTCGGCCGCCGTATAGAACGCCAGGGTCGCCGCCTCCAGCTCTGCCGCACGCCGGGACTCGTTGCCCGGCGCAACGCGCAGATGACGCCCGCCGAACAGGCGGTTGAGGTCGTTATGCAAATAGCGGCGGGAGGCGCGGATCGCCGGCAGGTTGCCGAAGACGATCAGCAGCGCCTGCGACAGCGGCTGCCGGCCCTGGCTCAGCGCATGCACAATCTCCAGCAGCAGCTCTATCGGCGCGGTTTCGTTGCCGTGGATCCCGGCCGAAACGATCGTCGCCTGCCGCCACGGGCTCTGCGGCAGCAGCTGCAGCACGCCATCCGCCAGCCAGCGCGCCTCGATTTGTGCGGGGAACGCCCACTCTGTCAGCCGGCAGTGCAGCAAATCATTCACCTTGTTGTCCATTCCCGGCCCCTTAGCGCTGGAAGTCATAGATGCAGCCCAGGCGCAAAATCTGCGTCAGTTCATCAAGGGCCCGATAGACCTCGTTCAGGAGCTGCGGGTCGGCCAGGTCGCGGGCGTGGAGGCGATCGCGGTAGTGCTTCTCAACCCACTGCGTGAGCTGCAGATAGCGCGCGTCGTCCATCAGGCTGTGCGGATTCACCGCCGCCAGCTCGGCGTGGTTCAGCACCACCCGCAGGCGCAGGCAGGCCGGGCCGCCGCCGTTGCGCATGCTTTCGCGCAGATCGAATACCGCCAGCTCGTCGATCGGCGAGGCGCTGTCGCTCACCAGCCCGCTCAGGTAGTGCCAGACGTTCCTCCGCTGGCGGCACTCTTCCGGCACCACGATCAGCATTTTGCCGTCCGGCTTGCTCAGCAGCTGGCTGTTGAACAGGTACGAGGCGACGGCGTCATTGAGCCCTACCTGCGCCTGCGGAACCTCAACGCTGACAAACGGAATATCCAGGCGCGCCGCTTTTTCCCGCAGGGTCTCCAGCAGCGCCTGCTGCTGCACAAAGGCCTGCTGATGATGGAACAGCACGTGGCGATTGCTCACCGCTATGACGTCGTTATGGAACACGCCGCCGTCGATGGCCGCCGGGTCCTGCTGGGCAAAGACGGTATATTCCGGGTTCAGCCGATGCAGCCTCGCCACCGCCTGGCTCGCCTCAAGGGTCTGGCGCGCCGGATATTTTTGCGGGGCCACGCCGCCGCTGGCGCGCCTGCCGTAGACAAACAGCTGCAGCCCCTGACGGCCGTAGTCGTAGCAGAAGCGGTTGTGGTTTGCCGCCCCTTCATCGCCCAGATCGCCGTGCTGAGCGAGGGCATGGTGATGAACGAAATAGTTTTCGTCGGCAAAAGTCGCGCGCAAAATCGCCGCGGTGGTGGGCGCTTCCTGGGAGCGGTGCAGCTTATTGGTCAGGTTGGCGACCGTAAAGTGCAGCCTGCCGTCGGCGCTGTCGGCGGATGGCGATACCGTTGCCGCGTTGGCGGTCCACATCGATGACGCGGAGCTAAAGGCCGAGAGCAGATGCGGCGCGTCGGCGGCGGCGCGGGTAATCACCTGCTCATCGCTGCCGTAAAAGCCCAGACCGCGCAGGGCGGCGATATTCGGCCGCGGCTGCGGCGGTAAAACCCCCTGAATAAAGCCCCTGTCGGCGAGGGCCTTCATTTTGCATAAGCCCTGCAGCGCCGCCTTCTTCGGGTTGGATACGCCGTCGCGGTTATTTTGCGAGGCTTCGTTACCGACCGACAGCCCGGCGTAGTGGTGCGTTGGCCCAACCAGGCCGTCAAAATTAGCTTCAAAACCAGACATAGTGTCCTCACAGAATCCGTTGTCAGAATGGCAGGCCGGGCGACGTTGCCGCCGGCAGCGTCAGCGTTTCGCTAATCAGCGAGGCCATCGGCCAGGCGCAGTAGTCCGCCGCGTACCAGGCCGACGCCCGGTGGTTACCGGAGGCGCCCACGCCGCCAAACGGCGCTTTGCTGGAGGCGCCGGTCAGCGGCTTGTTCCAGTTGACGATCCCGGCCCGCGCTTCGTCGCTGAACCTGGCGAACAGCGCCGGGTCGGCAGAAATCAGCCCCGCCGCCAGCCCGTAGCGGGTGTTGTTCGCCATGCGGATCGCCTCATCAAACTGCTCATAGCGCGCCACCGTCAGCAGCGGGCCAAAATACTCTTCGTCGGGCACATCGATCCCGGTGACGTCGATAATCCCCGGCGTGAGCAGCGTGGAGTTCGGGTCCGGCTGGGTCATGCGCAGCAGCACCTTACCGCCGAGGCGTTCCAGCTTGTCCTGCGCCGCCAGCATTGCCTGCGCCGCCTGCAGCGAGATAACGCCGCCCATAAACGGCTGCGGTTCGGCATCCCAGCGGCCGGCGCGAATACTGGCGCTGGCGGCAACCAGCCGCTGCAGCAGCGCGTCGCCCTGCTCCCCGTGTCTGACCAGCAGCCGGCGGGCGCAGGTGCAGCGCTGCCCGGCGGAAATAAACGCCGACTGGATAATCACGTGCAGCGCCGCGTCGATATCGGCCGCGTCGGCGACGATCAGCGCGTTGTTGCCGCCCATCTCCAGCGCCAGCATCTTCTCCGGCTGGCCGCCGAGATAGCGGTGGAAGTGGGTGCCGACGGAGGCGCTGCCGGTAAACAGCACCCCGTCGATATCGCGGTTTTCCAGCAGCGCCTGGCCGGTCTCTTTGCCGCCCTGAATCAGGTTGATAACCCCTGCCGGGATCCCCGCCTGCTGCCACAGCTGAACGGTCAGCTCGGCGGTTGCCGGGGTCAGCTCGCTGGGCTTAAAGACCACCGTGTTGCCGGCAATCAGCGCCGGAATAATATGACCGTTCGGCAAATGGCCGGGGAAGTTGTAGGGGCCGAAGACCGCCATCACCCCGTGCGGCTTGTGGCGCAGCAGCGCTTTGCCGTCCGGCATCGCCGATTCGCGATCGCCGGTACGCTCGGCGTAGGCGTCGATGGAGATCGCCGCTTTACCAATCATCGCCTGTACTTCGGTGCGGGTTTCCCACAGCGGCTTGCTGGTTTCGCGAGAAATCATCTCCGCCAGCGCCTCTTTATGCGCATCCAGTAGCGCGGCAAACCGCTGCACGCAGGCAATGCGCTCCGCCAGCGCAAGATGAGACCACGCATAAAAAGCGCCGCGCGCCGCCGCGCAGGCGGCCTGCACCTCCGCCGCTCCCGCGCTGGCCGCCTGCCACAGCGGCGCCTGGTTTTCCGGCGCCAGCTTGGTTAACGGCGCGCCCGAGCCCTGCAGCCACTGTCCCGCTATAAAATGTGCGTTTATCGCCATGATGTTCTGCTCTCCGGATTGAGTGTTACCGCATGAACCCGGTCAGTCTCGCTAACCTCGAGGGCGTCCAGCGCGGCGTGTTCGCATTGGTGATTCTCTTCCGGGGTCAGCAGCACCGCGCGGAAGCGTTCAAACTGGTTATTGGCGACGATGATCGGCGCCGCCCGCTGCGCCATGACGTGCATGGCCGGGATAAACTGGCTCTCGCCGATCGCTCTGATGCTGTCGGTTTGCGCTTCAAGCACCGGGCCGGCGTCAAAAATGTCGACCGACCCGCGCCAGCTGAAGCCCTCTTTTTCGAGGATCGCCCGCGCCGGTGAGGTATTGGCATGCACCTCGCCAATCGCCTGGCGGGCGTTTTCCGGCAGCAACGAGACGTAAATCGGATACGCCGGCATCAGCTCGGCAATAAAGGTTTTCATGCCGGTGCCGGTCAGCCGGTCGGCGTCGGCAAACGGAATATCGAAGAAGTGGTGGCCCAGCGCATCCCAGAACGGGGAATTGCCCTGCTCATCGCTGCGCCCGCGCAGCTCGGCGAACAGATGCGGCGAAAACAGCTCCCGGAAGGCGGCGATAAATAAAAACCGCGCTTTCGAGAGGAACAGCCCGTTGCGGTTTTTTTGATACTCCGGGTCGAGAAACAGAGTACAGAGCTCGCTGTGGCCGGTGTGGTCGTAGCTCAGGTTCAGCAGCTCCTGATTTTTATAGACTCCCAGCTCCTTCGAGGCGCGAACCGTGCGCTGCAGGCGGAAATTGTAAAAGGGTTCGTCGAGCCCTACCGCCACCTCAATGGCGCTGACGCCTACCGCCCGCGACAGGTCGGTATCCTCCAGCACAAACAGGAAGCCCTGCTGCCCGCGAGGGAGCCTGCCGGCAAAGGTGTCAACGCTGCGCTGGATCCGCGCGGCCAGCCGCGCGGGATCGTTGGGGAGCGACGTCATGCCAACCCCCGCCCGTGATGCGAGGCGGATGATGTCGTCGAGATCGTTTTCCCTGACGGGACGAAATAGCATCATAAACCGTCTCCCGAATTAACGCGTCAGGCGGGCGACGGCACGATCGAGGCGCACAAAGGCTTCCTCAATGTCCGCCAGCGGAATATTGAGCGCCGGGGCAAAGCGCAGAACGTCAGGCCCGGCAATCAGCGCAATCAGCCCCTCCTGCGCCGCAAGGTTAGTCAGCGCTTTGGCCTGGCCGCGCAGGCGGCTCGCCAGCTCGGCACCAATCAGCAGCCCGACGCCGCGCACCGCGCTGAAGAGATCGTACTTCGCGTTGAGGGTATTCAGCCCCGCGACGATCGCGTCGTGGCGCTCGCCAACCCCGGCCAGCAGGGCCTCATCGAGCTGTGCCAGAACGCCGTTGGCCGCCGTTGCCGCCAGCGGATTGCCGCCGAAGGTGGTGCCGTGGGTTCCCGGCTGGAAAACCTGCGCCCACGCCTCTTTCGCCAGCATGGCGCCAATCGGGAAGCCACCGCCCAACCCCTTGGCGCTGGTGAGGATGTCCGGAACCACGTTGTAGTGCTGGTAGGCGTAGAGCGCGCCGGTCCGCCCGGCGCCGGTCTGCACTTCGTCAAAAATCAGCGTGACGTCATGCCGATCGCACAGCTCGCGCAGCGTGCTGAGAAACGCCGGGTCGGCCGGAACCACGCCGCCTTCGCCGATGATCGGCTCAACGATAACCGCGCAGGTGCGCGCTGAGATGGCGGCGGTAAGCGCCGCGATATCGTTATACGGCAGATGGGTAATATCCGGCGGCAGCGGCGCGTAATCGCAGGAGTATTTCGGCTGTCCCCCTACGGATACGGTAAACAGCGTGCGGCCGTGGAAGGCGTTATTGAAGGCAATGATTTCGCTTTTATCGGCGCCGAACTTGTCGTGCGCATATTTGCGCGCCAGCTTCAGCGCCGCTTCGTTGGCTTCTGCCCCGGAGTTGCAGAAGAAAACCTTATCGGCAAAGGTGGCGTTAACCAGCGTTTTAGCCAGCTGCAGCACCGGCTCGTTGGTATAGCCGTTGCCGATATGCCACAGGCTGTCGAGCTGCGCCTTTAGCGCCTCCACCAGCGCCGGGTTGCAGTGCCCAAGAGCGTTAACGGCGATACCGCCCGCCAGGTCGATATACTCTTTACCCTGCCGATCCCATACTCTCGAACCCGCCGCTTTCAGCGGAATAAACGGGGCTGGAGCGAAGCAGGGAACCATATAAGAATCAAAATCTTCACGAGTAATACTGCCTGACATAACACTTCTCCGGAACAATGGTTGACAATATTTAAATTTGTCAGTCGTGGATATTTGAAATTAACAATTCCCGGCCGCCGTTTTTATTGCGAGCGAATCCATTGCGCGGAGATGAAATTCAGCGCAGGAAATAAAGCCCTTATCAATGCAGGGGTAATTGTTAAGTCACGGTTAACACCTTGTGTATTGCATGCTCTCATGCTGGGGCCTGTCGTGCCGTAAAGTCAATACGGTATCACGGCATTTATTCACTTTTTGAAGATCATCAAGGTAATGAAAAATATAGATAATTTATTTTTATATTCACTAATTTGCATAGAATATGCATATAAATGCACTGCATGAGGTGGGTTTTCAGTGCTTAGTTATTCACTTAAAAAATAAAATTTCTAACAAAAATGTAAAATTCGCCATTGCCGTCAAATACTGCTTTATAAAATTGGTGATATTATTCTTCACACAGAGTTTACTGCTGTAGCTATTCCACGGTTTCACACGATATAAATAACACTGAGAACAGGACTCTTATGGAAAAGTTATCTTACGCATCTGAAAGTAGTGCATCTCCCTGGACCACCTATCTGCGCCAGATCGACCGCGTAGCGCCTTACCTGGGCGACCTTGCCTACTGGGTGGAAACCCTGCGTCACCCGAAGCGCGCGCTGATCGTCGATATCCCGGTGCAGATGGATGACGGCACCATCCGCCATTTTGAAGGCTATCGCGTACAGCACAATCTTTCGCGTGGCCCGGGTAAAGGTGGTGTTCGCTACCATCCGGACGTTGACCTCAACGAGGTGATGGCGCTTTCTGCCTGGATGACCATTAAGTGCGCGGCGGTCAATATTCCTTACGGCGGTGCGAAAGGCGGCGTTCGCGTTGACCCGTTCAGCCTGTCGGAAGGCGAGCTGGAGCGTCTGACCCGCCGCTACACCAGTGAAATCGGCCTTATCATCGGACCGCAAAAGGATATCCCGGCGCCGGACGTTGGCACCAACGGCAAAGTGATGGCGTGGATGATGGATACCTACTCCATGAACCACGGCACCACTATCACCGGCGTGGTCACCGGTAAGCCAATCCACCTCGGCGGTTCTCTCGGCCGCGAAAAGGCCACCGGTCGCGGCGTGTTTATCACCGGTCGCGAAGTGGCTGGCCGCTTCGGAATTGAAATTGAGGGCGCGAAAGTTGCGCTACAGGGCTTTGGTAACGTGGGTAGCGAAGCGGCCCGCCTGTTCTCCGAAGTTGGCGCTCGGGTGGTGGTGATTCAGGACCACACCGCAACGCTGTTCAACGAGGGCGGGATTGATATGGCCGCCCTGACCGCATGGCAGGCGGAGAAGAAGCAAATTGCCGGCTTCCCTGGCGCCCGCGAAATCGACAAAGAAGCCTTCTGGACCACGCCGATGGATATTCTGATCCCGGCGGCGCTGGAGGGTCAGATCACCCGCGAGCGCGCGGAAAAAATCAGCTGCAAGCTGGTGCTGGAAGGCGCGAACGGCCCGACCTACCCTGAAGCCGATGACGTGCTGGCCGAGCGCGGCGTAATCGTGGTGCCGGACGTTATCTGTAACGCCGGCGGCGTGACCGTCAGCTACTTCGAGTGGGTGCAGGATATGGCGAGCTTCTTCTGGAGCGAAGAGGAGATCAACGCCAAAATGGACCGCATCATGACCGATGCAATCGTCCACGTCTGCGAGAAAGCCTCCGAGAAAGAGTGCTCTCTGCGTACCGCAGCCTACATCGTTGCCTGTGAGCGTATTCTGATGGCGCGTAAAGATCGCGGGATCTATCCGGGCTAAGGCTCGACGACGATCGCCACGACAGCCCGGGCCCTGGTCCGGGCTTTTTTTTGCCCTTTCATCGCCCGACGCGCGCGTCTTCTTGCGGGGACGTGAGCAAGAGTGCTGTTTATTTCTGCAGATTATCAGCACGGTGGCGTTTTCCGTTATCGATCGTTCCCTATTCCTTAACAATCTCCTCCACGGGTAAACGGCAAGAGGGCGTTTCGCCCGCCCCCGTGAGCCCGGCATGGCGTTGAAAATTGCCGCTGCGCGATACCGTCTCAGCATCCAACTTCCACCGCCGCCCCGTACATTTTACGTACAGTCCATTAACAATTTTTCTATTTAACCTTGAATTCGCCAATCCGTCGGGCATAAACTCATTAGAGCTCTAATGACTTTGCGGAAGATTATGGATAACCGACAGCTCACCTTTTCCCATTTACTCTACCTCACCGCCCATCACTGGCGGCTGGCGGTCAACCGCCGGCTCAAGGACCTCGGCATGAGCCAGGCCAGCTGGGTCGCGGTCTCGGCGATTGCCCGCAACGAGCAGCCGCTCTCGCAAAGCGAGCTGGCCCAGGAGCTGGGCGTAGAGAGCGCCACCATCGTCCCGCTGATCAACCGGCTGGTGGAGCTGGCGCTGGTGGAGCGCGTAAAAACCGACAGCGACCGGCGCAAGCGCCTGCTGGTTGCCACCGACAAAGGCCTTGAACTCTATCTGCAGGTCAAAACGGTGGCCGATGATTTACGCGAAGAGATCTTAAGCGCCATTAGCCCCGAAGAGCGGCAGCAAACCCACCTGGTGCTGGAAAAGCTGCTGCGCGAGGTGGAGAAAAAGTAATGCCTCGCCGTCCTGAAAACCCCTACGTGCCCCACGACTGGGCGCCGCATGAAAAGCCGGCGATCCTCGGCTCGCCGTCGACGCCGATTCACTCGACGCCAAAGCGTATCGCCTACGGCATCGTCGGGCTGCTGGTCTGCCTGACCGGCGCGCTGGGCAACGCGGTGGTCACCGCCAACCTGCAGAACCTGCAGGGAACCTTCGCCGCCTGGTCGACGGAGATCGCCTGGCTGCCTGCGGTCTACGTTATGACCAACGTCTCGATCAACCTGCTGCTGGTAAAATTTCGCCAGCAGTTCGGCCTGCGCGCCTTTACCGAAGGCTTCCTGGTGCTGTACGTGCTGGTGACCTTTTTCCACCTCTTCGTCAACGATCTCAGCTCGGCCATGATGGTTCGCGCCGCGCACGGCATGGTGGCGGCGGCGCTCAGCTCGCTGGGCATTTATTATCAGGTGCAGGCGTGGCCCGCCCGCCACCGCCTGAAGGCGCTGACCATCGGGATAACCGGCTCATCGCTGGCGATTCCCCTCGCCCGCCTCTTCTCCACGGAGCTGCTGCAGCTTGACGAATGGCGCGGCCTCTACTTTTTTGAACTGGGGCTGGCGCTGGTCTCACTCGCCTGCGTGATGGTGCTCAAGCTGCCTCCCAGCGATCGCAAGAAGGTGTTCGAGAAAAAGGACTTCATTACCTTTATTCTGCTGGCCCCCGGCATGGCGCTGGTCTGCGCCGTCCTCTCGCTGGGCCGTCTTGACTGGTGGTTTGAGGCCCCGTGGATCGGCTGGGCGCTGGCGGGCGCGGTGGTGCTGATTGTGTCGGCCATCGCCTTCGAGCACAACCGCAGCAACCCGCTGCTCAACACCCACTGGCTCTCCAGCGGCAGTATCCTGCGCCTGGGATTAATTATGCTGCTGATGCGGATCGTGCTGGCGGAACAGAACACCGGGGTTATCGGCTGGCTGCAGTACGTCGGGCTACAGAACGAGCAGATGACCCAGCTGGCGTGGTCGATCTTCGCCGGGATCCTCTGCGGAATTATCGCCAGCTGCCTGACGCTGAACCCGCAGCGGCTCTACTGGCCCACCGCCACCGCGCTGGCGCTGATCATGGTAGCCTCGCTGCTCGACAGCCAGTCGACCATCCTGACGCGTCCCGAGCAGCTGATGTTCAGCCAGTTCCTGCTCGGCTTCGGCAGCGCCTTCTTCCTGGCGCCGGCGATGCTGGCCGGGATCGGCGGGGTCATTGCCGACCAGCGCAACCTGGTGAGCTTTTCGGTGCTGTTTGGTATGAGCCAGAATATCGGCGGCCTGCTGGGGTCGGCGATCCTCGGCACCTTTCAGACCTGGCGGGAAAAGTTTCACTCCAGCCAGCTCGCCGACCAGATAACCACCCTGAATCCGCTGATTGCCGAGCGTCTTCAGCAATACAGCCAGATGTATCAAAGCCAGATTGGCGACAGCACGCTGCTGAACGTTCAGGCCAGCACGCTCTTGCAGAACGCCTCAACGCTGCAGGCCAATATTCTTGCCTACAATGACACCTATCTGCTGACGGCGATGATTTCCGCCGGCACGCTGATCTGGGTGTTCTGGCGCCTGATAAGGCTGCGTATTACCGCTCGCATTGCGCTTAAACGCGCGACAGGAAACAAATAACAAAGATAATTTTTACTCTGGAGTCGTTATGAGTCAGCAGGATGCCGCCAGGCAACAGGCCAATACCCGCAATAATATTCGCGTGGTCTCTATTTTTACCGCCGCCGCCATTGGCCTCGTTGGAGTGCTGGTGATTTTATACGCGTGGCAGCTGCCGCCGTTTACCCGCCACAGCCAGTTTACCGATAACGCCTACGTGCGCGGGCAGACCACCTTTATCAGCCCGCAGGTCAGCGGCTATATCACCGCCGTCAACGTTCAGGATTTTGCCCAGGTTAAGCCCGGGCAGACGCTGTTCCAGATTGACGACCGGATCTACAAGCAGCGCGTCCATCAGGCGCAGGCCACCCTGGCGATGAAGGAGTCGGCGCTGAAAAATAACCAGCAGCAGCGCAGAAGCGCCCAGGCGGTCATTGCCCGCAACGAGGCCGCGCTGCAAAACGCCCGCGCGCAGAATCAGAAAACCCAGGCCGATTTAAAGCGCGTGCAGGATTTGACCGCCGACGGCTCGCTGTCGATTCGCGAGCGCGATTCGGCAAGGGCCAGCGCCGCACAGGGCGCCGCCGATATTGAGCAGGCGAAAGCCACGCTGGAAATGTCGCGTCAGGATCTGCAATCCACCATCGTCAACCGCGACGCCCTGGAGGCCGACGTTGCCAGCGCCAGGGCCGCGCTGGAGCTGGCGGATATCGATCTGCAGAACACGCGGATCGTTGCGCCAACCGACGGACAGCTGGGGCAAATTTCCGTCCGGCTCGGCGCCTACGTCAGCGCCGGTACCCACCTGACGTCGCTGGTGCCGCCGCAGCACTGGGTGATCGCCAATATGAAAGAGACCCAGCTGGCGCACATTCGCATTGGTCAGGCCGCCACCTTTAGCGTCGATGCGCTCAGCGGCGAGAAATTCAGCGGCGTCGTCCAGAGCATCTCCCCGGCCACCGGGGTTGAGTTCAGCGCCATTTCACCGGACAACGCCACCGGCAACTTCGTCAAAATTGCCCAGCGAATTCCGGTGCGCATCGCGGTTGATGAGGGGCAGAAAAATAGCCAGCATCTGCGCCCCGGCATGTCGGTGCAGGTCACCATCGATACCCGTGAGGGAGAGAAGCCATGATGCGCCGACTCTCCCTTGCGCTGGCGCTCGGCGTCGCGCTGGCCGGCTGCCGGTCGGCAGACGTGCCTCCTGCCACGCCGTCGCTGCAGATCCCCGCCGCCTGGCGTGCCGATATCGGCCCCGCCAGCCCGCTTGAGGGCTGGTGGTGGCGCAACTTTCACGACAGCCAGCTCAATCAGTACGTGGAGCAGGCGCTGCGCTATAACAGCGATGTGCTGATCGCCCGCGAGCGGGTGAATGAGTATCAGGCGCGGGCCTACGCCGCCGACAGCAGCCTGTTTCCGTCGCTTGACGCCTCGCTGACCGGTAGCCGCGCCCGCGCGCAGTCCGCCGCCACCGGCCTTCCCATCCACAGTACGGTCTATAAGGGCGGACTGACCGCCAGCTATGACGTCGATATCTGGGGAGCCAACCGCAGCGCCGCCGACGCCGCCGAGGCCACTCTTGAGGCGCAGAAGGCCGCCGCCGCTGCCGCCGATCTGACCGTCGCCACCTCGGTGGCCGCCGGCTACCTGACGCTGCTCTCTCTCGACGAGCAGCTGCGGGTCACCCGGCAGACGCTGAAATCCCGCGAGGACGCCTACAACATGGCGAAACGCCAGTTTGAGACCGGCTACACCTCGCGCCTCGAGCTGATGCAGGCCGATTCAGAGCTGCGATCTACCCGGGCGCAGATCCCGCCGCTGGCGCATCAAATTGCCCAGCAGGAGAATGCCCTTAGCGTGCTGATCGGCAGCAATCCGCAGGCCATCAGCCGCCAGGACTTTGCCCATTTGACGCCGCTGGCGCTGCCGTCGCAGCTGCCCTCCAGCCTGCTGAACCGCCGACCGGATATCGTGCAGGCCCAGCGCCAGCTGCTCGCCGCCGATGCCACCCTTGCCTCTTCTCAGGCCCAGCTGCTGCCGTCGATCAACTTAACCGCCACCGGCAGCATGCAGGACCGCACGCTGCCCGACCTGCTCGATAACCCGCTGCGGCTGTGGAGCCTCGGCGGCAGTATTCTCGCCCCGCTGCTTAACCGCCAGGCGCTGAACGCCCAGGTTGACGTCTCGATGGCCCAGCGTAACCAGGCGCTGTACGGCTATGAGAAAACGGTGCGCGGCGCGTTTCGTGAGGTCAACGATAGCCTGGACGCCATCACCCGCTACGGCGAGCAGCTGACGGAGCTGCAGGATCAGGAGGCGGTGGCGCAAGAGACGCTGCGGATAGCCGGAAACCGCTATCGCAACGGCTACTCCTCTTATCTCGACGTTCTTGACGCCCAGCGCACCCTGTTCTCGACGCAAACCAGCGTCGTGCAGGTGAAAAATAACCTGCTGCTGGCGCAGGTTGATTTATATCGGGCGCTGGGAGGCGGCTGGTCTGTTTCATCAGGGACGTAATACAGGAAATTAGGCATGCAACAACAATGGTCTGCTGTAGATAGTTATCTTGTTGAATCGCTGATCCCGTCCGACCCGCTATTGCAGCAGGTGTTAGAGAATAACCAGCGCGCCGGCCTTCCGCCTTACGACGTTGCCGCCAACCAGGGACAGTTTCTGGCGCTGCTGGTGCGCATCACCCGCGCCCGGCGGGTGCTGGAGATCGGCACGCTCGGCGGCTATAGCACTATCTGGATGGCGCGCGAGCTGCCGTCGGACGGCGAGCTGCTGACCCTGGAAGCCGACTCGCACCATGCGCAGATCGCGCGGCAGAATCTTCAGCTGGCGGGGGTGGACGATCGGGTTGTGCTGCGCGAAGGCCCGGCGCTGGAGACCCTTGAGAGCTTCGGCGATCGCCCGGCGTTTGATCTGATCTTTATCGATGCCGATAAGCCCAACAACCCGCACTATCTGCAGTGGGCGCTGCGCTACTCCCGCCCGGGAACGCTGATTATCGGCGATAACGTGGTGCGGGAGGGTGAAGTGACCAATCCGCACAGCGCCGATGAGCGAGTCCAGGGCGTGCGGCGGTTTATTGAGATGATGGGCAGCGACCCGCGCCTGACGGTGACGGCGCTGCAGACGGTGGGCAGCAAGGGCTGGGATGGGTTTACGCTGGCGTGGGTCAACGGGTAGCGTTTGTACGGTTCGGGTCGGGCTTAGCTGATGGATCGCCGTGAAACGGTGGTTTGGGCGAAGGCTGCTTTTTAAGCTCCGTTCATTTCCGTGGAATGTTCCGTTCATTTCCGTGGAATGTTCCGTTCACGTTGAATCCGACGTTTTTCTCACACCCGCTACGT